>CAWGFF010000006.1:0-54004 GCA_963821765.1 uncultured Acidobacteriota bacterium
GGGGTGCGGGGAGCTGAGAGAATTCTGGCACCGCCGCTGCAGACGAGGTTTTGCTAGCCATAATAAGACACTCCAATCCTATTGAATTGAGTGCCTACTGTGAGCAGCAGCAGGGGGAAATGATTCCGACGTTTTTGCTCCGTAGGAGCCGCATCATTACTGAGCACCGCGGAGATTCGTTGCGAACCCCTCGGTTGCTGGCGTCGTTCACGCCTCTTAATGCCAAACGTTACTCATGTAGTAGAGTACTACGAAAGGCCCTGGTACTGTCAAGCTCAATCCGCAAGAAATCTTTAGAAATGTTTACGACACCTAGCTTTTTGGTGGGAGTACTTCCGTACCATCGTCTCGCTAGATTCGTGGTGGGAGAATCGTCGCAGAGGTGAAGCACTCATGCCGAAGAAGCGCGACACTCGACAGGGCGGGCTTTTCATTGAGTACAAACGAGTGAAGGATGAGAACGGGAAAATCAAGAGCGTCCCAAAGTCGGAGTCCTGGGTTGCGCAATACTACGTGAACGGACAACGCTTCCGAAAAAGCACTGGCACATCCGCCAAGGCCGAGGCGGAAGCCAAGTTGCGCGAGTGGATGGGCGCGAGCGAGCGTGGCGAGAAGGCCAAGCCACAGACGCAGGGTCTAACATACGAGGTGTTGCGCGATGATTTGCTCGCATACTACGCCGAGCAGCAGCACAAGAGCCTTCGCCATCATACGAATGGCACGCCGTATCTATATCCCCAAACGGCTCTCGATGATTTCTTTACTGGATGGAAAGTGAACCGTATTGACCACGACGCCGCGAGGGCATTTATCGCAGCCCGCCGTCGTGCAAACATATCGAACGACGCCACCAATAATTCGCTACGATTGCTGCGGCGGATGTTCAATCTCGCCCGAGACACTGGAAAGCTAACGAATGTGCCAAGGTTCTCGTTGCTTCCAGGTAAGTCGCGCTCTGGGTTTCTTCCATCCGAGGCGTTCCAAAAGCTTTTTGACGCGATGCCGTCACGCTTGCAGCCGATGCTGCTATTGCTCTACACTACGGGCGTACGTGTCGGGGAAGCGGAACGGATCGAGTGGCCTGCCGTTGACCTTGACGGCGCAAAAATCACCTTGCTAGGTGGCGAGACAAAGAATGACCAGAGCCGTGTACTTCCTCTTGTACCGGAACTGGTCAAACTGTTGATGGCGCTGCTGAGCCGCGAGGGCCGAGTATTCCCGACGAAGCGAACTATGCAGGCGGCGTTCTCGAAGGCTTGCACCGAAGCTGGCATCGACGGTCTACTTATTCACGATCTGCGTCGGTCTGCCGTTCGCAATCTACGCAAGGCAGGAATCGCCGAGGGTGTCGCGATGAAAATCAGCGGCCACAACGACCGCTCGGTCTTTGAAAGGTACAACATCGTGAGTCACGATGACGTGCTCGACGCCGGGAAACAATTGCAACGGTCGCGGACGCCTGTCAAGATTGCACGCGCACTCCCAGCTTTGCGTAAGGCGGCCCGCAAATCTCGTGGTGGGAGTTTGGTGGGAGTTTAATCATAGCCTCTGTAAGTTGTTCATTCTAAAATGCCCGAGTGGCGGAATTGGCAGACGCGCTAGCTTCAGGAGCTAGTTCTCGCAAGGGAGTGGAGGTTCGAGTCCTCTCTCGGGCACCATCGTAGCTCGCAGCGATTCCCGAATTGGTAGTGGTGTTTCTAGCCGTACGGGAAGTCGCGTGCGCATTAGTACCAATGGCGAGGCCGGTTCGATTGTGCGGGACCGGTGCCGGCAAATTCACGTTCCAATTCAAGGGCAAATTCAAATACGCCCGCCTGAAAAGAAAAAGCAGGCGGCCGCTACAAATGCAACGGCAAATTCAACTGCAAAGAGCCGGCGGGACGCCCTTCGACCCCGCCACCGGCGGGCTCTCAGGACTAGCCTGCGCTACTAAAGGCGCGGTTAGTCGGTGGAGACTCCGACTTTTTTCAGCTGGGACGCCGCTGGTTTCGCGGTGGTGGAAGATTTGGCGCGTTCGCGGTAATTGTTGCGGGCGTTGCGCCAGTTGACGCTGGGGAGGATTAAGGAGTTGTCAATGCGGTCGCGGTATTTAACGGCGACTTTCAGGAGCGAATCGAGCATGGTGTCTGAAAGCAGATGCGGCTGGAGGCCGAGGTCAATCAGCTTGGAGTGCTTGGCGTTGTAGTAGTGATCTTCGGCTTCGACGCGCGGGTCGGGGAGATGGCTGATCTCGACCGATAGGTTGATTTTCTTTGCAGCGGCCTGGACGATTCCGGCGATATCCATGATGGAAAAACTTTCGGTGAACTGATTGTAAACGCGGCATTCGTGGCGTGCAGCGGGATTCTGGCAGGCGATTTCGATGCAGCGCACCGTGTCGCGAATATCGAGGAAGCCGCGGCGCTGGCCGCCTTTGCCGTACACGGTGAGCGGGTGCCCGATGACGGCTTCGACGCAGAAGCGGTTTAGCACGGTGCCGAAAACTTCGTCGTAATCGAAACGGTTGATGAGCGCTTCATCGAGCGCGACTTCATCGGTGATGGTGCCATACACCACGCCCTGGTTCAAATCGGTGGCGCGCAGGCCCCAGATTTTGCAGGCGAACATGATGTTGTGGCTGTCGTGTACTTTCGAGAGGTGGTAGAAGGAGCCGGGCTGCTTGGGAAATGGAAGCACGTCCTTGCGGCCGTTGTGCTCGATGGCGATATAGCCTTCTTCGATGTCAATGTTCGGAGTGCCGTATTCGCCCATGGTGCCGAGTTTCACGAGGTGGCAATCGGGCTGGAGTTCGCGCAGAGCGAAGAGAAGGTTCAGAGTGCCGACTACGTTGTTGACCTGGGTGAAGACGGCGTGGCCGCGGTCAATCATGGAGTAGGGCGCGGAGCGCTGTTCGGCGAAATGGACTACGGATTCGGGTTCGAAATCTTTGATCATATTGCTGAGGAATTCGTAGTCGCAGATATCGCCCACGTAGGATTCGATGGTGCGGCCGGTGAGGCGGTGCCAGGCGCTGAGGCGGTCAGAGAGCGGGCGGATGGGAGTGAGAGTTTGCGCGCCCAGTTCGTGATCCCATTGGCGGCGGACGAAGTTGTCCACGATAGCGACTTCGTGACCCTGTTTGGACAAATAGAGGGCGGTGGCCCAACCGCAGTATCCGTCTCCACCTAGGACTGCAATCTTCATGCTTCCTCCGCGAGTTCTACAAATTTCATTTTCTTTTCACCGCTGCCGTTTGATGCTAGGCAGGCGCTGTTGGCGTCTATGAATTGCTGCGACCGAACGGCTTTATATCTTACCGTTCTTGGTGGTAGATGGCGAGTGCAGCAATGCGGGTGTCGCCGCAAAGTGAGAATGTCCGGTTTGTGCAAAGTAGAAATGTCCGGTTTCATGGGTGGCCGAGGGGCCAATGGAAACGGAGCGCATCGCCTTGAACCAACGAGAGCGGGATCGATTGAAGGTGTTGCACGAGGTACGGCAGAAGCAGCTGACGCAGCGGGCAGCCGCCGCGGCTGAAAGTGAGCGACCGCCAGGTGCGGCGAATGTTGCTGCGGATTCGTCAGCGCGGGGATGCTGCCTTGGTTCACGGACTACGGGGCCGGCCCTCGAACCGCAAGCTGGCAGCGCGGTTGGAGCAGAAGATTTTGGCGCGGCTACGTCAGCGTTATAGCGATTTCGGGCCCACGCTGGCCGCCGAACATCTGGCCCAGGATGGTTTTCCGGTGAGCCGGGAGACGCTGCGGAAATGGATGACCCGAGCGGCCTTGTGGCGCCCGCGCTCCCAGCGCGCCAAAGCCGTGCATGTGTGGCGCGAGCGCAGAGCCAGTTTCGGGGAGCTAGTGATGCAGGATAGCTCGCCGTTTCGCTGGCTGGAGGAGCGCGGTCCGGCTTGCCATCTGATCGCGCTGATTGATGATGCCACCAGTCGCATCTGGGGACGGTTCACCGAGCACGACACCACGGAAGAAAACTTGCGCACCCTGCAGGGATGGTTACGGCGCTATGGACGTCCGCTGGCCCAGTACACCGATAAAAACAGCATCTTTCAAAAGTCCGGCCCTGCGCCGCTTCCCGAACAACTCCGGGGAGAGCCGCTGCGAACGCAGTACGGGCGGGCGTTGCACGAATTGGGAATCGAATGGATCGCGGCCCAGAGCCCGCAAGCGAAAGGGCGTATCGAGAGGTTGTTTGAAACTCTGCAGGATCGTCTGGTGAAGGAGATGCGCTTGGCGGGGATCGACAACCTCCAGGCTGCGAATCACTTTTTGGAGACGCGCTTTCTTCCCCAGTGGGAGCAGCGCTTCACCGTGGCGCCACGCCACCCGCGCAATGCCCATCGACGGCTGGGAGCGGAGCATCGCTTGGAGGAAATCTTGAGTGTGCGCGCAGCGCGCCGGGTGGCTCAGGACCACACCGTCAGCTGGGACGGAAATCGTTGGGGAGTCGTGCGGGAAGAAGTTTGCGCGGGACTTCGTGGAGCTGCCGTAGAGATCGAACGACGATTGGATGGAAGCCACTGGTTGCGCTACCGCGGCCGCTATCTGCGTCTGCGCCCCTGCCCCGAACCGCCGCGGCCACCCGCAAGTCCTTCCGGCCTACGGCCTGCAGGACTTGCGGGACCAACACCGAAACCCACAAACAAAATCAAACCCAAATACCATGTGCCAGCCGAGCACCCTTGGCGAAGACCCTGGAAGCGGACATTTCTATCTGGCGAAAAACCGGACATTTCTACTTTGCGTTGACAGTGCAGCAATGCGGGCACGGCATGCCGTGCCCCTACGAACCAGATTGCGGAGCGGACGGGGCCGGCGCAGGCAGCGGATGATTTGTTAGCAGGAGTTTGCCGCCGCTTTGGGCGACGATGTCCAGGTTTGCGGCGCCTACCAGATTTTGCAGGCGGGGGAGGCTGGTTTGGGCGCAGACCAAATAGAAGCGCGGTTCGGTGGTCCAGAGAGTTGCGAACTTTGCGTCGTCAATGAAAACGTCCGCGGCGCCGGGAGCATTTGAACCGTACTCGAGGTTTAAAACGCGGCCGTTCAGGAGCAGGGCGGTGCGATCGGTGTAAAAAAAGATCGAGGAGGTCGGGTAGTAGTGACGCTCGACGATCAGAGCGCCCTCGGGTGATTTCAGCAGCACTTCGGCAATTGGGCGCGAGGAAAGATACGGATCGAACACGACCATGGCCATGCGAGCGGCGTGGAAAAACAGAACCATCATTAGCGCGGAGGCAAGAAAAGCGCGTTGGCCATGCGCGCGAAGATTGCCCAGCGCGCCTACGAGAAATGCGATTGATGCGAGGAGCAGCGGAGTGCGCAGATAGGCGAAGGATGGGAGGGTGAGGTCGAGCATGTGTCCGAGGGAGAGGCTGTACGATTTGGGATTGCGGGACAACGCGGAGGAAATATCGCCGGGAGCGGGGAGGTTGCGCACGTTCCAGTAAATGCCGAAGGCCGCGATGGCCGCGCAGGCGGCGATGACGGCTAGCGCGCGAGTTCCGCGGCGGACCCAAACATTTTCCGCGGCCATTGCAGAGCCGATGAGCAACGCCAGCGCGGGGTAGCACGGCATCGAGTAATATTCCTGGGTGGTGGAGAACGTGAAGAAGATCAGGACGAAGCCGAGCCAGCAGAGAGAGAGTAGGCGCGCGCGGCCGGCGCGGTCAATTGGTTTGAAGGAAAGCTTCGCGACGGCTGGGAGGTAAACGCTCCAGGGGAACAGCCAGATCAAATGGAATAGCCAGAAGTAGAGGCGCGGGACGGTATTGTAATCGCGCGGGTAACGCATATTTAGAAAACGGAGCAGTTGCTCGTTGATGAAAAAGAACCAGAGAAATCCGTGATAGGAATTGGGGCCGCTGTGCAGGGTGAATACGAAATAGGGGGGATTGCGCAGCGTGGCGAGAATGTGCCAGGGAGCCGCGATCAGCAGAATGACGAGCGTGCCGCTAAAGGGATGCAGACGTTTCCAGACGTTCCAGGAAAAAATCTGACGCGCGAGAAGAAGATAGACGATCGCGGCACCGACGGGAAAAACGACAGCGATCAGACTTTTCAGCAGCAGGCCGGCGCCTAGACTTGCGGCGAAGAGAAAGGCCCAGAGTCGCGGGCGAGGTTCTTCGGCGTCAATGGCGCGCAGAAAGGCCCACATGGCGAGAGCTGTGGTGAAGGTGAGCATCACGTCTGGAATCAGAACGCGGGTGAATAGAAACAGTCCGACGCAGGTGGCCATGCATAAGCCCGCGTAAAATCCGGCGCGTTTACCGAAAGCCCACACGCCGAAAGCCGCAGTGACCCAGCAAAGAGCGAGCGCGGAAAGCGCCATCGGAATGCGAGCGGACCAATCGTGCACGCCGAAAACTTTGTAGGAAAGCGCGATAGTCCAATAGATGAGCGGAGGCTTTTCGAGATAGGGGACGCCGTCGAGGCGAGCGGTTACCCAATCGCCGGAGACGAGCATATTGCGCGCGATTTGCGCCTGCACGGAGTCAACGTCGTCCATGAGGGACGGCGGAGAAACGATGCAGCCCACGTAAATCGCTCCGGCGAAGAGTAAGACGATTAGGTAGAGATACCAGTTCTTTCCGGGGCCGAATAATGGCTGGCCGGAGAGGGTGCTGCTTGAATCCGCCATTCTTTCATCCATAGGAAAAGAATCAGCAAGCCCCACAGGTGATAACCCAGATTGGCACGTCTGTCCATGTGGGCTTGCAAAAGAGATTGCACGGCTTTTGGTTCGAACAGGCCGGGATGATCGGCGAGGCCGGCGTTCAGCGTGTCTGTCAGTAAATTGCGCAGAGGGCCGCGCAGCCATTCGTGCGCGGGAATGTCAAAGCCGACTTTTTTGCGCGTGAGTACCGCTGGAGGCAGCTTATTTTTCATAAGCTCTTTGAGAATAAATTTTTGGCGCGAGCCTTGGATTTTCAGGGACGCGGGGAGCGTGGCGGCGAATTCCACGATGCGATGATCGAGGAACGGCGGGCGGACTTCGACGGAGTGCGCCATGCTCATGCGGTCAACTTTGGTGAGGATGTCGCCGGGAAGATAATATTTTTGATCGAACCAGAGGAAGGGCGCGAGCGGATCTCCCGCTGCTGTGAATTTTGGGCGCAGCTCGCCGAGGATTCCGTTTAGCGCGTTGGGCAGCTGGGTTTTCAGCAGCGCTTGCTTCTCTTTATCGGAGAAGGTGCCGTTCCAGAAGACGTGGGCGCGTTCGGGCGACATGGTGCAGCCTTCGAGAAAGCGTTTCAGTTTGTATTCGAGGCTGATCTTGTCGTCGGAGACGGGCCAGTGGCTGATGGCTTGGAGCGCGAGACGCAGGGCGGATGCGGGCAGGTGCCTGGCGCCGCGCGCGAGAGCGTTGGCGCGATAGGTGAGATAGCCGCCGAAGAATTCGTCGGCGCCTTCGCCGCTGAGGGCTACGGTGGTGCGGCGTTTGCACATTTTGGAGAGGAACCAAACGGGAAGGGCGCCGGCGTCGGCGGTAGGTTCGTCGGAGTAGTAGGCGAACTCGGCGATGGCGCCGGCTAGATCTTCGTCGGGCGTGAGATCCAATTCTTCGTGCTCGGTCTGATAGTGGTTGACGACCTGGCGGATGTATTCGCTTTCATCGAAACTACGGCCGCGAAATGAAATGGAGAAAGTTTTCAGGCGCGAGGTCGAAACTTGCGCGGCATAGTGCAGGATGGTGGAGGAATCCACGCCGCCGCTGAGCCAGACGCCGAGAGGCACGTCGGAAAGCAAGTGCTCCCGCGTGGATTTTTGGAGCAGCGAGTCGAGCTCTTCTTTCGCGGAGTCGAGAGTCCAGTTGCGCGGATTTTCGAACGGCAGCTTCCAGTAGCTGCCTCCGCGGATTTTTCCGTCACGCCATTCGAGCCAGTTTCCGGGCGCGAGTTTTTCGATTCCGTCCACTAGCGTCCAGGGGCATGGGACGTAGTTCAAAGACAGGTAGCAATCGAGGCCGTGCGAGGCTGAGGCGGCGGGCAAGTTCGGGATGAATGAAGAGAGCCTTCAGCTCCGAGCCGAACAATAAATCGTGGCCGAGATGCGCGATGTAGAGCGGTTTGATGCCGAGGCGATCGCGGGCAATTACCAGGCGTCGGGAAGATTCAGTCCAGAGGGCGATGGCGAACATGCCGCGCAGGCGGGAGAAACATTGCGTGTCCCATTCGAGAAAGGCGTGCAGAACGGTTTCGGTGTCGGAATGCGATTTGAAACGATGGCCGAGCGATTCGAGTTCGGCGCGCAATTCCAGGTGATTATAGATTTCACCGTTGAAGACGATTACGGCGTCGCCATTCGGCGAAAAGATCGGCTGGTCGCCGCCTTCGAGGTCAATAATTTTCAGGCGAGTGGCGCCGAGAGAGCAGATTTCGGATTGGAAGACGCCTTGCTGGTCTGGGCCGCGATGGACGAGAGTCGCCGCGGCGCGCCGGATGCGGTCTGAATCGGGCGACCAATTTTTATGAGTGAAGCCGGCAATGCCGCACAAATTCCAATACTCCTCGGTGTTTTGCTTCCATCAATCGTAGCGAGAGTTTAGCGCATCGTCCACATTATAGATGCGGCGGAGCGGTTACAGGTTTGGCGCGGACGATGCGAAACCCGTGCTGCAAGAGCAACTGATGAAGTCCAAGTCAACTTCAAAGACGCCCGCCTAAAAAATCAAAAGCAGGCGGCCGCTACAAATTCAACGGCAAAGAGCCGGCGAGACGCCTGCCTACCGGCAGGCCGGCGCTACGAATTGGTTGCGCAGCGGCTATTTTCTGCCGAGGAAAACCAGGGTTACGCCGATGCAGACGAGTAGAACGCCGAGCCAGCGGCGGCGTGAGACGCGTTCCCCGAGAAAAAACTGGCCGCCGAGTGCTCCGGCAGCATAGCTGAGGGCCGTGACAGGCACTACGAAGCTGACATTTTCCATGGAGAGCGCGCCGAGCAGTGAGAAGAATGCGACGGCCATCAGCGCGACGCCGAGCCACATCCAGGGAACTTGAATGGCGCGGAACATGACGCGCAACAGCGAGCTGGGGCGGAAATCGCGAACTTCGCCGATGGTTTTCATCGCGCGGGTGACGCAGAGTTCACCGGCGGTGCCGGCGAAGACGATCAAAACCAGAAGCACAGTTTCCCAAGCCATTATATTTGCTCCGTGGTGCGCGGCGAAGTGTGGCCCACGATCAGAACTCCCAGGCAAATGACGCATACGCCGGCCCAGCGCAACGGCGAAATCGGTTCTTTCAGGATGAAGTGTGCTTGCAGGGCGACGACGGCGTAGGCGATGGAGCCGGCGGGTTGAACGAAACTGTAATCAGCCCAGGACAAAACCAGCAAATAGCATACGAAAAACATGAGCTGGAGCAGGATGCCGAGCCAGATGAACGGCGACTGGAGAATTTGTAAGAAGACGTGGAGCAGGTCCGCGGGTTGATGCAACGAAATGGCGCCGATGGTCTTCATGCCTTTGCTGAGAGAAACCTGGCCGAGCGGGCCGAACATGATCATCAAGAATATCAGGATGAAAGTTTTCAGGTGCAAGCCCGGGGATGACGTCATGCGATGCGGAACCGAGCTGGCGAAAGGGCGGGAGGATGCAACGAGTTAACGGTAAATGAATGAGGATTTGTTGTCATGGTATACAAATTATTTTACTCGATTAGGCGGAGAAACCGAAACGACGATTGCGGCACCAGGGGGACGCTACGCTAAAAGATTACCGCTGAGACGCAGAGGAGGCAGAGCAAGGCGGACTCACTCGCGGTGACCGTGGTTCGGCGATAAAGGCAGTGGACTAGTGATGAGTGGCTAGTGGCTAGAAAAGAGTGAGACTCCCGCTGTAATGCGAAATAGGAAATTTTTTAGCGCGAAACGCTCGATGCGTTGCGTGGCGCTACGGCGGTGAGTTTGCCTTCGCGCAAATAATAGTTGATGCCGCGCCAGCGGATGGTGTGGCGGGTGAAACTGGCAAGCCAGATGGCGAAGGCAATGGCGTCCCACAGCGGGATGAGCGGCATTTTTTTCCAGACGCGTGGTTGCTTCATTCCCCAGATGCCGATGAGCCAAGTCATGATGACGCGCAGGAATAAATAAATTCCGAGATATGTGGCGGCCACCCCCAGCGAAGGATGGATCGCGATGGCGACGAGCGACCACGGCAAACCCCAGGTGAAAATGAGGCCGAGGTGGCCCCAGGGACGCATCAGACGCATCACCGTCATCCAGCGCAGGCGTTTGTAGAGAAATTCGCGGAGAGAATCGAAATCCGCGACGGAATGCACGACGTAGGGCAGGAGTTTTACTTCGTAGCCTTGCTCGGCGACCAGGCGGCCGGCATACACGTCATCCGCGGGGCGGTCTTCGATCGTGGGGTAGCCGCCGTAGCCCTCGATTGCTTTGCGGGTGGTGACGATGGTTTGGCCGAAGGTGAATTTGATGCCGTCGAGCTGCCAGGCGACCATGACGCCGGCGAAAAAATCGGAGATCATGCCGATGGATTGCAGCCGCTCGGTGAGATTTCTTTCTTCGGTAGCGGAATATAGGCAGGTGGCAGCGCCTACGTGCGGATCGCGGAAGGGCGAGATGACGGTGCGCAGATAATCGGGTCCGACGCGCACGTCGCTATCGGTGATGACGAAATAATCGTGCTCGGCTTCAGCGACCAGGCGCGTGAGGCGCGCGACTTTGTCGTTCACTGCATCGCGGCCGGAGCCGAATAGAAGGCGGATGCGGCGCTGGGGAAAATCGCGAATCAGTTTTTCGAGCACGGGGAGCGTGGGATCGCCGGGATCCACGCAAAAAACTAATTCGTAATCGGGATAATCCTGAAGGCAGAAGCTGGCGTAATTTTCATAGGCTTCGGCGTCGAGGCCCTTGATAGGTTTCAGGCAACTGACAGGCGGCGTAAAATCCGAATTTGGAGCTGCGTCGCTACGGGAGGTGCGGAAATAGCGGACGGTGCTGTAGAGGGAGAGCAGATAGTAGATGAAAGGGATGGCGGCGAGAGCCAGAAATGCGTACGGGACAAACGTCAAATTCGATTTACCTCTTAAACGACGCCGGAATCGTTCGGGCGGAAAATCCTAACACGAAATAGCGGATTAAGACCGACGAAGACCTCTGGCCTGGGGCGAATTACAAATTCAAGTGCAAAGAGCCGGCGAGACGCCTGCCTACCGGCAGGCAGGCCGGCGCTACGAAGGCAGCATCACGGTGAGGGGCGCTTGGTAACACGGCTGTAACACGATTGCGATATGATTTTGGGCTGCAAGGACGTCATGAAAAACAACGATGTAGCGGACCCGCAATACATTTTCAACCAGCACCATTCGTGGATGCGATTCAACGACCGAGTGCTGGAAGAGGCGCGTGACGGGAAGAATCCACTGCTCGAGCGGGTGAAATTTTTGGCAATTACCGCGAGCAATCTGGATGAGTTCGTCGAGGTGCGCGTGGCGGGTATCCTGCAGCAAGTGGAACACGGAAATTGCGAGCCGGGTCCGGATGGCCGCGCACCGGCGGAAGTGCTGAAGGAGCTGCCGGAAATAATTCACAGCTTCGTGAAGGCGCAATACGACTGCTGGCGTGAAGAATTGCTGCCGGCGCTCGCGGCGGAATCGGTTCGCGTGGTGAGCTGGAAGAAGCTGGGTCCCGCGGCGCGCTTGTACATTGAGAATTATTACATCAAGTCGGTGGAACCCCTGTTGACACCGGTGACGGTGGACCCGGCGCATCCTTTTCCGCACGTATTGAACAAAGCGCTGTGCCTGGCATTTTTGCTGAAACGCAAGCGGCGTGGCGGCCAGATTTATCTGGGAGTGGTGACGGTGCCGCGCGCGTTGCCGCGGCTGGTGTTGTTGCCGGCGAAAGATGGGACGATTGAATACGTGTTTTTATCCGATGTGATCCAGGCGTTTGCGAACCGTTTGTATCACGGGTACGAAGTGCTGTCGGCCGCGGCGTTTCGCGTGACGCGCAACAGCAATCTGTATCTGGAAGAGGAAGAATCGCGCAGCATCATGGATACGGTGGACGCGCAACTGCACCGGCGGCGCAAAGGCGAAGCGGTGCGGCTGGAAATCGAGGCGAGCGCGAACCAGGAAATTATTGACCGGCTGGTGGCGAATTTTCGGCTGGCGCCGTGGCAGATTTTTCGCGTGGACGGGCCGCCGAACCTGGCGCGCATTTCGTATTTATATGATCAGGCGCCGCGTCCAGATTTGAAATTTCAGCCGTTTGTGCCGCGGGAGCTGGAGCTGAAGCCTGGGGCGAGTTCGCTCTTTGAGCGGATTCGCAAACGCGATTTGCTGCTGCATCATCCCTACGATTCGTATTCGGCGGTGGTGCGGTTTATTGAGAGCGCGGCGAAAGATCCGGATGTGCTTTCCATCAAGCAGACTTTGTACCGCACCAGCGAGAATTCGCCGATCGTGCGGGCGCTGATTGAAGCGGCTGCCAAGAAAGAAGTGGCCGTGGTAGTGGAGCTCAAGGCGCGGTTTGACGAGGCTTCCAACATTCGCTGGGCGCGCAATTTGCAGGAAGCTGGCGTGCAAGTGTTCTACGGAGTGTCGGGGCTGAAGACGCATTGCAAGCTTGCGTTGATCGCGCGACGGGAGAGCGACGGACAGATCCGGCGCTATGCGCATCTGGGTACGGGAAATTACAATCCTTCTACGGCGCGTTACTACACGGATCTGAGCTTGCTGACGAGCGACACGCATATCACCCACGCGGTGCATCACGTGTTCAATTATTTAACGGCTTATTCGGAGCGGCCGAACTACGAGCCGCTGCTCGTGGCACCGTTGAACTTGGGGAAAAGCTGTTTGAAATTAATCGAGCGGGAGACGGCGCATGCGAAGGCGGGCCGGCCGGCATTTATTTTCGCGAAGGTGAACGCGCTGCTGGATGAGAAGACGATTCAAGCGCTGTATCGGGCTTCGCAGGCGGGCGTGCAGATCGAATTGGTCGTGCGTGGGGCTTGCGCGTTGCGTCCGGGAGTGCGTGGGATCAGCAGCCGGATTCGGGTGCGCAGCGTGGTTGGGCGATTTCTGGAGCATAGCCGGATTTTTGTTTTTGGGAACGGCGGGAAGACCGAACTGTATCTGGGCAGCGCGGATTGGATGCACCGGAACATTTATGAGCGCGTGGAGGTGATGTTCCAGTTGCGCGACGCGGAATTGTGCAAGCAAGTATTTGGCGAGGTGATCGAGCCGTATCTGGCGGATACTGAGAAGACGAGAATATTGCTGGCGGATGGGCGGTACGTGCGCGCGGGAGAGGCTGGTTCGGCGATGCATTCGCGGAACGGATTTCGATTTAATACACAGGAATTTTTAATTGGATTGGCGGAAGGGCGAGAGGCGATTGGCGAGGTGCCGCGAGCGCCGAGTTTTTTGAAGCTGACGCGTCCTGATAAAGGCGTTTCCTCTAAATAGGCTGAAGCTGGATGCGAACTTTTCTTGCCTTGGGTGCCGAACTTTCCGGAGTGCCGCAAACTTTCGCCGTATAATCGCAGGCCATGGACGAAGGGATTTTTCAAGGCGTGGTGAATTGGCTGCTGGGGCCGGAGCCAATCACCGAGAAACGGCCGGGACATTTGTGGCCGCGATGGATTTTTCTGCGCGTGCTGGGGTTGATTTATTTTTCCGCGTTTTATTCGCTGCTGTTCCAGATCAAGGGACTAATCGGTCCAAACGGAATCCTGCCGGCGGCGGATTATCTGCAAGCTGTTAATGCCGCGCTGCACTTGCAGAGCTACTGGACCGCGCCGACTTTGCTGTGGTTTGGGGCGGGCAACGGTGCGCTGATGACGCTGTGCTGGGTGGGGCTCGTTGCGTCGCTGCTGGTGGCGCTGAATTTGTGGCCACGGGCAGGGCTGCTGATTTGCTTTCTGTGTTTTGTTTCGTTTGTGAGCGTGGCGCGGGATTTTTCGGGATATCAATCGGACGGCATGCTGCTGGAGGCGGGATTTATCGCGCTATTTTTCGCGCCGCCGGGATTGCGGCCGAAGTTGGGAGAGCTAAATCCGCCTTCGCGCGCGAGCCTTTTCCTGCTGCAGTGGGAATGGTTCCGGATTTATTTCGAATCAGGCGTGGCGAAAATCGGGAGCGGGGATCTGGCGTGGCGGAATTTCACCGCGATGGACGATTACTACCAGAATGGGCCGTTGCCGACATGGATTGGATGGTATGTGCAGCATCTGCCGCACTGGTTTCACGCTGCGGCGACGGGTTACACGCTGGTGGTGGAACTGCTGATTGTGTGGATGCTGTTTCTGCCGAGGCGGTTTCGCATGGCGTGCTTTTTTATCGTGACGCCTTTTGAGATTTCAATTATTGCTACGGCGAATTATACGTTTCTGAATTATCTGGTGCTGCTGCTGGGCGTTCTATTGCTGGACGACCGATTTCTGGAATGGATCTTGCCGTTGCGTTTGCGCGAGTTGATCCGTGGAAAGAGCGCGATGGCTGCGGCTAGTGGGACTGGAGCGCGAGCTGGCGCGCCGGAACGCCAGAGCGCTCGCGCGGAATGGCGCGAAAGGTTCACGCCGCTGCGCAGGCTGTTTGCCGGAGCGTGCCTGGGATTGGTTTTCTATTCCACGACGGCGCTGCTGCTGTGGATGTTCATGCCCGGACTGCCGCTTCCGGAGGCACCGGTGCGGGCGCTGGAGCCGTTTCGAATTGCAAATTCTTATGGATTGTTCGCGGTGATGACGCACGAACGTTATGAGATCGAATTTCAGGGTTCGCTCGACGGGAAAACCTGGATCGCGTACCCGTTTCGTTACAAGCCGCAGGCGATTGATAAAGCGCCGGGAATTTACGCGCCGTATCAGCCGCGCTTTGAATGGAATTTGTGGTTTGCGTCGCTGGGATCGTGGCAGCAATCGCGTTTTGTGGTGTGGACAGAAGAGCGCTTGCTGAAAAACGAGCCGGACGTGCTGGCATTGTTTGCGAGCAACCCATTTGCCAGCGCTCCGCCGCGCGAGGTGCGCACGGTGATTTATCAATATTGGTTCACGGACATGCGCACGAAGCGCGAGACCGGAAATTGGTGGAGACGCGAGGAGTTGCGCCAGTACGCGCCGGCGCTGGAGCGGGAAGCGGACGGCAAGATCGTGGTGCTGGATCTGTCCGAACGGGAGCTCGATCAGCCGTGACATGGTTGCTGCCGTTGAAATACCGCGCGGCACAGCGAAAGCAAATTTTGCCACGCGCGCGCAAATCCGTTAGCCTGTGCGTGACCGCATGACACCCAGCCAACGCCATTCCGACGAACCGCGAGAAGCGACCATCGCAGACGACGTTACCCCGGAGCTGGTGCTGGCGCATCTGGCGACGCTTTCGCAGCCGGCAAGCATCCGGCACATTGCGCATGGGATGGGGTTGAAGCACCGCGGACGACGCTATTTGCCGCGCGTGCTGAAGAAGCTGAAAAAGCATGGTGATGTAGAGGAAACGCAGGGCGGAAGATTCCGGCTGGCTGGGACGAAGCACTCGAAGAAGGAAGCGGCCGGGCAGGCTGCTGCGGAGAAACGAGTGCGCGCTGCGAATGTGGCTGCGGCGAGCGGGTCATTCGAGCGGGAGACGGCGGGCGCAGATGCAGCCGCTGGTTCGGTTGGCGCTGGGAGCACGGTGGTCGGCGATGCACCGCGCGCGGCATCCGTTGCGAAGTCGAGTGTCGCGTCTGGACGCGGGCGCGATCCGAATCTGGTGTCGGGAAGAATTGTGGCGCATCGCGACGGTTACGCTTTTCTGGTGCCGGACGTGCCGATGCCGCGCGTGGAGGGAGATTTATTCATCGGGCGCGATGGGTTGGGTGATGCGATGCACGGCGATCGCGTGCTGGCGCGTATTGAACGGCGGCGTGCCGATGGGCGGGCGGAAGGCCGCGTGGTGCAGATCGTGGCGCGCGAGCATCCGACGATCGTGGGATTGTTTCGCTACGGGCCGCACGGAAATGTGGTGCTGCCTTACGACGTGCGAATTTTGCACGAAGTGATCATTCCTCCGGGCGCGGAATTGACGCCGGCACTGCGGGAAAAAATTGGCGAGGCTGGGAGCGGCGGTGGGGCCGTTACGAACAGCCGAACGCGTTATCCGGAACTGGATGGCGCGGTGGTGAATGTGGAGCTGACGCGTTTTCCGAAGGGCGGACTGGCTCCGGCGGGCCGGGTGATTGAGATTCTGGGGCGGCCCGGCGAAATCGGTGTGGATGTCGAAATTATTGTTCGCAAACATCATTTGCCGAACATTTTCCCAGACGAGGTGCAACAGGAAGCCCGAGCGACGCAAAAGCAGGTGGCGGAGAGCGACCTTGCGGGGCGGCGCGATTTCCGGAATTTGCCGATTGTGACGATTGACGGTGAAACGGCGCGAGATTTCGATGATGCGGTGCATGTGAAGGCGTTGCCGAACGGGCATTACGAATTGCAGGTGCATATCGCCGATGTGGCGCATTACGTCGCGCGCGGTTCGGGTTTGGATCGCGAGGCGCGGTTGCGCGGAACTTCAGTTTATTTTCCCAATCGCGCGGTTCCGATGCTGCCGGAGGAGCTTTCCAACGGGATTTGCTCGCTGAATCCGAAAGTGGACCGGCTGGTGATGAGCGTGGTGATGGAGCTGGACGAAGCGGCGAAGCTGGTGCGGGCGGAATTTTTTCGGGGAGTGATCCGTTCGGCGGAGCGGATGACTTACACGACCGTCAACAAAGTGATCGAAGGCGACACGGAAATGAGCGCGCGCTACGCGCCGCTGGCGAACGAATTTCACAGGATGAAGGAGCTGGCGTTGCTGCTGAACAAACGGCGGCGGGCGCGGGGTTCGATTGATTTCGATTTGCCGGAGGCGGTGATCGAGTTTGACGCTGACGGGCGGATGCTGAGCATTGTGCGCAGCGAACGGAATATCGCGCACCGATTGATCGAGGAATTCATGCTGGCGGCGAATGAAGCCGTGGCGGAATATCTGGAAAAGCGCGGCGTGGCTTCGCTGCATCGCGTGCATGAAAAGCCTGATCCGAAGAAGGTGCTGGAATTTGAAGAGCTGGCGCACGCGTTTGGATATTCGTTGGGCGTGGAAGATCTGGCGGAACGGCGCGTGGTGGTGCGGCATGGGCGCGGACGTCCGCAAGCCCGGGAGCATCGCGGCGGCGGTGGTGGTGGGCGGGGACGTGGGCGCATGCAGCCGATGAGTGTGACCATGCCGGCGACGGAGGAAGTGGACATACGACCGCAGCATTATCAGCGTTTGACGGAAAAAATCGCGGGCAAGCCGGAAGAGCGGATTCTTTCGTACCTGATGCTGCGCTCGCTGAAGCAGGCGCGCTATGCGGTGGACGTGCTGGGACATTTTGCGCTGGCGACGAAGGAATATACGCATTTCACTTCGCCGATACGGCGCTATCCGGATTTGATCGTGCACCGGGCGCTGAAGTGGGCGCTGGAAAATCCGGACGTGGCGCCATTGCGCGCGCACGTGGAGAACGCGCGCACAGGGAAAGAGGAGACCGTGGCGGTGCTGGGGCCTTATCGCCGCGTGGAATTGCAGGACATCGCCGCGGAAAGCTCGGAAGCGGAGCGCCGCGCGGATGCGGCGGAGCGCGAACTGATGGAATGGAAGACGGCGCAATTCATGGAAAGCCATCTGGGCGAGGAATATTCGGCGCTGATAATTTCGGTGCAGAAGTTCGGATTTTTCGTGGAGCTGGTGGAGATTTTCGTGGAAGGGTTGGTGAGCATTGACCGGCTGGAGGAATTTACCGGACAGAGATGCGCGTATCACGACCGCGACCATTCGATTGTTTGCGAGCCGTATCGCGGTTCGCGTCGCGGCGGCGGAGCGCGGCGGAATTTTCGGCTAGGAGATCGCGTGCGCGTGCGGGCCGAGCGGATCGATCCTTTCCGCCACCGCGTGGAATTTTCGCTGATTGAAGACCTGGCGAGCGATAATCGTTGAAAGTGCGGAGGTGAGAGATGGCGGTAAGAAAATGTCCGAATTGCGGCGCGGTGATGCCGGCTGGAAGCGTGGCCGTATATTCGTATGACTTGGTGTGCGCGAATTGCCAGCACCCGTTGGCAATTTCGGAGGTGAGCCGGAATTTGGCGGCATTCGCCGGACTAGCTGCTGGAGTGATTGCCTGGTGGATTGTCACGTTAAGATTTGCCGACCGGCATGTAGCGCTGGGCTGGGTGTGGCCGGTGTTTCTGGCGTATCTGGCGGCGAGCGTAGCGGCGGCGGTGACGTTGATGTTTGTGGCTAATTTGGAATTAAGCGACGGCGATCCCACGCCGCAGAGCGCAGCGGTTACCTCTCACGTACATCATTAATATCAAAAGCTGACTTATTTATTGATTCGTATATACTGCGCAGTCGGCAGGATGGATGAAGTGCGTTATCCGGCCGGCTGAGGTGGTATGGGACGATACACGGCATTGGTGGGCAAGCGCGTCGAGGCGCACTATCGCGCGGGGGATCTGCAGCTTTCGACGACCGGGGCGCTGGCGTCGGACACCGGCAAGGCAATTTTTGTGCAGGAGCGGTTTTCGTCGGGTGGAAAAGAGAAAACGATGCGCGTGGAAATTCCTTATGCGTACGTGATCCGCGTGGTTGAAGTGCGCGATGACGCTTCTCAGCCTCGGGCTGTGCCGAAGCCCACCAAGAAAAACTAACGTTACCGCAGGTGAAGTTCCCTCCGCTCTCGCGTGATCCAGTTGTGCAATCCTGAAATCGCGCGGTCTATTCGCATTTGCTGGCGCGCGCGGGTATATTTTTGTCCTGGTTTGGGAGGCACGAAATGAAACCGACGGTTGGATTGATTGGGCTGGGGCTGATGGGCAAGCCGATGGGACGCAATTTGCTGAAGGCGGGATTTCCGCTGGTGGTGTGGAATCGAACGGCGGCGCGGGCCGATGAATTGGTGAGCGAGGGCGCGAAGCTCGGAGCGAATCCGCGCGAGACTGCGGCAGCGGCGGATGTGCTGATCAGCATCGTGAGCGATCCGCCGGCGCTGGAGGAGGTTTTGTGGGGCGCCCAGGGGGCGATGGAGGACTTGCGGCGCGGTAGCATATACATGGATTCGAGCACGATTTCGCCGGAACTGGCGCGGCGGGTGGCGACGGCGTGCGGCGAGCGCGGAGTGGATTTTCTGGATGCGCCGGTGACGGGCGGTGACTGGGGCGCAAAAAAGGGCGAGCTGGTGTTCATGATTGGCGGGAAAGCGGAAGTGCTGGAGCGCGCGAAGCCGGTGCTGGAAGTGCTGGGGAAGAAATTCTTTTTATTGGGGCCGAATGGGGCGGGGCAGACAGTGAAGCTGGCGATGAATCTGATATTGGCTCTCGAAGTGGAAGCGCTGGCCGAGGCGCTGGCGCTGGCTACGTCGGCGGGAGTGGCGGGCGAGAAATTGGTGGAGGTGATGCAATCGAGCATGGCGCGCGCGGGGGTGCTGGATGTGAAAGCGCCGCTGATGCTGAAGAATGAGTACGCGGCGAGTTTTCCGTTGCGCTTGATGCACAAGGATATGCGGCTGGCGCTGGAGTTGGCGCGGCAGCAGGGCGTTAATTTGCCGGCTGCGGCTGCGGCGTATGCGACTTACAGCGCGGTGAAAGATGCGTCGAAGGATGATCCGGATTATTCGGCGGTGGCGCGATTTTGGAGCAAGACTGCAGGTTGAGGTTAGGGTTTGGCGTTCGGCGGGAAAAAAGTTAGGGGAAGGTCGCGCGAGGTGCGCAGGCCGGCGTTGGCAGCTAGGATTGCGGGGATGGAGTTGACGACTACGGCGGCGGTGGCTACGTCGCCGTGAGTGCCCCCGGGGATTGTCAGGGTGAGATGCGGTTCGCCCTTTAATACGACAGTGTCGGCGGGATGGCGAGCGCCGACGTACATTTTCAGTTCCATGAAGATTTTTTCCTTTCCAGCGGAGACGCCGCGCGCGATTTGATGCACGCCGGCAACCTGGCCTGGAGCGACTTCCAGGAATTCCGTTTTGATAATTTCTTCAGCGATTACCGGCTCGATCGTTTCCGAAATATCGTCCAGAGCGAACCCCAAGCCATCGGCGACCATGGCGATGGATTCGGGCAGCCCGTGGTGTTTGATGACGCCGGCGGCGACTTGCGCGCGGAATTCTTCGGGCGTCATGCCGGCGCCGATTTTTTTCTGAAGGGGTAGGCGGCGTTTGGAAGCGTCCACGATGCGGACGGCACTGAGCCAGTCAATGCGCTGCGCGGCGGCACTGAGGGTGAGGGCGAGCTTGTCCATGACGAAGCCGGGATTCACGCCGGTGCCGACGAGAGCGACACCTTCTTCTTTCGCGGCGGCGTCGAGCCTTTGGGACAGCTCGGGATGTTTTCGGAATGGATAGGCTAGTTCTTCGCAGGTGGAAACGATACAGCAGCCCGCAGCGATGCATTCCAGAAGCTGATCCATCACGCTGTTGAGGTAGGACGAGGTGGAGTGGACAATCACATCCACTGGTCTTTCGAGCACGAGTGCGGCGTCGGGGGAAACCAGGACGCCCCAGGGTGCGTCGGGTGCGGCGACTACTTCGCCGAGGTCGCGTCCGGCTTTGGCGGGGTCTTTGTCAATCGCGCCGACGATTTCGAGTGAATCTTTTTGGCGCATCAGGCGGACGATGGAAGACCCGATGGGACCGAGGCCGTATTGGACGACGCGAATATTCTTTTTCACGGTGGAGTTCCTGGGTGATGCAAGGAGCCAATACGTTAAAGGGTTGGGCGTCGGACTGCAACCGAATTTGCGATGAGTGGCGCGATAGAGCGCGCAGCTACGAAGTCAAAGGCGAAGAGCCGGCGGGACGCCGGCGCTACGAAAAGCGCGGCTCCAGGTGCCAAAGCCGCGCCTTCTGAAGCGCAATGCGAGCTGGCTTTTAGTGTGCGGTGGAATATTTGGAATAATCCGGGTAGGCCGGGTGCTTGACCGGCTGGGGCGGATTTTTCGCAAGGTCCTGCATGGCTACTTCGATGGCTTTTTCGAGCTGGGTGTCATGGCCTTGGCGCCAGGCGGCCGGGTCCATCTCGATATCAATTTCGGGGGCGACGCCGTGATTTTCAACCTCCCAGTTTCCTTCGGTGGTGAAAAAAGCGAAGCGCGGAGCGGTGACAAAGCCGTCGTCGAGCAGGCTGGGATAGCCGCCGATGCCGACCAGACCGCCCCAGGTGCGTTTACCGACAATCGGGCCGAGGCCGACGTGCCGGAAATACCAGGGCAGCGCGTCGCCCCCGGAACCGGCAAATTCATTGGTGATCATCACCTTGGGACCGTAAATTCCACTGAAAGGCGTGGAAGAATCTGCGCCTTCGCGAGCGACCCAGTAATTCCAAATTTTCCGCTGCATGTACTGAATGATGTAATCGGCGGCCTGGCCTCCGGAATTGAAGCGCTCGTCAATCACGGCGCCTTGCTTGCCGAGTTGCGCGAAGTAATAGCGATTGAAATTGGTGAAGCCGCCCGCGCCAGTGTTGGGAAGATAGACGTAGGCGAGCTTGCCGCCGCTGAGTTCGGTGACTTTGTGAAGATTGTCTTCGATCCAGGCGCGATTGCGCAAAGGGGTTTCGTCGGGGACGGGGACGACGGTGACTTCGCGCGAGCCGGAACCGTCGGGGTGCGGGCCAACTTTTAGAACGGTTTGCTTTCCGGCGGTTTCCTGAAAATAGCTGTAAACGTCTTGCTCGGCATGAACGTCGCGGCCGTTGACGGCGAGCAGATATTCGCCGGCGACGACATTGACGCCGGGTTGCGTGAGCGGCGCGTGAAGTTGTGGATTCCAGTTCTCTCCGTTGTACACGCGCGCGAAGCGATAGCGGCCATTTTCTACGCTGTAATCGGCGCCGAGCAGGCCGACTTGCAGTGGCGGCACTTCGGGAATGTCACCGCCGCCGACGAACATGTGGCCGACGTTGATCTCGCTGAGCATTTGCTGGAAAAGATAATTTAGATCGTCGCGGGTGGCGATGCGATCAAGATAGGGCTCATATTCCTTGGCGAGAGCCTGCAGATTCACGCCGTGATGATGCGGGTCGTAGAAGAAATCGCGCTCGATGCGCCAGATTTCGTCGTACATCTGTTTCCATTCGGCGCGGGGCTCGACCCAGACTTCCATGGAGTCGAGCTTGAGCGCGCCTTCGCCGGGCTTGGCGGCTGCCGCAGTGGGCGCGATGAACCAGTTTTCACCCTGTTGGTAAAGGAATTTTTCGCCGTTAAAAGAAACGGAGACGTTCTGGATGCCGGCGATGAGTGGTTCGGATTTGCGCTTGGTGAGATCGAATTTCGCGAAGACCAGGCTGGGTGGCCCCTGGGAATCCGGAGCGGGCGGAAATTCGAGAGTGAAAAGCTCGCCGGTTTTGCCGGGAGATAGATCCACATAATTTTTGGGAGGGATGGGAAGCGCCAGGATGCGCTGGCTGATGTTGTCGAAGTCAATGGTGACTTTGACGGGCTCTTTGTCCTTGTCCTTTGCTTTGTCGGCGTCCTTGTCCTGATCTGATTTCTTGTCGGTGTCCTTTTTGTCCTGATCGGATTTGGAAGCGTCTTTGGAACTATCGGCGTCTTTTTTGTCGGTGGCGGGCTTCTCTTCGTCGCTTTCGGGCGCGAGCGGCGAAGGAAGATCTTTGCGGAGAACGATGACATAGACGCTTCGCGTGACTTCCTTGCCGTCGCTGGACATGTCGAGGCCTGCGAGCGTCGGGCCGGAATTCGTGCTGGCCGCGAAATAGAGATATTTTCCGTTTTTGTCGAAGACCGCGAAGCGCGCGTCGCTCATACCGTCGGTGATTTGGGTGGATTTTCCGGTGTCCAGCGAATAGACGAAGACTGCGCGGAAATGGCTGGGCAGCTGCTTGGTGTAGGCGATCCAGCGATTGTCGGGAGACCATGCGGGACTGAGTCCCTGGGCATCGAAATAGTCGGTGTCCACTTTCACCGGAGTGGGTTTTTCCAGATCCACGTACCAGAGATTGAGCCATTTATCGGTGTAGGCGATTTTCTTGCTGTCGGGAGACCAGGTGATGCCGTAGAAGAAGGATGGCGGGAGTCCGAGATTGATTTTGCGGACTTCGCCCAAGCCATTCTGCGCGCGCAGGTGCAGCGCGTATTCGCCGGACTCGTCGGAAAAATAGGCGATGGTTTTTCCGTCGGGAGACCAGGAGGGACTGCGGTCGGCGACGCCGGGAGAATTGGTGATGTTGCGAATGTCGCCCTTTTCGGCGGGAACGGTGAGAATTTCGCCGTGGGCTTCGAAGACGGCGCGCACGCCAGTGGGCGAAATCGCGGCGTCATTAATATGTTTCGCGACTTTTTCGAAATGTGGCCGGACTTCGACGAGGTCGGATTCGATATGGACCTGGATGGGTTGCTGGCGGTGAGTGGAAAGATCGTAGAGGTGCAGCGAGCCGAATTGTTCATAAACGATCGCGCCGGGGCCGGCGTCCGCGGATTTAATGGGCAGGCCGGTATTCTCGATGAGCTGGGTTTCGGCCTTGGATTTCGTGTCGTAGGCGAAGAGCGTGTAGGCGCCGTTGCGGTCGGAGAGGAAATATATTGTGTCGCCGACCCAAAGCGGATTGAGATCGTTCCAATCTTCATGAGGGAGTTTTTCAATGCTGGAATCCGCGAGATTCGCAATCCAGATGCGCGGAGAGGTGCCGCCGCGGTAGTGGCTCCAATTGCCGTAAGGCGCGGGCGTGGGGCGATAGGCGAGATATTTGCCGTCGGGAGAGTAGGAGCCTTCCCAGCCGATGGGGAGCGGAACCTTCGTGGGGAAACCTCCCGTGGCAGGAACGGTGTAGAGCGCCAAGGTGCCGTTGGGAAAGCTCTCGCGCGGCGAGGCGAAGAGAATATTTTTGCCGTCCGGAGTCCATCCGGTGACGGTGTCCGGGCCAGGGTGATAAGTGACGCGGCGCGGCGTGCCACCGCTCGCAGAGATCACGTACACGTTCAGCTTGCCGTCGTACTCGCCGGTGAAAGCGATCCACTGGCCGTCGGGTGAAAAGTGCGGGCCGCGCTTGATGCCGGGGCCGGCGGTGAGGCGGATGGCATTGCCACCTTCGCGGCTGACTTTCCAGAGGTCGTTGCCGTACATGAAGGCGATGTCCGTGCGGCTCAAAGCAGGTTGGCGCAGCAGCAGAGGCTTAGCGTCTTGGGCTTGCGCGAAAGATGCGGACGCGGACGCGAGCGAAATCAAAAGGATGGCGAGGGCGAGCACAGCCTTCTTCATCGAGCAATCTCCTGGCGAAAGTCGGTTACTTGCGTTTGGATGATACGTCAGCGCGGGCGAAACCGTTTCAAGTGGAATTAGACGCAGGCGATGCGGGCGGGATAGCTGAGTTCTAGATAATTTGATTAGAAACGCGAGCGGCTGGAGCGATAGAACTCGCGGAGCGTGGTGACGTTGGGACCGTAGGAGCCGACGCGGCCGGCGTCCACGGGCAGACCAAGATATTCCGCTTGCTCAATGCTCAAGCCGGCTTGGTCCAGCTCGGCGAGGCTGTAGCCTTCCGTGGGCACCAGGCGATTGCGGTGCGAAAGATCCACGGGACGCGGCGGGCGATGCGCGCTCCACCGTTTCCGGACAATCAAGAAGAAGTCGTCCCAGTCTCGTCTATTCCACATACGTTTCTCCCCAGATGCCCTGGTGGTTGAATTGGATGCACGCCGGGCGAATTGGGTAACACCAAGTTTCGCGTCAGCTGGCGTCCGTTAACTGCATGGCCGTGGCATTGCCGCGCCAGCCCGGGCCGCTCCAGGGACGGGAGCGGTGCCGATAATAACCCCAGAAGTAGTGGAAAGTCGCCTGCGAACATTGGTTGTAGCTATAAAGTTATCGGCGGATTGTGTGTGGGCGCGGGCGTTGGAAAATGCTGCTGCGCTGGGCGCGAATCCATGGTGAGCCAGGTCGTCTGCCGCGGCGGGGTGTTATACTTTCCTGAAGCTTGAACTGGATGAGCGCCGCGTGAAATTCGCATGAGCAATCCGATCATTGTTGTCCACTATCACGAGTTGTGGCTGAAGGGCCGCAACCGGCGATTTTTCCTGCGCAAACTGCACAGCGCGCTGAGGATCGCGCTGCAGGGAATTGCGGTAGAGCGGATCGAGCAGCCGGGCGATCGCATGGTGGTGTGGCTGGGCGATGGAGCGTCACTCGAGGAAGTGACGGCGCGATTGGACCGCGTGATGGGAATTGCGTTCTACGCGGTGGCGCGAGCAGTTGAGCGAAACATGGATGAACTGTGCCGCGCGGCGTGGGAAGAAATGGAGCCGCTGCGATTTGAGAGTTTCGCTGTGCGAGCGAAACGGAGCGATAAGCGATTTCCGACGACGAGCCTGGAGACGGAAGTAATCATCGGGCGCCACCTGTTGGACAAATTGCGCGCGGCGAATCGCAACGTGCGCGTGCGTTTGAACCAGCCTGAGATGACTTGTTACGCGGAAATCACCAAGAGCATGGCGCTGGTGTACGCGCGGAAGATTCCCGGCGCGGGAGGGCTGCCGCCAAACACCGCGGGGCGGATGATGTGCCTGCTTTCCGGCGGTTACGATTCGGCGGTGGCGGCGTATCACATGATGAAGCGCGGCGCGCATTTGAGTTTCGTGCATTTTTATGGCACGGGCGCGCAGGCTGGAGAATCTTCGCTGCACGTCGCAAGCGGGCTGGCGCGCAAGCTGGTTCCGTATCAATTTCACGCGAAGCTGTACCGCGTGCCGTTTGAAGCGATTCAGCGCGAAATTGTGCGTTACGCGCCGGAAGATTATCGCGTGCTGCTGTACCGGCGGATGATGCTGCGCATCGCGGAAGCGCTGGCGAGGCGGGATCGCAGTTTGGCGCTTTTGACGGGCGACAGTTTGGGGCAGGTGGCGTCGCAGACTTTGCGAAATCTGATCGCCGTGGATGCGGCGTCGCGCATGGTGGTGTTCCGGCCGCTGATTGGCGCGGACAAGATGGACATTCTGGCAACGGCGAAAAAGATTGGGACGTACGATGTTTCGTCGGAGCCGTTTCACGATTGCTGTCCGGTGTTTTTGCCGAAGAACCCGGCATTGTATGCGTCGGCGGAAGATTTGGTGGAGGCCGAGGAGAAATTGGATGTCGGCGCGCTGGTGGCGCAGGGAGTGCGGGGCGCGACGCTGATCCGCTTTGAGTACAAGGGCGGCGAGATCACGGAAGTGGAGACGCCGATCCGGCGGGCTTTGGCGCAGGAACGGAAGGCGATCGCTTAGGTACGCGAGATTGCAAAAGAGCCGCCGTGACGCCGGCGCTACGAAAAACGAACGGGCGCGCAAGATGTGCGCGCCCGTCGTGACTGAACTAAATTTTAGTAATGTGAATTAGCGATCGCGGCCGCCTCCGCCACCACCACCGTAACCACCACCGCCTCCGCGTCCTCCACGGCCGCCGCCACCACCACCTCCGCCGTGACCGCCGCGTCCACCACCCCCGCCTCCGCCACCATGCCCGCCACGTCCTCCGCCGGCGCCGCCGCCTTCACGCTGCGGACGCGCTTCATTCACAACCAGCGCGCGGCCCAGAAAATCCTTGCCGTTGAGCGCTTCGATGGCTTTGTCTGCTTCGGCGTCGTTGCCAATTTCAGCGAAACCGAAACCGCGCGGCTGTCCCGTGAAACGATCGCGCAACAGCGTGAGCGAATCAGGTTGCACGCCAATTTCCGAAAAAAGCGCCGCTATCTGCTCTTCCGTAGCCTTGAACGACAGATTACCCACATACAATTTCTTCACGGCCGTTCTCCTTTTGCGTGGGGCACGCGGTCCGGCGCAAAACACGAGGCTGAAGGGACAGGAAATCGGCCGCGCGGCCAGCGAGTCTGACCATGCCCGGCTGAAGCGAGCGCTCCAGTTGCTCAGGAGCATCTTGCTGCAATAGGCTGCGGCAGTCAACAACGGCAGGTGGTGGGCGGGCCGCGCGGACTAAGTTCGATAGCTGGCGTTGATGTGAACGTATTCTGCGGTGAAATCGCAGGTCCAGACGCGCGCGCGGCCGTCGCCGGAACGGAGCGAGACGACGATGGGCACGTACTTCGCGAGCATCTTGCGGTGCGCGGCGCGTTCGTTGAAGGGATTTTCGCGGCCCTGGCGGCAGACTTTTATGCCCGCGAGGGAAATATCGGCGCGCTGGAAATCGAATGCGACGCCGGAGCGGCCGGCGGCTGCGAGGATGCGGCCCCAGTTGGGGTCTGCGCCGGCAATGGCGGTCTTTACCAAGGGCGAATTCGCGATGGTGAGAGCGATTTGTTTCGCGGCGCGATCCGTGGGAGCGCCGCGAACTTCGATTTCGATTACGTGCCGGGCGCCTTCGCCATCGGCCACGATTTGCAGGGCGAGGGATTGGCAGACGAGTTCCAGCGCAGCGCTGAATTTTTTCAAATCGTCGTTTGGGTTCGTGATTTTGGGCGCACCGGATGCGCCGTTCGCGAGCAGCGTGACGGTATCGTTGGTGGAAGTGTCGCCGTCCACGGTGATGGCGTTGAACGTTCGTTCGACGACGGCGCGCAACGCTCGGGAGAGCAGCGCGGGGGAAATGGCCGCGTCGGTGGCGAGAAAGCCGAGCATAGTGGCCATGTTGGGCTGAATCATGCCGGCGCCTTTGGTGCAGCCGAGGATGCGAACTTGTTTGCCGGCGATGCGGCATTTCGCAGCGGCCCATTTGGGGCGCGTGTCCGTGGTCATGATGGCGCGAGTGAATTCGGCGAAGGAGCTGGCGGTGCGGTGGCGCGCGCGGGCGAGGCGCGGGATGGCGTTGACGATTTTTTGCCAGCGTAGCGGAACGCCGATGACGCCCGTGGAACACACCAGAATTTGAGAGGGATGCAGGCGGCCGAGTTCGCGCGCTAGCTTCAGCGCGGTGGTGGCCGCGGCGGAGAGGCCTTCGGAGCCGGTGCAGCAATTGGCGTTGCCGGAATTGACGATCACCCCGCGCATGCGATGCGCCGATTGCCGGAGGTGCAGCTGCGAGGCAATCACCGGCGCTGCTTTTACGCGATTTGTGGTGAAGACTGCGGCGGCCGATGCCGGGGTTTCGCTGATCAGTATGGCCAAATCGAGTTTCGATTTTTTCAGGCCGCAGTGCGTGGCGGCGAAAGTGAAGCCTTGCGGGATATCGGCGTTGGATAGGCGCGTGGTCATGGGTTGTAGATTAGCAGGCCGGGACCGGGGCGGCAGATTCGGAAAGAACGGGCAACACGACACGCTCCGGAATTACGGTGGCGATCACGGCGACGAGCTTGCAGGTGCGCTGTTGAGTGCAAGAGCGGCAATCACGTTCGATCTTTTCGCTGAGAGATTGGCGCGCGGTTGCGGCGAAACCCTGGCGCTCGAAAAATTTGGGCGCGTGCGTGACGGCGAAAACGCGGGCGATTCCGCGGCGGCGGGCTTCCGCGAGGGCGGAGGCGATCAGGCGCGCGCCGAATCCCTGGCGGCGGTTTTCGGGGTCCACCGCAATGGAGCGGATTTCAGCGAGATCGGCGCCGTAGCTTTCCAGCGAAAGGCAGCTGACGACCTGGCGATTTTCTTCCTGAACGATAAAGTGGCCGATATTGGCGCGAATTTCTTCTACAGCGCGGGGGAGTAACAATCCCTGCGCGGCGTAATGCGCGATGAGGGCGTGAATCGCAGGGGCGTCGGAAATTTTTGCGCGACGCGTTCTCATGGATTCTCCTCGAGCTTGGCGAGACGCGCTTTGAAGTCCTGCAGGGCGGAGCGTACGGCACTCGGAGCAGTCCCGCCACGCGTGGCGCGACGCGCCAGAGCTGATTCGAGCGTGAGAGCCGTAGCCAAGCTGGGTCCAAACGCCGGAGAAAATTCTCTCAGGCGCTCGAGCGGCATCTCGCGAATGGATTTACCTTCCTGCTCGGCCGCGCGCAGCACTTTTCCCACGATCTCGTGCGCTTCGCGAAAGGGCACGCCGAAAGTCACCAGATAATCCGCGACTTCGGTGGCTACGAGGGCGGGATCTTGCGCGGCCTGGCAAAGCCGGTCCGTGCGGAAACGCGTTGCTGCGAGAGTAGCGGCGGCGATCTGGATCATGGACAGCGCCTGGTCGTGCGCGGCGAAGAGCGATTCCTTATCTTCCTGCAGATCGCGCTGGTAGCTGGAAGGCAGGCCTTTGCAAGTGGTGAGCAGTGCGACGAGCGAGCCGTAGATGCGGCCGGTCTTGCCGCGAATCAATTCCCAGGCGTCGGGATTTTTTTTCTGCGGCATGAGGCTGCTGCCGGTGGAAAATTCGTCGGGCAGCTCGATGAAAGCGAATTCTGGCGAAGCGAAGAGAACGAAATCTTCGGCCAGACGCGAGAGATGCATCGCGAGTGTGGAAAGCGCGAAAAGAAATTCGAGGGCGAAGTCGCGGTCGCTGACGGCGTCGAGGCTATTGGCCGTGGTGCGCGAAAATCCCAGATCGCGCGCTAACGCGTTGCGATCGAGTGGAAAAGCGCAGCCCGCGAGGGCTCCAGAGCCGAGAGGGCAATCATCGGCGCGCGCGGCGGCCGCAGCGAGACGTTCGGCATCGCGGTGGAAAGCTTCGCCGTGCGCCAGAAGCCAATGCGAAAGCAGAATCGGCTGCGCGTGCTGCATGTGCGTCGTGCCGGGCATGGGAGTTGGCAGATTGCTTTCGGCCTGCGCGGCGATGGCGCGTTCCAAGGAAGCGAGCGCGCGGCGAAGATCCTGTGCGGCTTCGCGCACGTACATGCGAAATTCGGTGGCGACCATTTCGTTGCGGCTGCGACCGGTATGCAACTTGGCGCCGAGCGCGCCGAGTTTTTCAATCAGCGCGGATTCGACGAAATGATGGACGTCTTCGGCTGTCGAAGCGTTGAGCCATGCCGGCATCGGTCTGCGCGCGCAACGCGATTTCGCCGAGCGCGGTGGCGATTTTCGTTGCCCTCTTCTTCGCTGAGGATTCCCGCGGCGACGATGGCGCGCGCCCAGGCGCGATCGAGCGCAAGTTCCTGCGGGAGCATACGGCGATCGAAGCTCCAGGAGCGCTCGAATTCGTAGAATGATGCGTCGGGGCCGCGTTCGAAGCGGCCGCCCCACATCTTCTGTTCGCGCGGAGCGGTCATCAGGCGTTGGCCTTCTGGGGAACTTTCTTTGGCGCGGCGGTTAGCGCCGGTTCCTGCGGCACGGTGATGGGCAGCGCGAAAAGATTGATGAAGCCTTCAGCGTCTTTGGGGTTGTAGCCGGTCATGGTGAAACTCGCGAGATTGGTGCGATAGAGCGAATAGGGCGACTCACGCGACGCGACGTTGACGATGCCTTTGCAGAGCGTAAGCGAAACGGAGCCGGTGACGCGGCGTTGCGCGCTCGTGAAAAACGCGTCGAGCGCTTCGCGCAGCGGCGTGAACCACATACCGTAATAAACCATTTCGGCGTAGCGCAGAGAGAGAAGCTGCTGGTAGTGCGCGGTCTCGCGATCGAGCGCGAGCGATTCGAGTTCGCGATGCGCGGTGACGAGCAACGTTCCGCCGGGAGTTTCATACGCGCCGCGCGATTTGATGCCGACCAGGCGATTTTCGACGATGTCCATGCGGCCGACGCCATTCGCGGCGGCGATTTCATTGAGTTGATCGAGCAGCGCGACGGGCGCGAGATTTTTACCATTGACGGAAACGGGAGTGCCGCCAGCGAAACCGATTTCGACGGTGGTGGGTTGCGCGGGCGCGTTCGCGGGCGAAGTGATCCACTGCCACATGGCTTCGTCGGGCGCATTCGCGGGATCTTCGAGCACGCCGCCTTCGTGGCTGAGGTGCCAGATGTTGCGGTCGCGGCTGTAGATATTTTTCTTGGTCTGTTCGACCGGAATATTGTGCGCCTGCGCGTAGGCGATGGCTTCTTCGCGCGAGACGATATTCCATTCGCGCCAGGGGGCGATGATCTGCAATTCCGGCGCGAGGGCTTTGGCGGCTAGCTCAAACCGGACTTGATCGTTGCCCTTGCCCGTGCAGCCATGCGCGACGGCGTCGGCGCCGAGTTCTTTGGCAAGCTGAACCTGGCGCTGCGCGAGCAGCGGACGCGCGAAGGATGTGCCGAGGAGATATTTATGTTCGTACACGGCTCCGGCGCGCAGCGTGGGCCAGATGTAGCCGGTGATGAATTCCTCGCGAAGATCTTCCACATAGGCGGAGCTTGCGCCCGTCGCCAGAGCTTTTTTTCGTGCGGCTTCCAGATCTTCCTGCTGGCCGAGGTCGCCGATCATGGCGATCACTTCGCAGCCCGGGTAGGTCTCCTTGAGCCAGGGAATAATGATGGAGGTATCCAGACCTCCTGAATATGCGAGCACAATTTTCTTGGGCAATGCTTTCTCCTTGATTGGCGGCCGAAATTAATTGAGCAGCGTCAGCAGAATCGCTTTCTGCACGTGCAGGCGATTTTCGGCTTGTTCGAAAACGATGGAGCGCGGCGAATCCATGACGGCTTCACTGACTTCCGAGCCGCGGTGGGCCGGAAGACAGTGCATGAAGATGGCGTCGGGCGCGGCGTGAGCGAAGAGCGCGTCGTTGACCTGGTAACCGGCGAAGGCAGCTTCGCGCGCGGCGGCTTCCGTTTCCTGGCCCATGCTGGTCCATGTGTCGGTGTAAATCGCTTGCGCGCCGGCGACCGCTTCCGCGGGCGAGCGCAGGATTTCGATTTTGCCGCGCGTCTCGCGCGTCACGCGCTTGGCTTCCGCGACGACATTTGGATCAGGCTCGTAGCCCGCGGGAGTGGCGACGCGAACATGTGCGCCGGCGCGCGCGCCGATGCTGAGCAGCGAGTGGCAAGTGTTATTGCCATCGCCGACGTAGGCGACTTTCAGGCCGCGCAAATTTCCGAAGCGTTCTTCGAGCGTGAAGAAATCTGCGAACGCCTGGCAGGGATGATAGAGATCGGAAAGCGCGTTGATCACCGGAACCCCGGCGTTCGCAGCCAGCTGGTCGAGCGATTCTTGTTTGAAGACGCGGGCGACGATGCCGGTGACCCAGCGCTCGAGGCTTTTCGCGACGTCCGGGATGGATTCGCGCTCGCCTAGATGTGTGACGGTGTGATCGAGAAATACGGATGAGCCGCCCAGGCTGGCGATGCCGACTTCGAATGTGACGCGCGTGCGCAGCGAAGGCTTTTCGAAAATCAGCGCGAAGAAACGGCCGGCGAGCGCTCCGCGGTAACGGTCGGGATGCGCTTTCACGTCCGCGGCGAGCTGCAGAAAGCTGCGGACTTGCGCGGGGCTCCATTCCATTCCAGTGAGGAGGTCGTTGGTCAGAGAGATGTGTGCGGCGGCAGCAGTGGTGTTCATGTTTTCTTTTACCTCGCGGCAGCCAGAGCGATCGGCTGCGCTTTCGGTTTTGCGTTTTGGGTCGAGCTGGGTTTTGTGGCTTGTTTCAGGGCCTTTTCGAACTTGTTGAGAAATTCTGCGACGTCCTGGCGCCGGATTATGAACGGCGGCAGCAGGCGCAGGATATGTTCGTGCGTGCAATTGATGAGCAGGCCGCTGCGCAGGGCCTGGGTGACGATTGGAGCGCCGTCAATCGCGAGATCAACGCCCAAGATCAGGCCTTCGCCGCGGACTTCGCGGATGAAATCGAACTTAGTGGCGAGCTTTTCGATTCCCTGGCGCAGCTCGGCGCCGCGTTCACGAATATTCGCAAGCAAGTCGGCGTCTTCAATGACGTTCAGGAACTCCAGCGCGGTGGCGCAGATGAGCGGACCGCCGCCGAACGTGGTGCCGTGCAGTCCGGGAACGAAGGCGGATGCGAAGTTCTCGTTGGCGATGATGGCGCCGAGCGGCAAACCACCGGCGAGAGGCTTCGCTACCGCGAGAATGTCCGGACGCGACGTGAATTTCTGATACGCGAAGTGGCGGCCGGTGCGTCCGAGGCCGCATTGAATTTCATCGGTGATCAGCGCCGCGTCGTGTTGCGTGGCGAGAGCGCGGGCGCGTTGCCAGAAGGCTTCGCTGACGGGGAAAATGCCGCCTTCTCCTTGAATGGTTTCGAGCACCAGCGCGCCAACGGTGTTATCGAATTTAGCTTCAAGGTCTGCGACATCGTTGAAGCGCACGAACTCGACGCCGGGAACCAGAGGCGCGAACGGTTCGCGGTACTTCGCTGGATGCGTGATGGAAAGCGCGCCAAACGTGCGGCCGTGAAAGGAATTTTCCAGCGCGAGGATGCGCGTCTTGGGCGCGGCGGCGCTGGCGGACGATTTTGCGTGAGCGTAGGCGCGGGCGAGCTTCAGCGCGCCGTCAATCGCTTCGGTGCCGCTATTGGTAAAAAAAACGCGGTCGAGGCCGGACCATTCGACGAGCTTGCGCGCGAGCGGCGCTTGGTACGGATTCTGAAACAGATTGGAAAGATGAATGGCGCGGCCGGCCTCGCGGCGAATCACGCGTACCAGGCGCGGATGGGCGTGGCCGAGCGCATTGACGGCTATTCCTCCGAGAAAATCGAGATATTCGCGGCCTTGCGAATCGTAAAGGCGGCAGCCGCGGCCGTGCGTGAACACCAGCGGAGGACGCCGGTAGGTGTTCATCAGGTAGCGCGCTTCCGCACCGCGAATTTGCGCGGGGGAGAGCGCCTTCGACTTCGCCGGATTTTTTTTGCGCGGGATTTTCGCCATTTTCGCCGACTTCAACACGGGGCTCCGTGAGCGGCTTTCGCGGCCTCATGAACAATGGGCAGTACTCGCGTGCCAGGGCAGCGCACGCCTTGTACCGCAGAAAGCAGCGCGCGGTTGGTAGTGCCGCCGACAATGCGCACTTCGGATACGCCGCCCGCGAGCGCGCGTTTGGCTGCTTCGAGTTTCAGGATCATGCCGCCGGACACCTTATTCTGGCGGATGAGCTGTTCGATTTCGCCGCCGCGCACGGCGCGGAGAACTTTTTGGCCGTCGAGCACTCCGGCGACGTCCGTAAGAAAAATCAAGCGATCGGCGCGGATGAATTCCGCGGCGGCTGCGGCCATGTGGTCCGCGTTGATGTTATAAAGCTCGCCGTCCGCGCCGAGGCCCAGGCAGGAAGCGACCGGCACGATACCCGAGCGCCACAGGGAGCGCAGAAAATCCACGTTCACCTCGGTGAGATAGCCGACGAAGCCGAGGCTGCCTTCGCGCTCATCCAGCTGCATGGGCTCGGCAAGAAAACACGCCGCATCGGAAGCGCTGATGCCCACGGCGGGCTGGCCGGCGAGGGAAATTGCGCCGGCGAGACGCTTATTCAACAGGCCGCCGAACACCATCACAGCCGCGTCGCGGGTTTCGCGATCGGTGACGCGCAGGCCGCTGACGAAGCGGCTAACGATGCCCATGCGCGCGAGAGTTGCGGTGAAGATTTTCCCGCCGCCGTGAATCACCAGCAATTCGTGGCCGGCACGCGCGAGCTCGGTGATCTGCCGCGCGATGGTCTGCACGGTTTCATCGCTTTCTAGCAGCGCGCCTGCGATTTTAATCACCAGTCTCATAGCAAACCTGCCGTTTCCGGATAGCCCCACATCCGGTTCATGTTTTGTACTGCTTGCCCCGCCGCGCCTTTGCCAAGATTGTCCAGACAGGAGACGACGACGAGGCGTTCGCCCGCGGGGTCGAGCGCGAATCCGATGTCGCAGAAATTGGTGTGGGTTACGTGCTGCAATTCCGGCAAGCGCCCGTGCGGGAGAATCCGGACCAGCGGGCGCGAGGCGAAGTATCGGCGATAGAGCGCTTCGATTTCGTCTGCGCGTCGAGCGGGATCCAGCCACATATATAAGGTAGAGAGAATCCCACGCTCAACGGGGAGCAAATGCGTGGTGAAAATGAAATTTTCCGGCGCAAGGCCGCTGTGTTCGGTGATTTCCGGCGTGTGCCGATGCGTGAATAATCCGTAGGCGCGGAAATTTTCATTTACTTCGACGAAGTGAGTCTCACGTTTGGGTTCCTTGCCTGCGCCGCTGACGCCGGATTTGCAATCGCAGACGATTCCGCGAGCGGCGTTGATCCAGCCAGCCTCGACGAGCGGACGCAGCCCCAGGATCACGGAGGTGGGATAGCAGCCGGGATTAGCGACGAGGCGCGCCGCGGGCAGCGCGTCAGCGTAAAGTTCCGGCAAACCGTACACTGCTTCGGCAAGTGTGGCGGCGTCCGGCGCGGCGAGTTTGTACCAATGCGCAAAGGTTTCCGCCGCGCGGAAACGGTACGCCCCGCTTAAGTCCACGATGCGCAGCGCGGGATTCGCGGCGAGCAGCGCGGGCACGAGCTCGAGCGACGCTTCGTGAGGCGTGGACAGAAACACGACCTGCGCGCCGCTGCTCGCGATCGCTTCCACGGAAAGCGGTTTGCAGGGCGCTTCGCCCCAACCGCGGAGCTGCGGGTACAGTTCCGTGAGGCAGCGGACGCCGGCATGGCCTTCGCGCAAGTAAAAAACCGGCTTTTCTATTTTTGGGTGCCGAAGAAGGAGGCGGGCCAGCTCGAATCCTGCGTAGCCCGTTGCTCCGACGACGGCGACCCGTAATGGGTCTGTCATCGCAGCATTTCCTCCACGCGTTTTTGGATGGCGCCACGAGCGGTGCGCGACGGCGTGATGATGAGAACCGTGTCGTCACCGGCGAGAGTGCCGGCGACTTCGCGCCAATGTTCGGAGTCCACGGCGGCGGCGAGAGGCTGCGCGCCACCGGGAGGAGTTTTGAGGACGAGCATATTCTGTGCTGGGCGGATATCGAGCAAAAATTCTTTCAGGGCGCGAGCGAGTGCGGGAACGGGCGGTGCGTCGTCGGCTTTGGCAGCCGCGAGTGGCTTGTAGCCATCCACGGTTTTCACCAGGCGCAGCTCGCGCAGGTCGCGCGAGAGCGTGGCTTGGGTAACACGCACGCCCAGGTGAATGAGCTGGCGGCGCAAATCATCCTGGCTGGCGACTGCTTCGCCGGTGAGGAGCTTCAAGATCTGGCCTTGGCGGAATTTTTTATGAGCGCCCATGTTTGTTTATGCACATTTATGCACAACACTGCATAATCATACAGCATGTGCGGCGCGTGTCAAGCGTTGCACCAAAATAATTGCAGGAGATTTCCAGCGCGAGCGATTGCTGCTGAGGCTCGCAGCGTGAGAGAAAAATAGTGCCGGACACTTTCGCGCGAGAAGGATACAATCCCACGCGCTGCGAAGTCCGCGACCAAATTGGGGGGCATGAGAATGAGGCGTCTGGGAGTTCTGGTTTTCTTCGTTTCGGCGATGGCATGGGTCTGCGCAGCGCAAACGGCGAAAAGCGCGGCGCCCGCGGAAATTGCGATCCATGCGGGAAAAGTGCTGGATGTGCGCACGGGAAATTATCTGAGCGATCAGACCATCTGGATTGAAGGCGATCGCATCAAGGCGATCGGGAAGACCGCGGAAATTTCCGGCCGGCTCCCCGCGGGGACAAAGACGATTGACCTCTCGAACGCGACGGTGCTGCCCGGGCTGATTGATTGCCACACGCACCTGACCATGACGCCGTACGATTCCGGCCCGGCTGGACTGCACGCGTCTTATCCTCGGCAGGCGTTGACCGGCGCGCGGAATGCTCGCGTGACGCTGGAGGCTGGATTCACGACAGTGCGCAACGTGGGTGCCAGCGGATATTCCGACATTGCCCTGCGCGACGCGATTAAGGCCGGCGACGTGCCCGGACCGCGCATGCTGGTCTCTGGACCGGCGCTGGGAATTACTGGCGGACATGCGGACAACAATTTTCTCGCGCCGCAATATCACTGGTCGGATGACGGAGTGGCCGACGGCGTGGATGGCGTGACGTTGAAAGTGCGCGAGGATATCAAGTACGGCGCGGATGTGATCAAGTTCATGGCGACGGGCGGCGTCCTTTCCGAGGGCGATAATCCGGCGCTGGCGCAGTACAGCCCGGAAGAGATGAAAGCGATCGTGGACACCGCGCACGGATTGGGTCGCAAAGTGGCGGCGCACGCGCACGGCGCGACGGGGATCAAGTACGCGGTGCTGGCGGGCGTGGATTCGATCGAGCACGGCAGCTACATTAATGATGAAGATATTCAATTGATGAAGGAGCGCGGAACATATCTGGTCCCGACCGTGTATCTGGAAGATTGGCTGATGGAGAATCTGCAGACTCTGGGATTGACGCCGAGCATGATCGAGAAGGCCAAGATGGTTATGCCCATCGCGCAAAAAAATATTTCGCACGCGTTCAAGGAAGGAGTGAAGGTCGCATTTGGCACGGACGCGGCAGTGTATCCGCACGGTTTGAATGCGCACGAGTTCGGCAAAATGGTTTCGATGGGGATGACTCCGCTGCAATCCATTCAGGCCGCGACGGTGAACGCGGCGGATTTGATCGGATGGTCGGATCGGGTGGGGACGCTGGAGGCGGGAAAGTTCGCGGACATTGTGGCGGTGCAGGGCGACCCGCTCGCGGATGTGCACGTGCTGGAAAATGTGCACTTCGTGATGAAGGGTGGCGATGTGATCAAGAACCAGTAACTGCGGCCGCGAGCGGCGCGCTGCCGCTGTGTTAAGATTGTGAGCAGTTGATAGGCCCGTAGCTCAGTTGGCTAGAGCGCCACCTTGACACGGTGGAGGTCTGCGGTTCGAGCCCGCACGGGCCTACCATATTTTCAATCACTTCCGAGACTGTCTTCCGACCCTCAGCATGTTTTGTGTCGTTGTTTGTGTCGTAACCCACGTCTTTGCTCGCCGAAATCAGTCTCGCCGTGGCTTTTGCCGAAAGTGACGATACCGCTTGTCGCCTTGCCTCGGTTCGCACGTGCGAATAACGAGCGAGCATCTTTTGGCTCACATGGCCGGCGATTGCCATTATCGTTTGGTCAGAAACTTGAGACTCGGCGAGCTCAGTGATCGCATGGTGTCGGAGATCATGGAAACGTAGCCCCGCGAGTGGGCTTCTAATGTCCTTGATCGCAGCGTGGCAATCCCTAGCCACGCACGTCTCACCTGGCGCTTGTAATTTGCCACATGAGGGACACCGGATCGCTCTAGTCAAATTTCGCCACGCTGTTCGAAAGCTCTTTTGGTGCCGCGTCGCATCGATGTGACCTCGTTCACAAGCAGGGAAGACGTAGTGTTCCGCATCGGTTCCGTTGAAGCTCCTGGCGTGTTCCCGGAGCCCCCGAACAATCTCCTTAATTTCCTCGTTCATCGGAATCATTCTCTCGCCTGCGTCTGTTTTGCTTGTGCGAACCAATATGGTTCCGTTGAAGAAGTCGATATCACGCCACTGCAGTCGTTTGATTTCACACCCACGCATGGTTGTGCAGAGTGCAAGAGACATTGCAGCCTCAACCCGCTGCCATTCCTGATTCTGTCCAGCAGTACGCAGGAGCCTCAGCTTCTCCTCATATGAAAGCGCTCTTCCGATAGATCGTGGTTCTTTCAACGGATGTATGTCCGTGCCGAGCAAGTGCCAACGTCGCGCCCTCTTCAGAATGCGGCGAATCACTCCCACTTCCATGTTGATTACAGCCGGCCCTACGCCGCCCGCACTGCGCCATTCCCGAAACCGCAAGACGTCCTCGGTCGTGATCTTGGACACGCATTTCTCCCCGAAGAATTCGCGTGGTTTGACCAGTAACTGCTTTTCTTTCTTCTGACTTGATTCGACCAATTCCAGCCTACGGCCGTTGAAGTAGGAGTCAGCGGCAAGCGTAAAGGCAAGTTTCGCGAAGCCCTGATGCGACGCACTCAAGTTTCCTTGAGTGGCTTGTGCGATCAGTACCTTCTCCTTCGCTTGCGCCTCTCGCCAGTCCGTGGTTTCGAGCGATTGCCGATAACGAATTCCATCGACAAAAAAATGCGTGTGCCAAGTCTTACCGCGTTTTAGGAGCGCCATTCGTGCCACCTTTCTATTTTGATCTGGATTTTTGCCGTTTTCTGCGCCACTTCTCTCCGTTGTTGGCCCACCATCTTTGCTTAAGTTCGCGCTGGACGATTTCGCTACAATCCGTCGAGCAATATTTCTGAGCAGCTCGTCGTGCAATGAATTTTAGTTTGCAATGCTCGCAGATTCTTGCTCTCCAACTCTGTTGAAAAAGCAGGTACAGTGCTCTGTGAAAACCGCACTCGCTTTGATAGGTAAGAATACCTTCATCCCAGTCCACGTAGAGTTTCGCGGATATCGTTGATAAGTCAGATACCCAAGCGTCCTCGGGTGTGCCCTCCGTCGGAGCAGAGTCGAGACCGAGCATGATCTTCAGATGGGGTTCAGTCTCACCTCCGCACCAGATCAAACCGAGCCAATACGGATAGTTGAGAAGACTGATTGCCGAACCGCTGGCTACATCGTCGTACTTCTCTTCTGGAAAGAACCGCGGCCAATGTCTTCTGAAACGGGCCCAGCTATCTTTGTCGGGTTGAATATTCGCGAACTCCTCCAGCGCCTGAAAGAGTCTTGGCTTGTCTCTTTGGAGATCACGCTCCAGTTTGCGGTCGTGCAGTTTAAACGCTCGCATTAGTTCCGGTGCTGGCACGCTAGATAAATCCCTTTAGCATTGTGCTAGTGTATTTAGAAACGCTGGCATTCTAGCACACTCTAGGTCATTCTTGAAGCAGCTTGATTGAGCAGTTCGGAGGTAGCGAATGGCACTAAAGAGCATTCAGCATGCGGCCAACGTATGGGGAGTCTCGGTTTACACAGCTCGCCGCTTGGCTGCAGCCGGGCTTGTTAGGAGTGTAACTGTCGGCCGACGTCGCCTCATCTCCGAGGCTGAGATAGATCGAATAGCAGCTCTGGGAGTTCCGAGCCCGAGTGGGAAGTGGATGTCACAACGGTGAGGCGCGCTCTGGCAGGTTAGCCATTTTCAAATGATTAGGCGAGGTGTGTCGTGTCGGAAAGCGTTCCTCAACTGATGAATCTCGCGACGGTCGCGAAGGCTCTGTCCCTTAGTCCTCACACGATTCGAGCCTTCGTCCGGAAGGGCAGACTTCGGCCGATACGGTTGTGCCGGAAATTATTGTTTCATCCGGATGAGCTTGCCCGGTTTTTGGCGGAGGCGAAGTGAGCTCGACCACATTCCCTCCAGCCAGTGGTCCAGCGCCCCAAGAACCCTCGAGCGAGAGGACGCATACCGCGCGAGGAAGCAGCCCGGATTCTCGAGACCGGATTTCGTCCGGCTCGCAAGAGGTTGCGAATGTCTGAGCAGGCAGCATGGCGTTCGCGATGGGGTCTGCACACTCCGAGTACCCTCCGAGTTCGAGCACAAGAGTTAGGCAGGTCCGAGTACGTTGTCAAAGAATTGCTACCCGCGGGTTCAATAGGGCTGCTCGTAGGCGATTCCGGTTTGGGTAAATCGCCTCTGGCGTATCAAATGGGGCTATGTGTCGCGGCCGGTGTACCGTTCCTCGGTCTTGAGACCTGTAAGCGCAGGGTCGTTCTGTGCGATTTCGAGAATGGGATCGCAGACATCCACAAGTTGGTGGAGCGTCTCGGAGGTTACCTTGGATTGCCAACATTGCCGGATGATCTCTACGTTTGGACCCTGAACGATTCCTTACCGCGGTATGGCCAGCCGGGCCATACTTTGATGGACATGCTACAGGATTTGCGCCCCGGCTTAGCAATCATCGATTCGATCGGATCCTACACGCCAAGGGCGGAGGAAAAGAACAGCGACGCCACCCTCATGCTGCAACAGTTCCGATGTTTGGCCCGTGATCACGGCACAACCACGCTGGGCGTGCATCATCGCCGCAAGCAGCCGCGCAAGGCAGACGAGTCGGCGGGACCAATCGAGAGCGCGAATCTCCGGCAGTGGTTTCAAGACGCGCGTGGAGCCAGCACCCTCATAAATGGTTCGGATGTGCGATTAGGCGTGGATGAGCCAACCCTTGGTGCTGTAGGAAAAGATGACCTGGCTCTAGTTTTTCGCGGTTTTGGCCGCATTCGTGGCGAAATTGGACCGTTTTTCCTCACGAGGGACAGTGACGAAGACGGCGATCCTGTTGGATATCGTGTCCTGACGGGAGCCGAACTTTTGTTCAACAATGAGCAGCAAAACGCTCTAAGTAAACTGCCTCAGCGTTTTGCGTTCAAAACAGCGAAGCAAACTTACGGGCGCGCCGACCAGGCTACTTCGAACTGGTTGCGGCGGTGCATCGAGCTGCAACTGCTGCGGAAAGTGGCCCGTGGAACGTATGAGAAGATTCTGACGGGAAGTGGCTCCGACAACGGAGCGAGTGGAGAGCGGCGCTAACTCCATCTGTTTCACGGAATTTCTGCTCCAGACTCATTTGGAGCGCGTTAGAGCGCATGGAGCAAATACTCCAGACGCTCCACCATGCTCCGTCAACCGGCAGAGTGGCTTCCCTTTGTTGAATATCCACTTAGATCACTTCTCCAGACGCTCCATCGCAACGCGACGCACTTTTTCAGCGCACCGCCATGTTTGAATGGGCCGTCTGCGCTGCAATACATGATCCAATCTAAATTATTAAGTTCGTGCGTTGCTGCCTAAACGGGGGGCGGTCTCAATTCGATGACTCTAACTCCGAGCCGGTAGGAAGCCAGTCGCCTTGAGCAGCATCGTGCGTTCTCGGATACCGTCGTCCTGTAACGCTCTCTCCACAGTCTTCGCTACGACGCGGGGGACTAGGATTGACGCAACGATGGCGCTCGACTGTGTGCCCTCCCGCACCGCAACGACCGTGATGCACTCCAGGACTCGCCACGGGGAAACGCCAGCAGCGTGACAGAAGTCCTCCGGGCGCAAGAGTCTCCTGTAGGATTCTGGGACCTTCTCGTAGGCCTCCAGCACCTTGCGAGCCTCAGGATCTTCACAGTTTCTGAGGTACTCGAGGGGGCGGACCGGCGCGGCCGCTGGATCATCCGTGCCGGCCCCACGAACTGCGCGAGCAATACGCCGCAGCTGGTTCGCAAGGAACGGGACGCATTGAACATCCTTCGGGTTTACGCCCAGAGACTGATAGCCCAGCTGGCGTTTATAGGCGGTTTGGCCGGTTTCCACTGGAACCTCCGAGCGGGAAGTGGTTCGGTTCTCGTTCACATCGACGCCATCGTTCCGGAGATTCATCAGACGATTGGTGCCACACTTTGGGTTCCTGCGCAACATCCAGTTGGCGCGTCGCGTTATCGTCGGCTTGTCACGCCTTGGCATACATATTGTGACATTTCCGCGTTCGTCCGGGCGCGTGACCGAGTTTTCACGTCTCCAGTCGCAGCCTTTCCGTGGTCCATTCGTGAAAAAATTACCGTAATTGATTGCCACCGAACGGTTTGGCCTCGACACACGCGCTTGCCACGTCGTCGGGTATGACCGGTGGGGCCAGCCAAAGATCGCATTCCTGCCGATGCGTTCGCTGATTGCACTACTGCTCTGGTTTGCAGATTATCGAAGGGTCGTCGCTACTACTTCTCCGGCAGCTCCACGACAGAGAGGTTTCTAGTGGCTTGGTTTTTATGTAAGTCCGACCCCAGAAGCGCACCTTGAATACCTTGCCATCTTCAAGACGTCCTGACGGCACTCCGCCGTCACACAAGATGTTTTGCGGCCTCGTGAAGTGTTCTGGCGACTTGTACCCGTTGCCGCTCAAAGTAGAGCAAGTCTTGTATTCACCATTCTGCCAGTCTGGGCTGTAAACGATCGTCAGCTCATCGTGCGGGATGTGACCAGCCTGATCGAGTCTGTCCCAAATTGCTACCGCAGCCAGAGCTCCGGCAAGCACAAGGGCGAACACTCTAAGGATTCGAGCCATCGCTATCGTCTCAGCCGCATTGATTCCGGGGCCCTCGACGTGGTGGGGACGGATGCTGAACCAAGATTTTTACCGAGTCAACAAAAATGTGACTCATAGGATGTTTACGCATCGGCTGCGTCTGGCCACTATCAGTCGCGATGCCTCTCGATATTCGCATCCGGTTTGGCCGGGCAATCCGCCGAGTACGGCAGGACCAGAAGATCAACCAGGAAGAGGCTGCGGAGAGATGCGGATTGCACCGGACGTACTACAGCGGCGTCGAGCGCGGGATCAGGAATGTGTCCTTGGTGAATATCGAAAAGATCGCCAAGGGTTTGAAGAAGAGCCTAGCTGATCTGTTTGGCCGCGTCTAACCGCAGCCATTGCAAATGCCCGCAAGCCACACTTCGTCACCATCTCTCGGGGGTCATCTCTGCCAATAATTGGCAATACCGATCATCTGGACGTGTAGCTCAACAGTCTGCTGCTGATTCTGCGTTGCTTAGGCGAGTGCGCCAGTAGTTCATTTCGTCGGCAACGTCTTCGCGCTTGAGACCGACTCGAATGTGATACCCGCGAATCTGGACGGCGATGTAAATTAAGTGCAATAAGATCAAACCAAGAATCAGTTCCATCGGTCCACTCTCACGCTAGCGACACTATCACGTAGATCGAAAGTACTTCAAGATGAACGGATGTCGCGATAGAATCCGCCGCAAGTTATGCCTTTTAGCCCCAGCGATTTCGAATGGTGGGTGTGGGCACTCTTTACTGTGGGCGCGGTCGTGGCGTGTGCCGTTTGCGCTCTGATCGCAGCTGCGGCAGACGGCAAAAACGTCGGCGTCAAAGGGCTGTTCGGCTTCTTCGCCGCAACCTCTGGATTATGCGCCTTCGGATGCGGTGTGATCACGGTTATTAGGTTTGTAAAATGGGTCTGGGGTTGAGACCGCAAGTTTTCCCGGACTGATTGACGGCACATCCGGCGGCGGATCGAGCCAACGAAACGAACGCTCACGCCCCGCGCTCTGACCATGCTTCCAACACAAAACTTGCCAGCGTGAATGAGGCGTGCGCAACCAATCGTGCGTGCCGGGGCTTCACCTTGTATACGGTCTTCCCGTGCCCGTGCGCAGAACCTTTGTGAGTACGGAGCGCGCCAACCCCTTCCACGATTGCGGCCAGGCCGGAAAGCACGGCCTTCAAGTCATCATCCTGCGTGGCGGCAGGATCGAATTTCAGATCGGTGCGAATTACTTTCCAAAGCGGCTTGATTGACTTCTCTGCGGGCATCGCGAGCGCTTCTTCATCGATGTAAATCTTGAAGAGTGATTCCAGCAGCGCGCAAGATGCAGTCACAGCCGATGCAGGATCAGACTCGATATTCTCGTAGATGCGGTCGAACTCGGTCTGCAAACCGGAAAGGTCGCGAGCCTTGATTATGTCCTGAAGCGTCCGGCCCACCGCAGTCGGCCCGACCGGAACAATGTAGCCGCCACTCATGTAGGACAGGCCGCTATCGCCAAGAATCCGTTCGATCTTCTCTCTGTGCGGGGTCAAATCAGCGTCGGACGCATAACCGGAACCATCTACTTCCATGAATTCGGTGATGGCTTTTGCCAGCGCGGCCAGGGGATCAGAGGTTCTTTCATTTGCGCGTCGGAGCCATTCGCGTGTCTTGTCAGTCTTGTTTCCGGCAGGTGAATCACCATCAATGCCCGCCGCGCCCATGAAATAGTCGATTCGCGAGTGGGTGTATCGAGTGGCGAGAATGTCTGACACAACCGCAATTACCGGAGCTGGAATTTTCCTACTCACTATGACTCTACCTCATGCGCTCAGGGTTAACGCGCGCTTCCCGCGTCGGCCTGCAACATGGACTCGATTCTCTTGCACATCTTCTCGATCTCCCGGCCGCGATTCTTAAACCAGTCGGTAGACCAGATGCGATGGAGCGTCCATCCCCGGCTGCGTAGAATTTCTTCGCGTAATCTGTCGCGGTCGCGGGCTGACTTGCTGGAATGGTACGTCGCTCCATCGCACTCCACGCCAAGCAAAAACTCTCCCGGCTTGCGTGGGTTCTTCACGCCAAGGTCAATGAAAAATCCCGCCGCCCCCACCTGTGGCACGACCTCATAATTCCGCGCTTCAAGCACCGCCTTCACTGAGCGCTCGAAATCGCTGTCTGGCTGGTCACGCTGCGCAGTCGTCTCATCGAGAATGCCAGTGCGCGCGAATGACAGGTAACTTTTGAATGCCCTGAGACCGCGCGAGCTATCAGGCCCAGTGAGGATCCTGCCCGTGTCGAGCGACGTGAAGACGACGGTGCGGAGCTTGGCGCGAGTGAACAGTACATTCAATCTGCGATGTCCTGCCGCCATGATGACCGGGCCGAAGCGCTGGAACTGATTGCCCGCTGCGTCCGGGCCGTAGGTCGTGGATATGAACATCACATCTCGCTCATCACCCTGCACGTTCTCCAGATTCTTGACGAAGAAGGCTCTGGTCCCAACCATCTGCATCCGAAAGGCTTCTGCGAACGGATCATCACGCAGACGTTCTTCCAAGAGACCTTCGATGAGATCGCGTTGTTGTGCGTTCATGGCGACGACACCGAGCGATTCGTTCGCGCAGTTCTTCATGTGATCCAGCACTGCATCCACCACCGCGTCCGCCTCTTTCCGATTGCACTTGTTTTCGTAGACGGCAGGTGTGATGTAGCGATACTTCAGCCCCAGCGATTCAGATTCACTCAGAGCTGCGGGAAAAATCACAAGGTCGCTGTCGTAGAACTGTTCATTGGAGAACGCAATCAAGCTCTCATGGCGAGAACGATAGTGCCAGCGCAGCCGCCGTCGCGACGAATATACCGAAGCCACCACATCGAGGATGCTTTCGCTGTCGGATGCTAGGCTTAATGGCTCTTCATCATCGTCATCATCGGTGGCTGCCGCGCGATTGAAGAAATTGGTTGGCGGTAGCTGCGTCCCGTCTCCCACAATCACCGCCTGCCGCGCTCTCGCCATTGCGCCGATGGCGTCCTCAGGGCGAATTTGCGAAGCCTCATCCATCACCACCAGGTCAAACGGAGCATCGCCAGGTCGGATACTTGGCAACTGACTGCGGCCCCATCATAAAACAGGGCTTCAGCGCTCGCAGCGCGACACTGGCACCGTGGACGATCTGGCGAATGGAGATGTGACGTTTCTGCCTGCTGATTTGCCATTCGAGCAGCGCAAGTTCAGTCCACGTTTTCACGCCGCCAGTCTTATTGCCGCGAGGTACGTCGCGGTGGGCTGCCTGGGCCGCCGCCCGCTTTCGTTGTAGCTTGATTACTTCCTTGTCGGCGCGCGCGAATTGCTTGCGAATTTCGTCCTGATTCTCGCCGTTGAATTGCCACAGCGCGGGATTGCGCGACATGATGTTCTTCGCGAGGCTGTTGTAGAACACGAACTGGAAAGCCGCCGCCAGATGCTCTGGCTTGATGGAGCCGCCATCGGCAAGGGCAGTGAGCGGAGCCATGCCGTACTGCTCGCCGTCCAGTCGGCAGCGCGCGATGTTGATCCAGTCCTGTAACGCGTCGCGCGCTTCTAGCGACCTCACGGCCAGCGCACGCCACTCCACCAGAGAATTAGCGGCGTGCTTCCGCCACACATCTCCGCCCGAAACTTCCGCCAGCTGGTCCGCGCAACCCGCGATCCGCAGCATAGTGCCTTGCAAGTCCGCAAACCGCGCGCGCACGTCAGCGAGATAACGGTCGCATTCCGGTGACAAAATCCGATGCACAGTCTTCAAACGGTCGCCAGTCCCGACCGCACAGAGCAGTTGCACGGTCCTTTCAACCAGGTTTTTCGCGACAGGGGTGTTACCGAATTCCGCAGCCAGCTCACGCAAGCTCTCTGCCGCAGCCGCCCTGATTTGTTTTACGACTGGAAGGATCGCGACCATTGGAGCATCGCCGATGGCAAGATCGTTGGGATTGAAGAGGTTCGAGATTTCGGCCAGACGTTTTACGAGACGGTCCAGCACCACACATCCTGCGCGTGCCGCTGGCTTTCGCGTTTTATCCGCTTGCAGGGCCTTGAGCGTTTCGGCGCTGTTGGTTAGAAGTTCGGCTCGAAGGCCCGCGACCACGGGATCGCCATCTGGTAACGCAGCGAAAGCTTTTTCATACCAATCGGCAAGCTTCAGCAGCCGCTCCCACTTGCTATCAACCCCGACGAATCCAGCACCAATTCGCTCGCGATGCACGGCGTTCCCGTCAAACGCAATCCGCTGCAAGTGGAACGACGCGACCAACCGCAGGGCCGCAGACATGGCTTCTGCTGCAGCGCGTTTGTGATCCCGCGCCATCGTCTTGTACGTGTTGACCGCTCTTCGATACTGCCCGCTAAACCAGCGCGCGAACCATGAAGTCTGCTCAATCACTGCGGCGTGCTGCGCCAGATCTTCCGGAGAAGCGATGTTTAGATCGAATCGCGCCGCCAACTCAGACCTTTGCGATTGCAACCGGCGCGCTTTTTCCGCAGTCTCGCGCAGGTGTTGAATCCCGTCCTTGTTTTCCAGCGAAGCAGATCGCAAATCCAGTGCGTCTGCGGGCGCGGCCTCCAGCACGCGGAAGACTTCAGGAAGGCAGCGGACGCGCTCGATGGTCCAATCCGGGGCCACGGGCGACGTATCGGGTGAAGGGCCTGGATTGACAAGCTCTCTCACGTCGCGCGCTATCCCATCCGCGTTGTCAATCGCGCTGACAAGTTCCGGCAGGACGGTGAAGCAAGATTGTTCATCGTTGAATGAAAGGTCGCGCTGGACCCAGCTCCACGGATGCTTACTCGTCGCACCGTATTCCGCCACGATGTCAGAAAGATTCCGCACGTAGATGGCGAGCCAGTCGTTAGCCTCAACCAGACTCGTAGGCGTGTATTCCAAGAAGGGCAGCACAACAAGGTCTGAAACCAGCCCGTGCGCAAACGGCAGGTATTGGTATGCCGACTCGCGCGCCCAGAGAATGTCGAAGACTGTCTGCTGAATTGGCTCGACAACTTCCTTGATGAGCGCGACATATTCCGCGAGAAGCTTCTTTCGGGCTTCGGCCACGGCAATGAAACGGCTAAGTTCGCCGGGATCATCGAAGGAACCAATCAGCTCTATGCGCCGCGCGATGTCTTTTAGCAGCTCGCCCTTCTTCGTCTTGTGGGAGTGCAGCTCCAAGCAAAATGGGCCAAGACCACACTCATCCATGCGGTCGCGAACAACTTGGAGCGCCGCCAACTTATCGGCGACGAATAGCACGGTCCTGCCACGCGCCATTGCTTCGGCAATCAAGTTCGTGATGGTCTGTGACTTTCCCGTTCCGGGTGGACCTTGGATGACAATGTTTTTGCCGCGCAGCGCGTCGATCAGAGCACTGTGCTGGGAGCTGTCTGCGTCGCGGATCAGCGGGGGCAATTCCTGCTGAAGCGCCGGGTCATCTATCGCGAACTCTTCCGCGTGGCCAGTCTCGGTTTCCCGCGTGCCCTCAAATAATTCCCGCACCAAAATATGCGCGGCGATGCTGGAATCTTCGGGCCAGTTCTTCGGGTCAAGATCGCGAAACATCAAGAACTTGCCGAAGTCCAGCAACGATAGAACCAAGTACCGGCGGATGCGCCAGCGGGTTTTTACCTTCAGCAAGTCGGCGAAGCGCGCGAAATATTGTTCGGGAGTGTCACCTTCGGCGATGCGCGGAATTTCCAGCCCCATATCGCGACGCAGTTTTTCCACGAGCGACAGGTTGGTCTCAAACCCTTCTTCCGCCGAATATTCCAGCACGCAGCGGAACGCCTGCCCTCTGCCGGGAGTTCTGTCGATGGTCACTGGGAGCGTAATCAGTGGTGCCAGGTGCGGTTCTTCGGAGTCGTCGGACTCGTACCATTCAAGAAAGCCGAGTGAAAGGTAGAGCATGTTCGCGCCGCTTTCTTCAATGGCGGTCTTGGCAGCGTCGGCTATATTGCGGGAGATCGTGTTGAGGCGGTCGAAGTAGTGCAGGACTGGCAGGCGTCCGTCGTACGGGTCGCGCGCGGCAGGCTCTGCGGTGGCCGGGTCGTCATTCGGCACGGCGGGCGTCACCGGCAAGTCGTACGACGTATTCCAGCCCAGCCTCGATGCGTACGCCTCAGCCGTGAGCTTTTCGCCTGCCTCTCCCGGTATCCTGCTGGATAGCGGTTCGGCCACGGCCACAAGGTGCAGACTCTTGTCGCCATTATCCTTTTGCTCTTCCGTGACGTGCTTGAACACCGTCTCCAGGTCCACATCCACGAAGCGCAAGTAGGATGTGGAGCGCGACGGAAAACGGAAGTTGAGCAGCTTGTTTCTGTTGGTGAGATCGAGTAGGCGCGTCCTAATTTCCTTGAGGCCGCGTTCGGCATCGCCAGCGGGAAATGTGCTGGCAGTCTGCGACGCGAATGCCTGTTCGTCTGGTTGGTTCTCCGCCGTCATCTATTTGCCTATGGCGTCTCCCGGCCGCCTGCCGCCGCCCGTACCAGCAAGGTCAATTCCCGAAAGGGTATCCTATCCGATTCCCAGTGGTGCCCCAATCGCTAACCTATCGACACAGGCGAATCCATCACTTACCCTCATAAACACAAAAGGCGGACATCCCGACACTGACGAAAATAAGCAACAGCCGCGAGTCCAAATCCCTCATTCCGACACGTCAACGCACGTTTATAGAAGCTCGCCGAGGAACCAAGTCGTTTCTCAATTCCCGGCGGAATACTCGCGATTTGCGCCGGGTACTGCTCGACTTTCATTACTTTCTCTTTCGTCCTCCAAATGAGGTAGTAAATTGAATGACTTCGGCACAGATGGCAGGTGTAGTGGTACAAGGAAAGAGCGCCTATTGACGCAACGTAATCCTTACTGTCTGTGCCCCAGGGACGTTTCGCGCTGACAGGTCCGGCACTCCAAGGAGATTGTGGAGGGAGCACGGAAATCGCCTTTCAACCGTCGGTAAAGGGGCCATGAATCGAGAAATTCAGCCGCTGTGACCTCGTCAGACGGACGGGACGTACTGACCGGATTGGAAGGTGTGGGCATCCCGGTAGGTAATAGTAGCCATACGCGTGTTACAAGTCAGAGAAAAACTGAATCGCTAACCTCTTGAAACCGCGGTGCCAGCCCTGAGCTGGAGGCATCAGTATCGGCTCCGCTTGCAATGGCCTACGGTCCGGTCAGGGTAGAGAGCAGATATGACTCAAGCGCTTCTTTGTTTCCGTTACGATATGCCGTAATGGCGGTGATGTATGGAGGCGGCGGCTGGGGATCGACCGGCCACTTTCTCGGCCAGTGACCGTATCGGCCTAGGGCGCTCCACACCAGAAAACGTGCAGCGTGGCCGTTTCCGTTTGCATACGGATGAATCCTCAGAAAAAGTTCGAATGCCAAAGCGCTGAGGGCGACTAGATAGCTCAGGCGCTGTTTCTCGGTTAGCAGCACGTTTTGATCAAGAGCAGCGAGCCCACCTCCTAGATGTGCCGCTAATTGCCCCATTGCGAACCGTACCGATTGTGGCGCGAATCCGACTCTCGGATCACTTGGAACTCGGACTTGGTAGTGAAGGAGACAGCGAAATTGTTCTCCTCGGTGGTGCCCCGCATAGTAGTCGCACGTTGGCGGAGTTAGCCCCAGAAAACAATGACCGTGAACCCCGCGCGTATCCAGCGCTACTTGCCGAGTATCGAGCTGTTTTGTAACGAGGTTTCGCAGAACTTCGGCGACGCGAAGTGGAAGAACTTTTTTCTTGTCCGGGTGGTCGTTATATTCCCAACCCGGACAATCGGTGGGATGGCTTGGCCACCTAGTCATCAAGATCAACGACATTTTCAGCCAGCCGCTGTGCCCAAGTGTTGATATCCTCCGGAATGCCTCTTGCGGCTAGCGCCCGGTCCAACAAAGCCTCGAAGCGCGCGGAGCGTTTAAGTGGTGAGCTTTCTTTGATCGCGCGTGTGATCGAGCAAAGGTTGGAGAGATCTTCTTCGAAGGAAGGCACGCTTGCCGCGGGAACATTGAACGTGACGTTGCCGCCGGACGCAACGAATAGGTTAATCACCGTTGGCTTCGAGAAGAGGAACTCAAGGTTACCGAACCCTGCCGGTGGGTAATGGCGGCAGACTCCGAAGCTCGGTTCGGTGCCCTTCAGAAAATAGCCCTGGTATGCGGCGTAAACATCATCCTCCGCAGTGAAGCCGGTCCAACTGTTGGATTCCGTGTATTGTGGCTCGTTTACCTCGCCCGGTAATGGACCACCAGGTGTCAAAGCCCAGCTGCATACTTTTGGATGTATTACGGGATACGCGTTCGGACTCTCAAGCCAGTTAGTCCTAACCGGAGACGGGCTTTTAGCCGTTGCTGCCCCTACGGGACTCATGCGATGTCTCCTTTACTCACGATCTCCGCTCCGAGATCGCTCAGTTCTCTGAATAGTTGACTGAGGTTACTGCTCGGCAACACCTCCGAGAACTCCGCAGGCGTGTTTATATCCAATTCGATTCTGCAGGCGTGGACGCGGTCACCGAGCTGAGGTTGAACAGCTGGCGAAGCCGCAAGTCCGACTCTTAGTTTCTGGAAATACGCTACCGACCATTTCGAAAGACGATTCAATCTCAAATTAGGCATTCCCCGACTCGGTCTCGGACGGTTTATCTGGTAAAGCAAGTCTTCGGAACCCGTCGGGTCGATGTTGACGCCACGCAAGTATTCCGCAAGCTTGCGATATCCAGCCTCTTTCGAAGGGACCTGTTCAAGAACGACCGCACCGAATGCCATGCGAAGCACTCTCGGTGCGGAGCCCAGCCAACGTTCCATCATGGACGTGAACTCACCGAACTGGTCGGGAAATGGACCCACCGAGTTGATTGCGGCAACCAAGTCTATGGTCGCTTCTAACGGTCCCGGCGAAATGAACCAGTCCACGCGGCCCGGCTGGAGCGAAACTGACAGCGTTGCTGTGCCGATGAGCCCGCTATCTTGAAGCTCTCCTCTTGCCGGCTTCGAAATTCGCTGCTCGGGCTGAGCTCCCGTCACCTCCGACCACCATGCAGGTTCAGTCGGACGCTCGTCTGGATGCAGAAATGCCGTCAGGCGCAGGTGCTCGACGAGACGCGTCTGCGAACTGCTCTCTGTGGTGAGCGTTTGTGTTTGTGAGGACAAGAGGCGAACCCCGATTTGGGCTCCCATGACGGGCCCTAAGTTACCTGACTATTTGATGCCGAGCAAGACTTCCGCAAGAATCTTAGTGACTGGCTCCGAACGGTATGTACTCGCGAGTACACAGAACGTTAGTTAAAAGTAAACACCTTACAAAATGCGTGGCGCGCTCCTAAGCGATGCTTCCATTGCCGGTCAGACTGCAAAGAGGTCTTGCAGCAGTCTCTCGCCATTGTACCTCTGTAATAGCCAACTACAAAGTCTAGCGGGCCGTAGGTGCGAGATGAGTACTTGGACGAACGGACAGGTCAAATGGAGCCCTCTACATGTGAAGTATTGACCTGCAAGATCCCTCTGGAGGCCATACCAGTGAACTGGATGAGACCGGGATGGCTGTAACCATTAGGCGGCGTCTTGCCGGTCAAAAGCCGGGAATCTGACCGCATATTTGCGGCGCGCGGCGGCATCTGCGAGCAAATTCAGAGCTCTCTCATGGCAGACTTCAGCTAGCATCTCGTGGTTACGCGACCGCTGCATCTACCGCACTCAGGTAATCGTCATAGCGGTCGTCACGCTTGATCGTTTCGTCGCATGTCCGTAATGGACCGCGGGTCTCTGTCGGCCGAGCTGTCGCAGCTCAAAAAAAGCATGTGAAAAAATAAAAAATGGCCCGCGCATCCGTCGGACGTGTCGCCGTGATTGCGTCCCGCTGGCCCAGACAACTCAGCCACTTCCCTTGGGCGTTCTGATTTTTCGTGTCGTAACTTGTGTCGTAACCCTGGCGTCCCTACCCATATCGGAAGGTCTCGCGTGATCTCATTTGGCGATAGGCACAAAGCATTGAGAATGCGAGAAACCTGCATAAACATAGACTGTCCATCTCATTCGGACTGCTTCGGTGTCGCGCCATCTCGGACGGATTCGAGATTTGACACGGTGGAGGTCTGCGGTTCGAGCCCGCACGGGCCTACCATATCCCCTTGATTCTATTGGACAGTGGTAGGAATTTCCTCCGCAATTGGTCCAAACTCGTCACCATTCGTCACCAATAGCGATAGGTTTTCGACCGCTACCCGCAAGTGCGCGGGAATCGGCACCGTGTAGATCTCTAGCGTCGTGGACATCTTGCTGTGACCGAGTTGCGCCTGCGCATCCTTTAAGGAAGCTCCCGCCACCTGCAACAATGTAGCGTGAGTCCGCCTCAAGGTGTGCCAGTTGAGCCATGGCGCGCCGATCTTCGCACCTGCCGGTTTCAAGTGCCGGTGCAGGAGATTCGAATCGCTGAGTGGCTTGCCATAGCGGGATTGAAACACCAAGCACTCGTCTCGGGATCGCGCGTGGTGTCCACATGCGCGCGCGAGCGGAGCGGCGAGAGCTCGGGGAATGGGAAGTGATCGCTTGCTGCCTTTGGTCTTCGGCGGTCCGAACAAGCCGCGATAATTGGCCTGTTCGATACGAATCTCGCCCGTCACAAAGTCTACGTCCTTTCGGCGCAGACCGAGAATTTCCCCGACCCGCATCCCTGTCAAAATGCCTAAGAGCACGGTGGTGCGAACTGGCTCCTTGAGCAATTCGAGTAGATGAGGAATCTGTGCGGGTGTGAGAGCGTGTTTTTCGCGAACCGGGATTTTCTCGGGAAGTGAAACTCCACTTGCGGGATTGAGTCCCGAGTGACAGTTCCATTGCGTCGCTCGTTCGAAGACCTTGGAGACGAGATTGCGCAAATGATTGGTGGATTCCCATCCCAAGCCGCCTTCCATTTTTTGCAATACAAATCGCTGCAGGTCGACGGTTCCGATGTCCCGAAGCCGATATTTTCCAAAAGCAGGCAAGAGGTGAGTTGTTAGGGTTTGACGGTAACGTTTTTGCGTGGAAGGTTTGAGTGTTGGAAAGAAAAGCGGCACGAAGTAACGCTCGACAAAATCTCCGAACGCCTGCGTGGATTGAGGCAGCAACAACTCCTGGTTGACGGGCCGTAATCGCTCCTCGGCCAGTTTTCGCGCTTGACGTTGTGTCAAGTCGGAAACCAGGCCCAGAACGGCCGATTGCCGCCGTCTTCCTATGCAGCCGTTTTCCCTGATGTAGTCTTCCCACCACTGTAGCTCCCATAGCGGGTTGCGCTTACCGCGTTTGCGAAGGTTCCCCTTCTGA
>CAWGFF010000007.1:0-332707 GCA_963821765.1 uncultured Acidobacteriota bacterium
TCACCTCCTTTCGTTCCCAGGCTTTCGGTCGCGATTCTGCTCGTTTGAACGACGGACTATCCTTTGAGCGGGCTGACGGAGCTACCTCTGAAAGCAAACCAGTTTCATTGGTCGAGTCCCCTTTGCAGTGGAACGAATCGGCTGCCAAAGTAACTGCTTCGCGACCGGTAGCACGCTCGCCGTCGATGATGTTAGAAACGCTCAGCATGTCCGGAAATCAAACACCGCTGAACATGGCTTACTCTTCTGCAAAGTAAGCTGCGTTCGTCTGCGCGTTCGGATTGGTCGAATCCATACCAACGTGCAGCTTCGACTTGGAGTGGTCGGAGCAGATCGCTGCCGCTGCGTCCGCGAGCCTCGTGATTTCAGGCTTCGTGTAATTCATGTGTATCACCTCCTTCTTTTCTTAATTTTCTCGGCCGAGAAGCTCTTGGTCGGAACATCGCACGACTTTGATGGCGTCGTCTTTCCGAAATAGGAACTCTCGAGATTGGGGCTGCTGATTGCGAAGACCGCGCAGCCAGTCTTCGAGGGCTAGAGTCCGAAGCAGCGAGACGGTCGCTACATCGCGCCCCTGTTCCGCATCGTGAACGGCGCGCTCCAATTCTCCGCAATCCACAATTCCCAGTTCTTCCACACATAACGGATTCGGACTCCGCAGGCGCGCATACTCGGCGCCGACTACCTTCACGAGTGCCCGGCTGACGTAGGCCTTCCGCTTTCGGTCCAGGATTTGTCGAGGAACGGTGTGCGCGAGCGCGCGGCGCATCAGAGATCGCCTCTCGTGGGGACGAACCATCTGTTCGCGAGGGATTGCAAAACAGAATGACACGAGTTCCCGATCAAGAAACGGATAACGCCACTCAAATGTCGGATCTGATTCAAGGTTCACACAGGAAAGCTGGGACCGAAGGCTCTCAAAGGCCTGCAAATTTGCCTGAAAGCTCGGTGAACCGCCTGTCAGTCTTGTTCTGCGGGATGGAAAAGAAAGTTCGTGCCGGTGGCGAGCGATGAATTCTGTGGTCAGCCAGCTCAGTCGGGGAGACTCGCGCGAAAAACGGGAGCCGCGCGGCAGAAACTGCCGCAATACAGAAGACCAAAGCGTCAGGATGGGTTTCCGCTTCGCAAGTGCCCACTCGAAGGATCGCGCGAGGAATTGACGTACATCGAGACCTACGAGCAAGTCCGCGAGTTCCGGGACCGGGGTCGGCACTCCACCCAGGAGTTCATCACCGCCAAGCCCCGAAAGGACGACACGGTATCCGCCGCCCGAAAGAAGCTGGCGGAAGCAATCAGCCGCCGAGCTGCGGGCGTAGGGAGAGGTGGGAATCATACGAAAACGGTTCCGGGTCGGTTCCGTTTCGACGAACGATTCTGGGCCAACGTCAATATGCGTGCCGGCCCGACCGCGCCTCTGTTCCACGATTTGCGCGTACGGCAGCTCGTCCCAGTTCGGTTCTCGCGCGTCGAAGTAGGTGATGGTGTCGAAGCGCGGAGTCTGGCAATTGGCGGCCGCGAGCAAGGAGTCCGCCACGCAAACAATGGAGGATGAATCCATTCCCCCACTTAACTCCGCCAGGATCGGATTCGACGAATCCATTCGTCGCCGCACCGCTTCGCGGAAAATCAGATAGAACTGCTCCTCATAATCCTGGTCGTTGCGATGGCGAATTGCCAGGCCTGGGTCGAAATCCCAATACTTACGGACCGACGTCTGGCCAGCTCGAATTCGAACCGTGAAGGACGGAGGAACGCTCCAGACACCTTCATACGGCGTGAGATTCGAATGTGGATATGACGACATCCAACCGGCAAGATAGGACCCGGACACCTGAGGCACTTCGGGGCCAAGAAATACGAGCGGTTCAAGAACCGTCGACCAGGTGATTTGGTGCTTGTCGGTCCGATAAAAGAGAGGACGGGATCCGATGAAGTCTCTGGCCAGGATGACTTCCTGCCGTGCTTCGGAGAAAATGCTTATCGCCCAATCGCCGATCAGGTGCGAAAACATCCGCGTCTCAAAACGCTGATAAACGCCGCGAACGACCTCCACATCCGCAGACGCAGCATTGAGAACGATACTTGCGCGACGAAGATCACCGCGGTTATCGAGGCGGCCGTCCCACATCATCCAGTTTCGATCCGGCAGGCGATACGGTTGCTGTAGTTCCGGAGTGGACGCCTTTTCGCACGATCCGTAGAAGAGCGCGCACGACTCCCGCCGGAGGACGGAGATACCTTCCGGCGCATAAGGAATCAGTAGACTTTCGACCCGTTCGAGAAGGTCGTTGTCGACTGGTTTTCCGTCGCAATTGCAAATGCCGAATTGGACACCCATGAAATTCCCCCACAAGAACGATCAGCAGCGATCCAAGACCGCATAGGTCTCGGTCGCACTCGCCTTGTCGTTGACGATCATTCCTTGAACCTCGACCCAAGCGTGGGCGCGAAAAGGCAACGGTTGGGCCCCGATCACGAGTTCCGCGGATACGCCAAGCTGCCGCAAAACGCATACGGTCGCAGCGGATCTCTGGAGGCATTGCACCTGTTTGAAGTACAAGACGCAGGCGCGGTCGATCGCTGCGCATGCGCGTCGAGACGTGTTGGTGTCGAACTCACGAGTTCGAACCGGTTGACGGCGAACTCTCCGGTAGAGGGTCGCAAAATCGCCTCGGAAGAGATCGTACTCAAAGGACAGCAAGAACGCGTATGCGCGAAGCGTCGTGAGGATCATCGCTACCCTTTCCCCCCTGCCATCTGCGGAACTTCGTCCTTCATTTTCCGAGCGAGACTCAACAGATATCGCTCCCGGGACAGCAGTTGGGCAGATTCGGCCTGGGCAGAGGCCCAGACAGTGGCGGCGTAGCCAAATAATGCGGCAAGCGGCGATAACAGGAGAGCTCGCTCAAGATGTTTCGGCGGAATTTTGCTTCGCCATGCCTTGAGGTAGGCGCTTCTAAACTTCTCTTCGAGAAGGGTGTCGCGCGAGAATTTTCTACGAAAATGCTGCAACAGCTACTCGAACGAAAACAAAGGATCACCCACGAATGCTTCTGCCCAGTCGAGAAAGACAGTTCGACTAGTCGTGCCGAAGATGTTGGCAGGGCTCAGATCCATGTGCCCGACAGTGTCCAATAGAGGCAGGCTGTCCAATTCCTGCAAGGTGAGTCGGACGATGTCCTTCAATTCGGACACTTCGAGTAGCGTGAGATTCTTAGAAGTCTGCAGAGGCAAGCGTCTGGTCGAATCTGCGATGAACTGAAAAAATGGCTCTAGAACGGTGAGCAGCCGCGATACCCGCAAATCGTGAGCTCCTGCCATAAGCAGGTTGTCCCTATGATTCATGGATGCGATTTGAAGGCTCGCCAGGCTCGCAGCGGTTTTTTCCCAAAACTGCGGTTCACTATTGAAAGCCAGGGATTGGCCGGGGGCCTGGAGAGCCAGCCATGCATTCCATCTTCGTCGACTATCCAGGATTCGAGGAATGCAGTCAGGGCAGAGGTCGGCCAGAGCGAGTGTGACAGCCCATTCCCTGATATTTGGTTTGCCGACCGCTTTGAACCACACCGGTTCCCGATTCGTTTCGAACCGGATCAGACTGAAAGTCGGGCAGGCATTCAACTGCTCGAATTTGCCGGATAGACGCAAGGAATGGTGACGCAACGAGCGTCCGACCCATCTCTTGACCTCGGTGAACCATCCAGGTTTCCGAAAAGGCTCTGAGGCGAGATCGCTGCCGACCGCCTTCAGTCCCAACCGAAATGTGTCAATTCCGGCAAATTCCCGGTCCCGCAAGAACGAGTTAGCCTTCAAGGTTCGCAAGCAAGCCCAACGGTAGCCTTCCGGTGGCATCTGAGCGCACCGAACTGTGGCAACGACGTGATAATGGAAATCGCCAGGGAGCGCCGGGCCGCGCGGAATAACTTCATACAACGATATGACTTGAAACCCGAACTCTCGCTCGACGGCGCGATTGATGTTTGCTGCGATCCGCTGCAGCGCCGGGATTTGGACCTGTGGCAGGGTGTATTTCGCTGCGCTGGTATTTACCAGCACCTCCTTACCGTTGCGCCGGATCATGAGTAGAAGCCAGGGTTCAAGCGGGCTCTTGCTTGTCGGTGTGCTCATTTGTTGTCTTCCGAACCACTGCCCGCTTCGTCTGGATCGAGCAACCGTTGCTGCCGCAGACTCGACAGAAAGTCATCGACATCCCGTTTCACGATTTCGTCGGGCACATGGAATTCACTGCCGATGGTGCGTGTAAGCGACGAGAGGTTGTGCCCTTGGTGGAGGAGTTCAATGATCCGAACTCCCACGGGGTTCAGGTTGAAGAACACGCCGTGGGCTAGATCGAGCAGAATGCCGCCATCCTGCGATTTCGCGAGCCGGATGTCTTGGGAAAGAGTCAGCACCGTTGTCACCGGACGCGATGACTATGACCCTCCCCCTTTTCTGAACCAACTGTTGTGGCAACTTGTTCGCGATTCAACTCCCGGATTTCCAAAGAAAGCGCAAACAGAGGCGTTGGTCCAGCTTTCTACGATCAACAGCGGCTTTCAGCGTTCTCCGAAGCATTTAGGCGCTATCGCACTGCATTGCGCGCGAACGCGTGCGAACTACCAGCCGTCGGATAACCTCCGGAGAATTCCAACGACGGTTCCGATGATCTCAATCTCGCCGGGAGTTCTCATACGTAACGGCCGCTGGAATCCATTCGAGAATGGGCGCATAACGAGCATTTTCCCTTCCGAGCCGCACGAGGTGCAAATGTACTGGCCGTCGTGGCCCAGCAGAATGTAGGAGGGCTGTGCCCACAGGGGAGCCGACGGGTGCGACACGATTCGTTTCTTACGACGGTCGACAATGAGGGCTGCAGCGTCGGCCAGGTAGGGATGAAACGACTCCCTGGATCCTCCCACCCAGAAAATATCCCGAATCGAGAGATGTGGCATTTGGAAGAGCTCGGCGACTGCGCGGCCGAAAAAATATGGGAATTCCACCGCGGAAGTGTGGCGTTGCCCGGACACACTCGAGCTGCGATTGGTGACGGGCGCGGCGCCGCGAAGCGTGACTTGGCCTCGCAGTTCGTCTGGCATCGGATCGCTGCCCGCTTGCGACGGGACCACGCCCGCCGCCCTCATGAATTCCCAGGCGTCGACAGAGTACAAGGTACAAAGGCTGAGCATTTTGTGAATGTGCCGGGGCGTTTGGCCTGGCGTCTCGTAGTCGGAAAGGGAGCCGGCCGCGCAGAAAAATTCTTCGTTCTGCAGCGAGCGGGCGATCAACATGCTCTTCGCCGATGCTTCCCGGAAGGTAAGACCGGATCGCCGCCTGGCGCGCCGGAGCAGAAGGTCCAACCGTAACTCCGTGGAGACCCCGTCGAATCGAGGCGGGATCCAAAACTGCGCCAGTGCGCGAGAAACTTTCGTAGGTGCTGGGACCGCGGCGGACCTGAGTTCGAAATCGACAGCTCCGACGATTCGTGCTTCTTTTTCCAATTCCAACTCAACGTGGGCAAATGGCAGGTGAATGGGACAGAGCACCACCCGATTCTGATCGACAACATGCAACCGGCAGCATGCGAGCCCTCTTCCGTGCTCAACCAGAAAGAGAGCTGCGCGGTTGGCGAGCGCAGCCTGAGGAACGGAGGCGGCCTGCTTCGCGATGCGGACGATACTTCCCGGAAGGAGTTCAGGAAATGCCCAGGCATCGCGATATCCGATCTTCGCGTACAGGAACTCGGGTTTCGATTGATGCTTCCTGGCAGGATGCCGGCGCGGCGCGCCGATGCGCAACCATTCGCCAAGGGGACGCAGCGAGCCGGCAGGAGGTCCGTGCGTGATCGGTTCGAAGGAAAGAATCCAAGACTGATCGTCATAAACATTATCGTCAATCAGGGTGGTATAGCGCGCTGGAAGAATTGCCTGGAGCCGGGGAATATCGTCGAGAACCACGCCAAACAGGGCCAGCCAGTCGACGAGACGATAGCCGGACAGGCGGCTCAATACGAACAGTTGCTGGATGCTGGGGCTAAAACCCCTGTGCTGAAGAGTGTGGTAGAGATTGGGTGGAATGTGGAAGCGATTGTCATCGGGAAACAGACTGCGCGACCGTCGTGCTACTTCGGAAACGGTCAGTCCTCGCGCAGCTAGAATCGCTCGCGTCCGTATTGAGACAGGCGGGTACGGTTCCTTCGAAATCATCTCCGAGAATTCTCCATGTGCGGGACACCCTCGCAGCTTTGGCCCAAGGAAAAGTAGACGGGAGACGTTGGGATTGTAGGGAGAAACAGCAGCGGTGGCTGGGGTCCGGGACACGGCTCCTGTCCGGGATGCAGGACAGATAGTTCCTTTTTTTAACAGTACCGAAATAATTCGTTTACCGTTGTATTATGACGAGCTGTCCACGTCATCCAAGGTGCAATGGGTCAGCTCCCCGTTAACGTGTCTCCCGGCGCGAAGCTGAAAGAGCTGCGCCTGCGGTTGGGATTAACGTTGCGCACCGTCGAGGCGAGCAGCAGGAAGCTCGCCACCGAGAAGCAGAATCCAGATTACGTTATCTCGCGTGGCTGGCTGAATAACGTTGAGAATCGATCGTTCACTCCCAGCGTTTACAAAATCTACGCCCTGGGCGCGATTTATCAGACTCCTTGGACGGACATTGTTTCGTACTTCGGTGTACACGTCAGCGACCTGAGCCGGGATCAGGCCCTCTTTGGTCTGCCCACAACTCAACTGGTGCGGCAAGCAAGCACAACCGATGAGGAGACGATCATCGCGCCGTTGCGTTCAAATCCGGATTTGCGGCTGGATAAGACAAACCTTCTGTCGCGGTTGGTGGAAATTTGGGGCGAGGTCCCGGTTCGGCTGATCCAGCACTTGGATCCTCGGAAGTCCGTCTACGGAATTATTGGCATGAAAGACTTCACCATGTGGCCGTTAATCCGGCCTGGCTCCATCGTTCAGATCGATGGAAACCAACGGAAAGTAATCCCTATTAAATGGGAAAACGAGCACGAGCGACCGATCTACTTCATCGAGCTGAGGAACGAATATATTTGCAGTTGGTGCGAGATCCGCGAGGGTCATTTGCTCGCGGTACCTTATCCCAACTCGCGCTGCGAGATTCGCCGATTTCCATACCCGCAAGAGGCAGATATCATCGGACGTGTCACCGGCGTGGCAATGAGGCTCGCTGAGACGCACACCTGAACTTGGCAAAAAGCCGGACCCGTTGTGAGCAGGCCGTACTACGATAGTTCCTCCCACGAGAGAGTTTTTGTGCCCAAACGCAGAATCACGAACTATAGAAAAGATCAGCGCCGCAAACACCATCATTGGGTGGTGACGGTCACATATTCCGACAACGAGAGATTCGAACGTGTTTATATCGATCGTAAAAGGGCGGAGAAGTTCGCCGCGCGTCAGAAGAAATCGCCCGTGGTGCTGAAGACTCGCGATACGACAGTTGAGTTGAGAAAGCGGGCCGTGCCTCTGGTACGGCCCGCGCCAGAAATGGAATCAATATTCTTCGGGAAGCAGAAGGGTGGTCGCGGAGCGGTCGGCCTCGGTGATGACCCACAGTTTGTCGCCCGCCGAAGTGCGGTAACTGCTGAGAAGACGGAAGCCCTGCTGCAAGCTGAGATGATTTTCAGCCTTGTCTTCCACCGGGAGTTCGCCCCAATCGCCGGTCACATGACGCGCGAGGAATTCCACGGCGTTCTGTCCGGTCTTTTCGAGCGCGGCCAGAGCGCCCGCCGTGGCGACGAGGCGCCCCAGGTCAAACAACGGTTTATTGGTAATTCTTTGCATGAGTTGATTTCTCCTTTTCCGGATTTTGCCTTTGCTCTTCGGAGGCGCGGCGGAAGGCCGCGCAGCCGAAAGCAAATGCCTTCATGGCCCGGGAAGGCGCCTGTCCGTCGGCGCTGTCAAGGCCGCGGGGTTTGCGTTCATCGCAGCGCAGCGGAGAGCCTTGACAGAAGAAGCCGACGGATCAGGCGCAGAATTTGGCCAGGAAGGCAGTGGACAAGAAAAGACGTCGGTAAAGTTACAGAAACAGAGCTGGGTCGTTCTTCGGTAGTCGCGACGTCTGACTCACGGGGATGCGAGGTGCGTACGCGTTTGGCAGTTCGGATGAACTTGGGCAATGGCCTTCCATTGAACGCGGCGAAAGGGGCGCGTTATAACGAGGAAAACCTTAGGAACAGTCGGCGTAACGCGATCGGGCGCTGGTGTGGGCTCGTCTTGAGGGACGAGGAGAGCGACGACGGATTCGGCCTGAAGCTTTCGCCGTAACGAGGATCGCGTTTCAGCGATTTGGATCGTGCATCCTCAGAGTATGAGGAAATCTTCGCAGCAGCTCGTCGTTGCCGCGCAACGCGTCTGTTTTCGAGCGGAGGTACGATTGGAGCAAGTCGCGCTGTTCCGGTAATACTTTTTCCAGCGGTTCGGACGCGCTCATTACGAATTTGGCTCCGGCTGCGTACGCTCCGCCAAAGGCGCCGCTCGGCAAGGACTGGAGCGCAAGAAGGTCGGTGAGAGGGATGCGGGCGTTTTCGAGATTTGACAGATACTCTTCCACGAACGGCGCTTGTCGCTCCCGTTCGGTGCTGTCATCGATAGCGCTGGCCAGCGCCAGAAATTCGGGAGATGGGAGAATCCGCGCCACCAGGCGCTGCGCCAACTGTGTTTCTTGGCGAACGACTCGGGCGCTGTCCGGGCCAACTGGAAGACTGGCAGCCAGATATTCCGCATAGACGATCAATCCCGGAGAGGTAGACTCGCGAAAAGAGTCTGAAAGAATGCGCAGGACGCGAAGGCCAAGCAACGGCTCCGGCAGGAACTGGGCAGCGAAGAGGGTGTTAAACCGAGGGATGTCGGCAATCGCGGCCACAATCCCGATGATATCCGCCGCATGGGTCTGCGCCTCTTCGCGGTCATGGCGAGCCTCTTTCGGGCCCCGGATATTGCTGTAACGGTCCGCGAGCGCCAGAAGTTTCAGCATGACCAGGGCGTGAGGCGCGGTCACGCGAATCGTGGTCGTAAAGTCGTCGCCTTTCGGAAGCTTTCCCGAAATGGAGTGCCGGTCGGATTGTTCGAGCGCGATCGAACCGCCGGTGCAGGCGCGCGCGTGGACCCCGTCCTGGATGTCCACGCGAAAGTCTTTCTCACGCTTAAACTCCTCCGGCGCCATGAATTCGATGCGCATTTTCTCGTTACTTCCCGGAATCGGCTTTTCAAATTGAAAATTACGTGATTCCGGAACCGGTCGATAGCCAAGCCTTTCGAAAATGGGCGCAAGCTGTAGCGGCTCCTTGCGCAGCGCCAGGACATTGAGAAGAAAATCGACGTCCTTGGTCCCTCGCGCTTTCTGGACGGCGAACTTCATAGCCTGGGCGCCGGCCACGACGAAGTCATCTGCTGCGGGCCCGAGAGCTTGGAGGAGTTCGAGAAGATAGGTGAGCTGCGGTTCGGGAATCATGCCGCCTTCCAGCGCGCGGCGATAACATTTTCGAGCAAATAATCCGCCTGCTTGAGATCGCGCCCGCCGCGGGCATAGAGGTCCAGGTAGGCCTGGATGTTGGAGACCCGCGGCAGGGAAGCATCTGTTCGCGCATAGAGAAATACACCTTCATCATAGGGGTAGAGGAAGCGGAGACGGGTCGGCGTCTCGGATTCAGGGCGGCCCTCGAGCTGACGGAGTTTCAGGTCGTTCCGGCTTGGCAGGACGTAAATGTCGATGCGGTCGAAATCAACAAAGGGAGCGTCACTTGCTGCCGCCGCTGCCGTGAAAGCGTAGGGTCCGCGGACGATGGACTGTACGCCGGAATTGATTTCCGCGAGCGTGGATCCTAGCGGGTTTGGCGTTTCAAAGGAACTGCGCAGTCGCCAGCGATAACGGTCCTTGTATTTCTCCGCCCATTCGAGGAGAAGGCGGCGCGGTTCGGGAACGATAATGGAGGAGCCCTGGCGGCGCACCCAGAGCTGTTCGTCCAGGCTGCTGAGTGTTTTCGAGATCGCGCCGAGGCTGATGGCGAATTGGAGCGTTTGAGTGCTAAACGTCTTGGCAATTCTGTCGGTTTCGGCGGCGAGTTCTTTGGAAATTTCGGTCAGCGTCCAGGCTCTTGGTTTTTCGAGCAGGACGCGGAGTACGCGGGAGTATCGGCCCGAAAAGACATTGGGGAAGACCGGGGAGGCTGATTCCCCGGTGCGACGATTCGTTCGCGTTCCGAGGCGCTGTAACGTGAATTCGCCAGGAACATTGATCGATATATTTCCGGCGAGATCGATGAAATCGATGCCTTGTTCAATACAGTACGTCTGCGCACGCGGAGAGAGCGCTGGGCAGATGAGCGCGAACGAAACACCGGGACGAAGGGATTTCATGCGGCGAATCCAAGGTGCGATGTCCTCTAGCAGCCTCAGTGGCACGGCCGATTTGAACTCTCCCAGGACGACGATCCGACGCTTCCCGGATTGGAGTTCGAACTGGACATCGAAGGCGTTTTCCGGCTGGGCTTTGATCGCGCCGATGCGTACTCCGGGCAGGTCCCGTACCGGGGTCTGGGCCCGGAGGGACTGCAAGAGCCTGGCGCTCGAATTGAGACCCGCGCTGCACGAGCGTTATTTTCCCATAAAGGAAAATGCGTTGTAAAGGAAAACTTTCCTATATAAACTATTTTCCTAAACACGAAAACGGCGGGTTGCCAAGGTGCGCCACGGCCGGGCTGGATTCCGTTCGCGCTTCGGATTTTGCGATTCGCAAAATCAGGCCTTGCTTAGTCGCCCCCGCGCCTAAATGCCAGAGCGCCCTGCGATTGCCGCATTCTTAGGCCCTGCGTCGTTGGACCATTTCGCTCGAAGCTTTTCGACCAGATCGAGCAAAACTTGACGGTCAAAATATCGAGTGAAGTTCTTATGTCCAGCCAGACTCCACATGGATTTCCGAACAGGGTGGGACGGCGCGGCCTCAACAACCTGATTCGAGATCTGTTTCCAACTCTCATAGGCGTTGATGTCGGCGACCTAGAGCGGCACAACGACTCGCTTGTTCTCGACGGCGATGCTTGCAAAGCCGCAGGGGGATTTCAGCCCTTGATCCTTGGCGACGTCTTCAAACACTTTGACGATTTCGCCCATTCCGGAATCGCCGCTCCCCAACACGTAAGCGATGGGCTGTCCCTGGCGATTGAACTTAGCAAGCCACGTCGAAACCTCCAGCAAGCATCCATTCACGCACAACGCGACGGGGCTGGGCATCTTGTCTCTTACGTCGGGGCACTCTGACTGCCCGAACTCTAGCCGTCGTACTCACTGCTGGTACTTGGGGCCCGCAATTCTCAACAAAGAATTCCTAGCCTCGCTTTCGTGCCTGCGCCTTCAAGGTCTTCAGACGGAATAGTTTGCTCACTTCAGGCTGTGCAATTGGACACACCTTGCAGGTGGTCAATTTTGGTCATCTAGACGGGTTGGTCTGGAACGCATACGATTGGTGCCCGCAGGACAAGTTTCGTGTCGTGATTGAAGGAGCAAGCTCGAATGGCGAGTAAGCGGTGTCTCGGTGTCAGTCGCACGCTTCTCCGCAAGAAGTTCCATGCTGGGATGACTTTTCGGAACTACCGAGACAAAGAGGTCGTCTTTTCGCAGGGAGATTCGGCCGATTCCGTCTTCTACATCGAGAGCGGCACGGTGAAGCTCACGGTGGTCACCACGCGCAAAAAAGCGATCATTGCGATCTTGCAGCGAGGTAGTTTTTTTGGCGAAGGTTGTCTGGCGGGGCAATCGCTGCGAATTTGCACGGCGAGATCGATTGGACAATCCAATGTCGTTCGGCTGCAAAAGGAGAGCACCGTTCGTACGCTCAAGAGAGACCCGCAGTTTGCAACCCTGTTTGGTGGATACCTGCTTTCACGGGTTGTTCGAATCGAGGAAGACCTGATTGATCAATTCTTCAATTTCAGCGAACGGCGACTAGCGCGGGTTCTGTTGTTGTTTGGGGAGATAACTAAGGAATCGAAGTCGGACTCCCCCCTGAAGGTGAGCCAATCGACCCTGGCGGAGATGGTTGGTACCACCCGTTCAAGGGTAAGCAAATTCATGAACGAGTTTAAGAAGAAGGGTTTGGTCAGCTACAACGGAGGCTTGCAAATAAATAGCGCACGGGTCGTCGAGTTCCTACAAAACCGTCCTATGTCCATCAAGAGAGAAGCGGAGGAGTGAAAATAAGACAACTGACACACAAACAAATATCGTCCGTCCGCTGTCCTACGTGTGGCGCCGCCACCAGGAAGCGGTGCATTCTGGCTGCGGGTGGCCTACGAAATGAACCGCACCGAGCCCGGAGGTCCTTGGCTGCCGAGACCGTCGTAAAGAAACGAAAGAATGAGTCGCACGCCGCACTAATAGCCCGATTGAGAAAGGATAGTGCCAAGCCTAATCTTACGAAGTCCGTGAGAGAAAAAGCCACGACGGAAGACCTTGTAGACTGGAATGCAAGTTAGGGGTCTGGGCTCCATCGACTAATATTTAATCTCGCGCGTTGACTGGCTGCTCCCTCACCGGGCCTCTGTCCGCAAGTTGACCTTCCTAGTTCGGCGAGTGAGCATGCCTTAATCTTGATCTGGATGGCTGTGGCACCAGTTCCCGTAATTGTGCTGCTCCTTATGGTGCCACGTGGAGTACGCGTGATACTCCTCGTGCCGTTTTTCCAGGTAGCCTCCGTAGGCAAGGTCTTCGTGTTCATCCCAATTGTGGTAGTCACGGTGGCCCGAATCGTAGATTCGGACCTGTTCGCCGGCTCCCTGCGGCTTTGGGGCGGCCAAGACGGGTCCGCTTGCCACACGGGCAGCCGTCAAGAATACCGCGCTAACGAATCGATGTACTCGGCGCATATAGATAATCCTCCAGACCGCAATTCCAAGATTCCCGCTTTTGAAATCACGACAGGCAGGACTATGTGCTTCGCGCAGGTGTAATGATGCCGTGCACAGCACACTTTCAGAGGGACACACTCGCGTCACAATCGGATCGACATTAGAGGTCAACGACTGAGACTCGAAGCCGACCGACACGACCGGAGCGCCTCAGTAATCCTTTCCGCGAGCAATCCTTCATATGAAGACGCGGAATGCGCGGCCCGCGAAGTGGAGTAGGCGAAAGATAAGCGGGCGCTTGCCGACTGCCTCGATTCCGCCCGCTGAGCATGGCGGAGTAGCGGCCCGGCGAATCACCTCTGTTTGATGGCTTCAGCTGCGAGGAACTTTCGATCTACGTGTGGCTCCGAGCGCAGGTCGCCTGAATGCAGCACACAGCGCCGCCCCACAACCGAACCGCATGTAGGGCACGGGACCGAGGTTAGTTGTTTGCGCGTGAGATCTTTCTCTTTCATTCGGACAGACTGCGAAAATGTCAGCCGAAAAACAGTTCAATTTGGAATATTTTCCGTATCAGCCACTAGCTACCCGCAAGGGCGGAATCTTTCCGTATGGGCTCAAGTATCATCTAGTCGTGCAGGACAACACTGAGCAGGGAATTGTCGATGTGGATCTTACCGTTGGCGTAGTGGATGAACCCTAGTTTCCGGAATTTGTTCATAAAAAAATTGACTCGCGACCGTGTTGTGCCGATCATCTCCGACAGCGTCTCTTGCGACATTTTGGGCAATGACTTGCGAGGATCGCCCGGGGCTCCATAGCGCGCGAGCAGAAGCAGCGTGCGCGCCAAACGTTTCTCGCTGGGGTTGAAGAGCTGGTCTATCAGGTCCTCTTCGACGCGGATGTTTCGCGCCAGCATATAGGCGATGAAGCGGTCAGAGAACTCGTGTTCCTGGTGGAGCACGCGAATCATCTCGTTCTTCTCAATGACCAGCACGGTCGTGGGTGCGACTGTGGCTGCCGTGGCCATGCAGACGGATTGGCCTCCCAGGCACGCTTCCCCAAAAAAATCACCCGGTCCCAGAATGGCTACCACGGCTTCTTTACCGGCCTGATTGATCACGGTAAGCTTCACGCCGCCGTCCTGAATGTACATTACGTTCTTCGCGGGATCGCCCTGCGCGAAGACAATCTCTTTTCCCAGGAACTTGGCGACTTTTCTCCCCAGACCAGTCGAGTCAAGAAACAATTTCACATCGAAAGCGCGGCTACCTGATTTCGCCTTTTTGGGGAAGCGAGGGACCCTGACGGATACACTTCGACGCGGTGAAAGCACGATGAGCAAGAATATCATGGAGCGGAATTCCCAAAACTGCTCAATATTGTAGTGTCCGTGCCAGTTGCCTGAGGCTGTCGGCGTCAAACCGGTTTTCATCAACTGCGGGCCGGTCTCCGCCGCCGTACCGAAGTGGAGCAACTGCCCCGCGCAGCGTGTCTACTTTTTCGAGAGTTCGCCCTTGAAATGATCTTCAACATCTTCACGACTCAGCGGGTTTCTTGCTTCGGTCAATATGACCGAATAGACGACCTCATTCCCTGCAAGCTGAGCGGTGATAAACGCCCCGTCTTCCGGCAGTTCTTGGTAAGTGAATTTCACTCTTCTGCCATCGCTAAGTGTTTTGATCCACTCTTCGTCGAACATTCCAGTATATCTTCAGGCGACCTTAGCGAATGTCGCGAGCATACGGCATTCGGTGCCAGAAATCGCGCTACCCCCGGCAGGAATCTCGCCGCACTCCCGACGGCTCGTGATTTCAAATCACATATACTTACGTGCGATTACCGCGTTTTTTCCGTTGTGACATTTTCTGAGCCATGAATAAGAGCAGCTTCAGATCCACTTCGTCCGTCCGGCTCATTTGCCTGCGAAACCTGCTGAGCATCCTCGCATCTCGGCCCGAACTGCCCCAACCGCCGTCGTCAAACTTCGGAAGATTCGGAGCAGGGGCTTTTCTCCGTCGTAGAAGATTTGATACGGAGGGACGCCCACTGCACGCGCTAACTTCTCCAGAGTCTCGATGGCCGGTACGGTGTGGCCGTTCTCGACGCGCGAAATGTAACTGCGCAGAAGCCCAGTGCGCTTCTCGATGTCGCCTTGGGACAAATGTTTCTGTTCACGCAGAGCCTTCAATTTGTCGCCGATGACCATTGTTCCTCCCGCGGCGATAATACACCGAACCGAAGGAGTCCGGCGTCGTACCGGCGAGCTTTCTGCTTATCGTTCGGTGTCAGAGCCGATGGACAGAATGAAGCCGCCGGAGTTGATGTCGCAGGTGGGATCACAAAGTGTTGTGACTTCAATACCATAAATTCGTAACGCATCCCGAAGCGCCTCGGAACCGGGAGGCAGGTCGTCTTGAGCGCCTGCCACAAGCGCCAGGCCCGTGGATTGACCATTCAGGGCCTCCGATGGAGATCCCTCTTTCACTTTCCACCCAATCACGTTGAAGATCGTGAGGAAGTCTCGTGCGAAATCGAGCGCGTCGCTCGCTGATGGATCGTAGCAAACGCCGACATGTTGGTCGGGAAACGAAAGGAGCACCTGAATCAGTACCGCCTTCTGATGGGTAGTCAATCGTCGCGGAGTCAGTTGCATCGTAAACCTTTGGATCTCGGTAAAAACGTTCTAAACCCCGCTCATGTCGCGGCGGGGCATGGGGCGTGTGCGTCGAATTCCTCTAACGACGGGAATGTCGCGTGACAAAATCCACATTCGTAGACTCCAACTCTAGGCGACTTAAGCCCCCCACCATGGGGGCCAGTGTGTCCGTCCACGCGAATGCATCTACGGTTGAAATTCACCATGGCAGGGCATTGGCCCTTTCCTTCATTTGCCATCGGACCTCCGAACATTTCGTACTTGGCCGCGTCGCCATGATGCTCCCGAAGACGCGTAAGGGCAACATGCGGGCGATCACCCTGCCGCACAGCGTATCCGATGGAATCGAATCGACTTAACTCTACCGCCTATTTAGTAGCTATCCATCCGAACAGCGAGTACCGTTGGAGAGTCTCACTAGCATCTGCCGCACCCTCCTCGCAACACACGGCTCCTTGCGAAATCAGACGGCGTTGCTCACTCCTCGTTGTCCTCGAACAAGACGCGACGCCTCAGGAGTCCAGTATGGAAGAGAAACATCGGGGGAAGGTATACCAGGCTATTGTTTCTGAATCCGAACGAAAAAAACTTCAGGCTTACGTAAAAGCTGCGGAAAACGCAATCAATGGGTGTGATGCCGTGCTCAACGGCAGTATCCCATGGGAAGAACGAGTGGCGATGGGAAACGCACTATCCGTTTTGAAGTTGTTGAGAAAAAGTAAGAGTAACGCGGAGTTGCTGAACTCGAGTACCGCGCGCACTCCGAAGGTCGAGATGAGCGAATTGCACGCCGACCCTTGTGGAGAGTGCGGGGCTGAGATTGATTCCAGTCGAACGGTTGATTTCACGCGGAAAGATGGAACTAGAGTTTGCGATTCTTGTTTCATGAAAGAGACTCCACCGCCCACGCGACACAAGGGCGATTGGTCGAATTAAAAATGCACGATCCTTCCAAGCGGTTGTGTCCTAATTGCAGAAGCGTCGAGACTCCCCGGTCCGCTGTGCTTGAGACCGAACGAACAGACTCCGGACCGTATCCAGGCAGCGGAAGATGCAATTCAGGTCCGCGGGTCGCTTGAAGCCCAGGTAGCAAGTGATGAGCGAATGGCGATAAGAGATGCTATGGCCGCCGGTTGGCAGAGACGAGGAGTTTGAAAGCCACTCGCTGTGGAAGCCGAACCGAAGTATCGAGTGTTGCTGTACCAGCGCGGCATTCCTGACGATTGATGGAGCAGAACGGAAGTGCAAGTCTTCCTTGCGAATGCTTGCAGCGAGGGGCTGCAGCTGAAGCGATGCAAAGGGACAGGAAAGGTTTAGCCACGCGCACAATGGAATACGCCCCTGGCGATCCAGCACGGGTTGTCATATTGCGTGTGACGCCTTGATGAAGGCTCTCAATGATCGATACCCGTCTATTGTTAAAAGATCAGCTAAACGGAGAAGTAATGGTCAAGAAAAAGGTGCGAATTCATCGATGAAGGTTATACCGCGTCTCTCTGGCAGTAATCCCGCAGATCTCGCAACTGCATCTCAGGGTCTTGCCCGTTGAGTGGACTCACGATAAAAGCCCTCACCTTTCGTGAGCGGTCCGGGAAGGCGCAGTTCGCGGTGCTAGAGCTTCCGCCCTTGTTCGGTGAGTGTTTTGGCCTCACGACGAACGTCTGCCCACTTGATCGGGAGATCCAGTATCGTACCCGGTTGTTCGCTGGACTCAAGCAACCCCAACGCCGCGAGCACAATGCGGCGCTGCAGATCGCGATGAAAGGGCGCGCCAAAGTGATGACCCATCGGCCAGGGAAGAAACAATGCACGCGGAACTTTGATGGCCTCGGTAATGTCGCGAGCTACAGTGACGGAAACCGTGGGCACACCACGCGCTTCAATGGCTCTCTGGATCAGTCCGACGGACTGATGACAGATCGGTCAAGCGGGCGCCAATAACGCACAATCGGCGCGCTCCTCTTCGACGACCGCTTTGGCAATTCCGACTGCGACGGTTCGCTCAAACTTCTCGGGGTCCATGTTGTAGCCGATAAAACTGAAGAGATTCGGAGTCAAGCTGCCTAGGCGCCCTTCCGCGCAGAGTTCCTGAAGACGTTCGATCGGAAAGATCACGTTAATGTCGAGGTCTGCATCGTCGTGAGGGTATTTTAACTGATGAATGATCAGGTCATCATGCTTCGCGATGGAAGGCACGCGCATAAAACGGAAGTCTCCGAAGGGATGGCAGACATCCAGAGGCTGGTCGGTCTTCAGATGCACGCCGCAGGAGCTGACTAGCGTCAACCTCGATGCGGCCAGCGGCTTTCTCAATCGCGCCTGAGGCACGAAGCTCTCTTTGCGAATCATCGAACCGGGGTAGCGTTCGTTGATGGTGTGCCAGAGGCCCGGCCGGAGCTGCGTCCCAACCTCGCGCGGGTCGGCTGCGGACAAAGCGCTCTTATCTGCTTCCGTCATGAATCCACCTCCCGGACCTGCGGATGAAATAGAAATGCAGATGAAAGAAAAGGAGGGCGAGAGTCGATTCGTTCCTCTCCAGAACCCGGGCGATGAATTCGCGGTCCACCGGTTCATCGCGAAGCAGGATCTTTATAGCTTCGGCCCACGACCGGTCGATCTCTTCCTTGCCGACGGCTTCGTTGCCATCGCCAAGGTGCAAACGAACGAACCGAATGAGTTTTCCGAGATCGTCCTGGGCAGCGGCCTCTCGCAGATACGGAACGGACATGGATCTCTCCCTCTAATTCACAGAGAAGATTTTGCAGCAGAAGGCATCTAGGTACGCACACAGGGGAAAAGTCTCCACACAGCCTGGACGGATTTCACTCGAGGAAAATGGCAGCTTCGCTGAGGAGCTTCTTCTTGGTGCCGGTAGCGCTGCATCGCACATCAGCCCTCGAGTTGCCGCAGAATGAAGAAACTTTGGTCGTCATCTCTCAGAGAGCTGGTTCGAAAATCGTGGAGTGCGGTGAGCAAATGGTCTGCCATGGAAGCCGGAGAATCGACAGGCACATTTCGGACGATCTCCATCAGCCCATCTGCTCCGAGCATGTTACCTTGCGAATCACTCGCTTCCGTGATCCCGTCCGTGTATACGACCAAGACATCGTTGCGATTGAGTTGCACGGCCACCTGAACGTAGTCGGTGCCCGGGATCAGCCCGAGTGGGAGCCCCTCGACGGACCGCGCGAATGGAGTCGCGGATTCCAGCCAATCCCAGGTGCCGGTTTTTGCGTGGTACCAGAGTGCTGCCGGGTGCCCGGCGTTCGTGAAAACAAGCTCGCGGGTCGGACGATAATACGCAAAGAGGGTCGCGGTAGCGTACTGCTCTCCGTTCCTTTTGGTGTTTCGCAGCGATTCGCTCAACTCGCGCATGAGTTCGGACTGGTCCCACGTATTGATGTGCTTGCGGATCAGCTTCCGGAGCAATTGAGCCATAACGCTGCTCGATCGGCCGTGGCCTGAAACATCGGCGAGAGCGAACCGCGAGATAATTCCCTTCGAACAGACAGAAATGTAATGAACGTCGCCGCCGAGCTCAGCCGTTTCGACGGGATCAGAATAGATCCAGCCAGCCAAGCCGGGAAGCTCGACGGAGTGATTCGCCCTGCGATTTCCGCCCCAGACCTCCAGGCACGCCAATTGGGCGATGTCTTTGAACTCCTGGGGAGCGGCATTGGGCGGGTGTTTGGTCATGACCTTCTTTGTGTTGCGCGCCAAGTCTGATTCACCGAAATGAAAAAGGTTTCGGCAGATGAGGCCTGGAAATATTTTGCGTCCCGTGAAACTTCGGGAGACATTTCGAATCACACCGCAGGACAAGCGGCGCTGCCGAAGCCAGGGTGTGTGCAGCTGCAGGGCGGAGCGTGCATTGCTGAATCGTTGAATCGTGCACAAATCAAGCGAACCCCGAGGGAATGGTTTGGGAATCGTCAATTGGGAGATCGGGTCGTCGTGTAGATACGACGGCCGCTAGCGGAGCTTTGCGGAGTCTTGTCAAACAAATCCAGGATTCAGCGCGCGGTACAACCTGGCGGGGCACGGAGTTTCGATCTAATTCGGATCGGCGCAGTGAGCTGATCGTGGGCATTGGCGCAGCCTGAAAACTCTCATCCGGCGGACGAATACGCCGTGGCTCTCGGATCATCTTTATTGGGGCAGCGTCGACGGCAGCTACGCGCACGACTTGCTATCAATTCGTTACACCTTCGAGGCAGCGCCGATCACCGCACGAAAGAGTCCGCGATTATCTGGAAGTTCCCATCGTCGCCGAAAGCGTCAGCTGGCGCAATCTGCTGCTAAGTCCACGAACGACAGCTTATGAAATTCGTCGTCTTCATTCAGCCGGGACGCCAGCTCCGGCGCTTTGGATTTTCGCGCCGGGGACGGGTGTGTTGCTACCCATCATTCTCGGATAGCTCTAGCGGGCGAGCGCTCCAAGAGGCTCCTGGCCCAAGGGATTGTTGCGTGCCACTCAAGCGGAACTCGAGAGCGGTTGAGCGACCGCGCGCAGCAAGACCGGCAGGTGCGTTCCTGTACTTGCCGAACATTCTCATAATTAATCGTTCACACGTAACTTTGACGAGGGCTCTTCATCAGACTGGCATATACAGGCCGGCTATCGGGAGCGGGGGCGCTGAGCACGGCCACAATCTGGATCGTTGGCGGCAAGCGGGGCAGGAGCTAGATGAGGGTTAGGACGTCGCGCCGAGGATGAGTGAAGCCGATGCCTGATATCGATTGCAACTGCCAGCGGAGAGATCGAGCAATTTCGCTGGCGAACGAATCGAGACCCACAATCTGGAATGCGGGAGGAACGCATGAGATCTCCGCGATACATTACGTCGGACCCAGCGATTGTCCCAGCCCAGTCCGAGGGCGGTTTAGCGACACGCATCCGATCGTGGACGTCCACGACGCCGGTGCCCGGCGCGATCATTTTGGCGAACGAAGCTCTCATTCTCGCGTACGGGATTTTCAGACATTAAGTTGATCCTGCTCGCGGTCGATATGCGGATGGGAAGTCAGTCGGTGGCTACGATCTGGAAGGGAGTTTGGGATGGGCCTGAACAATCCCGTGAACATTCTGGTGGTGGGCCCGCGAAGGCAAGAACTTGAAGTCTTTCGTCACCTTGCCCGTCGAACGGGCCGTCGATACTACTTTGCGGAATCGGGACAGGAACTGGCCGACCTGCCAAACCTTCGAGAGATCGACATCATATTCGACGCCATTAAATCTCCAGGCACAAGCATCTCGCGGCTGGTCGAATTACTGTCGGGCTCGCGGACCAGCGCGTTTTATTCATTGCGCGTCGAAGCGGGATACTGGTGGGTGCCCGTCGTGAGGTTTGGAACGAATTGTCTCGGGACGGCCGCCTTCCGACCGGCCGATTTTGTGGAGGTGTTCGAAGAACTCGTACGCGAAATTAGGGCTGTGGTGGCGATACCGGCTGGAAGTGTCCGTGAAATGATTCCCGCGCGGAACTCTGTGCCGCTGTCGATTGGTTTGAGCAAATCGAACTTGAAAGCTTTGGATGTTTCGCGAATTCGCCCGAGCGATTCACGGGGTAAACGGAGGAGTTCCATGGATTCAACAGCGAATCAAGCGATTCAGGGGTGCTATCGATTTCTGCGCGTACAGCTCGGATTGGAAACGATCGGGATTGTGATAACAAGGTACGGACTTGTGGTGGCGCTGGTTCTAATCGGGGTCTTGAAGTTCACCTCGGGCGAGGCAGCGGGGATACAGCCACTCGTAGCACACAGCCCGCTCATGTCTTGGATTATTCCGTGATGAGCGTGCAGGGCGTATCGAATCTGATTGGAACAATCGAGATCACGATTGCTGTACTACTGGCGCTTCGGCCCATCTCCGCAAGACTGTCGTTCGTAGGCAGCGTCGGGAGCATCGTGACGTTTCTCGTTACAACGGTTTTCTGGTGTCGACCCGGGGCCATAGGTTTGGTTCATGGCTGGCCGGAGCTCGGAGACGCAGGACAGTTTTGATAAGGATATTGTCTAGTCGGCGCGTCGGTGTGGACGGCCGCAAACGCATTGTCCGCGATTTAGGACGCTTTCACGAGAGCCTCGGATCAAAGATATCGGGCCGGGCGTAACGCTGTTCCGGCGCGAAACAAACGAAAAGAGAACGAGGAAAGACAGGACGCTCGACAACGACCTTACGGAGGTTATCGAATGGCATCCGTTGTCGTTTTATGCTATGCAAAGGCGAACAGTTCTCGAACTGGTGCTCAACCTTGCCGCCACTGCCCGTTGAAATCAACTCCGCAGCTCGAAAGTTGCCCCCGGTGTCGAACTCATCTGCAGGGATGTCAAAACGCTATATTAGGCGCAGATTCAAACAATCGTGCCCGCCTATCCCGATGCCGCACGGTTCAGAGAGCGCGGGATAGCTCGTGTAGCCGGCAGCGTCTCCTCCGTAGAAAGTCGTTGGGTCCGGTTCATTCAGAGCGGCTCCGAGCTGCAACCGCCTTGGTAGATCTGGGTTGGCTAGAAAGGCGCGGCCGTATGCGACAGCGTCGGCATGCCCGGTCCGTAATGCTTCCTCTCCCCTGAGCCCGTCATATCCGCCATTCACGACATAGATACCTTTCCAAAGTTTTCTCAGGTGAGCCGACAAGGCGAGATCCTCCGCGCTGCTTCCTTTGCTGTTCTGCGCCGGTTCAACGACATGAAGGTACCCGAACCCGAAGCTGTTGAGTCCTGCAACCGTGACGGAGAAGGTTTCAAGTGGGTTGTCGTCCCTCATATCGTTAAAACCACCCGTCGGAGAGATTCGCACACCCACATGCCTGCTTTCCCATACTTCCAGGACGCGTTCAACTGTCTCCGTGAGAAAGCGGACTCGATTCGACGAGACACCTCCATATTCATCGGTTCGCCGATTCGATCCTGTTCGGAGAAATTGATCGATCAAGTATCCATTCGCCGCGTGAATCTCGACCCCGTCAAATCCGGCTTCTTTTGCGTTGCGGGCTGCCGCCGATAGTCGTCCAAGGTCTCTTTGATCCCGCTAGCCGTCAAGGCAACCGGCTCCGAAACCAGTGCCGGACCCGTGGCAATCAACGTCTGGCTATTGGCACGGATTGCGGATGGAGCGACGGGTTGCGCGTTGTTTGGCAACAAGGACGAATGAGAGATTCGGCCGACATGCCACAGCTGAACGAATATTCGCCCGCCTTTTCCATGTACGGCATCCACGACGCGGCGCCACGCTCGAACCTGTTGAGGAGAGTGAATGCCGGGAGTGTTGATGTATCCCTTCCCCATCCGGGAAATCTGGGTCGCCTCCGTGATGATGAGTCCTGCCGATGCCCGCTGCGCGTAGTAAGTCACTGCGAGTTCATTGTGCACGCCGTCTGCGTCGGCGCGGTTGCGCGTAAGGGGCGCCATGAAGACACGGTTCCTCAGCACCAGTGGCCCCATCTGAACTGTTTCGAATAGCCGTTTCATTCTGGACTCCTGTTGTTCAACGCCGTGGTGGGCTGCTGGTGATAAGCCGGCGGTGGAGAACTCATGTCAGGTTCGACACGCCTGCTCTGCGCTCTGACCGAATATGCCCGGGTTCGAACTCTGTTATTGAGTCGGCATATCGCTAGCCTTCGCTGTTCGCTGCTCCTTCCAAACAGCAATAGCAGTGAGCAATCCGAGGAGGAGAACGACAAAGGGAATCACAGGTGTCTTGATACCGAGAGGAAGAACGCTAGCAGGCACCTGAGGCTGCAGGTGGACATAGATTGCCACGCCCATCTGAGCCACGAGGATCGAACACGCGATCAGGAGGAGTTGATCTCTGCTTTTTGCGGTCAACGATCTTCGAAGCCATGGCAGTAAGAACAGGCACCCGGTAACCATTTCCATCAGTTTGCCCGCGAGAATCGCCTCGTGGGGTAAATGACTCTGTTGAATCTGGATATCAAACCATCCACGGAATGGCTGGAAGAATTTCAGGAATCCGAACATGAACATTAGAACTCCCAGGAATAGTGATAAAGCCTTGAATAGACGACGAGACATTTTCTTTCTCCACCTTCGAACATCTTCGACTTCCAGCGCCAGCCCACGGGCCAACTGTCGGAATTGGCGCTGATCTAGGGCTTAGCTCTCGGATCGAAACCTGATCCAATTCATTCGGGGGAATGTGACCCGTATCGTTGCTGATCGTCTTGAGAGCCACGCCCATCAGAACCTCAAGCATTTGATCCTTACAGTATCCAGCGGCAAGGAAGTTCTCGATCGTCTGCGCTTCCACATGTCCGCGTTTAGCAACGATCTCCCTCGTGAGCGCGACAAGCGCGTTCGACCTCGGCCGGCACGTGCAAGAAGGACTTCAGGATTGTGCTGTGAGCCGCGGCACAGTATTTGCAGTCACATCGCGCAGGCACGACGCTCAGTCCTTTCACGCAATCTTATTGGTTCACGCATGGAGCCACCCAAGAAACCCCGGCACTCACAGCGAATCCCGCTCATCCCAAAGTGCGCGATGAGCGGAGCACCTCGCTCAGTTATTGAGCGGCTGGGCTGCGACGGGCAGAGAGCCCACTTGGGGTGGCACCCTCGGAAGGAGCAGTTTTCAAAGCGACTTCCTTCTTTGCGATCTCCGCCTTCTGCTTGCAAACCGCCTGCTGGCCGCCGGGAATCGCGGCGCACATTTTGAATGCCGCCGCGGCGTCAGAATAATGGTCGAGTTGGTCGAGCGAATTACCCATCACAAAATAATCGCTTGGGTCGGGGTGGGAGGCTCCCAAGGTTGCTTTTTTCATCTCGGCAACCGCTCTTACGAAGTCTTGCCTCTGGTAATACACGAGCCCCATGCCGCTGTGAGCCTGGGATTCGTATTCGGATTTTGCAGCCGCGAATTCTTTGTCGGTCATTCCAACCGGCTTCGTGAGGCTGGGGAGAAGTTCAAGCGCGCGCTTCTCGTATCCTTCGGCTTTGTTGAGTTGGGCGGGAGTGGAATTAGCGGAGTGAGGAATGACCCAGCCGGTGAACACGAGGACCGTGGCGTCATCGGGATTGAGTGCCAGGGCTTTGTCGGCGTACTCGTCCATTTTCGCGAAATCTTGATTCTGGTATTCGGCGATGCTCAGCTGCGAATAAACGGCCTCGGAAAAAGGACCATGGGGATATTTGTGGACGAAGGCATCGCCGACCTGGATGAACTTGTCAGTATTATCCGCATGCACCTTGAAGAAAGCCTTGTACTCGGCTTGTTCGGCAGGGTCGATTTTGGCGGAGGCCGATGGAGCGGCGGAGCCCGTGGGCGGGACTGGTTTGGCGATAAGGTCGTTGTACTGCTTCTCTGGACAAATTGCCCCGCCCTGCGCAAATGCCTGGGGCGATGCGAAAAGCGGGAGCGCGCATGCGACCGCGGATAGCGCTATTATTTCGCGGAGCGATTGGATCTTCATTTATGCCTCCCTGATTTCTGAGATGCTGCGCCAGCGATAAGGTTACACAAGCATTTGCGTTGCACGGTTGCGATGTAGACCTTTTCAGCCATGAGGAATCAATTCAGCGACCACCGCATTCACTCTACCCGCAGACTACTTCACGATCCGCTGACTGCAGCTTACGAAATCCGGCGCGTCCGCCCCGTGGGAACTCCGGCACCCGGGTTGTCGTTTTTTGCGACGGGTATAGGAGTCCTCTTACCCATTCTCCTCGGGTGATCTGCTCACTCTCAAAGGTGCCGACCGCCATTCGAAGTTAAGCGCGGAACTTTACCGTTATTCGGGAATCTCAATGGTGTCCGCTCTCAGCTCTCGAATATGGGAACTTGAGCCCGCTTGGAGGACGATAGAGAGTTCTGGCGGACAAGGAGCAGGAAGATGGACGCCTATGCGTTACAACTCGATCCGACCCGACGCAGCGTGGAGTCACGAGATTTCGAAGCGGAGCTGCGGCAGAAGATTGTTGGCCAGGACGAAGCGGTGCAGGCCGTCGTAGACCTGTACCAGGTCTTTCGTGCCGGCCTGAACGCACCGGGGCGGCCCGTGGGGAACTTGCTATTCCTCGGGCCGACCGGGGCGGGCAAGACGCGAGTAGTAGAGGCCACGGCGGAAGTGCTGTTTGGAGACCCGCGAGCAGTGGTTAAGGTGGGTTGCGCCGAGTTTCAGCACTCGCACGAAATTGCGAAGCTGATTGGGTCCCCTCCGGGATATCTGGGCCACCGCGATACCCACCCACTGATCACCCAGGAAGCGCTCGCCCAGTTTCATACCGAGAAGCTGAAGATTTCGTTCTTGCTGTTTGACGAAATCGAGAAAGCGTCGGACGCGCTGTGGCAATTGCTGCTCGGCATTCTGGACAAAGCGACACTGACGCTGGGCGACAACCGCCGCGTGGACCTGTCACAAACGATGATTTTTCTGACTTCGAACCTGGGCGGCGGCGAGATTGCGGAACTGATGACGGGCGGAATGGGATTTGCGCCGACAGTCCCGGCTGATTCGAAGCCGCGGCTGGACGGGAAGGTGGAAGAGACGGCAGCGGAAGCCGCGAGGCGGAAGTTCGCGCCGGAATTCATGAATCGGATCGACAAGACGATCGTGTTCCATCCGCTGCGGTCCGAGCAGCTGGAACAGATTCTCGAAATCGAATTGGGCATGGTGCAACAGCGCGTGTTTGAGACGATGAAAGGCCGCTTCTTGTTCCGGGTAACGCCGACCGCGCGAGATTTTCTGTTGCGCGAAGGAACAGACCTGAGATATGGCGCGCGTCACTTGAAGCGCGCAATTGAGCGGCACTTGGTCTATCCGCTGGCGAGCATGCTCGCGACCGAACAGGTGGGCGTGGGCGATGTGGTCTCAATTGACTGGGACGGCAGCGACGCGGGACTGAGGTTTTCAAAGGAGGCGAAGGTGGCGTCAGCGCGGGAGGCCGGGTCCGTCTCGCGCGTCTCCGCCGACGGTGCAGCTTACTGTTCTTGGCCCGATCGGCTCCTACCGACCGAACTGGCGATGGCCGAGCACAGGCCCTGATACCTGCAGGAGCCTCTCAAAGCAGAGAAGGACGGAATGGAACGCCCTGCCTCCCCATATATAGAGGATGCGGAGATTAGGCCTCCTATTCGCCGCAAATATTGCGTCGATTATCCTTGCGGATGCGGCGATTAAAGCCTATAATATACGCATAAAATGCGGAGAATGGGCGTGTACATCCACGACCAGGCCGATTGGCCGAAGCTCCACTGGAACAGCGAGGCGCTTACCGGCCTGCTGGCGGAGGTGCGCCACCGGCAAGGCCGGCTGCTCGGCCAAATGCAGGCCCTGGGTTTCGGGCTGCAGGAAGAGGCGGTGCTCCGGACGCTTACCGAGGATGTCGTCAAATCGAGCGCCATAGAAGGGCAGGACCTTGATCCTGCGGCTGTCCGTTCCTCCATTGCGCGTCGCCTGGGAATGGATGTCGGCGGCCTTAAGCCTGTCGATCGTGACGTGGAAGGCATCGTCGAGATGATGCTGGACGCAACGCGGAACTATGACAAGCCACTGACGAAAGAGCGGCTGTTCGGCTGGCACGCAAGTCTGTTCCCGACAGGGCGCAGCGGCATGCGACGCATAACGGTCGGCGGGTGGCGCAACAACAGCGACGGCCCGATGCAGGTCATCTCAGGTCCGGTCGGCAAAGAGCGGGTTCATTTCGAGGCGCCAAAAGCGCCGCGTCTTGAGAAGGAAATGATGGGGTTTCTGGAATGGTTCAATCACGGCCCGGAGGTGGATCCGGTCCTCAAGGCCGGCATCGCGCATCTGTGGTTCGTGACAATCCATCCGTTCGACGACGGCAACGGGCGCATCGCGCGCGCGATAGCCGATCTGTGCCTCGCCCGTTCGGAAAAGAGTTCGCAGCGCTTCTACAGCATGTCGGCGCAGATTCGGCAGGAGCGCAAGGAATATTACAACCTGCTGGAACACACGCAAAAAGGCGAGACGGACATAACAGAATGGCTGACATGGTTTTTGGCATGCTTGGGCCGTGCGATTGACGGCGCGGAAACGCTGCTGGCAACCGTCCTGACGAAGGCTCGGTTCTGGGAGAGCATCGGCGCTTCGCCCCTGAACGAGAGGCAGCGGCTGCTCCTCAATAAACTGCTGGATGGTTTCGATGGCAAACTCACGTCATCGAAATGGGCGAAGCTGACGAAATCATCGCAGGACACGGCGCAGCGCGATATAACCGACCTCGTTCAGCGAGGAATTCTCGTCCGCAGCGAGGAAGGCGGCAGGAGTACGAGTTACACACTGGCGCCTGTGCGGAGTTGAATGCCGGATCATTATCAAGGCTTACAAAATGTATGACCTGTAGAACCTCGGTTCGCACAGCTTCCAGGAATTGTGCCTGACGATTACGCGTGAAATTCTCGGTCAGACGGTAGAGTCCTTTCTAGTCCGCGGCGGGGGCTGGGGACATCCCCGTTGGCGCCCGCAAACTAGAGCCAAAATGATGCGCTGAGAATTGGACGAACTGGATGGAAGTCAACACGATGCGCGGCCCAAACGCTCCTTCCCAGGACGGGATTTGTGTCGAAGGATACGCAGGACAAAAAAGCCGGGTGGGCTGCGCTCGTGGCGTCGAGGACGCCCGGTGCGCTTCCAGCGTGAAGGAATCGGCGAGCAGGAAAGTCGAACGACGGTCGAAATGATTTCGGCGAAGTAACTATATCCTCCACGACCTAAGCAGCCGCTTCTAAGTCCTCTTCGCCATCTTTGTCGCCACGTAAAGCAATAGCCCACGGTCCTTATCGCTCATCCGCGAGAGTAATTTTGCGAAAGCTCGAAGCTCGCGTCCCTGTTTCGAGCGGACGGCCGGACTCCGAATGATCTCCGCCGGCATGTTCGGCTTCTTTATGTGATCTTCATCCGTGAAAAGCCGGTACATCGGGACCTCCAGCGCTTGAGCCATTTTTTCCAGAGTATCGACGGACGGGACTGTGTGCCCGTTCTCTACGCGCGATATGTAACACCTGAGGAGGCCGGTGCGTTTTTCGACGTCGCCCTGCGACATATTCTTCTGCGCTCTCAAAGCCTTCAATTTTTCGCCAATGACCATCATTCCTCCATCAGGAATAATACACTGAGCCTGGTGCGCATGGGGCGGCTCTGAAAAGGGAAAGCCGCTTTCACCTTTAGTCCGTCGTCTAACTCTCGCTCTTGAGAGCCGGTGAAATGAAAATTCGCCCAGCAACTGCCTCCCGGATGGCAGGCTCCAGGTCGATCGCCAGCCGACCTTTTACGACGTACCCCAGCGCCCCAGTGGCCAGACAGGTGGGGATAAAGTCGGGATCCGAAAGAACAGTCAAGAATACGATTTTCGACGTACTTCCCGCTTCATGCAATCGTTTGGCAGCCTCGATACCGTTGAGAATCGGCATGCCGATATCTGTAACGATCACGTCAGGCTTTAGCTTGAGGGCGGCCTCGACAAGAGCTTGGCCATTTTGCGCTTCGCCGACAATCTCGAACTCAGGCCTAAGCAGTCTCAACACGCTTTCCAGGAGAGGACGATAATCGTCTGCCAGCAGTACGCGTGTTTTGCTCAATGGGCTCACGTATAGGACGCAAGACCGCTCATTGACCCTTCGAATTGCGCTTCGAGCACTTCGTACGAATGCTGAAGAATCTGTGTGAGATTTTCCGCTGCGGCTGGGGCTCCCACTATGCGAAGGCGTAGTCTGTGGACCTTTCGGCTATGCAACCGATAATTTCCTTCGAACGCGACGGCATCGCCCTGTTGAGCGAGCCGCACGGCGTCCGCGTCAGTCAAATCTGGTAGTTCGTCTTGTAGGGGTGCGCTCACGATATTGAGTCTCAGATCATTGCCTGCTTGGCCCGGAATGCCGGTCAAGAGTGAATGGCTCGATAGAAACGATCCCTGTGCTCTGAAGCCTTTTGCGCCAACTCGGCCGGCGGCGTCTGAATGTCACCGCCGACCAATTGATGTCTTACTCGGAGTCAAGGTCAGTTTCCGGTCGTGATGGTGTCGTGCTTGTCTTTCGCGAGTTCCTTCTGCAGCTGCTTGGGGTATAGAAATTCATGGCCCGTCGTGTCACCCGGATAAAACCAGGTCACGATCGCCTGAGGTTGCGCGGACCCACGCTCCGCGAAAGTGAACGCCAGGTGGTCAGCTGGCTTTGGACGCTCGGCACTAATCGTGGACAGAGTCGCATACAGCGTTGTTCGATCAGCGCTGAAGATACGGACCAAGTGATGTTGGCTCACCTCCTGAGGCAGGATAAACCAGTAGGTTCCCGCAGGCAGTACGCGTCCGGGAATCTGAACCGGCTGATCAAATCTGACTTTGGTGGCCTGATTCGTCTCATCCGCTCGTGCCGCGGGCAGTACGATCAAGAATGCAAGTAACAACGCAATGGTGGCAAGACTCCTTACGACACCGACTTTACTCATAATCGCTCCTTTTCCATGACGACTTTTTTCGCTTGGTCTCTTCCATACGACTGTCGAATGAGAAGAAAGTTACACAGTTGGTCTGTCTGAGCGGTCCCGCGCTAAGAAATTGTGTGCAGTTGTATCTTTTTGATTATTGGGGAATCTCATGGGTCGCGCGCTCCCTTGGTCGCAAAATAGGAATACGGACTTTTGGGGCGCCACGTGTGGAGCAATCTGGCGAGCAAACAAAATGGTATGGTTGCAAATCTCACTGAGAACAGGAGCACGGAATGGCAGAAGTAAAACTGGTGGTAATGTATCCTCGTCCCAAAGACATTGATGCTTTCGAGAAGGTGTATCAGAACGAACACGTACCTCTGGCTGTCGCAGTATTGGGCGGCAAGACCAAAATAGTTGGGACGAAGGTACTGGCTTCACCGCAAGGTACCCCTCCTTTCTATCGCATCGCAGAGATTCATTTCCGGTCAATGGCGGATCTGGAGGCATGCGCCGCGTCAGATGGTGGGAAGCGAGCGCTTGCCCATGCCGTGACGATTTCTTCTGGTGGGCCGCCCATTTTCTTAGTAGCTGAAGAAGAAACCTTCACGTTCGCCGAAGCGCAAGGCGCGTAGGCCTTGCGATGCAAGGGGTCCGATCATTGGCAGATGGTTCCTCTTAGCGAAGGCCGACGCGCAACAAGTCAAGATTCCAGGAGTCGGGCTTCCGGTCGGCCCTGGGATCAGTTGCACGCTAACCTTCGCACGCCTCCGTTCGGCAAAGGGACCCTCCCCAGCGGTCCCGGTGCACGAGAAAGGATTCTCTACACACATGAAGATTTATTTCGGGTTCACCGTAGCGGGGGATCGGTCCTCAGTGACGACAGCCGCGAGGATTGTTGAGTTGCTGGAGGAATTGGGTCACGAAGTGCTCACTCGTCATTTGATCCGCGAGGACGCTTGGCAGGCGGACCGGTCCGTTTCACCACAAGAAGTATACCGGCGGGATCTGAATTGGCTTCAGCAGTGCGATCTGTTTGTTGCGGAAGTTTCCGGATCCTCCTTTGGGCTGGGCTTCGAGACCGGTTACGTTCTGGGCGCGACAACCAAGAAAGTGTCTTTATTCTATCGGCGGGACGTGGAAAAGAAGATCTCCCTTCTGATCACGGGTATCACACACCCGAATTGCAAGCTGGTACCGTATTCGGATCTGGAGGAGGTAGAGAACTGGATTCGGTCCAACCTGGCTTAGAAGCATTTTTACGGTTAAGCGGACGCAGTTCACGCACGGGGTGAAATCTTCGTCAAGCGGTTTATCGATTGTGCCCAGTCCTAACGCCTCCGTCGACGTCCCAAATGTGCCGGTCACTCAGGGCGATTTGGCCGACAGCAGAAATGTGCGCGTTTCGGCTAGATTTGCGGGAGGCCCACACGGGAGATGAGGTGCCGATAGCGGTTCCGGGCTTCCCTAGTTTCCATCGGCAGATTCGCCATCGTGAAAGTCCTTTCCCTCTTCCCGGTTGCACTCTACGGGACTCAGATCTGATACCCGAGAGTGAAAAAAGCTTCGGCACAAAGCAAGTTACCAGGCGCCTGGCGAAAGAGCGATTCAAAGGAGTCGCACTCGAGAGTTGGGCTGGTCGATCATAGCCGGCGCCATTCCGAGCAAACGGGATGACCAGAAGAGATTCTGGGATTTCGATCGAAAATACGCAATGGCGAAGCCTGATCTCCGAAGGAAATAGGCTGCAGAGGGCTGGGGCCCCGAGAATTCGAAGGCAAAAAGTCGCTGTAACTTTAGTTCGAACACCGAATCATACGGATGGTTGACTGGGCTTCAATCTCGTTAACGGAGGGAATTGACATGTTTCGCGTCAGGCTCGCGTTGATTGGCATGGTCTCGATTGCTCTTCTCGGGGTATTGCTGCCTCTGCGCTTGGGGGGCCGCCCATGGGGCCGCGCACGCTGGCAATGGCGATGGGCAACGTGCTCCTGTGCTTGTGGAATTGTTTACTTCGGAGGGGTGTTCCGACTGCCCACCCGCTGACGCCCTGCTCGAAAGATTAGACCGATCCCAGCCCGTAAGCGACGCCGAGCTGATCGTTCTGAGTGAACATGTGGACTACTGGGACGGCATCGGCTGGCGGGACCCATACTCCTCGCGCGAATACACCGAGCGCCAAGGGGCGTATGCAGGCCAGTTTGGTCTTGGGAGCGTTTATACGCCGCAGATGGTTGTTGATGGCCGGTTTCAACTCGTGGGCAGCGATGAGAGAGGGGCAATCACGGCCATCGAAAACGCAACGAAGGCCGAAAAGATTCCGGTCAGCGTCTCTTTGGTTCGTTGGGAATCGGACGGCGTAGCTACGCTGCACGTTAGCACCGGCCAGATGCCTCACTTCATTTCGGCGAAGTCTTTGGAAGTTTTGATAGCGGCGGCGGATGAAAGCGATGAGTCATACGTGGAGCACGGGGAGAATGAAGGAAGGACGCTCAAGCACGTTGCCGTCTTGCGAAGCCTCACGCGAGTCGGGACGCATCGATGGGTCCGGCGAATTTTCGCAAGAGGTGAAGGTCAAACTCCATCGCGGAGGCAAGGGCAGGCAATTTACGGATCGTGGCCATCGTGCAAGAGGCACCAGCGGGGAGGGTGTTGGGTGTGGGATCAGCGCGGCTTTCGAATTAGCCGTATCTGCGCGTCGTACCGAGCGTCTGGTCCGTCATGTTGCCGGCTGGGACCGGACCCGAGGGGAGCATGATGAAATACGGAATTGGAATATCGGTCATCCTTTTTGCGCTGGCATATATGCAAGCAAACTCGGCAGGCAATCAAACAGGCTCATCCGCGATCGGATTGCAGGTGGGACAGAAAGCGCCGGCCTTTGCTGCGACGGACCAATTTGGCCATGACCAATCCATTGAGACATTGAAGGGGACGAAAGGGACGGTTCTGCTTTTCTTCCGTTCGGCCGATTGGTGACCCTTCTGCAAAGCGCAGCTGGTCGAGCTGCAAAACGCGAAACAAAGGTTCGAAACAAGTGGCATCAAGGTCGCAGCCATCAGCTATGACAGTCAGGCGATCCTCAAGGACTTCGCCGATCGGCACCATATCGAGTTCCCGCTACTCGCCGATCCCGGTTCCAAGATCATCACCAGCTTCGGCGTCCTGAACACGGAAGCGACGGGGAAGAACAAGGGGATGGCGCAGCCGGGATTTTACTTTATCGATACGGGCGGCGTTATTCGTGAGAAGTATTTCGAAGCGAAGTACACCGATCGGTTCACGCCGAACAATGTGATGGGAAAGCTTTTCCCCGAATTGACCGAGGAAGTGAGCCAGAAGGTCGAGGCGCCCCATCTCGAGCTTACGCTGGAACAATCGGATCGAGAAGTTGTGCCAGGCAGCCGGGTGAGCCTGATTGCCGATATTCAGCTTCCTCCAGACACCCACGTTTATTCTCCCGGAGTGAAAGGATACAGGCCGATTCAGCTCGCGGTGCGCGAGACTTCGGGAATTGAGCTTGCACCCGTAACTTACCCTGCCTCCGAGGATCTCTATTTGGAGGCGATCCAGGAGCACGTCCCGGTGTATGCGGGAAAGTTCCGCATCGTTCAGGATGTCACGATAAACTTCTCACCCACCTCCGACATTGTCCGCTCGCTGATCTCCTCGGGGAAAACGGTGTCGATCAGCGGAGAGTTAACCTATCAGGCATGCGATAAGACGGTTTGCTATCCGCCCAAATCCGTACCGGTAATGTGGACTTTGAAGGTGTTCCCGCTGGATCTCAAACGGTCTCCCGACGCGATCCGGCACAATTAGATTGGGTCAAGCGATCATATTGAAATGCGGCTCAACACGAGAGACCGAAACACGATAGCCCTTGCGGCGCTGCGAATCTCCGTGGGGACGCTCTTTCTGATTTTTGGCGAGTACAAGGTCTTTGGTGCGGGATTCACCCGGGGCGGCGGGTTCCAATTTTGGATCGACCGGTTTCTTGCGGGAGGCGCCTATCCGTTTATGGTCCCCGTGCTGGAAAAATTCGTGTTGCCACACGCCACGGTCATTGCTTTTTTCGTGGCCTACGGAGAACTGGCGATTGGTCTCGCGCTGGTCCTCGGTGTTGTTGTGCGTTCCGCGAGCATCTGTGGAGCGGTTTACATGCTCACTTTGCTATTTTCTTCCAACTACCCCGGAGCCCAGGCTCCGGTTTGGGAGTATTTTGGAGCCTCTCTCGACCACTCGGTTCTCGCTCTTTGCTTTGGCGCATTTGTTTTCGGAGAAGCAGATCGCGCGCTATCGGTTCGCTACTATTGGCAGTCGATCGCCAGGGAACGGAAAGTTTCAGCCGCTCGCTCCTCACCGGGGAGCGGTTTTTCGGAGCGAAAGGATGTAGCTGATGCAAGATTTCAAGGAGGAGATCATGAGTGATGTCGTTTACACCTCAAAATCGCGTATTGAGCGGAAGCGGGGGCCTCTGCGTATCGCGCATCTGCCCGGCGAGGCCCAGCCGGTGATTTATAGTGTCCACGGAGCCATCGCTGAACACTACAAGATGAATCCTGCGATGCTGACGGAGTCGCATTCTTCGACGATCGACTATGTCATTTCCGCAACCGCTGGCTGAATGATGGGCACATTCGGAGGTGCGCTGGAAGCGCGCCACATCGATGCGAGTGATGGAAGACTGACGGCAGACGTGAACCGGAGAGGTGGAAACGGAGGAAGGCGTACTGGTGATCCGCCGGATCCATGTGACGATGCGGCTGGCAGCGCACGAAGATGTGAAAGAAACGGTGGAGCGCGTGCATGCCATTTACGCGATGCACTGTCCGCTCTATCGCACGTTGCACAAGGCGATCCAACTCACTTCCTCCTTCGAACTTGTGGCGCCGGCGTCAACTTCCTGAGGGATGTTGCTGCATACGATTGGGCAGGTGATTCGCGCCCCCGGGGGGCCCTCGGCGCGATTTGTTGTAGAACATCGCCGTCTAGCCCTGATCTGGCAGGCGCTGCCCTGAACTTTGAGTGCCCACCTCCGCTTCGTTGACCCCAAACCAACCGCAGTAAGGCCCAGATAGCCGAATAAATATTTCGACTCCCGCGAAACTTTGCAGTGGGTTCGGAATCATACAGCACGAGGCCGCAAGTCGGTCCGTGATCTCAAGTACCTTCTGGATTAGCCGGGCGACGAATTAGCTTCGAGCTCGGAACGAGAAGGGCCATTTGAATCTTGCAGAACCTTCACGCTTGCACTTCCGTGTGAAGGGCATGTTGTGGATCACATTCTTTCAAACAGGAGGAAATTTAGCAAAATGACAAAGTCAAAGAAGGCCCTCATTGCTGGCGCAGCGCTCGCAGGTTTGCTGGCCGGTACCACCTCAACAATCCAGGCGTCCAACCTTCTCTCCGGCATGCATTCCGTGTCCCAGTCGGACCAGTCAGACAATAAGGTGAAGGAAAAGCACGCTTGCAAGGGTCAGAACTCCTGCAAGGGCAAGGGTGGCTGTAAGGCGAGCGACAACGGCTGCAAAGGCAAGAACTCTTGCAAGGGCAAGGGCGGCTGCGCAACCGACGGCTCGAAACCTCCAGCCGACGATCCCAAGTAGTAGTCGCTTCAAAAACAGCGGTGTCTGGTGTTGAGGGCTGGACCGCACTACCGGCCCTCAACACTTTTTCGCATCATCTTTTCGCTTCATCCAACGGAGTTGGAAATGCCCGCCAATCGGTTTAACGGCCACACGGATTACGGAATCGGGATCGGCCTGCGCTCCCCGCATTACCACCACATCCTCACGCGCAAGCCCGTCGTGGATTGGTTCGAAATCATATCCGAAAATTTCATGATTGACGGCGGCCGCCCGCTGCGCATCCTCGATCAAATTCTGGAACAATATAAAGTCGTGCAGCACGGCGTCTCGATGTACTTCGGCTCAGCCGAGCGCCCCAATCGCGAACACTTAAAGCGCCTGAAAACTCTAGTCCAGCGCACCAAAACTCCCTGGCTCTCCGACCACCTCTGCTGGGGCAGCGTGGATGGCCGCTACACGCACGACCTGCTGCCCATGCCCTACACATTCGAAGCCGCACGCATCACCGCGCAGAAAATCCGCGAAGTGCGCGATTACATCGAAATTCCCGTGGCCGTCGAAAACGTCAGCAGCTACGCCGAATTTCACGTTTCCGAAATGACCGAATGGGAATTCCTGAACGAAGTCGCCGAGCGCGCCGACTGCGGCATCCTGCTCGATGTAAACAATATTTACGTTTCGTCGCAGAATCACAGCTTTGATCCGTTCACTTACGTCAACAGCGTCCCCGCGGAACGCGTTGCGCAAATCCACATCGCCGGACACTCAAAATATCGCAAGTACATTCTCGATACGCACGATCACCCGGTGATCGATCCCGTGTGGAAGCTCTACGCGCGCGCCATCGAACGCGTCGGCCACACCGCCACGCTGCTCGAATGGGACGACAGCATCCCTTCCTTCGACGAAGTGCACGACGAAGCTCTGAAGGCCAATCGCTTCCTCGCGAGCGCCTCGCTCGCCACCGCCGTATGAAACTCCTCAATCTGCAACGCCGCATGGCTCGCGCCGTCATGACTCCGTTGACGAGCTCCGAACGCATGCGCTCTGTCGCGCCCGATGGCCGCTCGATGCGCGCCGTGGCCAATCAAATCATCAAGCCCAACGATCGCCTCACGTCCTTCGAGCGTCTGGAAATTTATAATCGCCAATACTGGTTCCGCGTGCTTTCCGCCTTCGCCGAGGATTTTCCGGGTGTGCGCGCCGTGCTCGGTGGCCGCCGTTTCGACGCCATGGCGAAAGCGTATCTGATTGATTGCCCGTCCCAATCTTTCACCCTGCGCAATCTTGGTTCGCGCCTGGTGAACTGGCTGCAAAAACATCCCGCATGGGCCGGCGAACGGCAGAATCTGGCTGTGGATATGGCACGCCTGGAATGGGCCGATATCGAAGCGTTCGACGGTCTGCGCGAGCCATCACTCAAGCCAGAGGATCTCGCGGGCGTCGAATCCCGCGAAGCTTCGCTGCGCTTGCAGCCGTACGTCAGCCTGCTCGCTCTGCGCTATCCCGTGGATGATTTGCTGCTCGAGGTCCGCAAAGATTCGGACGATCTCGACGTCGCCAGCAATACGTTCAGCGAACGCCACAAACGCAAACGCGTCAGCGCGGTCGCAAAGCTGAAGCCGAGCCCCATTTTTCTGGCCGTGCATCGCCTGGACGAAGACGTTTATTTTCGCCGGCTCGACCGCGAAGAATTCGCCATCTTGTCCGCGCTGCATGCCGGGAAATCCTTGAACTCGGCAATCGAATCCGGACTGCGCGGCTCGGCGATCCCGCCAGCCGACCGCGCGGCCCGCGTTGAAAAATGGTTCCATACCTGGTCGGCTCTGGGCTGGTTCTGCCAGCCGGAGAGATATGCCGCTGGATCCGACACCCAAACTAAATCATTCAAGAGAGCGACAAAATATGAATAGCACACTGTCTCAAATGCAAAAGCTGTACGGCCTTTTCGTTCGAGTTGCTTCCAGCCTGCAGTCGCCTTTTCTTGCGATCGTCCGCCTCTACTGGGGTTGGCAAATCGCTCAGAACGGCTGGGGGAAACTTCACAATCTCGCGCATGTGAGCGAGTTCTTCGCAAGCCTGGGATTGCCAGCACCCGGGCCGACTGCCACATTCGTCGCCACCTTCGAATTCGTGGGCGGCATCCTGCTTGCCGCCGGATTGCTCTCACGCATCGCTGCGCTGGGTCTGGTGATCGACATGACGATGGCGTACATCACCGCTGACCGGGAGGCATTCTTTTCGTTCTTCACGGATCCCGGCAAGTTCTATAACGCCGATCCCTTTATCTTTCTTTTCCTGGGGCTGGTGATTCTGATTTTTGGACCGGGAAAGTTTTCTCTGGACGCATTGGTGCGGGGATTCGTCAGCCATCCGAAAGTCCGAGAGGCGACGATGTTAGGGACCTGAGTTGCCCGCAGCCGTATGGGCATTCAGCGGTTCGACTGCAGATTCGATTGAGACGGAGAGGCACCGCAGCTTCCTTTTTCCTAGCCGGCAAACCACGCGACCATAACGCGCGTATCTAAACAGATGCACCCACTATTCAGGAGATGCTTAATTGGGATGCTGGCGGGCGCAACGGCCAGCTTGGCGTTGGCGCCCGCCCTCGGCCGTCCGCTATTGAGTGTTGTCTGGGGCATCGCAGTAGGCGCGGTCTATTCTGCGAGCTTGCGCCCTACGCCTCGCGCCTATGTAGATTACCTGTTAACCGGCGCCGCTTTGGGAATCCCGCTGTGGGGATTGATCAGTGTAATCGCGGTTCCGCTACTTTCCGGACAGATGCCTGAGTGGAGCGCCGAACAGATGCGCTCGCATTTTCCCGCGCTGGTCGGGTGGGTGTTATACGGCGCTTTGCTGGGCCTGATCACCCAAGGTTTGACCGATATTACCGAGAGAGTGCTCGGTCCCGAGGTTGAGAACGTATCGCCCACGCCTCGAGAAAAGAAACAGATCGTGATACTTGGTGGTGGCTTCGCGGGCATGCGGACGGCAGAGTGCTTGGAGAAGCAGCTGCGGCGTGACCCCGCGGTTTCGATTGCTTTGGTGAGCGAGACGAACGCGCTTCTATTTACACCCATGCTCGCGGAAGTCGCTGGAGGCAGCCTGGAACCCAGTCATATCAGCACACCGTTGCGCAGCAGCCTGCATCGGACAGAGTTCATTCGTGGACGGGTCGGCGCGATTGATCTCGAAGCCCGCCGTGTGATTTTGGACACGGATCACGCTCCCGGCGAAACGCAGCTCGCGGCGTGAAATTCCCTACGACCAGTTGGTCCTGGCTCTCGGCTCCGTTTCAAATTATTTGGGTATGGCGAATATCGAGAAGCTCGCGTTCAACTTCAAGAGTCTCCTGGACGCGATCCGAATCCGCAATCACGTCATCGAGATGTTTGAACGCGCCGACCGCGAGCCCGATTTCCTCCGTGGACAGACTCTTCTTACCTTTGTAATCGCGGGCGGAGGTTTCGCGGGCGTCGAACTCGCGGGGGCTTTGAACGACTTTGCGCACGGGATTCTGGCCGATTATCCCAACTTGCGCCGAGAGGACCTGAGCGTGGTGCTGGTTCATGCGGGCGGCCGCATCCTGCCGGAACTAAGCGAGTCCTTGGCACGTTATGCACAGGGCAGGATGGAAGCGCGCGGAGTTACTTTCCGCCTGAATACACGTCTGACCGATGTGAATCCCGGAGTCGTGTCCGTAAGCAACGGTGAGATCCGCGCGCAGACTCTTGTGTGGACGGCAGGAACGGGTCCGAATCCGCTGCTGAAGTCGCTTCCCGTGGAAAAAGATAAGCGCGGCGCCCTGGTTGTTGGGAACACGCTCGAGTTGCGCGGTTGTCCGGGGGTGTGGGCCTTGGGTGATTGTGCCGCACTTACCGATGCGAAGTCGGGAAAACCCTGTCCGCCTACTGCTCAATTTGCGGTGCGGGAGGCGGAAGTACTCGCGAAAAATATTTGCGCGGAACTTCGGGGCGGACCCAAAGAGAGTTTTCATTTCGACTCCCTAGGAGCGCTTTGCGTCGTGGGGCACCAGTCGGCTTGTGCTGAAATGGCAATTCCGTTCGTGAGGCACAAGTCCGTGCGCTTTTCCGGACTGTTCGCATGGCTCCTATGGAGAGGAATATACCTTTCGAAATTGCCAGGTCTGGAAAGAAAGATTCGGGTGCTGGTCGATTGGACGATCGAGCTTTTCTTCCCGCGCGATATCGTTCAAACCATTGATTTACAGTGAGGAGAAATCGATGTCTTCGGTTTCAAGAGTAGCCACGCAGCGGGATGACCGCGGCAGATCGTTCGATTGGGTCGACCCTCTTTGGGGTCTCGCGGTCGGCGGCGCGGGTGGCGCACTCGGAAGTGCGCTTCTTGCTACATCGCCCGCTCGTGGGATTGATGCTTGGCTCCCTCTTCGGGCTTGCCTTTGGCCTTCTCTTCGCATATCGAGCTACCAGCTCGGGTGCGGGATTGATCTGGGGACTTGGCGCCGCCTTTCTCCTGTGGTTGGTTCTTCCGGCCGGGATCTTGCCCTTGCTCGCTAGTTCTGGCCGCTCCATGGCCAAGCTCGCGGATGCCCGCGATCAATTTCCTGAACTCGTCGCCTATTTGATTTGTCTGGGAATGCCCGTGGGCGTGACGCTGGGATTTCGCGGTGGTCTGCGGGGGAAGCGAGAAATGCCGCCGTTCCTCTGGTGGCGCGCGATCATCGTTGGCGGATTTGCAGGCGTGCTTGGCGGGATGATTTTTGGACGCTGGTCGTCTGCAGGTGACTTCTTCCCTTTGATCGCCGGGCTGGGCGAGTTTCACTCTCGGATGGCGACCGTGGTTCTGCAGTTTGGCGTGGCCACGATCATTGGTTCCAGCTTTGGGCTGCTCTTCCAGCGTGACGTGCGGGGCTACGGTTCGTCCATGGGCTGGGGGCTGGGCTTTGGGATTTTCTGGTGGTTCCTGGGGCCGCTCACTCTTTTCCCGCTCATCTCCCGAACGCCTCTGGACTGGACGGCAGATCATGGGGGCGAACTATTCGGTTCGCTGGTAGGGCATATCCTCTATGGATTGATTCTGGGCATCGCGTACGCCGCGATTGATCGCTCGTGGGTAAAGTTGTTCATCGAGTCCGATCCGCTGAATCGGGAACCCGAAGGCCCTGGCCTTCTGGTGTTGCATTCTCTTGGGTGGGGAGCGCTCGGCGGTCTCGCCGGGGGAATTGTTTCGAGCCCGGTGATGATCGCTACAGGTGTATTGCCCAAAATTGCTGGCCTTGACACTCCTCTGTCTATTTTTCGCGCGCTGCTTCTCCATCTCTTGGTGAGCGCGCTGATCGGCATGACATTTGGTGTGCTGTTTCGACGCGAATCCTCGAGCATCGGGCTCGGCGTGATGTGGGGATGGCTGTTCGGAGTCATCTGGTGGTATCTCGGACCGATGACGTTCCTGCCGCTGCTGCTCACTGGCGAGATTGACTGGCGCGCGAGCACAGCGTCTGCATTGCTTCCCTCGCTGATGGCGCACTTGATTTATGGCGCTACAACGGCGCTGGTATTTCTGCTTCTGGAACGCCGCTACACTCAAGAATTGCTCCTCAATCCGCGCACCGCCGCGTCCGAACTACGTCGCGTTCGCCCTGTGGGAACTCCAGCGCCGGCGCTGTGGTTTTTCGCTCTGGGTATGGGTGTCTTGCTGCCCATTTTCCTTGGATAGTGGTCTAGACCTAGGACGCGCCGCTGCCGCACGCCTCGACGCCGGAGTGAATGAGAGGCTGGCACCATCATCAGGCCAGCGAGCATCGTTCCAATTGTTCAAAGCCAATTGAAACGGTCGCAGGAATTCCTAGCCGTTTGGGAACCTTGGCCGTGCTTCGTCATCACACTTGCTGTTAGACGCCGGTTTTCGAGTACGCGGAGTACCGAGCGGACCGCTCGAAAGCTCCCCTCGAATGGCATACGCAATGATAGCTGGCCGGGATGTTTGCATTCGAGGAAATTGACATCGGAAAGTCAGCCCAGAGGAGGGCACCTATGAGCACGCGTGCAAAAAGCAAGACAGTTAATCAACCGACTCCGGACGCAATCGAAAAACAGTCCGAATCTCTCGATTCGTCCGCAGGGGATGCGGCGGTGCACGACGAGATTCAGCTACGCGCCTACTGCATTTATATCGAACGCGGCGGTCAGCACGGCTGCGAGCTTGACCACTGGCTCCAGGCAGAACGAGAGCTAACGGAGGAGCACCGTGCAGGTTGAAGCTCCCATCATGGAGCTCATTGATGTTGGATCACCGCCTTGGACAGCGCTGTTTGATTCGAAGAACCACGGCGTGACGCGGGCCGAGCAGCTAAGGCGAGATACAAGATCTACGTGAATTGTTTCCTACGGAACTCGCGCGAGCGTCACAATGCAGAGTACTGGCCTAAGCCCAATCGCCGGTCGAGCTTCCAAGTACGTTTGTCACGAGGATTCGATCCGTTTCTTGCGCGGAAGTGATACAGGCTGGGCTCACTATCCGCAATCAAGCGATCATTCTCGCGTCGAGTATCTTCGGTCCTTGAAGTTTCTTTCTACATATCGCTAGCCGGCATGTACTCGAGTTGAAATGTCCTATAACGGAGGATGCGATGGGCCCGATGGATCCGGTCAGGGTCTTTGTGGTGGATGAAAAACTTCCGGAGCCTTGCGTCTATCGTCAAATTCCAGAGCGAAACGACTGCCAATTTTCCGCCGAGCGGCTTCGCGGGTGTGTCTGAGCAACTGGTGCAGGAGATTCGGAGCAACACGCTGACGCCGTCGCAAGTCAACGACGAAACCTTTGACTTCCTTGCGAATCCGACATACGTGGCGCAGCTATTCGAAAGAGAGGGGTCCCATGATTTCAAGCGTAGATCCATTGATTGCGGCGTGCCAGCGATCCGCGAATGTACAGTGGAGACTGGAGACGCTGGGCGTGTGGCTGACAAGGTATGGATTGGTTACAGTTCTCCTGCTGATCGGGTTCTTAAAGTTCACCGCAGCGGAGGCGGAGGGGATACAGCCATTGGTTGCGCACAGCCCGCTCATGTCCTGGATGTATGGGATCCTGAGCGTGCAAGCCGTGTCGAATCTAATCGGCGCAATTGAGATTGCTTTTGCCGTGATGCTGGCGCTCAGACCGATCTCTGCGAAAGCGTCGTTCGTGGGCAGCCTGGGGAGCATCGTGACATTTCTGCTGACCACGAGCTTTCTCTTCTCAACCCCAGGTGCCGTGCGGTTGAGTTACGGGTTGCCGGTATTGGGTGACGTGGGGCAGTTCTTGATCAAGGATGTCGTACTTCTCGGAGCGTCATTCTGGACTGCGGCAGAGGCGTTGGCGGCCGTGTAGAAGCAGGAGATCCGGCACTTTCAGCGGCGAAATCATCTCCAGTAGCAATCCAGCACATCGTTTCGCGAATTTCACCCGATTACCCTTCGTTTGTCCAAATTGTCCCGGCGACCACCGCATCCTTTGTAACTTTCTCCGGGTGTCGGCATCACACGGGAAAGAACGTTATTCATTTCTTCGTGTCGGGAGAACATGGCGCAGCCGCAATTGGAGTCCATCGAGGCAGAGCTAATCAGGCGTGTTTGCGGAGGAGAACCGCAGGCGTTTGAAGAGTTGCTTCGCCCCTATGAGCGCTTGGTCTATGCGACTGCGATCTCGATTATGCGAAACCCATCCGATGCTGAGGAGGTCGCCCAGGAGGCGGTGCTGAAGGCATTCTCGAAACTGTCAAGCTTCCGAGGAGAATCCAAGTTCAGCACCTGGCTCGTGCAAATCACCTACAACGAGGCTAGGATGAAGTTGAGAAAGGAGCGTCACCATCTGTATGAGTCGATTGATTCCGCGCCACAAGATACGGAAGGCGAGTATTGTCCGAGGGACTTTGCAGACTGGCGCCCCATCCCTTCCGAGCTGCTCGAAAAACAAGAGCTTCGCGAAGCATTACAGAATGGAATCAATTCTCTCAGCCCTATGTATCGAGAGATCGTAATCTTGAGGGACGTCCACAGTTTGAGTCTGAAGGACACGGCGGCGGTCCTTGGAATTACGGAAGGAAGCGTGAAAACTCGGCTCCATCGCGCGAGGTTGCAATTGAGAGACTTTTTGGCCCCCGGCTTCGATGGTAACTGGAGCTCGGGGCAAAGCTACCGGAAAGTCAGGGCCTGGTAACAAGGGAAGGATGCTATGAGCACCATTGAAATCAGCTGCGTCGAAGTCTGGCGGGAAATTTCCAATTATCTTGACGGGGAGATTTCGATCGAACTGCGCGAAAGGATGCGGGCTCACTTCGAGATCTGCGAACACTGCACGGCGGTGCTCGATGGGACGCGGAACATCGTCCAACTGGTCGGAGATGGGAGGATCTTTCGAATGCCGGAGGGATTCAGCGACCGGCTGTACAAGAAGATTCGCGAGCGCTTGGCGCCGTAAGCTGCTGCGACGGAACCGGGCGGGCTTGGAACGGATCAGGAATATCCTGGTTATCCATGTACATCCACAATTTCCAGCTCCCCTCCGGATTCTTCCGCCAGATATCCACGTAGCGGTCTCGGCGATAAATCGTCGGACCTCCAGTCTTGGGCGTGAGCGTCAATTCGTGCCATCCGTAGTCATAGGCGAGATCTCCTTTAATGCGGATCTCGACGATAATCACCGCCAGCGCCACTGCAAATTGCTCGAAAAGATTCTGCAAGCGAAATGCGAGATCATCCAACCCGTTTTTGCCAAATCCACTGGGCTGCTCGCTTGAAAAGTTAACCAAGTCAGGATCCGCAACCGCGAGGATCCGCGCCGCGTCGCCACGATTGTAGCCCTCCCGAAATTCGGTCTTGGCGACGTTGATCGCATATAGATCGTCCATATCAATTCCATCTCAATAGGAAGCCGCCCGAAATCTCCTTAAGAGTTGAAGATATCTCCTTAAACTGGCGGCGGGCAGCCTCGGACCAGATTCTGTTCTCAGGTCAGAAACCACCTCAGCGTCGTGTGATCAGCCGCAGGCTATGTACCGACTCCAAGCAGAGCTTAAATCGGTTGCACTGACTTCGCGAGATGAGACGGTGCGGAGAGAAAAAAGATGCGAAATATTTACTTGGCTGGAGGGGAGGCAGCCCAAGGTTGCACGCAGGCATCCCAGAGACGTAAACTTGCTCGTAGTGGATCGGCGCCATCTGACGTTCCGCCAATGAGCTTTCTCCGCGAAGTTCAACTGAAAGACAAATTTGGGCCCTTCGCTGCCTTTCAAATGGGCCTTGGATTCGTCCCGAATCTCGTTCAAGCACAAGCCTCGTTACCTCGGCTCATCGAGGCCCAAGCGATGCTTGAAAGTGCCGTGCGCTTGCGGGAAGGAGCGATTCCCCGAGTCCAGAAAGAACGAATCCTTCTCAGTGTTGCCGCCGAACGGCAAGACGCGTATTGCGTGCCCTTGGATAGCAGGATCTTGTCTTCGCTTGGCGTATCGGATGTGCACATCGATGCTCTCATGGCCGACTACCGGAAAGCGGATCTCTCGGCCTCTGAGTTAGCCTGCCTGCAATTTTGTCTCAAGCTAAGCCGCGACGCTCCCTCCGTGTGCTCGGGAGACATTGACGCGTTGCGGGCATGTGGATTCGGGGACGAATCAATATTCGAAGCCGTCGTCGTGACGGCCCTAGCCGTTTACCGCTGTACGCTGTCCGTGGGGTTGGGGCCGGAGCCGGATTTCGGACCGCGAAAACTCCCCGGGACGACCTTCGATCAGCCGCAGAGCTTAGCGCGCCACGGTTCATTGCGCGACGCTCATGAGGCGGAACAACGAAAAGGGCCATATGTGCGCGCTCCCTACCTGAGCCCCAAGACGTTTGCACCTTTTGCCATCGTTCAGAAGAGTCATGGATTCATACCGAACTTTTTCCGCGCTCAGACTTTACGGCCCGACTTGCTCGAAGCGGAGCTGGAAGCAGTGGGCAGGATTCTGCTCCCCGAGGAAGCTTTGACCCGGGTGCAAAAGGAATCCATTCTGCTGGCCGTGTCGGCAGCGAATCTCAACTCTTATTGTGTGGCCATGCATTGCAACCTATTGCGCGGCTTAGGTATGCCCTCGGAGGAGGGTGACCAGATCGCCGTGGACCATCATGAGTCCAACCTCTCGATGGCCGACAAGGGACTGCTGGACTTCGCTGTCAAATTGGGAACGCGCGGCTCAGGAGTTTTCGCGTGCGGACGTCGTCAACCTTCAAGCCGTTGGTTTCACCGAAGAACAAATTTTGGAATGCGTGGTGGTAACCGCTCTCAATAATTTCGCGAACACCCTCCAAATGGGGCTCGGAATCGAACCGGATTTTGCGCCCCCTCCGGTCTTTGAGGAAAATAAAGCGCATCTTTCGGACGCAGTCGCCACTCCTATTGGTCGCGAGGGCGGAGTGTATCGCGGCGACGTACTCGAGGACTTGGATGCTGAACTGGTTGCCCAGGCGCAGGGTGGCAAGCTGGAGGCCTTTGAAGAGTTGGTTCGCCGCCATACCCAGTTGATTTATCGCACGCTAATGGGGATATTGGGAAATACTGCCGATGCGCAGGATGGCTTGCAGGATACCTTCTTGAGTGCGTTCAAGCACATCAGCGGATTTCAGGGGCGGTCGAAGTTTTCCACTTGGTTGGTCAGTATTGCCAGGAATACAGCGCTGCAGCGGTTACGGGGCAGAAAAAACGTAGAAAGCCTCGATGAGCCTGAGCACGAGGAAGAGGGCGATTTTCGCCCTCGTCAAGTGCGGTCTTGGGAGGACAACCCCGAGCAATCGCATTCCAAATCGGAAATCAAGCAACTTGTTGAGGCGGGCATCTTGGGGCTTCCCGCCAAGTACCGCGTTGTAGTGGTCCTCCGCGATATCGAGCAGCTTTCAACGGATGAAGTTGCCCGGGAGTTGGGGCTAAGCGTGCCAGCCGTGAAGACGCGTCTGCTCAGGGGACGGCTCATGCTGCGAGAGTGGCTTTCGCCTCACTTCACGGCCAATACCAAGGGAGCAGTTCGATGATCACATGCGAGGAATTCTTCGCGGAGTTCGCCGACTACATGGAGAACCAGGTATCGCAGGAGATCCGCAAGGAACTCGATCTGCACTTGTTCCAGTGCCGCGCTTGCCAAGTACTCTACGATACCAGCCTCAAGACCGTCAAAATCGTAACTGAAAGTGGTTCCTTCGAATTGCCTCACAGTGTCTCCGACCCAATCATCGACAGTGTCATGGCGAAGCTGCGAAAAGACCGCAGTTAACACCACAGCGGGACCTGCTCCAGCGGGCCGCGCTTTGCATCACCCGTGGCGGGCCCAATACTGCTCTTAACTGTATGTTATCTTGAGCGTGCAAGGCGTATCGAATCGGATCGGCGCAACTGAGGTCGCAATTGCCGTGCGGCGGGCGCTCCGGCTGGATCTGCAAAGGCATCTCTCATGGGCAAGCTGGGGAGCGTAGTGACGTTTCTGTTGACCATCAGCTTCTCGGTCTCGACACCACTCGCTGTGCAATTGAATCATGGTTTCCCCGTATTGGGCGACGCGGGACAATTCATGATTAAAGATGTCGTGCTGCTCGGCGCATCGTTTTGGACTGCGTCAGAGGCGTTAGGCGCTGTCTAGAAATCAACAGATGCCTATGTTGTGTCATTCCATAAAAACGGCGGTCTCACTGAGGGATTTCTTGGTGATGTTGGGAGCCTCAGCGTCGAAGGTTGCGTGGATATCGTGGCTGCAGATGCAGAACGGATTTCCCGAGCGTGCAATTTCGATTCACTGAATTCCGGTTAAGGAAGGCAACGACCGTTCCGCTGCGCTCGAATCTGTGGACATGTTCGTCACGCCTGGTTGCTTCACGATCTCAAGGCAAGTCTCATCGAACTTAGAACGCATGTGACGGGCGACTTGGCGATTCCCTTGCCGAGCTCGCGCTGAGAGGAGAATCATGGGACGGAGGTCTAACGGAGAGGGGTTATCTGGGGAACGAAACGAGCCTCCCCGTTGATCACTCGAATGTCTAGGCACCAGGCCCCCGCTTCGAACAGAAATCAGAAAGGCCCCCTAAGATCGGCGGCCCTCCCGGATTGATGTTTCAAGCTTTGTAAAAGTTCCGGATCGCAGCCCGCTCCGGTGGAGCGTAGCGGGAATGTAAGAACTAAGGCAACGGGATCCGGCACAGTTCTCCGAACATAGAGAAACTGCGATCCGACTGCTTTGCTAAACGCTTTTGGACCTACTTTTGACTTCCCATTGCATTTTCATCGGTGGCCGCCGAGCCTTGCCCGATCGCAAGCTCATATTTCTTGCCGTAGAACCCGATTTCGGTCAGCGATGTACTTCCATCTTCTAATTTTCGCGTCCCGTACCGATCCCCCCTCGCCGGACGCGGCAAATCAACCAGCCGCGCCGGCACTGTCGCGACGACCTTGTGGGACTGGAGGATATTCAATTCGACGTCGGCACCTGTTCCCTGCCACGTGAGCTGATAGTTGCCCACCGCCAATCTTGTGCCATTAACCGTAACGGGTTGTTGAATGTTCACTGAGCCTTTATTTTTCGAACTATTGGTAGCTGCCGATACACTTGTTGCCAGTAGCAGCATTAGTCCCAGCAACAGACCGCTGGAAATCTTCGAGACTTTCATGTGAATTACCTTCCTCTTTTTCGATTTTCGTCATCATGGTCTTGCAGCAAGTTGCGCTTCCACGTTGATTGACGATTGTGATTTGGTTGCTCCAGTCCGATGCGGGGAAATCGGGAATGTTACATCGTCTCGGATGTCTGGCTTGCAGCAGAGTTACTAAAGTCACAGCGGAGAAGTTTCGGGTACGATATCGTGAAGGCTGTAACTTTTTGTGGAATGCGGCATCACACAATGGACACACGATTCGGCGGCGTCTTGAGCTTACGTCGTAAACCAAAATGTACGAGGCCGCGAAGGCTCCGTGCGCGGGCAGCAATCGAGTCGGTCGGCGGCAGGCGCACCTGATTCATAGCATGGATGGAATTCAGCAATCAGCCACAGGTGACGTGACCGGGAGTTTTTGTACCAGCGGGAGTGAGAGAGAATTCACTCTGGAGGGAAGCTGGTATGCCGATGAAGAAATACAAGCCGGAGCAGATCGTGACGTTGTTGCGGCAGATCGACGTAGAGATAGCGAATGGGAAGACGATTCCGCAGGCCTGTAAGGAATCGGAGATCACCGTTCAAACGTACTACCGCTGGAGGAAAGAATTCGGCGGCCTGAAGTTGGGTCAAGCAAAACGGATGAAGGAGCTGGAGCGAGAGAGCGCCAAGCTGAAGCGCTTAGTCGCGGAGTAGTCTTTGCAGAAGCAGATGCTGAAGGACGTGACCACGCGAAACTTCTGAGCCCTGAGCGGCGGCGTTGTGCGGTGGAACATGCGCGCGGAAGGTACGAAGTGAGTGAGCGCCATTCCTGCCTGCTGCTGGGCAGTGGCGAAGGACAAAACGCTAGGCCGCGATGGAGAAGATCGATGAAGAGTCGCTGACGGAAGCAATCATTGCGTTGGCCAGTGAATATGGTCGCTACGGCTACGGGCGAATCACGGCGCTGTTGCAACGGGATGGCTGGCAGGTGGGCAAGGATCGGGTACAGCGGATCTGGAGGTGCGAGGGGTTGAAAGTGCCGCAGAAACAGCGGCCGCGAGGAAGGTTGTGGCTGAACGATGGGTTGTGCATCCGACTGAGGCAGGAACGTGCGAATCATGTTTGGAGCTATGACTTCGTCAGTGCGATGACGCATGACGGAAGAACGCTACGGATGCTGACGCTGATCGATGAATACACGCGGGACAGGCTGGCCATCCGGGTGGCCAGAAGGCCGGGGAGGTACGAAGTGATCGAAGCGCTGGCGGATGTGATGCTGTTCCGGGGAATCCCGGAAAACATTCGTTCAGACAATGGCCCGGAGTTCGTAGCGAAGGAGCTGAGGCACTGGCTGGCGAAGGTGGGTACGGGGACGCTGTACATCGAGCCGGGAAGTCCTTGGGAGAACGGCTACTGCGAATGCTTCAATGGGAAGCTGCGGGATGAATGCTTGAACGGAGAGATTTTTTGCTGACTGAAGGAGGCACAGATCGTGGTCGAAGAGTGGCGCGTGGAATACAACACAAAGCGACCGCACTCGGCGCTCGGCTACAGGCCGCCTGCCTCCGCGGCCTGTAGCCCCTGGGGAGTAAATCCAAGCTCACAGCTCATGGCTGTGATATAAAACCCTTCTCGCTTCTTTTGGACTAACAAATCAGGCCGGTCACGACGCTTCCAAAGTGCTTCGTTTCGCGCGGCCAACCGTTGCGGTTTTGGCTGCCCACAACCGAATGATTCCGGGCAGCGAGACTGATGTGTGGTGAAGGAAGATCACTCGCCTTTTCCTTTGGCCAGTTCCACTTCAGCCTGCCGCAACAACGCCACGACATGCCCCGGGTTCTATTCCTTCATTGGCGCGCCAGTTTCTCGCTAGACTGAATTTTCGTTCACTCCTGTTGATGCGAAAAAACCGGTCGCGTCAATTCACCGGACGTGATCCGCACGCCGTTGTCCGATTTCGTCAGTCCCTCGTGGAGGTAATCTCCCTAGACGTGATCTCGTACTTGAAGTTGTCTGGGTCGAGGCTATCGAGCCGGCCTTCGGATGTTTCCGCTTGCGGATACATGAAGAAGCTGACCGGCGCGCCGCTCGATCCGGGTAGTGCGACGTCATGCGCGAAGTTATAAGCAATCCAGTTCATTTCCCACGATCCGAATAATCGCGCACGGGCACTTTTCACCATGTCGTCGTCCAGTGCACGATTGCCGGGCGGTTCTTCGAGCACGACTTTGCGTACGTCGGCTGGGTCAACGGGCACCCAGCCAAAGTCGCTCAAGTAAACTTCAGCGCGGCAGTGCTGCGATTTTGTGATGATCTCAGTCGAAGCGCCGAGGCTCTTGTATCCTAATTCTGATTTGCCGACGCGGATGCCGTACACATCACGCGCGGGAAGCCCGGCCGCCATCGCCAGGCCGACGTAGAGCGCGTTCAGATCCGCGCACTTGCCACCGAGATCGCGAGACTCAAGCATGAAACGAATGTCGCCGACGCCGCAGCCGCGAGTTTTCGGATTGCGAAAGGTGTTGTCAACGATCCATTCGTAAATGGCGCGGGCTTTTTCGACGTCCGTTTTCGCGCCGCTGGTGATTTCTGTCGCCGTGGTTTTCACGATGCCATCGGTTGGCAGAAGCTTGGTCGGCTGCAAGAAATGCTGCAAATCCGCGCGGTCTATTTTTGGCGGATTGCCCCTCGCGGAGAGATCCACAACGTAGTTCTTGGTTGTGATGCGGGTGGCGCAGGTTAAAACTGGCTTCACGTCGGATGGATATTCCGCGGAGATGATGCCGAGCGAGTCAGCGTTGCTTTGTACCAGTTTTGCCGTGCCACCGCCCTCGGGCTGGAACGTAGCGGAGAGGGTTTTCTGAAAGGGCGATTCGCTGATGAGCGGCGCGGGGACCCAAATGCGCGTGGCGCCGGAAGGTTTGAGGACTTCGGCGCGCGTGGTGACTTCGAACGTGCGCCACAGGTCATTCGTGGGGCCATGCGTGGCGTCGAGCGTTGTGTCGCGCGCAAAAATTCGTCCGGGTTTCGCAAACGCGAGGCTTGCTGAAAAAAATCCTGTGGATCGCAGAAAATCGCGTCGCTTCATATTCCACCTTTGAACCGGGAATTCTGCGCTTACTCGCCGACTGATGGATAGCGTACACTCGACTTGTTCAGCAGGCAACATTCGAGGCAGCTACTTGGAGTTTGCGATCGGAATGCCGGATACGGTGCGGTTCCAAGATGCGGAGAAATACGCGGCTTACTTGATGACGGCGGCGGGCAGGCTGCGCTCCGAGCTGGCATGGGAGAACTTGCGGCGTTTTCTGCCGCACGATACGTCGAAACACCGTGCGTTGGACGTGGGCGGTGGCACGGGCTTCGCGAGTCTGCATCTCGCGCGGTTGGGCTATGAGGTCGTGCTGCTCGACAGTTCTAAACAGATGCTGAGTATTGCGCGCCAAGACGCGGACACGTGCGGCATGACGCCGCGAATTTGCTTTTGCCAGGCCGAGACCGGTCAATTGCGCGAATGCTTGCCGGCTGAGTCCTTTGACTTCGTGATCTGCCACAACCTGCTGGAGTACACCGAAGATCCTTTCGCGACTGTTCGCGATATCGCTCACGTGATTCGGAACGATGGCGTGGTTTCGGTATTGGTGCGGAATCGTGTCGGAGAAGTGCTGAAGGACGCCGTGAGATCGGGAGACTGGAAACGTGCAGCTGCGGACCTCACCGCGGAGACCGTGGTAGATGGGCTCTATGGCAACCCCGTGCGCTTATTTGCCCCCGCGGACATACGCGAAATGCTTGCGCGAGCCGGATTGGAAGTTGTCGGCGAACATGGTGTCCGGGTGTTTTTCGACTACGTGGGCATCGAGAATCCGACGGATGAGACATACTGTCAAATCTTCGAGTTGGAGTCGGATTTGGGAGCGCGGCCGGAGTTCTTTGCGATCGCGCGCTACATTCAGGTAATCGCTCGCCGTTCCGGCGCATCTTCCGGCGAGGTCAGCACAACGTGACACTGCCAAGCGTTCATTCTGCTTCGCAGTCTGGCGTGGGCCGTGCCGTCGCGACGAACGGATTCGCGCTGGGACTTGGGCTGACCAACGAGTGCAACCTGGCTTGTTCATTCTGCTATCGCGACCCGGCGCGAACGGACCGGCTTAGCCTCGAGCAAGTGAGATCGGCGATGGAAAGTCTGCTGATCCGCTCTGTGAATTTGGGAACTGGGGAGAACGGGATGCATCCGGAATTCCGTGAGATTTTGACCTATCTGCGCACTCTGCCGGTCAAGCTGACCATCACGTCGAATGGCCACAGCGCGGCCGTGCTCACTGATGACGAGGTTTGTGCTTTTCACGATATCGAGTTTTCGCTGGATTATTCCAGCGAAGAAAAACAGGACGCCCAACGCGGCCCCGGCAATTGGGCGCTGATCCACGAGCAGGCGGAGCGTTGCGTGCGACTCGGAGTTCCGGTCACTTTCATAGCGGTAATGATGAAAGCCAATTATCTGGGATTAGCGAACGTGGCGAGGGTGGTGAAGCGCCACGGAGCGCCGTTGCGCGTGAATGTCTATCAGGCTGTGCGTTCTGATCTTTATGCGTTGAGTTACGATGAGTATTGGCATGGTTTTCGCGCGTTGTTTGCGGAGACCGACGTGATCGTGATCGGCGAACCGTTGGTTCGCGCTATGGCGGGACTGCCTCCAAGGATCGGGGGATGCGGGGTCGGCACTGTGCGGATTACTCCCCGAGCCACGACGCAGCCTTGCGTGTACTGGCCGGGAGCTGGACAGCCTTTGTCGCTTTTGTGCACGCTGGGACCGGCGATTGTGGAGACTTCTCCTTTTGTAGAGGCGCGCTCCGTGCCCGAAGCCTGCCGGTCGTGCGATTATCTTCAGAGTTGTTACGGCGGATGTGCTGGCCGGCGGCGGCTACAGAGCGCACTGGATCAGCCGGATTTCTATTGTCCGGTGGTCAAAGGACGAACAGAAAAGTTAGAGATTCGCATGGCTGCGGCGCGCGAACTTCCGAAGGCAGAAAGCGCGTGTACGACGATCGTTATCGCCCGTGATTAATTTTCATTTCGCCAGGAGTGAAAGAGCGAGTTGGATCGTAGGACGAAAGAAAAATCCTACCTCGGAGATGGAGAGAACTATTATGACGACTAGCCCCAGGTCATCATTCGATAATTCTCAAGAAGTACCGCAGCCGCAAGCTGGCTGGGGGTTGACCATCGTGCGGCTGACCATTGGCGCGATGCTCGTGTGGGTATTCTTCGAGAATTTAGGAAAAGGGCTCTACACGGCAAGCGGCTACGCAGGATTGATCAACTATTACATTCAACATGATCACGCTCCGGCCATTTGGAAAGCCGTAATGGCGGGAGCCGCGAGTCACGCCGCGCTGGCAGCTCCGGTGCAAGCGATCACGGAAATCACTCTCGGGGTTCTGCTCGTGATCGGTCTGCTGACGCGCCCGGTCGCAGCCGTAGCGTTTCTGTACCTCGCCAGCCTTTGGGTGTCTGAATGGGGCACGGCGTGGATTTGGGAATTGTTGGTGCCGGTAATGGCGTCGCTTGCGCTCATTGTGGGCCGTGGCGGTCGAACCTGGGGCGTTGACGCCTTGCTCGCGCGGCGCTGGCCGTCGTCGCCGTGGTTTTGAGTTGAGCCGCGGTCCGGTGCGAGTGTCGGTCGTCATTCCTACACACAACGAAGCGCATTCCATCGGCCGCGTGTTGGCTGATCTTCCTTCCGATATCGTCACCGAAGTCTTGGTGGTGGATAGCGATTCAAACGACGGAACCGCCGAGATCGCTTCAAAGATGGGAGCCCGGGTACTTCATGAGCCTCATCGCGGATACGGGCGCGCGTGCCTTACCGGTATCGCCAATGTACTAAATCCAGACATCGTCGTGTTTTTGGACGGCGACTACAGCGATCGCCCCTCTGAACTTCCGCTGTTACTCGCTCCCATCATTGAGGCCCGTGCGGACATTACATTGGGATCGCGCGTCGTGGCGCAACAAAACCATGCGGCGCTTCCTTGGCATCAGAGGCTTGGCAACCGCCTCGCGGCAAAATTGATTAGGTTCTTGTATCGCGTGCAGGTCACCGATCTAGGTCCGTTCCGGGCGGCGCGCATTGATATGCTTCTTGCGCTGGACCTAGAACAAGCTACGTATGGCTGGGCCGTGGAGATGATTCTGAAAGGCTCCAAGGCCGGTTTTCGCATTGTGGAGGTTCCTGTGAGCTATTATCCGCGCATCGGAACCTCTAAAATTAGCGGGACGGTAAGGGGCACGATTGGCGCAGGCTGGCACATACTAACGTTGATTGCGCGTTACTATTTCTGGCGGGAGACGGCCCGTTCCGCAGCACTCGGCATGAATATCCGCGGAGCTGTGAAGATGCAATCTCCTTCTGAGCGAAAGAATGGGTGCACGCTGGTCATCATCGCAAAAGCACCCAGACCGGGGATGGTGAAAACACGTTTAGCGCAGAGAATTCCGGTGGACGCGGTCACCGAGCTGTATCGCTGCCTTTTGGATGACACTATTGGCGCTGGCGCAGTCGTTGGGAAATATCGAGGTTGCGATTATGTGTCCTGCTGCGGATGCGGAAGCGCTGACGCAGTTGGCGCAGGGTGCGGTGCGAGTGGTAGCGCAAGAAGGGGAGGGCCTTGCGGCAGGACTTACCTCGGTGTTTGCGCAGTTCACAGCAGGTGGCAAGCGACGCGTCGTTGCTTTCAACAGCGATAGCCCGCACTTGCCGGCTTCGGTTCTTGCGAGCGCGTTTGACACGCTTGCCGATCACGATGTTGTTGTCGGCCCGACAAATGATGGCGGCTACTATCTAGTCGGAGCGAAGACTGCTCATGCATCGCTTTTCGATGGCGACGGCATGGGCACTCAGACTGCGCTTGAGGCACTGCTGGAGCGCGCTCGCAAACTACAGCGTTCCGTCGGTTTCACCGAGCCCTTTTACGACATTGATGTGGAGGGCGACCTAACTCGCCTCGCCGTGGAACTACGAGTTGCACCCAACAGGGCGCCACGCACCGCAGTCTGGCTGAGAGAGTGGGGACGGACGCTGGCTGACACGCGAACGGGCACGGAAGACCTGTGAAGCTGAGGCCGTCCCACAGGCTGTATGGGTTAGGCGCGATTTTGTTGGTATCGTTGACAATCTGCCTCGCGCAAGCTGGGCACCGTTGGCGAACCGTCGTTCATCATTGCATTGTTAGTTGCGGGCATCGCGTACCTTTTCGCTATTCGTGAATTTTTCTCCACACGGAACTTCCCGCGACACGTCATCGTCATTGGGCTCGTGTTAGCCGCATTGTGGCAAATTCCATTTCTATTGCAGCCGCCGGGTCTGGATGACGATGTTCATCGCTATGTTTGGGATGGCCGCGTGCAAAGGCTCGGCTACAACCCTTACGTTCTGGTTCCCAGCGATCCTGCGCTCGCCGGCCTGCACACATCCGAAACCCGCACGTTGAACAACCCAGAGGTCTCGAGCCCATATCCGGCAGGCGCTCAGCTTTTCTTCCGCGGCGTAACGGCGATTCATGAATCAATCTCTACCTTCAAAGTTGCGTTCGCGGCGTGCGAAGTTGCGATCGTTCTACTGTTGTTCGCCGGGCTCCGTCGCGTGGGACAGGCGGAACATTGGGTTCTCGTATACGCGTGGAACCCCCTGCTCGTCACATGCGTGGCCTATAGCGGTCACATTGACATCCTCGGAGCGCTGCTGCTGCTGCTTTCCGCTGCGGCGTTGCAACGCCGCTGGCGAAGCTTTCGCCGCCGTGGCATTTGGGTTGGCCGTCGCTGTGAAGTTTCTCCCAATCGTGTTGACGCCGCTGTACTGGCGTCGGGTACGTGTGCGCGACGCGTTGCTGGCGATTTTCATCGTAGGGTTGCTATACGTGCCGTTTCTGCACCGCGGATCGATTCCCATGGGCTCGCTCGATGTGTTCGTGCAGCGGTTTCGTTTTAATGATCCAGTCTTCGCGACGCTCACGCGAATCGTCAAACCTCGAGTCGTGGCTGGCTTGGCAGTCTTAGTTGGACTAGCTGTTTCTGTGTGGCTGCGCAGAAGGCACCATGAGTACTCGGCGGATACTTTTGCATGGCCGCTGGCGGCGTCGCTGCTGTGCACCCCGGTCGTGTACCCTTGGTACCTTCTGTGGCTGCTGCCTTTCGTGCGATCGGTCTCGACGGTGCCTCTGATATCTGGACCATTAGCATCATCCCGACTTTCTACGTTTGGCATCTGCGTGGGCTGGGCGGTCAGTGGTTCGTTCCAAACGGGATCATGTGGTTGGAATTCGGATCCGTGGCAGCGGCCGGCGGAATTATGTTGTTTCGGCGGTTCACCCGACCGGCGGTAGCCTGATGCTCATCGAACTAGGTGCGTCCGGCGAGTGCGGTGTATAACACCGTGGCACGCAGCGGGAATGGCCCCAGCGCTGAACGAGCGGACGATCACTCTCACTGTGATGTATAATCCGCGACCGAACGAGAAGGGTTGCGACTGGCTGGCGGGGGCGAACATTTTTTGCTGAATTGTTTTCCCGTAGCCCGAAGCTTCTGCCGATCATCCATCCCAACATCAGTTCAATTCATAAAGGAGCAACCTTCATGACGAATACATACCGAAGCGTTTAACGATCATCGGTCTTCTGGCGTTCGGGGCGCTAATCCTTGCTGCAACGTCCAACGCTCAGACCCGTCCGCCAATTCTCGAACAGGTTGCCAAAGCCTACGGCCTTGATATGGGACAATATAATTGCGATCCGTTACACATGGCATGTACAGTTTCCTGGGGTGGATGTCTCCCGCACGTGGACATGGGAGCCCAAGACCAATAAAATCACTTATGAGGGGAAAGATAAAGACGGTAAGCCGGTGACGGATACGTACCTGCGCTCGCAGCTCAGCAGCCAACCTGAGAACGTGCAGAAGGATATCGATCCCGCTTTCAATAATGATAATTACTGGCTTCTGTTCCCCTTGCATGCGTACTGGGACACCAGTGCCACTGCCACTGATGAAGGGATGAAAAAGCTTCCCATAGGCGCCGGTTCGGCCACGCGGATTCCGGTGAAGTATGGCGGAGGCGGTTACACGCCTGGCGACACATGGGACCTCTACATCGGCAAAGACAACCGCGTCGTGCAGTTTGTATATCACCGCGGCGGGCCGGTGAAGCCGAGCGTCGTAACCACAACGTGGGCAGCGTACAAAAAGGCTGGCGGTTTGGACATCTCAACGGAGCACCGCGGCACCGCCGATGGCAAACCGTTCCACCTTTGGATTACTGACTTGGCCGTGAAGGTGACGGGGTCAGACGCGTGGGTGAACGCGCAATAAGCAGCGGAGGGGGTCGCTCGTGCAATTCATAGTGCGTTTTTCGCTCAATTCATTCAACACCTCGGTCAAGTAGCCGACATCGTTATGCAATCAAATACTTCGCGGACGCCTAATCTCTGAGGCGTTGTCGGCATCTCCTTCTCTTGGCGCTCCCCGATAGCACCAGTGCCCAGAAACAGCTGCCAGCTCAACCGGTCAATTCAACACCATCCAGTGCATTGATTCGAGAATGCTTCCGCAGGAGAACCAACTGTTTCAAGCTACTCGGTCAAAATCTAGCCAGAGCAACGTTTCGCTGGTCTAACCCTTGCGAGCGATTTTGGCTTTTGTTTTCAACGCCGGTTGGATTCGAGCTGAGTGTCGCGTCGACCCATTGAGACCACCCGGAGGACTTATCGGGACTTAGGCCGGGCGCCCGGCTTTAAGGCTCATTCGCCGCGAGACACGACAATTGTTTCGCCTGCCGTAGCGAGGCTTCGGTGCCTTCCAAGCAATACGTCAGCGGCTTGATCTCGGCTGCGTCTGCCAACGGTCTCCTGTCGGAAAACTCGTCACCAATTCGTCACCAAAACTCGGCCATTTCGGAGTCATTTGCGGGGTGGTCAGAATCGGAAAAGCAAAGCAGGCAAAGGGATTTAGCTTTCTGACCACACAATTGACACGGTGGAGGTCTGCGGTTCGAGCCCGCACGGGCCTACCATTTCATTCATGGCTTGGCTTTACATTCTCCAGAGCAAATCCACTGGCCGATTTTACGTCGGCTCGACGAACGATCTGGCTCGACGACTCTCCGAACACAATCGTTCTCACTCGTTGGCGACCCGCGGGCGAGGACCTTGGGAACTGGTTTACCAAGGGACGTATGATGCCCTACCGGACGCTCGCAGGCGTGAGCTAGAAATCAAGAGATGGAAATCGGCTGCGAAGATCAGAGCGCTGATTCTACGGAACATTGGCTAGAGCGGGCCGCGAACAGCGGCCAGGTCTGCGGTTCGAGCCCGCACGGGCCTACCATTTCCCTCAATTCAAGAAGTTCCAATCAGCCCAAGAGTAGCCATCTCCGAGTTTGCATCCAGACAATTTCGCACGCATTTTGCGCGAGCGGCCCGCCTCGTGCGGACGAACAGGCTGCGATTGCAGACTGCGGGTGGATTCGGCGAGTATGTGACCGTCACTGTAGCCCGGCCGGGGGTCGCTATGAAGTTGCGCAGCGAATCGCTGGAGAAGATTCAGGCGAATCCGTTCGATGTGTGCGTCATTGGCGGCGGCGCTACGGGATCGGGCTGCGCGCTGGATTCACAACTGCGCGGGATGAAAACGGTGCTGCTTGAAGGCGCGGATTTTGGGAGCGGCGCGTCCAGTGCTGCGACCAAAATCATTCACGGAGGCGTGCGTTATCTCGAGGAGGCGGTGAAGCATCTCGATCCGGCGCAATACGAAGTCGTGAACCGCGCGCTGCACGAGCGCATTCACATGCTGCACAACGGCCCGTTTCTTTCGCGGCCGATGGAATTTCTGATTCCTTGCGCTGGTTGGTTCAGCGTCGCTTACATGGGATTTGGAATGAAGTTGTATGAGTGGATTGCCGGGAAAGACAGTTTGTTTCCCAGCCACTTTCTTTCCAGGGCGAAAACGCTCGAACGGATGCCCGGCCTCGCGCCGGAACATTTGATCGGCAGCATCGCCTACGCGGACGGGCAGTTCGACGACGCGCGCTACAACATGGGTCTGATCAATACTTACGTCGAAGCCGGCGGCGAGGCTCTGAATTACGCGCGCGCTGTTGGATTCACAAAGGATGCGAGCGGAAAACTGCAAACCGCCGAAGTAGAGGATCAGTTGACGAAGGAACGGTTTACCGTTCGCGCTCAGCGTTTCGTCAATGCCACCGGGCCAGATGCGGACACGATTCGCAGCCTCGCCACTCCGGGAATTCCCACGCGCATGCGTCTGAGCAAAGGCGCGCACCTCGTGCTGCCGCTGGAAGTTTTTCCCACGCGTGACGCTCTGCTGATTCCCAGGACAGACGATGGCCGCGTGCTGTTTGCCGTGCCTTGGTTCGATCGCCTGCTGATCGGCACCACCGAGCAGGAAGTCACGATCCACGATGAGCTATATCTTTCGAAAGACGACGTCGCGTATCTGCTGCACCACATCAACCGGTATTTCAAGACGGCGATTCGCGCCGAGCAGATCGTCAGCGGCTTTGCGGGCGCGCGGCCGCTGGTGAGCGCCGGCGGTTCGCGCGACACGAAAAAACTGGCACGGGATCATGAAGTGGAAGTGGACGCGCAGTCAGGCCTGATCAGCATCATGGGTGGGAAATGGACCACGCATCGCGCCATGGCAGAAGACACGATCAACGCCGTGCAGAAATCGTTGGGGCGCGCCGCCGCTCCCGGCGTGACTCTGATCATCCGCTGTACGGGTCGGCCGGCTACACGCCCGATTATTGGCAGTCGCTCGTGCGAGATTACAAATTGCCGGAACAGACGGCAAAACATCTCTCGCAAAAGTTCGGCACTAACGCGACGAAAGTGCTGCAATTGGCCAAGGACGATTCCGCCTGGCCGCGCCGATTGTTCCCGGGTTCGCTCCGCTGCGCGCTGAAGTCGCCTATTGCGCGCGCAACGAGATGGCGATAACCATCGAGGACGCGCTTAAGCGCCGAACCGGGTTGCAATTCTACAGTTGGCGCGCGGCAATCAGCGCGGCGGCTCCGACGGCGGCAATTCTGGCGGAGGAACTCGGCTGGAACGCGGATTTTGAACGATCTGCGGCGGAAGAGTATCGAAAGAAAATCACACGATTGATCCAGCTGGCCGGGCTGCCCGCCGAACAGCCCGCTGCGGCAAATTCAAATTGATCGCCGCGAGCCGCGATTCATTCAGGAGGAAGACACCGTGACGGCATACCTGGGCGCGATTGATCAAGGCACGACGAGCACGCGCTTTATCGTCTTCGATCGTTCCGGGCGCATCGTCTCAGCCGCGCAGAAGGAGCACGCTCAGATATTCCCCAAGCCCGGATGGGTGGAGCACGATCCCGACGAAATCTGGCGCCGCACGCAGGAAGTGATCGCCGAAGCGATGCAAGCCAAGGGGCTGCGTCCCAAAGACCTCGCGGCAATCGGCATCACCAATCAGCGCGAGACGGCAATTGTGTGGAATCGCAAGACTGGACGGGCTGTTTACAACGCTCTGGTGTGGCAGGATACGCGCGTGGACGACGCCGTGGCCGAATTTTCACGCGATGGAGGCCAAGATCGTTTTCGCGAAAAGACTGGACTTCCGCTGGCGACCTATTTCAGCGGGCTGAAGATTCGCTGGGTTCTGAAAAATGTTCCGGGTGCGCAGGAAGCGGCCGCAGCGGGAGATTTGCTTTTCGGAAATGTGGATACCTTTCTGGTGTGGAAGCTGACGGGGGGCGCGCAAGGCGGCGTCCATGTGACCGACGTGACGAACGCGAGCCGCACGCAACTGATGGATCTCGCGACGCTCGCGTGGGACAACGAAATGCTCCCGACTTACGGCATCCCGGAAACAATACTTCCAAAGATCGCATCGAGCAGCGAAATCTACGGCAAAGCCCAGCTCGATGCGATCAAGGATGTCCCCATCGCCGGAATTCTGGGGGACCAGCAGGCCGCGCTCGTCGGGCAGACTTGCTTTAGCGCAGGCGAAGCTAAAAATACTTACGGCACCGGATGCTTCATGCTCGAAAACACCGGCACGAAACTGATCCATTCCAAGTTTGGCTTGCTTACCACCGTTGCGTACAAATTCGGCGACGAGCCCGCGCGCTATGCGCTGGAAGGAAGTATCGCCATCACCGGGGCGCTAGTGCAATGGCTGCGCGACAATCTCGGACTCATCCAGAAAAGCTCAGACGTCGAGGCGCTGGCACGAACAGTAACGGACAATGGAGGCGTTTATTTTGTTCCGGCGTTTTCCGGACTGTACGCGCCGTATTGGAAAGCCAGCGCGCGAGGCGTGATCGCGGGATTGACGCGCTACGCCAACAAGGGCCACCTGGCACGAGCAGTTCTGGAGGCCACCGCTTTTCAAACTCGCGAAGTGCTGGAGGCCATGGAGAAAGATTCGCAAATTCAGCTGAAGGCGCTGCGCACCGATGGCGGGATGGTGGAGAACGATCTGCTGATGCAGTTTCAAGCGGACATTCTGAATCTTCCGGTGGTTCGTCCGGTGATCAAGGAAACTACATCGCTGGGCGCTGCGTACGCTGCAGGTCTCGCAGTGGGTTTTTATAAGGACATTGACGACTTGCGTGCGAATTGGGCGGTGGACCACACATGGAATCCGAACATGGATGAAGAAACGCGCGCGCGCTTGTACAAATCGTGGAAGAAAGCGGTGACGCGTTCGTTCGATTGGATGGACGAGTAGCTACGAGATGGGATTGGGGCAGCCGCGACGGCAGCGGCAGCGCACGGCAAGTGATGCGAGGAGGAACAAAAATGGGTTCACCGTTTCTGGGGGAATTCCTGGGCACGATGGTGATGATCCTTCTGGGTGACGGTGTTGTCGCAGGCGTGCTGCTGAAGCGCTCGAAGGCCGAAGGAGCCGGCTGGATGGTGATCACCGGTGGTTGGGCGTTTGCGGTGATGGCCGGAGTGTTCACGGCGCTGGCGTGCGGCAGCAAGGCAGCATATCTGAATCCGGCGGTCGCATTGGGCTTCGCGGTTTCGTCGGGGAACTATTCGAACTTTTTAGGCAATGCTGCCGCGGAGCTGCTCGGCGCGTTCTGTGGCGCTGTGCTGGTGTGGATACACTTCGGTCCGCACTGGAAGGAAACGCAGGACGCACCGGCCAAGCTGGCGATTTTCTGCACGGTGCCGGCGATCCGCAGCGCGGCCTGGAATTTCACCAGTGAAGTAATCGGCACGTTGACGCTGGTGTTCGTGGTGGCCACAATTTTTTCGAAGCAGGTCGCTGCCACGGGACCAGCAGCCGGACTTGGACCGTATCTGGTGGGCGCGCTGGTGTGGGGCATCGGACTTTCTCTGGGCGGCACCACGGGGTACGCCATCAATCCCGCGCGAGACTTGGGTCCGCGCATCGCGCACGCGGTACTCCCTATCGTGGGAAAAGGCGGATCGGACTGGAGCTATGCTGCGATTCCGATTTTCGGTCCCTTGCTTGGCGCAGGAATAGCGGGACTGTTGATTCGCTGGATCCGAATTTGACGCTGCGGCCGAACGCGATTTCCAGCGTCGGAAATACGAAGCCAGACTTCGCGCGATCACGCGAAGTCCAGCTCCACTTCGTCAATGTAGCACCAGCCCCACGTCTCGCCTGGCTCGATTGATTTCATGATGGGGTGTTTAGTGGAATGAAAATGCTTTGTAGCGTGTTTATTTTTGGATGAATCGCAGCAGCCCACGTGGCCGCACTCGAGGCACAGCCGCAGGTGAACCCAGGTGTCGCCCATTTTCAAACATTCCTCGCAACTTTTCGTATGCGGCTTCACCGGGCGAACTTGATTTAAGTGCGTACATTCTGGCATGTGCATACCCTCCTTCCAGGGTTGGCCGGACATGAATTGCGCTTACGATCCGGATGCGGCTGCCTTGGCGCTCTCCGCGCGCACCACAGGAACGTCCACCAGATGCTCGGCAAGGAACCAAACCTGCAGTTCGTTGGTGCGGATCACCTGGCTAACCAGCAGATCGTTGGTGCCGTCGTCTCCTGCGTTCGCGGCTTGCTTGGCCACGGTGCGGGCTTCTTTCAAAATGATTTCGTGAGCCTCCAGCATGCGGGAGATTTGCACCGGAGCTTCTTCGCGGCCGCGCGGCGGACGAGGAATGAAAGTGGTTTCGGCCACGTCGGGCGCCATGGCGATGCTGATGCCGCCGAGAAGTTGGATGCGTTCTGCTATGGCGTCCACCAGTTCGGACTGCTCTTCGAAATGTTTGTCGAAGAGCAGATGGAGCTGATAGAAAGTGTGCCCTGCCACCTGCCAATGATGTTTCTTGTACATATCGCGCAAAGTCATGGTATCCGCGAGGATCTGATTCAGCAGGTCCACGCTGCTGGCGCAAACTTGCTGATCGAGGGCGATGGGCAGTTTGGCGATTTTGCCGTACGGCTGAATCTCTGTGGCGTGCTGGTGCAGTATGGGCCGGGCGCGTTCCGAACCTTCCTGTAGTTGGCTGGCCGGTAGGTTCTTCTGGTTAGTGGTTTTGTTTTTCATTTTCATTTCTCCTTCCTTTTCGATTGCCTCAGTCGGCGGCCTTATCCTTTCGGTTTGATGATTCTCCCAGGCATTCGGTTCCACCAGAGATTAACCGCGAGCCGGATAATGACCTAATCCCGCGTCAGGGGGAATTAGACGGCGGTGAGCCTATCCCAGCGCGTTGTGCAGGAACGCAATGGTGCGCTTCCACGCGTCGGCGGCCGCCTCCGGACGATAGCCGGTGGTGTTGTTCGGATTCTCAAATGCGTGGCCGGCGCCCGGATAAATTTTCACGTCAATGCGGCGGTTCAGGCCCTTCATGGTTTTTTCGAACGCCTCGACGTCCGCGGGAGTGATGCCTTTATCATCCGCGCCAAAATTCCCCAGAACCCAGGCGCCAATCTGCTGGATATCGTTCGGATCCGTGGGGAGCGAGCCATAATTCACCACGACCGCGCCGAGGTGCGGCTGATGGATCGCGAGCTGCAGCGAAAGGCCGCCGCCCATGCACCAGCCGATCGAGCCGATACGGCCGGGTTTCACATCCTTGCGCGCGGCCAAATACTCGAACGCCGCTTGCATGTCGCGGATCGCGCGGTCCTGCGGCATGCCACGCATCAGCTCATGCGCCTCAGAGGGGTCGGCGGCGGTCTTGCCGCGGTACAGGTCAACTGCCAGGGCAACGTAGCCTTGCTCAGCCAGCTTTTCGGACTGTTCCTTGACCCAATCGTTCAATCCCCACCATTCATGGACAACGACTAGTCCGGGATAGACGCCCGGCTTGTCCGGCACCGCCAGGAACCCGCTGGCCGTTTCTTTGCCGCTGGGAAATTCCACGGTTTGCGTTTTCGGCGTTTGCGCGCGAACCACCTGCACCGCAGCAATCAAGCCGAAAGCGAGCATCGCGGAAACAAACTTGAGGGAACGGTTCATGCTTCAGGTGCCTCCCATAAGAGCAAACGGCTTATTGTAAGCCTGTGCGCGCATCCGCGCCATCTGCTATCGAACGAATGCCGGTTTTCCGCCGGGCGAAACGAGCCGGTGAACCTGAGGCGCGTTCCCGCGTAGTGGTGCGGGACTAGGGCGCGATGCGTTCTACCTGAACGGCAGTGCCGTAGGCCAGGACTTCAGTGACGCCCTGCATCACCTCAGTGGCGTCGTAACGCATGCCGATCACCGCGTTCGCGCCGTGCTGGCTGGCATGTTCCATCATTAATTCGAGCGATTCCTCGCGCGTCTTTTCGCACATTTCTTCGAAAAGCGTGATGTTGCCGCCCACCAGAGTTTCCAGCGAAGCGCCCAGGGTGCCCAGAATGCTGCGCGAGCGCACGGTGACGCCGCGCACCAGCCCGAAAGTTTTCACGACGCGATATCCCGGCAAATCGAATGCGGTTGTCACCATATTTGGATTTACGCTTACGCCCATGGGTTCCTCTCTTCGCGGCGCGTTTGAACTTGCCCGCACGACGGAGAATAGCACAACGAAAATCGCGACGGCGCGTTGCCGCAGCGGCTAGGTATAGCGGAGCCAGCGGACCAGTTCGACGAGCGAGGGGCGCTTGCCGTACATCAGCACGCCGACGCGATAGATTTTTGCGGAGGCGTACATCACCGCTACAGTCGTGAGAACCAGCAGCGCAAGCGAGAGCGCAATCTGCCAAGCGGGCGGCGTCTGCAGCGAGATGCGCAGCGCCATCAGGACCGGCGCGAAGAACGGGATCTCAGAAAGAATCACGGCGGTGCGCGAGGCGGGATCGTTGAGAATCACGCCGTAGATGATCATGCAGAAAACCAGCGGCGCCATGGCCAGCCATTGCAATTGCTGCGCGTCCTGTTCGTTCGAGCAAGCGGAACCGATCGCGGCGAACATGGAAGAGTACATGAAATATCCGCCGATGAAGAAAACTCCGGCGTAGATCACCAGTGAAACTGGAACATGAACTCCGGCGAGAGGGGAATTGCGCGTCATGCCCCAGGAGGCCAGCACGCCATAGGAAAAAAGCAGCGCCGTGGAAGTCATCCAGATTGCGAACTGGGTGAAAGCCACAGCCGCCACGCCCAGAATTTTTCCCGCCAGCAGCTCGAACGGCCGCACGGAGGAGATCAACACCTCCATGGTGCGCGTGGTTTTTTCCTCGATCACCGAGCGCATCGTAATAATTCCGTACATCAGTAGCGCCGTGTAAAGCAGCACCACCAGCGCGATCGCGATAGCAATGCCCTGGCCTTTTTCCACGGATTCGCCGGCCTCGCTGACTTTCAGCAGCTTCAGGTCCGTGCCCTTCAGGATCGTCTGCAGATCTTCAAGGTGCACACCGCGACGCTCGAAGCGGTTGGAAATCACGGCCTGATCCACGGCGCGCGATAGCGGGCCGATGAGGCCGAAATTGTCGGGGTTGCGCATGTGCAGCTCGAACGATTGGTCGAGGTCTTGCGGAATCAACAGGTAGGCGTCGAGCTTTTCGCTATTGATGCGCGCGCGCAGGTCCTGCTGCAGCGCGTCAGGCGAATGCGGGCGCAACACGGTTTCTTCCACTGTGAATTGCGGCTGGCCGTCGGCAAGCTTGCCGTCGAGCCCGTGCGCGATAGCCGGACGCGAGCTGGCCGGAATTATCCACAATCACAATGCGCGAAGTCTGCGCTGGCGGTGTGGCCCACCAGGAATACGACGAGCAAAATCGATCCCAGGCCGATCAGCGGCACGATGACCGTGCCGATAATGAAGCCCTTGGTGCGGACACGCGTGAGGTATTCGCGCTTGATGATCAGCAGGATTTTACGCATGCGTCGTCCTATCAATGAAAATTTCGCTCAGCGAGGGCTCCAGCAGTTCGAACCGCGTGATGCGCGCGTCCGATTGCACCGCGGCTTTCAGAATTTCCTGCGGATCGGCGCCGGGTTTCAGCTTGGCTTCGACGCCAGTGATGAGCCGCGTGGTCTGGCCGATTGCCGGGTGATTCAGGAATGCGTCGCTGCCGGTGAATTCCACGTGCAGCGTGTTCTTGCCGTAGGACTGCTTGATGGCGCGCAATTCGCCGTCGAGCACGTTGCGGCCCTTGTCAATCAGGCAGATGGAATCGCAGAGCCGTTCGACCTGCTCCATGCGATGAGTGGAGAGGACGATGGTGGAACCCTGCTCGCGCATATCGAGCATTATTTCCTGAATCGTGGAGGCGTTTACGGGATCGAGCCCCGAGAAAGGTTCGTCCAGAATCATGAAAGGCGGGCGGTGAATCACCGAAGTGATGAACTGCACTTTCTGCTGCATGCCTTTCGAGAGATCCACCAGCTTTTTGTCCGACCACTCGGAGAGGCCCAGGCGGTCGAGCCATTCCTTCGCGCGGCGGGCGGCTTCGGCTTGCGTCAGGCCATGCAGCGCCGCGAGGAAGACGATGATCTCCAGAACCTTCATGCGCGGATAGAGCCCGCGCTCCTCCGGCAGGTAACCGATCTTGTCGCGCGTGCTGTCGCTGACCGGTTCATCGAGGACGTGGATCGAGCCTGAATCCGGGACCAGTATGTTCATGATCATGCGGATGGTGGTCGTCTTGCCCGCGCCATTGGGCCCCAGCAGGCCGAGAATCGCTCCGGCGCGGACTTTCAGGCTGACCGCGTTGACCGCGATCACGGAATCGTAAGCTTTGGTGACGTTTTCGAGAACGATGGCATCCATAGGCTTGGCGGTAGTCAACTCTAATACGCAACGAGAGCGCGAAATATATCAGAATTCATGCGGAGGGAATGTTAACGAAAATTGACCTGTTCGACGGCTGGCACACTCTGCCACTGACCTGCCCCAATTTTCCGCAGAAGGCGTCCGCTTCGCCACTTTCGTGATCCAACCGTAGTTCAGTCAGCTCGCCAGTGGCCTCGTCCAGCATCGCGATCTGTTGGTAGCGCGTGTGAAAATCACATCCTAATAACCATCCTGCCGCGGTGGGCTCGGCTCCGTTCTTCCGAGCTTGCCTGCTGCACGCAGGCCTTGGTCGCTAGCGCCACCAAGTTTACTCGGGAGAAGGAGCCGGCAATGTCATCTAAATCAGCCGGGCGTTCACCTGTTGCTTCTGGCTTGCGCGTATTCCACGCGCCAGTCCTCCGAGGATAGTCCGCTGACCTCGGCAGCCTGAAGGCAAAACCTATGGATAGACTCAGCCCCAAGATTCGTTTCCATAAATGCGCCGTTCGACAGTTGCCGACTTGTGCGGAACTTGGCAGGGTCACGACCTACAAGTCGTGGATACTGGGCGACGAGATTCTCGAAGCACTCGCTATCCAATTCATGGATCTTTTCTAACGTGATTTGGTTGACCTCTCGCCATGTGGATACAGAAAAGCTCTGCCCTAGAATAACGACGGCACTTGGTATCGTTCCTCTTACGCCATGAGGTGCCAACTGAGATTCGGCCTGTTCTTGACCAAAATAACTCCACACCTTTAGCGCTTTGTTAGCCAAGGCTTCGGCACGTTGCCGAATGGCCTGCTCATTCCATCCACTAATAGTTTCAAAGTATTTATTCAGTTCGAGATGGCTGCTAAGCAGAATCGCGCGTTTCCGAGAATAGTCGTCATTGGATAGCGGTGCATTGTAACCGGTCAGCGTGAGGTTACCGATCGTGTGGAGTAGTAAGTCATGAACGGTCTCCCAATTCTCTCCGAGCGCTGCTTTCCAGGACTCGGTAAGGGTCTGTGGCATGACATGTTCAATCTGCAAACTTGAGAATGGAACCAGCTCCAGATGCTCGAATGATTCTTCCAAACGTTCGAGAATAATCTTTGTTTTCTCAGTTCGGTCACCGCTGCCGTAGAGCTTGGATGAGACAAACCGCTCTCGGAACTCGGCATCACGAGGGTAGTTTTTCGTCCGCAACGCATCCTTGAGTCCGGCAACCACGGACGGATTTTGACTTACCTGGGCGTAGAGTGCCGGGAATACTTTGTTCAGTCCATACGTTGGAACGCTGCACACAAAGCGGCGAATCATAAAGTTCTCCAAAACACCCAGAACTTCAGCGAACTCGCCTTCAGAAATCTTTCCCGTGCTGTAGTCACTATAAATGTTTAAGAGGAAGGGATATGCAGTCGTAAGCTCGACGCGATTGATGCGGTGCATCTGACCGCTGACTAATATGCTTGGCTTCAATTCGGGATGGAGAAGCTTTGCATAGAACTCAGCAAAACGAGTGATTTCTTGGAGGTATTCCACCACCTGCCCTGGAGACTTGCCGTCGGCTCGCTCTTTCAAAGCGAAATATACTTCGCCCTGCTTAATCCTTCCTCCGTCTTTCAGCAAGAAGTGGCGAATGCATTCTGTCAGGTCGTCTCCTAATCGATCTTGCATCGGAGTCCAGTACACTCCATATAGCCGTTCTTGTTCGTCTACGTGAATTTTCATCAAGAAGTAATTTCGTATGAGGTCGGCTTGAGATAGGGCTCGCCCTTTGGCGTTTAAGCTTTCAAAAACAAGATGAGGATTATCGTCGCGGTCGAGCACGATGCTGACCAGGACCAACTGGCTGACGATGATCTGCTTCAATTTTTCAAGATCTGGAATCTGGTTTGCCCGAATTTTGCGTTCGAAAAACTTGTAGGCGCGGGCGATTTGGTCATCCGTCGAGACAGTTTCATTCCTTATGATAGATAGAAACGACTCCCGGTCTCCTTGCGTAGGGAGCAACTTGAAGGCGTCGTTGCCTTGCTTGAATGGGTTCTTGAGCAAGGTCTGCTCAATCTCATCAGCAAGCGTGCTATTCGGGGAGGTCCTCGCTTTGTCTCGCAACACTGCCAGCAAAATGAAAATCGTAGTGAACCGCTGTTGCCCATCAATCAAAAGAAACTTGGCTACGCCTTCGGGTACGGATTGCGTGGGCATCGTAACGATCGATCCGATAAAGTGACTTCGTGGCTTTTCCTCCTCGTAAAGCTCCGCAAGATCATCCCAGAGAGTGTTCCATTCTTTGCTGTCCCAGCTATATTTTCGCTGGAACAAGGGGACGACGTATTGATTTGTTCCTTCGATGACTCGTTGCAGCTTCGTTTCTGAGGCTTTCATGGAGGCAATATTACTGCTTCAGTATCTGGTATCCAACCCAAAAGGAGAGCACCTCCTGCTTTAGCGCGTTCTTAGGAGCACCTGTGGACATTGGCAGTTCATGGAAGGAAGATGTTGGGTTACTCCGCTGTCCGATGTGTGGGGCGGGTAGGCCACCCTTCCTCACCACCCAAACGAACACAGTAGCTTTTGCGGGTGCTCCACGTTCGACCAACACAGCCGTCGTCTCGCCCGTCGCGCGGGCCCGAAGGTACCCGGTCCGATCCGCGGCGGGTGGGCCACGCTTTCATACCACCTAAACGAACGCATTAGTTTTTGTGGGTGCCGGACCCTTCGTTTTTTGAAGGGTCCGGGTTTAGACGCAGCGTCGCTCCTGAATTCGTGTGACGACCGCTGTTTTAGGTCAGGCTACGGCTATCGCCAGTCATGAGGTGTAACGGATGCAGTTTGCTCTTGCGTTACCGTAACGAGTATGTTAACGTTAGTCGGGGCGCTGCTGCAGCGCCCCGAAGGACGCGACATGTATGCGCTGGCTCGAACTCGGCCCCCCGCCCATCCCAAGCGCCTTCTCCTCACCGCAAATCAATCGCTAGCGAAACATAATCGAAAGCCATCGCAAAACATTGAAAACAATCACCACCAACCCAAATCAATCGCTAGTTTTTGTCGTGTTTTTCGCGCTTACGCGGGCAGGCGGCTGACCCATCCGCAGCTCGCGGCTCTCACCCGCGCGCCAGCCGCTCTCTCACCGCTATCTCTCTCTTACACTCATCACTACGACTTTCTAGTCGCGAGACGCCAGTTAATAGAAATCAACCCAACTTCCTCACAACAAAGGAGAAAACATTTTCTATTCGATACAAATGAACGCTTTTTCCGCCATTTGTACGGAATAGAAATGTCCGCGTCCCCGTCGCGGCACTCGACGGATTGCCTGATTTCTCTGGCTGCGGCGGACGATGCATTCGCTCCCCAGAAATCGCCATGCCGCACTGACTCGTGGCGGGTTCGCGCCCCGCATGATAATATGAAGGTGCGTTTGTTGCTCCTGGATACCCCTTCTGGAACGGTCTGCACGGGATTCGATCAGGGATGCAAAGACCGCGCTCGTAAACCCTTTTTTGGCAGTTATCCAATGACGAAGAGCATTCGTAATATCGCTATTATTGCGCACGTGGACCATGGCAAGACCACTCTGGTGGATGCCATGCTGCGCCAAAGTGGAATTTTCCGCGCCAACCAGGAATTGGTCGAGCGCGTGATGGATTCGAACGATCTGGAGCGCGAGCGCGGCATCACCATTCTCGCCAAGAACACCGAGATCGAGTATCAGGGCACGAAGATCAACATTGTGGATACGCCAGGCCACAGCGATTTTGGCGGCGAAGTGGAACGCGCGCTGCGCATGGTGGATGGCGTGTTGGTTCTGGTGGACGCGAGCGAAGGCCCGCTGCCGCAGACGCGCTACGTGTTGCAGAAGGCGCTGGCTGCGAAGCTGCCGCCGATCATGGTGCTCAATAAAATTGACCGCCCGGACGCGCGCCCTGCAGAAGTGCTGGATGAAATCTACGACCTCTTCATTGACCTCGATGCCACGGAAGACCAGCTCGATTTTCCGGTGATCTATACCAACGCGAAATTAGGCGTCGCTCATCTGAAAGTGGGCGATGACTCGACGACTCTGCAGCCGCTGTTCGAGCAAATCGTCAAGTCCATTCCGCCCCCATCGGGCGATCCCGCCGCCGCGCTGCAGATTCAAGTGACCAACCTGGATTACAGCGACTTTCTGGGACGCGTGGCCATCGCTCGCGTGTTTGGCGGAACTTTGGTGCGCGGCACGGAAGTGGGCATCGTCAAGCTGGACGGAAAGATCCAACCGACGAAGATCACCAAGCTTTTCACGTTTCGCGGGTTGGAACGCGATGAGGCCGAGCAGGTGATGGCTGGAGACATCGTCGCCATTGCCGGCGTGGAAGGAATTCAGATCGGCGAGACCATCACGGATTTAGCGAACCCCGCGCCGCTGGAACCGCTAACCATTGACGAGCCCACGTTGACCATGGTGTTTACGATCAATACTTCTCCTTTTGCTGGCCGCGAAGGGCAATACGTGACTTCCCGTGACCTGCGTGCGCGGCTCGAAAAGGAATTGCTCACCAATGTGTCATTACGCGTGGAAGACACTGGAACGACCGACGCTTTTCGCGTGCTGGGACGCGGTGAATTGCAGCTCGCGATTCTGATCGAGACGATGCGCCGCGAAGGTTACGAGCTGATGGTGGGCAAGCCGGAAATCGTGGTGCGCACCGAAAATGGCCGCCGCCTGGAGCCGCTGGAATTGCTGATTGTGGATTGTCCGGAGAATTTCATCGGCATCGTGATGGAATTGCTGGGCAACCGCCGCGGCGAAATGAAAAAAATGGTGAACCACAATTCTGGCCGCGTGCGCATGGAATTCAGCATCCCCTCGCGCGGACTGATCGGATTACGCAGCCAGTTGATGACTGATACGCGCGGCACCGCGCTGATCCATTCGCTGCTCGAAGGCTGGACGGAATATGCCGGCGACATGGCGATGCGCCTTACCGGCGCGCTGGTGTCCGATCGTGGCGGCGTTTCCACTGCTTACGCGATATGGGGCATCCAGGAACGCGGCGAAATGTTCGTGGGACCGGCGATCGAAGTGTACGAAGGGATGATCCTCGGTGAGAACGCGCGCGAAGATGACATGAACGTGAACGTCACCAAGGAAAAAAAGCAGACCAACATGCGTTCTTCCTCGGCTGACGAAGCCATCCGGCTGATTCCGCCGCGCGACATGACGCTGGAAAAGGCCATCGAGTTCATTGCGGACGACGAGTTCGTCGAGGTCACGCCGAAATCGATTCGCCTGCGCAAGAAAGTGCTCGACGCCAAAAAGCGCCCCAAGCGCTGGCAGGAAATCCGCGCCAGCACGGAATCGGCGTAGATTTGCTCCAAAAGACCCAAATCACGCAAATTTGAAGGGCAATCAATCTGTCCGATAGCGGGACGAACGATTCCCATGAGCGGGCAAAATGGCCTTGCTCCGCACTTGCAATGCGCCTCTAAGCAGAACAATATACACAACTTATATGACATGTGACACCGGAATTCGATTTGCGATGTATATATGCGAGGTTGGTATCCGTGGACATAGTAAGGCCAGAAATTAAGCATAAGAAAAAGATGCGGCGCATCGCCTACATCGTCGCGGCGGTGGTGCTGATTCCGCTGATGACCTATGCGCTCTCGCGGCTGAAGCCGGCGGCGCCGAGTGTGGACTCCGGCACCGTCTGGACTGGCACCGTGAAGCGCGGGCCGATGCTGCGCGACGTTCGCGGCCTGGGCACGCTGGTGCCAGAAACCATCCGGCTGATCCCCGCGGTCACCGATGGGCAGGTGCAGACGCGCTATCTTCTGCCAGGCACTCCCGTCAAAGCGAACACGGTGATTTTTGATCTGGTGAATCCTCAGTTGCAGCAGGAGACGCTGGACGCGGAATATCAGTTGAAGGGCGCGCAAGCGGCCTACGAGCAGACCAAGGCTCAACTGCAAAACCAGCTGATGGACAAGCGCACTTCGGCTGCCAGCATTTCTTCGCAATATCGCACGGCGGAAATGGTGAAGCAGACGAAGGAAGAGCTGGGCGCGAATGGGCTGGCCCCGCAGCTGGATGTGAAAACCGCACAGGTGCAGGCCGAGGAACTGGCCAAGGAAAATGACCTGGCGCAGAAAGAAGTGGAGACATTCAATAATTCCATTGCGTCGCAGCTTGCGGTACAGGAAGCGACCGTCGATCAGAAACGCGCGATGTACGAGCTGAAGAAATCGCAAATGGACCAACTGCACATCCGTCCGGGAATTGATGGCATGTTGCAGGAACTCGACGTGGAAGTAGGGCAGAAAGTGACCATGGGTACAGTGCTGGCGCGCGTAGCGCAGCCCACTCACTTGAAAGCGCAACTGAAGATCGCCGAGACCCAGGCGAAAGATATTCTCATCGGGCAGAAGGCGACGGTGGATACGCACAACGGAATAATTCCCGGGCACGTCACGCGTATTGATCCCGCCGTCGTAAACGGAACCGTTACAGTAGATGTTGGTCTAGATGGTCCGTTACCCACAGGCGCGCGGCCGGATTTGAGCGTGGAAGGAACCGTGGAAATCGAGCGGCTTGCGGATGTGCTGTTCGTCGAACGCCCGGTGCATGGCGAAGCCAACAGCACCGTGGGAATTTTCAAGGTAGTGGACGACGGCAAGGAAGCCGAGCGCGTGCAGGTGCAATTGGGCCGCACTTCGGTGAACACCGTGGAAATCTTGAAGGGCTTGCAGATCGGCGACAAAGTGATCCTTTCGGACATGTCGGCTTGGGACAATTACGATCGCGTGCAATTGAAGTAGAGATTGCTGTAATGCAGGGAACTTTTGCAGGCGTTAGGCTCGTACCTATTCTTGGGAGTGAGATTCGAAGGAGCGAAGAATGACTACTGCGGAACAAGGGCTGATTCGCCTCGATGGCGTCACCAAGGTTTTCTACACCGACGAAGTGGAGACGCACGCGCTGAGCGGCGTCCATCTCGAGATCAAGAATGGAGAATTTCTCTCCATCGCCGGACCTTCTGGCTGCGGAAAATCCACGTTGCTTTCGATCCTGGGCCTGCTGGATTCGCCCACCGAGGGCAATTACTGGATCAACACGCAGGCGGTGGCGAACCTTTCGCTTTCGGATCGCACGCGCATTCGCAACCGCGAGATCGGATTCATCTTTCAGGCGTTCAACCTGATTGGCGATCTCACGGTGTACGAGAACGTAGAGCTGCCGCTCACCTACCGCAGCATGGCCGCGGCAGAGCGCAAGAAGCGCGTGCAGGAAGTGCTGGAGCGCGTGGGCATGGCGCACCGCATGAAGCATTACCCGTCGCAACTCTCCGGCGGTCAGCAACAGCGCGTCGCCGTGGCGCGCGCTCTGGTGGGCTCTCCTTCCATCCTGCTGGCGGACGAACCGACCGGTAACTTGGACTCCAAGAACAGCGAAGCGGTGGTGGATCTGCTTCGCCAATTGCACCGCGAAGGCGCCACGATCTGCATGGTGACGCACGATCCACGCTATGCCAGCATCGCGGACCGCACCATTCACCTGTTCGACGGCCGCATCGTCGAAGAAACTCTGGGCACGCGCACCGCGAGCGTCTAGACGGAATCTGAAAACTTAATTTGTGCAGCGTCTGAAAAGAGTTTTTGGGCGCAGCGGGACGTGTGTGCCTGGAGGTCTGCGGAAATGGAAACCCTCATTCAAGACCTAAAATACGCGGCGCGGGTGCTGTTGAAAAGCCCTGGCTTCGTCGCAATTGCGGTGTTGACGCTGGCGCTGGGAATTGGCGCAAACACCGCGCTCTTTTCCGTGGTGAACGGCGTGCTACTGCGGCCGTTGCCTTATCCGCGGCCCAGCGAATTGGTGGTGCTCTCCGAAAAGACCGCGAATTTCGAAAGCTCGTCTATCTCTTATCCTAATTTTCTAGACTGGCAGCGCGGCAATTCGAGTTTTGCGTCCTTGGCAGCCTATCGCGAAGATGACTTCAGCATCACAGGAAGCGGAGAAGCAGAGCGCGTGCGCGTCGGCATGGTTTCCGCGGGCTTTTTCGAAATGCTGGGCGTGAATCCGACTCGCGGACGGCTGTTCACGACTGATGATGATCGCCTCGGCACCGCGCCTGTGGCGCTGATCGGGGCGGGTCTGTGGCAGCGCAAATTCGGCTCCGCGCCGGACATCGTCGGGAAAAGAATCACGATGAATGGCAGCGGCTACACCGTGATTGGCGTGGTGCCTGCGAGTTTTCAGCTGGAATCCACGAATTTCGGCATCAAGGATGTTTTTGTTCCCGTCGGCCAATTCAAAGATCCGCTGTTCCAACAGCGCGACGTGCACGAAGGCATGCGCGCGCTCGGCCGCCTGAAGCCGGGCGTGACGCTCGCAGCCGCGCAGGCGGATATGAATCAAATCGCGAATAATCTCGCGCTGGCGTATCCCGACGCGGACAAAGGCGCAGGCATCGCCCTGGTGCCGCTCAAGAAGGACATCGTTGGCGACGTACAGCCGTTCTTGTGGGTGCTGCTTGGCGCGGTGGGATTTGTACTGCTCATCGCCTGCGCGAACGTTGCGAACCTGCAACTGGCGCGCGCGACGACGCGTTCGCGAGAATTTGCGATTCGCGCGGCTTTGGGCGCGAGCCAGTCGCGCGTGATTCGGCAATTGCTCACGGAAAGCGTTCTGCTCGGACTGACAGGCGGCTCGCTGGGTTTGTTGCTGGCTGCTTGGGGAACGCAGGCGGCGCTGAAAGTGTTGCCGGAAACTCTCCCGCGAGCTCAGGACGTCGGTGTGGACGGGCGCGTTCTGACTTTTACACTTATTGCTTCGATTGTGGCAGGAGTTCTTTTTGGCTTAGCGCCCGCGTTGAAGATATCGCGGCCGAACTTGCAGGAAACATTGAAAGAAAGCGGCCGCGGAGCCAGCGGAACGCGGCACCGGGCGCAGGGCGTCTTCGTCGTTGTGGAAATGGCCATGGCGCTGGTGCTGCTGATCGGCGCGGGGCTGATGATTCGCAGCTTGCTGGATCTCTGGAATGTTAATCCGGGTTTCAATCCGCAGGGAGTCTTGACGTTCGCGGTTTCGCTCTCGCCTTCGCTGGGCACAAACGCAACTACCAGCCGAAATGCGATTCGCGAAATGGATGAAAGATTGCGAAGCATTCCCGGTGTGGAAAGTGTTTCGTCCACAGGCGGCTCGCTGCCCATGGCCGGCGACAACGAATTTCCTTTTTGGCTCGGTGGCCAACCCAAGCCCACGAGCGAGAGCGAAATGAAGCAGTCTCTTTTCTATTTGACTGATCCCGGTTACTTGAGCGCGATGGGAATTCCGCTGCACCGCGGGCGCTTTTTCACTCAGGACGATAACGAACATTCGCCGCCGGTGATCGTGATTGATGAGGGCTTCGCGCGTGAGTATTTTCCGAATGAGGACCCGATCGGCAAGCGCATCAACATCGGCATTATCAACACGGCACCGGAGATCATCGGCGTAGTGGGCCACGTGAAGCATTGGGGACTGGATACGGATGGCGATGCGAAACATCCGATCATCGCGCAAGCCTACATGCCCTTCATGCAAATCCCCGACCAATTCTGGAGTGGGCCACCGCAGTCGCTAGTCGTCGTGCGGACGAAGGGGTCGCCGGCTGGGATGGCACCGGCGATTCGTGATGCCATCGAGAAAATGAACGGCGAGAACGTGATGTACGAAACAAAACCGCTGGAGCAAATCGTAGCGGAGTCACTGGCGGCCCGCCGCTTCTCGATGATTTTGCTCGGCGTTTTCGCGGTGCTCGCGCTGCTGCTCTCCAGTATCGGGATTTACGGCGTGATTTCGTACGTGGTGGGCCAGCGCACGCACGAAATTGGCATACGCATGGCGCTGGGCGCGCAACGCAGCCACGTATTGCGGTTGATGCTGGGCCAAGGAATGAAAATGGCGCTGGTGGGTGTGGCGATCGGGATAGCCGCAGCGCTCGGGCTGACGCAACTGATGGCGAGCATGCTCTTCGGCGTCAGCGCTACGGATCCGATTACGTTTTGTGGCGTAGCGCTCGTGCTGACGAGCGTCGCGCTCACGGCCTGTTACATTCCGGCGCGGCGCGCGATGCGCGTGGATCCGATGGTAGCGCTGAGGTACGAGTGACAAGTGATGAGTGACGAGCCTACCGATTGCCGTTTCTTATCACTCGTCACTTATCACTTATGACTCATCGTTTCCTTAGGAGCTGTGAATGGAAAATCTGCTGCAGGACATTCGCTTCGCGCTGCGAACGCTGGGAAAAAATCCGGGGTTCACTTTGGTCGCGATTCTGACGCTGGCGCTGGGCATCGGCGCGAACGCCGCGATTTTTTCGCTCACGGACCAGGTGCTATTGCGCTTGCTGCCCGTCGAAAGTCCGCGCGAGCTGGTAGTGCTCACTTCACCGGGAGTGGATCACGGGCGGGTTTGGAGCGATATGGAGGGCGGGCAGTCCTTTTCGTATCCGATGTACAAGGATCTGCGCGATCGCAACGAAGTACTCGCGGGCCTACTGGCGCGTTTTCACGTGGAAGTGAACGTGGCCGGGGAAGGACAGTCGCAACTCGCGGAAGGCGAACTCGTCACTGGGAATTATTTTCAAGTGCTGGGCGTGCGGCCATTTCTCGGCAGAGTGTTTAGCGCGCAGGATGAGACGGCGCCCGGCGCAAATCCTGTGACGGTTCTGAGCTACGGATACTGGACGCGGCACTTCGGCAGCGATCCAAACATTTTGAACAAGCAGCTTGCGGTGAATGGGAATTCCCTGACGGTTGTGGGCGTTGCGCGCCCCGGCTTCACGGGCGTGCAAGTGGGCCAAATTCCCGACCTGTTCGTCCCCATTACCATGAAAGCGCAGATGACGCCGAATTGGGATGGGCTTGCGGATCACAACGACCATTGGGTGACGATGCTCGGCCGGCTAAGGCCGGGAATGTCTGCGTCAAAGGCGCAAGCGGGACTAGCTCCTCTGTATCGCGCGCTGATGGAGAGCGACGCAACCGCTCTGAAACTTTCGGCGAAGGATCAGCAGGAATTCGTGAATCGCAAATTGCTGCTGGGCACCGGGTCGCATGGCCGGCCCGTGCTGCAGCATGACGCGGGGCAACCGCTGCTGGTGCTGATGGCGATGGTGGGACTGGTGCTGCTGATTGCGTGCGCCAATTTGGCAGGGCTGCTGATTGCGCGCGGCGAGGGAAGGCAGCGCGAAATCGCATTGCGCCTGGCCCTCGGCGCAGGCCGCGTGCGGCTGGTCCGTCAACTGATGACGGAAAGTTTGCTTCTCGCGCTGGCTGGCGGGGCGGCAGGGTTGGCGCTGGCTTCGTGGACGCTGAGCGTGATCGTCAAAACGATTCCGGAAAACGAGGGCGCGTCCGGGCTCACAGCGCAACTGGATTATCGCGTGCTGATTTTTGCCTGCGTCGTTTCACTCGTCACGGGCGTGCTGTTTGGACTGGCTCCTGCGATTCGCGCCACGGGAACGGATTTGCAGAGCGTCTTGAAGGACCAGGGAGTGAACGTATCCGGCGGAAAAGCCAACGTGCGCGTGCGGAAATCCCTGATGGTTTCGCAAATTGCGTTAACCGCCGTGCTGCTGGCTGCGGCGGGCCTGTTCGCGCACAGTTTGCTGAATCTAAAGACGCAGGACCTGGGAGTTCGTCCGGATCACGTGCTGGAATTTTCGATTTCGCCGGAATTGAATCGTTATTCGCCGGCGCAGACGATTGCGCTTGCGGACCGAGTCCAAAAAAGCATCGAACCGCTGCCCGGCGTGCGCTCCGCGAGCGAATCGGAAATACCGATGCTTGCGGATAGCAATACGTCCTCCAACATTACAGTGCAGGGCTACGCCGCTCAGGAAGACGAAGACATGAACGTGGATCAAAACTGGGTGGGTCCGAATTTCCTCGCGACCATGGGGATTCCACTGCTGAATGGCCGGGAGTTTTCCGATGCCGATTCCAGCACGTCTGCGAAAGTGGCGATCATCAACGAAGCGATGGCGCACCGCTACTTTGCCGGGCGCAATCCCATTGGGCTGCACTTTGGATTCGGCGGCGGTAAGGACGTGAAGCTCGATACGGAAATCGTGGGCATCGTGAAGGACAGCAAGAATACCGATGTGAAGCATGCGGCTCGGGCATTTGTGTTCCTGCCGTATTCGCAGAGCCCGCATGCTGGAAATGCGACATTTTACGTACGCACGAATCAGGATCCTGTGGCGCTGACCGGCACGGTGCGCAACCTGATTGCAGGATTCGACGGCAATTTGCCCGTGTACGGCGTGAAAACTTTGACGGCGCAGGTGGACGAAATCATGTTTACCGACCGCCTGGTTACGGTTTTTTCGCTTTGCCTGGGCCTGCTCGCGTCGCTGCTCGCAGCCGTGGGCTTGTACGGCGTGATGGCTTACGTGGTGGCGCGGCGCACGCGTGAAATCGGGATCCGCATGGCGCTGGGGGCCACGCAAGCAAATGTGGCCTGGATGATCCTGCGCGAAATTTTAGGGATGTTGGCAGTGGGTCTGTGCGTAGGACTTATCACCGCGTACGGAATCGGCAAGGTCGTGGAATCACTGCTCTTTGGCGTGAAGGGCGGAGATCCGATCGTATTCGCCATCGCCGGGGCGTTGCTCGTCGCCGTAGCGCTGCTGGCGGGCTGGCTGCCTTCGCGCAAAGCTGCAAACGTGGATCCAATGGTCGCGCTGCGTTACGAATGATCGCACGCGTAGGAACTTACGCGGCTGGGATGACGTATCTGTTATAGAAGGCGCGGCCACGCGAAGGGCAGTGAATTGGCTGCACGGATGGGCTTCTGCCGACAGGCCACAATCGAGCGCCGCGCGCCACGACTCACTAATCACCAATCACTACTCACGAAATACGGAGCTAAAGATGGAAACTCTGCTGCAAGACATTCGCTACGGCGCGCGCATGCTGATGAAAAATCCCGGCTTCTTGATCGTCGCCGTGATCACTCTGGCGCTGGGCATCGGCGCGAACACCGCCATATTCAGCATGGTGGATTCGTTTCTGTTGCGGCCGCTGCCGGTACAAGATCCCGCGCAAATCACGGTGCTGGCTTATCAGGTGAGACAGGGCAACTTTCAGACGCAATTCTCAATTGCGGATTTTCGGGATATCCAAAATCAAACAAAAGACGTGTTTTCGGAGGTTTTCGCTTACCAATTTGGCTTAGACGGCCTGAGTGTAGATGGCAAAGCTGATCGCGTGATGACCAATTACGTAAGCGGAAATTATTTTTCCGCGCTGGGAATCAAGCCGGCCTTGGGCAGATTCATCCTGCCCTCGGAAGGCGACGTACCGGGGGCGGATCCCGTGATGGTTCTCAGCTATTCCTACTGGCAGACTCGCTTCGGCGGCGATCCGGGAATTATCGGGCGAAAAGTTTCCGTGGACGGGCATCCAATAACCATCGTGGGCATAGCCCCAAAGGGTTTCGTCGGGGTCTATCCGATTCTGAGCGTGCAAGGATATTTGCCGCTGGGAATGGCCAGCATTGCGGGCAATCCGAGCGACTTCATGACCAACCGACAAATCCGCAATGATCCGATTCTTGCGCGACTACGGCCCGGCGTGAGCGTGCAGCAGGCGCAGGCGGTGTTAGCCGTGGTATCGCAGAGGCTGGCGCAGGAATATCCAGACGTCCACAAGTATTTCAGCATACAAGCGTTTCCAGAGCTTCACGCGCGGCCCAATCCGGATCCCAATAACACGGTGATGGTGGTGGGCGGCCTATTTTTGGGTTTGGCTGTGATGGTGTTGCTGCTGGCGTGCGTGAATGTGGCTAATATTTTGCTGGTGCGTTCGACGGTCCGCGAGCGTGAAATGGCCATTCGCGCCGCGCTGGGCGCAGCGAGAGTTCGTATGATCCGGCAGCTGCTGACGGAAAGCGTCCTGCTGGCGCTGTTGGGCGGAGCGGCGGGCATTCTGCTCGGCTATTGGGGCAGCTTCGCGCTCGGCTCGATCAATGTTCAGACGGATCTTCCCGTGCATTTTGATTTTGGTTTCGACTGGCGCGTTTTTGGTTTCGCCACCGCGGCGGCGTTGCTCACCGGAATCATCGTCGGCATCGTGCCGGCGGTGCGCGCCTCGCGGGGAAATTTAAGCGCGATTCTGCATGAAGGTGGACGCGGCGTGGTGGGCGGGAAGAATCGTCTGCGGAGCACGCTGGTGGTGGTGCAAGTGGCGGGTTCGCTGATGCTGCTGATCATCGCCGGATTATTCACGCGCAGCCTGGCGCAGGCGCAACGCACCGATCTCGGCTTCAAACCCGATCACGTCCTGAACCTGCTCATGGATCCGAACGAAATCGGCTACAACCAGGCGCAAACACGCGATTTCTACAAGAATCTGCTGCAGCGCGTTCGCGCGCTTCCTGGAGTTGTCTCCGCGTCCACCGCTAATGCCACTCCCATGGGCTACTACAACAATTTCGATACGCTGACCGTCGAGGGATTCCAGCCACCTCCCGGCCAGCCCGGCCCGGCTTCCCTTTACAACACGATTTCCACGGATTACTTCCAGACGATGGGAATTCCCCTGCTGCGTGGCCGAAATTTCACGGAAGCGGACGATGAGAACGCGCAATACGTTGCCATCGTCAGTGAAACGATGGCCAAGAATCTCTGGCCCGACAAGGATCCCATCGGACGGCAATTTCAAATGGCCTCGGATTCCAAACACTCGCTCATCGTCGTCGGCGTGACCAAGGATGTCCGCTACCAAGGTCTGACCGGGCCGTTTAGCAATATGTTCTACGCGCCATTTCTGCAGCATCAGATCGGAAATTCGCTGCAGGCTCTGCAGCTACGCACAGCGGCAGCCCCGGATACGATGATCCCGGAAATTGAGCGCGCTATCGAAGCGCTCGCGCCGCAACTTCCGGTTTTCGATGTGCAGACGATGTCGCAGGCGCTGAACACTCTGAATGGGCTGCTCTTTTACAAAATCGGCGCGGTACTGGCGGCGCTGCTCGGAATGCTGGGATTGGTCTTGGCGATCGTGGGAGTTTACGGCGTGGTTTCCTACACCGCCACGCAGAAGACGCACGAAATCGGCGTGCGCATGGCGCTCGGAGCTCAGCCCGCGGACATTCTGAAAATGATTTTCCGCGAAGGTTTGCTGATCGTCGGAGTGGGGCTGGTGGTGGGTATTGCGGGGGCGCTGGCCGCCGGAAAGGTGGTCGGCAGCTTTCTGACGGTCAGCGCGCGCGATCCGGTGACGTACGCGATCGTGACCGCGATACTGCTGATCGTGGCTCTGAGCGCATGTTACATTCCAGCGCGGCGCGCGATGCGTGTGGATCCGATGGTGGCGCTGCGATACGAGTGATGAGTAACAAGTGATAATTGACGAGTAACGAAGAGTTTTTAGCTCAACACTCGTCACTTGTCACTCATCACTTCCTTAGGAGGTGCGATGGGAACATTGCTCCAGGATCTACGCTACGGCATTCGCATGCTGGCGAAAAGCCCCGGCTTCACGGCGCTAGCGGTTATCACTTTAGCGCTTGGGATCGGCGCGAATACCGCCATTTTTTCCGTGATCAATTCCGTCGTGCTGCAGCCGCTGCCGTTTTACGAGCCCGCTCGACTGGTGGCGCTGTGGCAAACCGAAAGCGCGGCCGGAAATTTTCCGCTGACCGGGCCCGATTATCTGGATTGGCAAGCGCAGAGCCGCACACTCGAAGCGACCAGCCTGTATTCCTGGGAACGGACGGCGAACGCCAGCGGCGCTGGTGAGGCTGAAGCGGCTACCGCAATCAGCACCGAGTCAAACTTTTTCACCGTGCTCGGCGTGCAACCGCAATTCGGACGCGCGTTCGATTCCGGCGAAGACCAGGCCGGAAAAAATCACGTCGCGATCTTGAGCAACGCGTTCTGGCATAGGAAATTCGGCGCCCGCTCCGATGTTTTGGGCAAGACCATCGAACTGAATGACGAACCCTACACCGTTATCGGCGTGCTGCCCGCCTGGTTCAATTTTCAGCGCGCCACCGAAATTTGGACGCCCATGGACATGACGCCCAAGGCGCTGGGGCCGCGCGGCTCACATTCCTATCGCGCCATCGCCAGACTGAGACCGAATATCAGCGTTGCTCAGGCTCAGGCCGAACTCAATAGCATCACGAAGCGGGTGGCGAAAGAAAACGGGGATACCGACAAGTACAACGGAGCTGTAGTCGTTTCGTTGACCGAGCAACTAACCGGAGACTCCCGGCAAAGTCTTTTTATATTGCTCGGTGCTGTGTCGCTGGTGCTGCTGGTGGCTTGCGCCAACGTTGCGAACTTGATGCTCGCGCGCGCCAGCAATCGCCAGCGCGAAATTGCCGTGCGCGCCGCGATGGGGGCGGGACGCTGGCGGCTGGCGCGGCAGCTGCTCACCGAAAGTATTTTGCTTTCTCTGCTCGGCGCCGCGCTCGGACTCTTGGGCGCGTTCTGGGCGGTATCGTATCTGCAGTCGGCCGAAACGCTGCCGATTCCGCGCGCTAATCCTATTCAAATTGACGTGACCGTTCTTCTATTCACCATCGGAGTCAGCGTATTCGTGGGCGCGCTGTTCGGCCTGGTGCCGGCGATGCAATCTTTCCGGCTGAATCTCAGCGAGGAACTCAAATCCAGCGCGCAGGCTGTGGTCAGCCCGTCCGGCACGCGCCGCCTGCTGCGCGACGCGCTGGTCGTCGGAGAAATTGCCGCCTCGCTCGCATTGCTGATCGGTGCGGGCCTGCTGCTGCGCAGCTTCTCGCGCTTGCGAAATTCCGGGATTGGCGTGCAAACGGAAAACGTAATCACCATGGGAATCAACCTGCCCGGAGCGAAATATAAAACGCTGCAAGAACGCCGCCAATTTTTTGACCAGCTGCTAGCGCGCATCCAGCGTGAACCGGGCGTCCAGGCGGCAGCAGTCTCGACAGAAATTCCTCTGGAAGGTGGGACCAATGGTTACATCACCGTGCCGGGCCAGGACAATCCGGCTCTCGCGACCCAGCTCGTCGAATGGAACAATGTTACGCCGGATTATTTTCGCGCGTATGGCGCAGGCGTTTTGCAGGGCCGCATTTTCACTGCCGAAGAAGTCGAACGCACCGCTGTTGTGAATCTGAAACTGGGTGATCTCTACAAGAACGATCCGAACTTGAAAACGGTGCCGCCGGATCTCGGATTTGTTGCGGTGATCAACCGCAAGATGGCGGAATTATATTGGCCCAAACAGGACGCCGTCGGCAAAGTGTTCCAGGCTAGCGGGATTCCGGTCAGTGTCGTCGGTGTGGTTGGCGACGTAAAAGAGTGGGACATACGCAAGGACGTGCCGCCCCAAGCGTATTTTCCGCTCACAGCGGCGCTCGACAGTGAAGGATATGGCATGCATCTCACGGTGAAGACCAGCGTCGCTCCACGCAGCGCTTTGGCGGCGATTCGCGGCGACTTCCATGCGCTCGACGACGGCTTGGCCGTTTTCCGCCCGCGCACCATGGATGAGGTCGTAGCCGACGCAATGCAGGACGTGGGTGCCAGCGCGCAAACCATGCTGCTCGGAATATTTGCCTCGTTGTCTTTGTTGCTTGCCGCGGTGGGAATTTACGGAGTGATGGCCTACGTCGTGACGCAACGCACGCACGAAATCGGGGTGCGCATGGCGCTCGGCGCGAAGCAGCAGGACGTATTGCGGCTGGTCCTCGGCGAAGGCTCGCGGCTCACTGCGATTGGCGTGGGACTCGGCCTGGCCGCCGCGTTTGCTCTCACGCGATTGTTGCACTCACTGCTTTTCGGCGTTAGCGCGAGCGATCCATACACTTTCGCGGGAGTTTCTGTGCTACTCGCACTCGTCGCCATGGCGGCGTGTTACATCCCCGCGCGCCGCGCTTCGCGCGTGGATCCAATGGTCGCACTGAGATATGAGTGACAAGTGATAAGTGATGAGTGACGAGCAAAAGACGCGCGATTATCGCGATCTGCTTGTGTGGCAAAAGGGTATTGCCATCGCGAAGAAGGTATATCAAATCACCGAACGCTTTCCTGCGACGGAGCGGTTTGGACTGATCTCGCAAATGCGGCGTTGCGCGGTTTCGATTCCTTCGAACTTCGCTGAAGGACAAGCGCGGCACACAACCGGAGAATTTGTGCAGTTCATTTCGCATGCAGAAGGTTCCGCGGCGGAGCTGGACACCCAACTGATTTTGAGCGAAGAGTTCAAGTACCGTGGACCCGCGGAGGCTGCCCTGCTACATGACATGATTTCGGAGATCCGCAGAATGCTGAATTCACTTCGGCGAAAGTTGGTAGCTCGTCGCTGATTACCGGGTTCCGACCACTTATCACTTATCACTCGTCACTTATCACTTTTCTAGGGAGATCGAGAATGGAAACGCTGCTGCAAGATATCCGCTATGGCATTCGCATGCTGAGTAAAAATCCGGGGTTCACGGCGATCGCTGTGCTCACTCTGGCTTTGGGCATCGGCGCGAACACCGCAATTTTCTCGGTCGTTAATGCGGAGCTGTTGCGTCCTCTGCCCTTTCGCGATCCTGGGCAGCTGGTGCGCGTCGCCAGCGCCAATGCGAGAATCCACACCGTCAGCGGCGCCGTTTCCTATCCTGATTTCGCGGATTGGCGTTCGCAAAATCACGTCTTCCAGGATATGGCTGCCTACACGGACTCCAGCTTTGCGCTCACGGGCATCAAACAGCCCGCTCATCTGCAGGCCGCGACTGTCACCGCCGGCATGTTCACTCTGTTGGGAGCTTCGCCTGAATTGGGCCGCGGGCTCCAACCAGAAGACGACGAGCCGCACCACCACGTCGTAATTCTCAGCCACAGTTTGTGGAAAGAGCGCTTCGGCGGCGATCCGCAAATCATCGGCCGCGTGATTACACTCGATAACAGCGCGTACACCGTGGTGGGTGTGATGCCCACCAGCTTTCAATATCTGTTGCAGCGCGAACCGCCGGCGCTATGGTCCAGCTTCAGTCCCTTGCGGGAATCCACAACGGATTCACCCTCGATGACCGACCAACGCGACGCGCATTTCTTGAGGGTGATCGCGCGGCTGAAGCCCGGCGTCACGGTTGCCGAAGCGCAAACCAACATGGACGTGATCGCCGCGTCGCTGAGCAAACAGTATCCCGACAGCAACAAATATTTCAGCGCGCGCGTGGTTTCCGAGCAGGAAGAATTAACGCACAGCATCCGTCCGGCGCTCTTTGTGATGATGGTAGCGGTGGGGTTTGTACTGCTGATCGCCTGCGTGAATGTGGCGAATCTGTTGCTGGCACGAGCCACTTCGCGCACGCGCGAAATCGCCATACGTTCGGCGCTGGGTGCCCGACGCCAGCGCGTAGTTCGGCAACTCCTCACGGAAAGTTTTTTGCTGGCGCTGATGGCCGGCGCGCTGGGTCTGCTGCTGGCGGTATGGGTGAGCGCGGCTCTAGTGCGCTTCAGCCCTGCGAATTTGCCACGCATCGCTGAAATTCAAATGGACGGTTGGGTTCTGGCGTTCACGATGGGGTTATCGCTAGCCACGGGAATTCTGTTCGGGCTCGCGCCTGCTCTGCAGGTGTCGCACGCCAATATCGTGGATGCTTTGAAGGAAGGCGCGCTCAGCAGCACGGCTGGACGAGGACGTCATGCATTGCGAAGTTCGCTGGTCATCGTGCAAATGGCGATGGCGCTGGTGCTGCTGGTCGGCAGCGGACTGCTGATCCGCAGCCTGGTGAATTTGCAGAACGTGAACCCGGGATTCGATTCGCACAATGTGATGACGTCCAATGTGGATTTGCCGGATGCAAAATACACAGACTCCAAGAAAGCTCAATATTTCAAGGACCTGATGCCGCAACTCAAGGCGCTGCCGGGAGTGCAATCCGCGGCCGGCATTTATCCGCTGCCAATGGGCGGCGACGAAATCCGCACCAGCTTTCAGGTTGATGGGCACCCGGTCGCTAAGAGCGAAGAGCCGCACACCTCGCTGCGAGATATCACGCCGGATTATTTTGCGACGATGCGGATCCCAATTCTGCAAGGCCGCGATTTCGGCGCGCAGGATGAAATCGCTTCCACGCCGGTCGTCATCATCAACGGCGCGCTAGCGCGCCAGCTCTTCCCCGGCGAAAATCCGATCGGAAAACACATCAAGCCCGAAGTCGGGCAGGGCGCAAGCGAACCGGTAATGCGCGAAGTCGTCGGTGTGGTGGGCAATGTAAAATTTCACGATTTGAGTGACGAGTGGGCGCCCGAGTCATACGTCCCTTACTCACAAATATCGTTCGGCTCTTTGACCTTGGTCGTACGCACGGCGCAAGACGCTCACAGCCTCGCCAAGCCCATCGCCGAAACAGTCCGCTCGCTCGACAGAGATCTGCCGACGTACGCGCCCAAGACAGTTGAAGAATATCTGAACGGCACCGTCGCGCAGCCCCGCTTCAATACCTATCTGCTGGGAATTTTCGCGACTTTGGCGATGCTGCTCACGGCCGTCGGCCTGTACGGGGTGATTTCCTACTCCGTCGCTCAGCGCACGCATGAACTCGGCATTCGCATGGCGCTGGGCGGGCAGCCGCGAGACATGCTGCGCCTGATCGTAGGCCAAGGTTTGCGTCTCGCGACGTTCGGAGTCGGCATCGGTTTGGCCGCCGCCTTCGCGCTGACACACTTTCTTTCCAGCATGCTGTTCGGCGTCAGCACAGCCGATCCGATCTCCTACATCGCTGTGGTGAGCTTGCTACTCGTGGTCGTGATAGTCGCGTGCTACGTTCCGGCGCGGCGGGCGATGCGCGTGGACCCGATGGTGGCGCTGCGCTACGAGTAAGTCGCCGCGTTATTAGACGAGGCGGGCCGCAGGCTACCAGTCTGTTCGCGGGCTGCTAACCGGGCTGGGCCACGAGCCTATAAACGATGCCCGCCGCCTGGGCGCGGGCACTGTCCGAAATCGCAACAAGCATTCCCGCAACTGGTCATGCGCAACCTTGAAGGGTATTGAGCTGCTCTTTAAACTGTTGTAAATGAGTAGCTTATATAAATATTGGCCTGGAATCCCACCTGCCCATATTCGGGAGGCAGCTAACCAGAGAACTCTCCGCAACCAGCTCAGCGGGGCTCGAATGACGAACGTTATGACGCTTGGATCCACTACCGAAAGTCCCGCAGCGCAGCCGCGAGTACTCATCGCGGACGACCAGCCCGACATCCTGGAAGCGCTGCGCCTGTTGCTGAAAGGACACGGTTACATAACTGAGGCAGTCACGTCACCGGCGGCCTTGTTTACCGCGATTTCCCAAAATGGATTTGATCTAATTTTGATGGACCTTAACTACGCTCGCGATACCACTTCCGGCCGCGAAGGCATTGATCTGCTGGCGAGACTGAAAGCCACCGAAAACGCGCCACCGATCGTCGTGATGACCGGTTGGGCCACGGTCGGGCTGGCCGTGGAAGCGATGCAACAGGGAGTGGGCGACTTCGTCGAAAAGCCGTGGGTGAATTCCCGCTTGCTCGAAATTCTCCAGAAGCAAGTGCAGATCGGCCGCGAGCGCCGTGATGCCAAACGGAAAGCAGTGGCGAACACGATCGCGCAAACCGAAATCGCCTCGCAGCTTCACGCTCAGGACCGCGAGATTGCTGAAGCGCGCGCCATTCAGCAGGGCTTTCTGCCGAAAGAGATTCCGCAATTGCGCGGCTTCGAAATTGCCGGCGCATGGCAGCCGGCGCGCGTGGTGGGCGGCGACTACTACGACATACTTCCGTTCGGACAGGAAACGCTGGGCATATGCATCGGCGACGTTGCCGGAAAGGGCATGCCGGCAGCGCTGCTGATGTCCAATCTTCAGGCGGCATTCCGAGGATTCGCTTCGCCGTCGCTTGCTCCGGAAAATCTGTGCAGCCGGCTGAATTCGCTGATCTGCCGCAATATCGCTACCGATCGTTTCATCACCTTTTTCTACGCCCTCCTGGACGGCGCGTCGCGTCAACTGCGTTACACCAACGCGGGGCACAATGCGCCAATCGTGTTTCATCGCGACGGTACGCACGACCGCCTGCTGGAAGGCGGTGGCATCCTCGGCGTATTTCCGATCCAGGAGTTTTCCACCGGCACCTGCGACCTCGCATCCGGCGACCGCGTGCTGCTTTTTACCGACGGCGTCACCGAAGCGCACGTTCCGGAAGACGAAGAATTCGGCGAAGCGCGGCTTCTCGAGCTACTCGAACAGAATCGCGATGCACGCGCTGAAGATTTGCAGAGAAAAGTTTTGCAGGCCGCCGGCGAATTTTGCCGCGGCCACTGGCATGACGATGCCACTCTGATCGTCATTGCCGTCGAATAAACCCGCCAAGGCGCGAGGGAGCGGAATGGGATCGCTGTCGCAGGACTTGAGTTTCGCCGTCCGCACGCTGCGGAAGAATCCCGGATTCACCGCGGTCGCGGTGTTGACGCTCGCGCTTGGCATCGGTGGAAACGCTACGGTATTCAGCTGGATTCGTGCCGTACTCCTGAATCCGCTACCCGGCGTCGAGCATTCCGAACAAATGGCCGCCGTCGAAACAATCATGCCCAGCGGCGAATATCACACCAGTTCCTACCCGGACTACAGGGATTTTCGCGATCAGAACCATGTGTTCTCCGCGCTGATCGGCTTCGAGCTCTCTGGCGTGGACATGACCCTGCGGAACGATGCGCCACCGGAGCGCGTCTGGGGAATCATCGCCACGGAAAATTATTTCGACGCGCTCGGCGTGCACGCCGCAATCGGGCGCACATTTCATGCCGAGTCCAATCAAGCGCTGAATTCGGATCCCTACATTGTCCTCGGCCAGAGTCTGTGGAAACGCCTCTTTGCCTCCGATCCGAAGGTCGTGGGCCGCACCGTGCATATCAACGGGCACCCCTTCACGGTGATCGGCGTCGCGCCGCCGCATTTTTTCGGAACCATCGTGGGCATTGACGCGCAGTACTTTGTTCCCATGATGATGCAGCCCGAAATACTCCCTTTCGAGAGCATCGAGGAGCGCGCGCCAACTTTCGTGCACATCATCGGACGCCTGCGCCCGGGCGTAACGATCGCGCAGGCCCAGTCGGAATTCACGACAATCGCTGCGCATCTGGCTCAGGAATATCCGAATCCCAATGTTGGCAATGGCGTCGGCGTTTACGTTGCGCCGGTGTGGCAGGCGCATTACGGCGTGCAGGATTTTCTCCGCAGCGTTCTCGGATTCCTGATGATCGTAGCCGTGCTTGTGCTGCTGATTGCTTGCGTCAACGTGGCGAATCTGCTGCTGGCTCGCGCTTCGGCACGTGAAAAAGAAATGGCGATGCGCGCGGCGTTGGGTGCCAGCCGCGGACGCCTGATTCGTCAATTGCTCGTCGAAAGCTTGCTGCTAGCTACTGCGGGAGGGGCCGGCGGAATCGTGCTGGCGTTGTGGGGCGCGAATCTGCTGAGCTTTTTTCTGCCGCCCGCGCATTTGCCCATCGGTTTGGATGCGCAGGTGGACGCGCCTGTCTTGATCTTCACGCTGATTCTTTCCGTCGTCACCGGGCTGGTATTCGGGCTAGTTCCGGCGTGGCAAGCATCGCGGGCCAATCTGAATGAATCGCTGAAATCCGCGACCGCGGCGACCGGCGCGAGCACCAGCAGCCACCGTTTGCGCGATGTTCTGGTGGTATCAGAAATGGTGCTAGCCACGGTGTTGCTGGTTGCCGCCGGGCTCTTGCTGCGTAGCGTGCGCAAGGCGGAGCAAGCAGGCGCAGGCTACAACACCAATCACTTGACCCTCGCAGCTTTCGACTTGCGAGGCAGCGGCTATTCCGACGATCGCGCCATCGATTATTACGATCGGTTGCTCGAACGCGTACGCGCCTATCCAGGAGTGGAGTCGGCCAGCCTGGAACGCTTCGTCCCGCTCTGGTTCACGGGCCGCAGCTATTCGACGACGCGGATCGAAGGTTACACAGCCAAACCCAACGAAGACATGGGCATTGATCTGAACATCGTCGGCCCGGATTATTTCCGCACCGTGCAGATTCCGCTCGTTTCCGGCCGCGATTTTTCCGAACAGGATCGCTCCGGCGCGCCAAAAGTGGTGATCGTCAATCAAAGCATGGCGAATCGCTTCTGGCCGGGGCAAGATGCGACCGGCCATCGCGTGCACATCTGGAGTGACTGGCGCACCGTCGTGGGCGTGGTGCGCGACATCAAATATCACCGCATGAACGAGCCGCCGGAATCGTTCATCTATCTTCCCGAACTGCAAGCCGATGGAACGGATGCCAACATTTTGGTGCGCTCGCAATTGCCGCCGGCGACGATGATCGCCGACGTGCGAGCCGCAGCGCGCTCGCTCGATTCCAAAGTGCAGCCGCTCGAGACAGATACACTCGACGGTCTGCTGAAGCAATCAATGTTTGCCAACCGCACCGCAGCGTCGCTTGCTTCCGTGCTCGGAGTCTTGGGAACGCTGCTCGCGGCGCTGGGAATCTACGGCGTGCTTTCGTACAGCGTGAGCCAGCGGATTCGCGAAATTGGCATTCGCATTGCCTTGGGCGCGCAACGAAGCCACGTGCTGAGTCTGGTGGTAGGGCACGGGCTGCGTCTCGCGGTGTTGGGCGCTGGGCTCGGGGTGCTAGCCGCATTAGCAATTACGCGAGGGATGAGTAGTTTGTTGTTCGGTGTAAGCGCGACCGATCCGTTGACTCTCGCGATCGTGTTGCTGCTCGTCACTGCGGTAGCCGTGCTGGCTGCATATCTACCGGCGCGCCGCGCGATGCGTGTGGACCCCATGGTCGCGCTGCGATATGAATGATGCTTACGGCAAAAGTTTAGGCAGCGTTAGCGACATAGAAAATCCAGCACCGCATCCGGCTTTGCGCTCGAAAAATACGATGATGCGAGTGACGCATCGCGCGCTATGGGGAGATGAAAAGTGATCAAACTGATTGACGTCGAAAAATTCTACGAATCCGGCGCGGGCAAGACGTGGGTACTGCGCCGCATCAACCTGGAAATCTGCGAAGGTGATTTCATCACCGTCATGGGCCCCTCCGGCGCGGGCAAATCCACTTTGATGGGCATCATCGGCATGCTCGATGGCGCGTGGAAGGGCGAATATCACCTGCTCGATAATCCCGTGCACAAACTGGATAATCGCCGCCGCGTGGAGCTGCACAAAAAATACATCGGCTTCGTTTTTCAGCAGTATCACTTGCTCGACAATCTCACCGTCGCCGAAAATCTGGACCTGCCGCTTTCCTATCGCGATATCAAGAAAACCGAGCGCGAGGGCATGGTCGCGGACGCCCTCGATCGTTTCCAGATCGTCGGCAAGAAAGCGCTTTTCCCTAATCAACTTTCCGGCGGGCAGCAGCAGCTGGTGGCCGTCGCGCGCGCCGTGATTGGCAAGCCCAAGCTAATCCTCGCCGACGAGCCCACCGGCAGCCTGCATTCCAGCCAGGGAAAAATGATCATGGACATGCTGAAGAAATTGAACGACGACGGCACCACCATCATTCAGGTGACGCACAACAACGAGTGGGCCGCCTACGGTAATCGCATCATTCAACTCGCGGACGGTTGGATCGTGGATGGCCAGCCGGTGGCCGGCGGAGCTGCTGCCAGCCGCTAGCTTCTGGCCGTGCGTTGCGGGTCGCAGGCTACGAGCGCGCTGGATAAGGAGCCGAAGGTGCAAGATCAGCAGTTCCTTGAAAATTTTCTGCAGGACATACGCTACGCGATTCGCATGTTGCGCCGCAGCCCCGGCTTCACTGCGACGGCCATCGCCGCCCTGGCACTGGGCATCGGCGCGAACACCGCCATATTCACTGTCGTCAATACGGTGCTGCTGCAACCGCTCGCCTATCCTCAGCCCGATCGCCTGGTACAACTCGAACTAAGCAGCCCTGAAGGAAATGGGAACGTCACCTCGATTCCGAAGTACACGGTCTGGCGTGAACAGACACAGCTCCTGCAGGACGTGGCGGCCTACGAAACGGGCGGCCCTGGCGTAAACCTCACCGGTGGCGACCGCCCGGAGCAACTGAAGGGCGTGCATGTCTCCGCCAGTTTCTTTCCGTTGTTCGGCGCGAGCATGGCTGCCGGCCGCGCGTTTTCCGCGGATGAGGATCGTCCCGGTGGCGCTCGATTAGCGGTGCTCAGCAACGGATTGTGGCGCCGGCGATTTGCGGCGGATCCCAACGTAGTCGGCAGGAACATCGAGCTCGGCGGCGAGCCTTACCTGGTGACAGGCGTGCTCGCCGCGACCTTCACTTCCGATCCGCCCGCGGATATTTACATGCCGTTGCAAGCAGATCCCAACAGCACCGACCAGGCGCATTACTTGCGTTCCGCGGCGCGCATGAAACCCGGCGTAACGCTGGCACAAGCACAGGCCGCGATGAAACTCGCCGCCGAAGAATATAAACGAAAATTTCCCGGCAGCATGGGCCCGCAGGATAGTTTCACGGCAGAGCCGCTGCGCGACACCGTGATTGGCGACGTTCGCAAGTCGCTGCTGATTTTGCTGGGCGCAGTCGGCATGGTCTTGTTGATTGCCTGCGCCAACGTGGCCAATTTGCTGCTGGTGCGCGCCACCATGCGCAAACGCGAAATCGCCATACGCGCCGCGATGGGCGCTGGCCGTGGGCGAATCATCCGCCAACTGCTCACGGAAAGTGTTCTGCTGTCTCTGGGTGGGGGCGTATTCGGACTAATTCTCGGGTATTTCGGCGTGCGCGCGCTGCTGACGATTAATCCCGGCAACATCCCTCGGATAGGCGAGCAAGGCGCGGCCATCACTCTCGATTGGCGCGTGCTGGCGTTTGCTTTGCTCGTCTCACTTGGCACTGGAATTTTATTTGGGTTGATACCTGCGTTCAGCGCTTCGCACGCCGATCTTAGTCTCACACTGAAAGAAAGCGGCTCGCGTTCCGGCAGCGGCCTCAGTCAGAATAAGGCTCGCGCTACTCTGATCGTCACTGAAGTCGCTCTCGCTCTCGTGCTGCTGGTCGGCGCGGCTTTGCTGATCCGTACTTTTGCAGCTCTGCGCGGCGTGAATCCCGGTTTCTCTACGGACAAAGTTCTCACCATGGAAATGTCCCTCAGCGGCAAGCGCTTTGAAACCACCGCCGCGATGAATCAACTGGTGCGCGATTCGCAGCGACGCGTGGAGGCACTGCCCGGCGTTGTCGCGTTTGCTTCTACGTGCTGCCTTCCCCTCGAAGGCGGCTTCGGTCTTCCGTTCATCATCGAAGGGCGTCCGCTCACCGACGGTCCGTCTCATGGCGGCGCCGGCTATCGTCCGTTGTCACCACGTTATTTTGATGTGTTCAAAATTCCGCTGCTGCGCGGCCGCATGTTTACGGACCACGACGATGGCGGCGCGGAACCAGTCGTCCTGATCAACGAGGGTATGGCCAAGAAATACTGGCAAGACGCGAATCCGGTGGGCCAGCGCATCACTATCGGCAAAGGCGTGGGACCTGAATTCGAAGAGCCGGCGCGCGAAATCGTCGGAATTGTCGGCGACGTAAGAAACGGCGGCCTCGACAGCGATCCCGAGCCAATTATGTACATTCCCGTAGCGCAAATGCCTAATGGCGTGACCGCGCTGAATAACCGCATCATTCCAATCACCTGGATCGTGCGCACCAAGGTCGAGCCATTTTCACTCAGCGCGGAAATTCAGGAGCAACTTCGCATTGCGAGCGGCGGCCTACCGGTCTCGCACATCCGCTCGATGGACCAAGTGCGTTCGGAATCCACGCAGCGCACTGATTTCAATATGACGCTGCTGGTGATTTTTGCCGGCGTCGCGCTGCTGCTGGCCGCCATTGGGATCTACGGGCTGATGGCGTATTCCGTGCAACTGCGCACGCAGGAAATCGGCATTCGCATGGCCTTGGGTGCTGGTCCGCACGACGTGCGCAGTATGGTCGTCAAGCAGGGCATGCGCCTCGCGCTGATTGGAGTTTTCCTGGGCGTCGCGGCTGCGCTCGCACTAACGCGACTGATGGCAAGCCTGCTGTATGGCGTGAAGCCTTGGGATCCCGCGGCGATTGTCTCGGTCGCCGTGCTGCTCAGCTCCGTGGCATTGCTCGCGACGTACTTTCCCGCGCGACGGGCCTCGCGCGTGGACCCGATGATCGCGCTACGTTACGAATGAGCCGTGCGAGCGAAATGGATTAGCCTGAGAGGTGGACATCAAGTGACGAAGCAGTAAGATAGCCTGTCACTTGGACGCTTCTTGGGGGCGAAAGTTATGGACACACTTTGGCAGGATCTCCGTTACGGCGTGCGCATGCTGCGGCGAAACCCGGGTTTCGCGGCGGTGGCCATTTTGACTTTGGCGATTGGCATCGGCGCGAACATCGTGATTTTCAGCGTGGTCAACGGAATATTGCTGAAGCCGCTGCCCTTCCCGGACTCCCGCCGCGTCGTCACCATTTGGGAGACAGACACGAATCGCAACATCACGCGCGGCACTGCTTCGGCCGCGGAATTCCTGGATTGGCGCGACATGAATCACGTTTTCCAGGAACTCTCCGCATCTCGCGCGCTGTCGTTCGCGATTACGGGCAGCGGCGATCCGGAAAGAGTCTGGGGTTCGCAAGTATCCGGGAATTTCTTCCGCATGTTGCGCGTCAGTCCAATGATCGGCCGCGATTTTACGTCCGACGATGAACAGATCGGCCACGAGCACGTCGTCCTCCTGAGTTATGGCTTGTGGCAGCGCCACTACGGCGGCGATGCCGGAATTGTGGGCAAGACGATTCTGCTGAATGAAGAACCATTCACTGTGATTGGAGTTTTGCCGCGCGGCTTCTCGCTGTACGGGACGCTCCCGGATTTCGAGGTGTGGAGGCCCTTTGCGTTCAATCGTACTCAACTCGATCGCGAGGACCACGAGCTTGTAATTTTCGCGCGACTTAAAGACGGCGTGCCCATCTCCCAGGCCAACGCCGAAATGGTCACCATCCAGGAGCAACTCAAAAGACAGTATCCCGCGTTCGACCAGAAGAATGGAATTCGCGTGGTCGGGTTCCACGACGAGCTGGTGAGCACGCTGCGTCCCGGCCTGCTGCTTCTCCTCGCAGCTGTGGCTTTTGTTCTGCTGATCGCTTGTGCGAATGTCGCGAACCTGATGCTGGCGCGCGCCGCCGTCCGTGAACGCGAAATCGCGCTGCGCGTTTCGCTGGGCGCGGGGCGGCAGCGAATTTTCCGGCAACTCCTCACGGAAAGCGCGCTCCTGTCGCTCATCGGCGCGGCGATCGGAATTTTGTTTGCTTACGGGGGCATCCAGATCCTGCGCGATGCCGTCATTACCGGACAAGGCACGCGCATTCCTCATCCGGAATGGATTGCCATTGATAGCACCGTGCTCGGTTTCACGGTCCTGGTTGCCCTCGTCACCGGAATACTCTTTGGTTTCGCGCCGGCAATTCAGATTTCGCGCTCTGCATTGTTCGAATCGCTCAAGGAAGGAAGCCGCGGCTCCACGGCGGGTCGTCACAATCAGCTCGCGCGTTCCGTGCTGGTCGTCTCCGAAGTAGCTTTTTCGCTCATGCTCCTGGTAGGAGCAGGCCTACTGGTGCGCAGCTTTGCGCTGATGTTGGCCGAGCCCTTGGGATTCGACCCCGAAGACCTGTTGACCGCCCAATTGCTTCTGCCCGATGCGCACTACCCGGATGGTTCGCGCATTTCGAATTTCTATCAGGCCGTCATCGAACGCGTGAATGCGATTCCCGGCGTGAACTCCGCCAGCGCTGCCAATTTTTTACCTCTGACCCGCTGGACACAGTTTTGTGATTTCGATATAGCAGGCCGAGCGACTCCGCCATCAGGTGAACATTTCACGTCTGAATACCGCGTCGCGGATTGGCGCTACTTGTCCACCATGGGCGTCGCGGTGAAGGAAGGCCGCAGCTTCACTTCTTCCGACGGGCCGGATGCGCAGGGCGTCGCGCTGGTCAACGAAGCCCTCGCGCGTCGGTATTGGCCCAATGCGGATCCCGTCGGCCAGCAGATCCGCCTGATCTTTAACGCGACTAGGACTCCTTGGGAGCCCATTCCGCACCAGGGCTGGATCACCATCGTGGGAGTCGTCGGCGACATCAGAGATTGGGCCTGGTCCGAACCCAAGTCTGGCCAGCTTTATTTGCCGGAGACGCAGAATCCTTCGCGGCTGATGAGCCTCGTGGTGCGCTCTCGTGTTGATCGCGCGCAGCTAACCGCCGCCATGCGCCACGCCGTTGAAACCGTTGATCCCAATCAGCCCATCACCGATGTGAAGACCATGGAAGACTATCTCGCGGTGACCTTCTCGCAGCGCCGCTTGAATATGTCGCTGCTGGCATTTTTTGCGGTGGTCGCCGCGCTGCTCGCCGCCATCGGGATTTATGGCGTGATGGGCTACGCCGTCACGCAACGCTCCCACGAAATCGGCATTCGCATGGCTCTGGGCGCGGAGCCCGGCGACGTGCTGCGCATGATCGTCGGCGACGGCATGAAACTCGCGCTGCTGGGCTTGGCCATCGGGCTCACGGCGTCATGGTTGTTGATGAAATATCTCGAAAGCCAGCTCTACGGCGTCAAGGCCCGCGATCCGCTCACATTTATTGGTGTAGCCGTCGGCCTCTCGCTCGTCGCGCTAGCCGCCTGCTATTTTCCCGCGCGCCGCGCCACGAAAGTCGATCCGCTCGTGGCGCTGCGCTATGAATGAGGAAACCACATGACATACGCATCCGATGTTTCAACGAACGAGACCGGCGGTAAAATCCAGGGAGAAACTTTTCGCGCCATGATGCCACCCAACGCACCACGAACCAGAATCCTCGTCGCCGACGATCAGCCGGACATTCGCGAGGCTTTGCGCCTGCTCTTGAAAGGCGAAAAATTTGAAACGGAGACGGTCGCTTCGCCGGCCGCGGTGATGTCTGCACTGGAGGCGCGTGAATTTGACGCGCTACTTATGGACCTGAATTACGCGCGCGACACAACCTCCGGCCAGGAAGGCCTCGACCTGCTTTCGAATATTCGCGCGAAAGATAGCACGCTGCCCATCATCGTCATGACCGCGTGGGGCAGCCTGGAACTCGCCGTCGAAGCCATGCGCCGCGGCGCGAAAGATTTCGTGCAGAAGCCCTGGGAAAATGCGCGATTGCTGGCCATCCTGAAAACCCAGATCGAGCTTTCGCAAGCGCTGCGCAAAGGCCAGCGTCTCGAGGCGGAAAACCGCTTGTTGCGCGCCGATGGCCGCCCGGTGATGATCGCCGAATCCGCGTCCATGCGTCCGGTGATGGACCTGATCGCGCGCGTGGGTCCGTCGGACGCGAACGTTCTGATCACGGGCGAGCATGGCAGCGGGAAGGAAGTGGTGGCGCGAACTCTTTACGCGCTCTCGTCACGCTCGGGCCGGCCGCTGGTCACCGTGAACGCCGGCGGATTGCCCGAAGGCGTTTTTGAAAGCGAGCTGTTCGGCCACGTAAAGGGCGCATTCACCGACGCGAAAGCCGATCGCGTGGGCCGCTTCGAGCTGGCCGACGGAGGCACGCTGTTCCTCGACGAAATTGCCAACGTACCTATGAACCTGCAGGCCAAACTGCTGCGCGCGCTGGAAACGGGCGAGCTGGAGCGCGTAGGCTCTTCCACCACGCGTCGCGTGGACGTGCGCATTATTTCGGCGACGAACGCGGACGTGCAAACCGAAGTAAGCGGTGGACGTTTCCGCGAGGATTTGCTGTTTCGCTTGAACACCATCGAAATCCACCTGCCACCGCTGCGCGAGCGCAAGGAAGATATTCCGCTGCTGGCGCACCATTTCCTGCGGCAATCGGCGCAGCGCTACCGCAAGCAGCTGGAAGGATTTGAGCCGGTGGCCTTGCAGATTCTGCTCGATCATCCCTGGCCCGGAAATATTCGCGAGTTGGACCATTCCGTCGAGCGCGCGGTCCTGATGGCTGAAGGCTCCGCCGTGCGCGCCAGCGATTTGGGTTTGCGTCCCGCGCGCGAGGCTTCTTTGCGGCTGGACGAAATGAGCATCGAAGACGTCGAGCGCGTGCTGATCCAGAAAGCGCTGGCGCGTTTTGGCGGCAACGTCAGCCATGCCAGCAAAGCGCTGGGCCTGAGCCGCAGCGCGCTCTATCGCCGTCTGCAGAAATATAGCCTTTGACACCTCTGCTCTATGAACGCCGAATCTTGCTGCTGGCCCTGGCCGCGGGGCTGGGAGGCACGCTTGTAGCATTGATTCTGCTGTGGACGGGAAGTTTTTCCTCCAAGCTGCAGTGGACTCTCACGGTAGCAATGGTCATCGCCTGGCTCAGCTTTGCATTTTCCGCGCAAAGCCGCGTGATGTTCCCTCTGCGCACCCTTTCAAATCTGCTCGCAGCGCTGCGCGAAGGGGATTTTTCCATCCGTGCGCGCGGCGCGAATCGCGAGGATGTGCTCGGCGAAGTTTTGTGGGAAGTGAACGCGCTCGGCGAAACGCTGCGCAAACAAAGGCTCGGCGCGCTGGAAGCCACCGCCCTGCTGCGCAAGGTGATGGAGGAAATTGACGTAGCGGTGTTTGCGTTCGACGGCACGGGCTGTCTGCGCCTGGTGAATCGCGCCGGCGAACGCATTCTGAGCCAAGCGGAAGATCGAATTCTGGGGCACACTGCGCTGGAATTGGGGCTGTCAGAATGTCTCGAGGGCGAAACGCCGCGCATCGCGCAAATCGCCTTCCCCGGAAAATCCGGACGCTGGGAAATTCACCGCGGAAGTTTTCGCGAGGCCGGCCTGCCGCACCAGTTGCTGGTTATCACCGATTTAAGCCGCGCCCTGCGTGACGAAGAGCGCCAGGCCTGGCAGCGCCTGATCCGCGTCCTCGGCCACGAACTGAACAATTCGCTCGCGCCGATTAAGTCCGTCGCGGAAAATTTGGGCAGCATGCTCGGCCGCGAAGACCGCGCCTCGGATTGGCAGGAAGATATGCGCAGCGGCCTCAACGTGATCGCCGCGCGCACCGACGGCCTGGCGCGCTTTATGAACGCCTACGCCCGGCTTGCGAAACTGCCGCCCCCGGTTCTTCAGCCGATGAGCGTCGGCGTGTGGGTTCGCCGTGTCGTCGGCCTGGAGCCGCGCCTCGCCGTACAACTGCAGGCCGGCCCCGACACCGAAATCCAGGCTGATCCCGATCAGCTCGAGCAGCTATTGATCAATCTGCTGCATAACGCCGTGGATGCCGCGCTCGAAACCGGCGGGGGCGTGCGCGTCGGCTGGGAACGCCAGAACGGCAGCATCGAAGTGTGGGTTCAAGACGACGGCCCCGGAATTCCCAGCGCCGCGAATCTTTTCGTGCCGTTTTTCACCACGAAGCAAGGTGGCTCGGGTATCGGTTTGGTCCTAAGCCGGCAGATCGCCGAAGCTCACGGCGGCTCACTCACTCTGGAAAATCGCCCCACGCAGCGCGGCTCCGAAGCTCGTCTGCGCCTTCCGCTCAACGATTAGGAATTTCGTGCGCGGCAGGCAGGCCAAGGAATTGCACAGGGAGAACTTCGCTAGACACAAAAAACCGGCGGTTGGATGGCCTCCAACCGCCGGCATTCACAGGGAGAAAACTCGTTTACTGCTGCTGTTGCTGCGGCGCTTGCGGGTCCTTTTTCGCCAAGTCCGCTTTCGTCGGGTCCGCCGTGATGACGGTTCCCGGCTTCTGATAGCGCGTCAAGTACGGCATGAACGGCGTGACTTCGAACGGCATCTTCTCGCGGGCCGAGAGCAGCGGAATCGGTTTCGCTTTGACCAGTTCCACGTGGTCGTTCCATGGGTCGAGCTTGATGCGCGCGCCCACCGGAAGTGCGGATATCTGATCAATCTTCGTGGGATCGAGCGTCGGAGCCGCGCTCAGCAGCGATGCGCTCAGCGACACGCGGTTGCCCAGGTGCGGATTAATCAGCGCCGGCAAATTCTTCGATTGTGCGTCCAGTTGTTTCAGGAAAAGCCCGGCGCTCGCCAGCTTGTCCTTGTAAGGAGAATTTTTCAGCAATTCCAAAGCCTTGGCATTGGCCATCTGGATCTGCGCTGGGCTGTCCTTGAACGAAAAATGAGCCAGCGCTTCCGTCGTAGTGACATTGGTGGTGTCGTTAAATCCCCACTGGTCAGTGGAAGGCTTAGTCACGATGATGTCCGCCAATTCCTGCGCCAGCATGGTCGCCAGACTAGCTTCGTCTGGCAGCACGTCCAGCAAACCCCGGCTCAGCACGATAGTATGGCCGATCGAAAACATTTCCAGAGTCCCGGTCAGCAGCACCCGGCAGTGAACTTCCGGCTGCACATCCAGGTTGTTGGTCACTTCCAGGTTGTTGACGACGGTTTCCAGCACCTTATCAACTTCTCCTGGAGGCGCGAGCAAGCCGATGCGCTGCAAGCGATCCAGCACGTTGATTTCGGCCACATGCTGCCATTCGCGCTGTGCCTCGATCGGTGAGCGGTCCTGCGATTGCGCCGCCTGGTCCTGAATCGTTGGCGATTCGATGGTCATCTCGCTGAATTCTTCCTGACGGCCCACGTTCTTCAGGTTGTAACCCCACAAACGCGTCTGCGCTTTGAAGCGGATATCGCCGCCGAAGAAGTCGCGCAGGTCCGATTCCTGGCTATAAATGTACGCCGGCAGCCAGAGTCCTGGCTGAACATTCAAGCGCCAGCTATCGAAATGCAGGTTGAACGAATTGATGCCTGCGATGGGCGTGTACACGCCGTTGAAGCGCACAATCGTGAAAGATTGATCGTCGGCCCACACACGGCCCTTGAAGCGGCCCTTTCCGGATTTCGGCAGCGGTGTGATGTCGAACACCACGCAGCGCACCTCGCCCAGGAATTCGCGCCGCACATAGTCAAATTGATAGTGCTGGCGATCGAATCCGCTGGTATCAATGTAAATCATCTGCAGGAAGCCTTCTGGCACGTACGAGGAAGTGAACAGGCCGCTCATGTGCGAAATAGGATTGAACGCATCGAACTTTCCTTTTCGCGCGCCCAGCATCGAGTTGTCCACGATGCCCTTGGAGAGGTCCGCCTGTCCCAGGAAATAGTGGTCCTTCACCGGGATGGCGCCCATCTCCTTGTCCGTTTTCATGTCCTGAATATAAGTTTCGATCAACGGGCTGAAACGCCGGATCGTCGCTACTTCGTCATGTTCGCGCGCGATCAAGTGATCGATCGCTTGATCCACGGTCACCACAGGCGCCGACGTGTTCGCCCCAGCCTGCGGCTGGGTTTGATCAGCCGTTTGCGTGGTCTGTGCGGAAACCGACCCAGCCAGGCAACTGGCCAGAATTACTCCCAAACCGAAGCTCTTGCACGTGCGCATCTCCATTCCCCTTTCAAGACGCCAATTGGAATACGATGTGGACGATGGCGGTCGAGTCCACTGCTTGGCCGTCCTGTTGTGCCGGCTTGAAACGAATCTGCCGCGCTGCCGATTGTGCAGACTCGTCAAGACCGTAACCCAAACCTTGCACGACACGTAGGACCTTGACGTCCCCCGACGCCGTGAAAACTACCTGCAAAAGGACCTCGCCTTCGATATTTTTAGTCTTGGCCTCGTTTGAATACGCTGGTTTCGGCTTGAAGAGAATCTCTACCGGCGTTGTTTTCGCCGCTACATTCGCCGTCTGCCTGACTTTCGGCGCTGCCACCGCGACATTTTCATCTCCGAAACCACCCTGCTGCACGGCCGCGTGTGGTGGACCGACTTTGCCTCCTACTGCAACACCGTTACCAAACCCGGTGCTGGCGATTACGCCCTTCGCTCCATTCGCGCCGCCTGTCCCGTTGCCGGTGCCAGGCCCTGTTGGCATATCATAGGCGCCTTGAATATTGATGTTTGCGGCCTTGTTCGTCTTACCGTTGGCCGGCACGCCATTGGGATCGCCGAATCCGCCCGTCTGCACGGCTTCGCGAGGCTTCTTCAATGTGGGAATTGCCGAGCTGCCCATGGACATCGGCGGAGTCTGATCCGGGAACGCCTTCGCCACTTCGGTCATGTCCGGCGGCGTATCCTTACGGACAGCGGGTTTCTTGATGATTGGTGCAGTGGCTAGCACCGGCGCGTAGATCCGAGGCTTGGGCGCTTCTATCACCGGTTCCAGCTTGGGCTTCGGAATTGCCTTCACAATTTCATGCTTCACCGGCACAGGTTTCGGTGCTGGCTGGGGCGGCTGCGGTTTCCACGCCACAATCGGAGGCGCTTCCACCGGCGTCGTCCAATAACGCTGCACAATATCGAGTTTTTGCGGCAGCAGCAGGGGTATTACCACCAGCGCGGTTACCGCCGCAATCTGCAGCCCGAATCCGGCGCTGAACAGGTCCCACCGAGGTTCCGCCTCGGGAAGCAGCGATGCGTTGAAGACAGCTCGATTTGTGCTCCGTGCCATAACGATCACCAGAATCCTTGGATAAAGAAATTAAGATGCGTCGAGACAGAATTGCGGCTGACAGTTCATTAGTACTAGAACGAGGGGCTGGGAAGAATAGGACTCGAGTACCATTCTACCCCCAGTCGTGCTGAAAGCGATAACCCAAGTGCTAGGGGTTGCTAGAAGGTTAGCCCTTCGATGATTGCGTTGCGGAAACTCCACCCACATGGATGCTCCCATGTACTAATCTAACCCGGCTGGGCGGATCAGTTGCGGAATTTAATGGTTGATGTGACGTAAATGCAGGGGCACGACCGTGGCCGGCCAGGCCCCCGCACTCACAGCTTCTTGATGTTACCGCTACCGTTTAGTGCGGCTGGACGACCGAATATCCCGTCACCCCGCCATGATTCACAAGCAACAACAACGGCTGGCTCCCTGCACCGGCAATTGCCTGCCGATAATCGCTCATGTTGCGGATCGGCTTGTGATTGATTTCCTGGATCACATCGCCGCGGCCGATTGGCGGTTGCGCTGCCGCTGCCGGGCTGGAAGGATCGACGGACGTCACTACCACTCCGTGAGCTCCCGCACCCAGGTTCAGTTGCTGCGCAATCTCCGGAGTCAACTCCTCGACTTCCACTCCTTCGAGTCCGCCGCCGCTCTCGGTGCCGCTGTTATCTTCCGCTTCCGCTTTTTCCGGCAGTTCACCCAGCGTCACGGTGTAGTCCTGCGTTTTACCGTCGCGCCACACGTCCAGCTTCACCGACGTGCCCGGCGCCATTTGCGAAATTCGCAGGCGCAGGTCCACATAGTCGCTGACTGCCTGGCCGTTAAGCTTCACGATTACATCGCCCTTCTGCAGTCCGGCCTTCGATGCCGGCGTGTTCGGAGAGACGTCGCCGATCAGCGCGCCGCCGCTCATGTTGTAGTTGAACGCCTTGGCGATTTCCGGCGAGAGATCCTGAATGTGCACGCCCAGATATCCGCGCACCACTTTGCCGTGCGCCAGAATTTGATCCATCACCGGCTTGGCCATGCTCATCGGAATCGCAAAACCCACGCCTTCGTTGCCGCCCGAACCGTGCGAAAGAATCGCGGTGTTGATGCCCACCAGGTTGCCGTGGATATCAATCATCGCGCCGCCCGAATTTCCCGGATTGATCGCCGCGTCCGTCTGGATGAAGTTCTCATAATCCTCAATTCCCAGCTGTCCGCGGCCGGTGGCGCTGACGATTCCCATCGTGGCCGTCTCGCCGATGCCGAACGGATCGCCGATCGCGAAAATCAAATCTCCCACATTGAGTTGTGAAGAATCGCCCAGCGGAAGCGTCGGCAAACCACTTGCTTCGATCTTCAGCACTGCGATGTCCGTCTTGGGATCGGCGCCCACCAGCTTGGCCTTGAATTCGCGCTTGTCGCTCAGCTGCACTTTGATGTCGGAAGCGCCGTCAATCACGTGATTGTTGGTCAGAATCGTTCCATCTGGTGTCACGATGACGCCCGAACCCAGAGCCTGCTCGCGCTCCGCGTGCGGTTTGCCTCCGCCGAATTGATCCCCGAAAAATTGGCGGAACATCGGATCGTTGAAAAATGGCGACATCTGGTTTCCCTGCGTCTTCACCATTTTCGAAGTGCGAATGTTGACGACCGCCGGCAGCGCCGGCTTGATCACTGCGGAAAATCCGTTGGCAAAATTTCCCAGGCTTACCGGCAGCGCATTTTGCGCGATGGCGATTGGTTCTCGCGGCGAACCCAGTACCGTGTGGCCCGCCCAGTCCCGGAATCCTTGCGAGAGGAGGGCTCCCCCTGCAAATGCCGCGATCACCGCAACGGTGGCGACCCAGCGGCGAATACTGAAGCTACTACGTTCCATGGCTGTCTCTCCTTAATATTGTCCTGTGTCAGTTTCGATTATATCGCGAGGAGCGCTACGTTGGCGCTACAGCGAATATGGTATTTGACGCACCATCCGGAAATAAGTGTTCTCATCATTCCCGCGGGAAGCGTGCTTCCCTCCCCGCTATATAGATGCAAAGAATGAGTTTGGGGTTCTCTGAGCGATTTGGTTCGTCGTTCGTCTAAAGGGGCGGCTCTGGTATCCTTTATCGTTTGAGATATCTTGGTGCGCCACCAGGGAGCGCACTCAGGCGTACGCTGCGCATCGCAGCCGCCCAGTTACGTTTCCCGGGACTTTCCTAACAATAGAAAAGGAGTTTTTGCATGACTCGAAAAATTTTCGCGCTCCTGTGCAGCGCAGCGTTCCTGTTGCTGACGGCGCGGCCCGCGATTTCCGCTGCCGGTGAACGAAAGCAAACTCCCGCGACCGCGACGGACGACGGCACCATGAAGGCTCTCGTCGCGATTGCCGGCGCCGGCGACATGGAAAGCCATGCTTATCAGGACCTGGAAGAATTGAGTGACGACATTGGCGCGCGCGTTACGGGCTCGCCCGACGCCGCTCGCGCCATCGCCTGGGGCGTCGTGAAAATGAAAACCATCGGCCTGGAGAACGTCCACACCGAACCCTGGAAAATTTCGCGTGGCTGGACGCGCATATCCGCCGACGCCGAACTCGTCGCGCCTATTCACCGCAAGCTGATGGTAGATTCGCTCGGCTGGGTCGGTTCCACGCCCCCCTCAGGCGCCGAGGCTGATCTCGTCGCCGTGAATGGCTACCAGCTGCAGGATGAGTTGAAAAACAATTCTGGCAACTGGCGCGGAAAAATTCTTTTGATCGTCCAAAAAGGCCAGCCGCCCAAAGACCGCATGAGCTCTTTCGCCCAGTTCGGCACTTTCTTGATTGCCGCTCATAAAGCCGGCGCCATCGCCGTGATCGGCGGCCAGGGCGGCCGCAAGAGTGTCGGCATGCACCTCACCCACACCGGCGCTCTCGGCTTCGATACCTACTACGACATTCCCGTCGTCAGCATGGCGGCGGAAGATCAGGAGCAACTCGAGCGCTACCTCGATCGTGGCGTCTTCGTGCGTCTGAAAATGAATGTGCAAAATCGCGCGACCGACGGACCCGTTGATTCCGCAAATGTGGTGGGCGAAATTCGCGGCACGCAAAATCCTGAGCAGATCATAGTCGTCGGTGGGCACTTGGATTCCTGGGATCTCGCTTCCGGCACCACCGACAACGGCTGCGGAACCGCGGTAACGCTCGGCGCGGCCGAAGCCATCATCAAATCCGGATTCAAGCCGCGCCGCACGATTCGCTTCGTGTTGTTCACCGGCGAAGAGCAAGGACTGCTTGGCTCGCTCGCCTACGTGAAGGCGCATCAGAGCGAAATGCCCAATTACGTCGCAGCGCTGATTTTGGATGCTGGACAAGGCGCGGTGACCGGCTTCCAACTCGGCGGCCGCGACGACTTAATTCCCACTTTCCAAAAATTCGCTGCGTCGTTGCAGGCTTTTGGCGACTTACAAGTGGATGATGAAGTGGAATTCGGTACCGACACCGGGCCGTTCATCCTCGCCGGGCTTCCCGGTATCAACCTCAATCAGGACACCGCGGATTACAAGTACACGCACCATTCCGCTGTGGACACTTTCGATAAAGTAAAAGCGGATGTGCTGGACCGCAACGCTACCGTGATGGCTCTTGCCGCATTCTGGATCGCCGACAGTCCCGAGCGCCTGGCCGGCCCCTGGCCGCAGGAAAAAACCGCCCAGATGTTAGTGGACAAACACGAGGATGGCATCCTGAAGGCGTTCGGCCTCTGGCCCTTTGGCAATCTAGGCACGCCGCCCGCAAATCAGTAGGGATCGACCATCGCGCGCGAGAGTTTTTCTCGCATTGGCAAACTTAACTAATTAACCGCGCTATCAAAAATGCGGCTGCTGCCGCCAGGCCGCCTACTAGAACCGTTTGCATACCACCGCGCAATGGTTTCACGCCGGTGAAATGCCCCTTGACCGCGCCAAATCCGAACAACGCCAGCAGCGTCACGGCCACGGAATAAATCAGCGCCAAATGCAGGTCGTGGTGTATCAGCATATACGGCGCCAGCGGCACCAAGCCTCCAGCAATGTAAGACGCCGCAATCGTCGCCGCGCTCCGCGCAGCCCGCGCCGGATCCGGCGGTTCCAAACCCAATTCGAAACGCATCATGAAATCCACCCACTTTTTCTGATTCGCCGTGATCGTCGATACGATCGGCGCCATCTGCTGTTCCGTCAATCCATAATCGCGAAAAACTTTCGCCACTTCTTCCGTCTCAATTTCCGGTAGCTCCACCGTCTCGCGATATTCCCGGTCAAGTTCCGAAGCGTAATGTTCCGTATCCGTCTTCGCGGCCAGATATCCGCCCAATCCCATCGCAATCGATCCAGCTGCAATTTCCGCTAGGCCCGCCGTCACCACGATGCCCGTGGACGCCACCGCTCCCGTTAATCCAGCGGCCAGCGCAAACGGCACGGTCAACCCGTCCGACATTCCAATAACAATGTCGCGCACCGCGGCAGTCGCGGTGAAATGCTTTTCCACATGTTCGACGGATGGCATCCTCGACTCCCTTACCGCATCCAATATTTCCAGCTACCCGTACCCCTCTTCCCCGGCAGGCGCGTATAATTATGGGGCAGGAACTGTAAATCAGGAGGTACATTATGACCGCAACTTCTACAGGACAAGGAGCCGCTCCTCAGATGACTTTCACACTGCCGCCTTTGCCGTATGCGTTCGACGCCCTGGAACCCTACATTGACGCAAAAACCATGGAAATCCATCACGACAAACACCACGGCGCCTACGTCACCAACCTTAATAAAGCCCTCGAAGGCCACGCGGACCTGCAAAAACTTTCCGTCGAAGAATTGCTGGCGCAAATCAACAAAGTGCCGGAAGCGATTCGCACCGCCGTGCGCAACAATGGCGGCGGCCACATGAACCATTCCATGTTCTGGAAGATCATGAAAAAAGGCGGTGGCGGCGAACCTGGCGGCGAACTCGGCAAAGCCATCAGCTCCGCGTTCGGCAGCTTCGCGGACTTCAAAGCCAAGATCAACGACGCGGGAGCCAAGCGCTTCGGCTCTGGTTGGGCCTGGCTTCTGTTCCGCGATGGTAAACTCGTCATCGAATCCACCGCGAACCAGGACAATCCCATCATGGACGGCGGAAAGGCCTTCTTCGGTGTGGACGTCTGGGAACATGCCTACTACTTGAAGTATCAGAACCGCCGTCCCGAATACCTCGAGGCTTGGTGGAACACCATCAACTGGGCGCAAGTAGAAGAAAATTTCGCCCACGCCAAGAGGTGATTTCCATTCTCACCGACATTTCGAAAAACCAGGGGCGGATCGCGCATCCGCCCCTGCAAACTTTCGATCACGCACGTGCTTTGCTTCTGTAGCGGCCGCCTTCAGGCGGGCGCAGTTGCTTTGGCCTCCATCACACTCCCGGCAACAACCAATGCTCCGTCGCCAGAATTGCAATCGCCGCCAGCGTCGTAATCAACGTCACGATTAATCCTACGCGCGCGAATTCCCAGAACGTGATCTTCACTTTCTTGCCGGCCTGTTGCAGCACAATCAAATTCGCCACCGAACTGAACGGCGTCGCATTTCCGGCGAGGGTGCTGGTGGAGGCCACCGCCAGCCAAATGTAGTGCGTATTCGGAAACGAGGGCACCAGCGGACGGAACAGCAGCACCGCCGGCAGATTGCTCACCAGGTTCGAAAGAATCAGCATCACGCCGCTCACCGCGAACAATTGCGAAGTCATTCCGCCCTGCAGGCCCTTCTGAAAATATCCGATCAGGTGTTCCAGCGCGCCCGACGCCTCGAATCCCTTGATCACTACGAACAGCGACGCGAAAAACAACAGCAACTCCCAATCCAGCCGGTGATAAATGTTTTCCGCCTTCACCCGCCCGATGATCAGGATGAACGCCCCCACCGAAATGGCCACCAGCGGAAACGAGTAGCCGAGTATCCACAGCACAATCACCAACGCAGCCGCGACGCAGCACTTCATCAGCAGGCCGCGCTCCAGTTTCACCGGCAGCGACGGCGGATGCCGTTTGAGCGGGTGGTGAAAAATCTCGCGGCGGAAGAAAAGCGCCAGCACCGCCACATTGATCGCCATTCCCACGAATGCGACGGGCGCCAGATGCGCCAAAAATCCCAGAAATGAAAAATGTGCTGAAACTCCGATTACCGCGTTCTGCGGATTTCCCGTCACGGACATCACCGACCCGATATTCGCGGAGGTGGCCACCGCGATCAGATAGGGAATCGGCGGAACTTCCAGCCTTTGCGTCACCACCAGCACGATCGGCGTGAAGATCAGGCAAATCGTGTCGTTCACGAAAAACGCCGCCAGAATTCCCGTGGCGAACACCAGCAGCACCAGCAGCTGAAACCGCGTGCGCGCGATTGCCGCCACGTGTACCGCGATCCAATCGAAGAATCCGGAAATCTGAAAATGCGCCACCAGGATCATGATGCCCAGCAGAAAAATCAGCGTGTTCCAATCAATCGTCTGGTACGCCTCCGTCAGCGGCACCGCGCCCACCAGCACCATCGCCACCGCGCCGCAAAATGCCGCCGCAGTTCGGTCTAGGTGGCTCCCGCGCCCGCTTTCCACGGCGATCAAAATGTACGTGGCCAGAAAAATCGCCACGGGAATCCAGTGGCTCTGCGCGAGTGTGGTGGTTACGTGATTCATTTTTCGAATGCTCGAGCCTCAGGCTCGAAGGTGGCGAGCTTAACGTGTCCGCGCCGCAGATGAAAAGTGATTCTTTGCTTTCTACAGTGTTTATCCGTGGCGGCTAGAGGGAATATCGCGCGCCAGCGCTATTCCGAACCCAGAAACGCGAACCGCAGCAGAAAAATTCCCGACAGCACCCAGATCAGCGGGCTGATGTCCCGGTATTTTCCCGCCCCAATCTTTAAGCACGTAAAAGAGAGCAAGCCCAGGCTCAATCCCGTCGCGATGCTGAACGTCAGCGGCGTCGCCACCAGCGTGAGGAAAGCTGGAAACGCCTCGCTGAAATCGTCCCAGCGAACTTTCGCAATCGAGCCGCACATCAGTGCGCCCACCAGAATCAACGCGGGCGCCGTCGCGTATGTGGGAATCGCGGCCACCAGCGGCGCGCAGAACATTGCCACGAAGAAAAGTCCCGCGATCACCAGATTTCCCAATCCAGTCCGGGCGCCCGCCGCCACGCCCGCCGCGCTCTCGATGTAGCTCGTCACCGTGGACGTACCGGTCAGCGCGCCCACGATCGTTCCGAACGCATCCGCCAGCAACGCGCGGCTGGCGCGCGGCAATTTCCCGTCGCGCAAAAATCCTCCCTGCTCGCACACGCCCACCAAAGTACCGACGTTATCGAACAAGTCCACGAAGAAAAATACGAAGATCAATTCGCCCAGCCCCAGCCGCGTGGCCGACCGCAAATCGAGTTTCAAAAATGTGCCCGCAGGATGCGGCCACGAAAATAATTGTCCGGGCAAGTGCGCCAGCCCCAGCGGAATCCCTGCCAGCGCGATCGCCACAATGCCCAGCAAAATCGCGCTGCCCACGCGCCGTATCATTAAAATCGCGATCAGAATCACCCCAGCCGCCGCCAGCAGCACCTGCGGATCAGAAGTCTTTCCAAACGCCACAAACGTTGCCGGATTCGCCACAATAATCTTCGCGTTCCGCAACCCCACAAACGCGATGAACAACCCAATTCCCGCTGCGGTTCCGTGCTTCAAGCAATCCGGAATGCCGTTCACGATGTGCTCGCGCACATTCGTCAGCGTCAGCAGCAGGAAGAGCACCCCCGACAAGAACACCACGCCCAGCGCCGTTTGCCACGGCACTCCCCGCCCGATAACGATCGAATAAGTGAAGTACGCGTTCAGCGACATTCCCGGCGCCAGCGCGATCGGATAGTTCGCCCACAAGCCCATCACCAACGTCGCCAGCGCCGCCGAAATGCATGTCGCAAACAGCACGCCCTCCACCGGCATGCCGCCCTCCGCCAGAATTCGCGGATTTACGACGACCACGTACGCCATGGTCATGAAAGTAGTTAGTCCGGCCAGCAGCTCGCGGCGTACGGTGGTTTGGTTTTCGGTGAGGTGAAAGACGCGCTCGAGCAAAATGCTTCTCCCGGCCTAAAAGTGCGCAACTATAGGCCGCAGCCGTTCCGCCGTCAATGCCATAAGATGTATGGAACGAATTCAGAATGTAGCGCCGCTGCGCCGCCGGATGAATTCACAACGTGTCGGTCAGTGCGGAAGCGCCGCTTCGCGCTCGCGCCAATGCTCCACCAGATTACGCACCACTTTATCGCCCACCATCTGCGCCGCCTCCAGCGATTGCGTGTATGCCGAATAATTTCCAGATGCCATTTCCTGCAAGCTTTCCGCCGCGGAAACGCCCGGCGCCTCGCGATCGTAATTGCTCACGGTGCGCAGCACCAACACCCGCTGCAGATCCACGCGCCCTGCGCGGCTCAAGAATGTCAGCGCCTGCATCGTTCCAGTATCTTCCATTCCTGCCGTCATGAAATTGCCCTTGCCGCCGGTGTAATAGCGCGTCCAAGTATTGGCCCATTCATCAAATTTAGAACCGTGCCAGAAAGTGCTGGCCGAAAGCGTATCGCCTCGCGTCACAAACGGCGGCCTCAACGCATTCGGAAACCCCGCGAACCGCGCGCGCGATTTACGCAGCTGATCCGAATCCGCCAGCGGCACATCCTGCGTCAGACGCACCGCCCAATCCACCAGCGATTCATTCAACGTGTACACTTCGCCGTAATCCACGCGCGGCGGCTGCTCGTACGGCGTTCCTCTGCGCAACGGCACGTAGCCCGTCGGCCAGCTCTCCGGAATTTGCCGCGCGTCAATTTCAAATGCCAGGTCGCCGTCCACCACGTGGTCCGCCCACACCGCCGAACCCAGCGAAACATCGGCCGGGTCGCCGCCGCCAATCCCCGCAACGATCCAATACGCCTTCGACAAATCGAATCGCGGATCCATTCCGAGCGCCATCACCGACGCCGCAGCCTTCGCCGTTCCCACGCCGGTCAGCAATCCCAGCACGCCTTCCTTATTCATACGAACGTGGTGATAACCGCTCGGCAGCGGGAGGATTTGATCCAGATGCTCGCGCTCCACCCACAGCTGGAATTCGCCGGGCGCATCGCCCGTATCTTCGCCGCGTTCAAACATGGTGACCACCACGACTTTCACGTGAATGGGCAAGCTCGGCATTGCGCTCTGCGCCGGCAAAAATTCAGCGCAGAAAATCGGCAACAGTAGCAAGCCAACAAAACGCGCCGCGACTTTCAGCATGTGCTCCCCCAAATCAGTCCAGCAAGCTCGCGACGTACGGCCGCGAGGATGTGAATGTATATTACGGTGAACTGCCACTAACCTCGTGTCTCTTGCGTCCCCGCGAATGAGCCTGTATGGTACGCCATGCACGCGCCCGCAAATTCTGGCGAAACGCGGAATCACGCGTCTTCCGCGGCTTCGTCGCCGCAAGAAAGGCCTGAAGCCGCCGGATACGGCCTGCGTCGCGGCGCTCTCTCCCCGCTCGAAACTCTCGCGCAATCCGTCTCGACCATCGCCCCAACCACCACTCCCGCCGCGACCATCCCCCTCGTTTGCGCGCTCGCCGGCAACGGCACGTGGCTCGCGTATCTGCTAGCCACGATCGCCGTGCTCCTCGTCGCGCTATGCATCGCGCGCTTTGCGAAATATTCGGCCTCGCCCGGCTCGCTCTACACCTACGCATCCATGATTCTGCCGCCGTGGTTGGGCGCGACGGCCGCCTGGAGCCTGCTGCTCGCGTACGTCGCGACGGGATCGAGCGTTATTGGCGGCTTCTACCACTTCGCGAATCTGCTGCTGCGCGACGCCACCGGCCACGAAATCTCCGCTGTGCTACTCGTCCTCGCCGGCGCAGGTGCGTGCGTCTGGATCGCCTGGCGCGATGTAAAAATCTCCGCGCGCATGATGTTGTGGATGGAAGCAGTCTCCGTTGCGGTAATAATTATCGTGATCGTGCTGGTGCTGGTGCGCCACGGCTTGCATCTGGATTGGGAACAATTGAAATTGCGCGACATGACGGGCAGCGGTCTGCGCCTCGGTCTGGTGCTGGCGCTTTTCAGTTTCGTCGGCTTCGAAAGCGCCACCACGCTGGGCGCCGAAGCGCGCAATCCGCTGAAGACGATTCCGCGCGCCGTGATTCAATCCGCGCTCATCGGCGGCGCATTCTTCACCGTATGCGCCTACACCGAAGTTCTCGGCTTCCGCGCGGCCGGGCAGGATTTGGGCTCGAGTCCCGCGCCGATGCACGTGGTCGCAGCCGTGGGCGGCGTTCCGCTATTCGGATTGTTGATTGATATCGGCGCGCTGGTCAGCATGTTCGCGGGGACTCTCGCATGCATTACCGCGGCCGCGCGGGTCTTGCTATTGATGGCGCACAATGGCCTCGCGCACGGTTCCCTGCGCACCACTCATGCGCGCAATGAAACTCCCAGCTATGCAGTCGTCGTTACCGGAATCGCCGCGGCTCTGCCGGTGATCGTGCTGGCGGCGCGCGGCGCAAGCGGCCTGGACGTTTACGGCTGGCTCGGCTCGCTCGCGACCTACGGTTTTATCGTGGCCTATGCGCTGGTGTGCATCGCGCTGCCGCGCTATTTGCGCAATCACGCTGCGTTCGCTCCCGGAGCGCAAATTCTTTCCTGGCTCGCGGGCCTCGCCATGCTGCTCGCGCTCGTCGGCAACCTCTATCCGGTCCCGGAGGGCCCCTACGGAAAACTTCCGTATATTTATCTCGTGTATCTCGCCGCAGGCTTGTTCTGGTTCGCGATAAACAGCCGAGGCAAAAACACTGGCGAGAAGAGTCCCTAAGGCTGCTCTTCCGTATCCGGCATCGCCAGCAGCAGCAATACAATCCCAATCACCATGAACATGCGAACCGCCACTTCCTGACCATTCCACATTTTCGACTGCCACATCAGAAACCATTCCCCACCGACGGTCAGAAAAGCCACCAGCCACATCAGCAAAGCCAGCGTCAGCCCAATAATTGCAATCCGTTTCGCGTGACCAAACGCGACAGAATTTCCGCGCTGCGCTCGCGCCAGCCGCAAACCGCCCCACCAACACAGGATCATGGTCGCGAATTCCCACGCAATGATTGATAGATAAAAAACGGTGTGCCAAGCCGGTTGGTTGAGCGCGCGCCACATCCCGTGATTTCCGGGAAATGTCGAGTCCATCATCAGCACGTGGCGCACAAATTGGTAGTTGGAGTTGAAATCCGTGATGTTGTTGAACACCAGCAGCGTGTAGTACAGCGCCACGGCAAAAACCAACGCCATTTTGGCTACGCGCAACGTCATCGCAGCTCCCGCGACCACGGATGGTATCGCATCACCGGTCGGAAACGCGCGCCAAACTCGCGATCCTCGCACGGCGAGGTTGAAACATGCTCCGAAACCCGATGCTCCCTGTGGAAATCAACCATAGAATTAATTGATACCTGCCATAGATTAAAAATACTTCGCACGCGGAAAAAAAAAGCGTACCTTCCCTCCATCTTCGGGGTGAAGTAAAGAATCTGGGTAACGTTTCCAGTAAAACGCAAAAATTCACCGTGCGAATTTTCGGACGGCATTCCCGTTCCGAGGTTTGTCCGCATCCATCGGAGGAACGTATGATCGCGAGAGTTGGGCTCTCGATTTTGTTCCTGGTGTCGTGCATTTTTGTAGCACTGGCTTGCGCACCGGGCGCTCGCTCGCAACAAACTTTGGGCGGAATCACCGGCACAGTCACTGATACCAGCGACGCGGTGTTGCCGGATACGCTGGTAACCCTCGTCGGCGATCAAACTACGCTCACCCGAACGCAAAAGACCAACACCAGCGGCTCCTACGAATTTGTGAACTTGCCGATCGGCACCTACACCCTCACTTTCTCGCACGACGGTTTCCAAACGCAAAAAATTCCCTCCATCTTGGTGCAGGCCGATCGCACCGTCACCCTGAGCCCTGCGCTGAAAGTCGGCCAGGTGGGCACGACGATTACCGTCGAGGAAACTCCGCTGCTCAACGCCGTGGACACCACGAACGGCTATGTTCTCGACAAAGCGCAACTCGAAGCCATTCCGCTGCCCACAGGCAGTTTCACGGGCCTTGCCATTCTTTCTCCCGGCGTGAGCGCCGAACTTCCTGCCGGCACTGGCGCCAACGCCGGCCTCGGCAATCAACCCATTTGGGCCAACGGCCAACGCGACACCAGCAACACTTTTTTGTTGAATGGCGTTGACGCCAAGAGTTTGTTCAACGGGAAGAGCACCAGCCAGGTGGCGTCCGCGCGCATTGTGAACAATACTGGCGTAAGCGGCGCGGCCAGCGGCAACGGCGGAGTGATTCAGAGCACTGCATCACCCTACCTCGCCGTAGGACAGTCCCTTCCCACTCCCGCCCCCGAAACCATTCAGGAAGTTCGTGTGAACACCTCCATGTACGATGCGCAACAGGGCTCCACCAGCGGCGCGCACATTGATATGAGCACCGCATCCGGCACCAACGCCATCCACGGCACCACCTACCTGCATCGTGGAACCAACTGGCTCAACGCTGCGCCGTTCTTTTTTAATCAGGATCCAAACATACCCGCCGATGAGAAAAATCCGGAGTTACATCGCTACACTTTGGGTGGGGCCGTTGGCGCGCCGATCATTAAGAACAAACTCTTCGGCTATATCGCCTATCAGCACGTGCACAGTTCCGATCAGGAGATCGGCATCGGACGCGCCACGGTGCCGTTCGACTTTACGCCCAACGGTAACGCCGCGGATGGCGTTCCGGGCTGCGGAGCCGATCGAGCGACGGCAACCCTCGCTCCTTGTCTGGCCGCGATCTCCAATAACAGTTTCTTCTCCACGCTGGACGGAACGGTTGGCACCGGCCCGAACCAGATCAATCCAATCGCACTAGGCTTGTTTCAGTACAAACTTCCCAACGGCCAATACTTGGTCCCGTGGAATGACGGCAACGTCCCAACGATCAACTTCCCGGAAAACGCACTCATCCCAGGTACCGCGTATTTCATAGCCGATCAGGCGGTCAGCAATCTCGATTGGATCGTCAATTCCAAGGACACCTTGGCTCTGAAGTATTACTACCAGCACGACCCCAGCGTCGCGCCCTACGCGTATTCCACGGTGCCGGGATTTACCCAGCGGCTCGATGCCGGCAGCCAGGTCGCCTCAATCACCAATACGCAAATGTTGACGCCCAACCTCAGCGTCGCCGAAGTATTCGGCTTCATTCGGGAGAAAATTTACAGCACCATCGGGCAACCGTTCACTCCGGCGCAATTCGCCAGTTTCGTCGAATCGTCCACCGGGGCCTCCCCCGCGCAATCCACCATTAATACTTTCGGCTCCAATTTTTTTCCGGGCATCAGCATCGTCAACATGCTCGGCTATGGAGCGAACAATGACGGCTGCGCGCCGACCGACACCGCGTGCATTCCCACGCCCGTGAATGAGTCGCCGATGACCATCGGCCAGGGCGCTGCCTCTCAAGGGGCTAACACCGGCATTTTCCAGAATCGCTTCATGCCTTCGGCCGACGCCACTTGGAACCACGGCAAACACACGCTTTCCTTTGGCGGCACCTATTCCTACACTCAACTGAACACGCTGGACCAAAGACCCGGCACTGGCATGCTCGGTACGGCGGATCTTTCGCAGTTCCTCCAGGGATTCGTCACGCCCTATACGACGGACGGCTACGTCACCACCAACGTTTTGCAGGGAAACGCGAACCGTTATCTGCGCGCCAATGAATGGGGACTTTATGTTCAGGACAAGTTCCAGTTCCGACCCAACCTGAGCTTCACGGTTGGCTTGCGCTTTGACGACGACGGCGGCATGTCTGAAAAGTACGGGCGTCTCTACAATTTCGATCCGGCGGATTACAACTACGACCCTACCTCTGACACGCTGCTCTCCAACGGAATTATTGTTGCCGGGAATAATCCGCAGTTCGCGAGCAAAGGTGTCAGCCCTTCCACTCTTACTGGCCGCCAGTGGGGCATTGCGCCACGCTTGGGTTTGGCTTGGAGTCCCGCCAGGTTTGGCAACAAGCTAGTCGTTCGCGCGGGCTGGGGCATGTACTACGACCGCGGAGAGCTTTTTACTTATCTGTCCCCGGGATTTGCGGCGGGCGTTGTCACCGGCGGACCATTCGGCGTCAACCAGGCTCCGCCATTCGTAAGCGCACAGGAGTGCACCGCAACCACCTACTATCAAGGTTACATTCCAACGTGCGACCCAGGCACATACGGCTTTACCAATCCGTGGGGAACAACACTCGGCCCTCCACCAACAGGTAATCCCGCCTCTATTAATAGTTACCTGCCGAATACCGGAGTTCCGGGAGTTGGCATCGCCGCTGGCATCCTCGAAGGCCAGCCGCTCTTCCCCTTCGGCGTTTACAATCGACAGAACAAGCTCCCTTACACCATAAACCAGTCGCTGGACGTTCAATGGCAGCCGCGCAGAGACATCGCTATAGACATCGGCTACGTCGGCAACCTCGGTCGGCACGAAGTGATTCCCGTGCCGTTCAATCAGGCACAAATTGCCTCGCCGACGAACCCTGCGCACAAGGGCACGCCCTTCCAGCAGAACTACACTTACGGTTACACGGTGCAACAGCCTGGTTGCTCCGCAGGCCCAACGGCCTGCGCGATCGTTCTGCCAGACGGGACCCAGATGCTGAACAACTACGAGGGAGGCAATGCGGACCTTCGTGTTCCCTACATCGGATACTCCTCCGAGGCGCTTTCCTACAATGCTGCGGGCGTATCGGCGTACAACGCGTTGCAGGTCCATGTGGAAAAACGCATGAGTCACGGATTGCAGCTGGGCTTTTCCTACACGTACTCTCACGCCTTAGACGAACAGAGCGCCATGGGATTGTTCTACAACGGAAATAATCCTCTGAATCTGCGCTCCGGTTACGGTAACTCGGACTTTGACCGCACCCACGTCATCAATTTCAGCTACCTCTATCAATTTCCGAACAAGTTCAGCGAATCTTCCTGGAAGGGCAAGGTTGCGAATGGCTGGGCAATCGAGGGCATCGGAGTTTTCCAAAGCGGCCAGCCCTACAGCATCATTGACTACACCGGCGCGGTCGGCAGCATCTTCTACGGTGTAAACGACGGCATCACCAATCCCATCGTGCCGCTGGCCGCGGGCTGCACGCCGAAGAGCGCGCTCACGGGTAAAACGGGCGCTTACGGTACTCCCGACAAGCCACAGTACGCGCTCAATTCCAACTGCTTCACGCTGCCGCTGCTCGCGCCCGGCGACCTGAATGGCGCGATTCCTGCCGGCGACACATTCGAAACCAACTTCACGACGGGGCAGCGCAACATCTTCCGGCAAGCCTGGCAAAGGCGCACGGACCTCTCCATCGTGAAGAACACCAATATCAACGAGCGCGTCGTGCTGAAATACAGTTTCGATGTTTTCAACCTCACCAATACTGCCAGCTTCGACCTGCCGCTCGATGACGTATCGCAAAATCAGTATTACAACAACGCGCCCATCCTGGGGACGCCTGCGCTGCCGAACAGCTGCCCGAACGCCACGAACGGTAGTTTCTACAACTGCCCGTTCGGCCTGGGCGTCGTGAACAAGACCATCGGCAGCCCGCGCCAGATTCAGATGTCGCTCAGCCTTCAGTTCTAGTCCAGCCCTCCGGCGTAGGAACGGCGGCCATCCCGGCTGCTGTTCCTGCTCTCTTCCGTGCCGGTTCCTCGCGGCGCGCGAAATTGCAGCGCCAGCTGCGCAATGGATGCGGTTAAAATGTCGTTCATGTCCGTGCCCCCTGCGCGCACTCGCTTGCAACAACTGATCGAGCAGCTCGCTCGCGAAGTGATTACGCCGCGCGCCGCAGCCGAAGAGGCGCTCTCCCGCGCCAACAGCAACGCCAGCCACAACATTTACCTCGCGCTCGATCCCGAGAAAGTGTGCGAGGAAGCCGACGCGTTGCCGTCGCGCTTCCCGCACGCCGCCAAGCCGCTTCTCTACGGCGTTCCTGTCTCGATTAAAGACTGCTTCGACGTCGCCGGATTCCCCACCACGCTGGGTTCGCGCTTCTACGCCGCACGCAACGCTCCAGCCCACGAGGATTCAGCCGTGGCCGCGCGCCTGCGCGCTCAGGGCGCCATCATCATCGGCAAGACGCACATGCATACCCTGGCCTACGGCATCACCGGAGAAAATCCGGATTATGGCGACTGCGTGCAGCCGCGCGACGCCCAGCGCCTCACGGGTGGCTCCTCCAGCGGCGGCGCCGGCCAGCGTGCAGGAGCAGTCGGCCCTCGCCGCGATCGGAACGGACACTGGCGGCTCGATACGAGCGCCGGCCGCGCTCTGCGGGCTTGCGGGATATCGTGCTTCGTTGGACCTAGCCCACCAGAGCGGATTGTGGCGCGGCGGCGTGCACCTGGCGCCTACGTTCGACACGCTGGGTTGGCTGTTCCAGGATCTACGCGACGCCCCGCTGCTGGCTGATGCGCTGTTTGGCCTGCACGTGCCAGAAGCGGCCGAAACGCGCCTCCGCATCGGCTGCGTGCGCGACGAGTTTCTACACGATTGCGATGCGCACGTGCTTGCTGGATTTGCGGAGTGGAAGAAAAAACTCAGTGACTGCGGCGCAACGATTATTCCGGCGGATACGGAATACTGGAAAGAGGCGCTGGAGATTAACGCTGCAATCACCGCGCACGAAGCCGCCGCGATTCACAGCGCGAAAACCAGCGGAGATTTTTCGCACTTTCCCGCGGCGATTGCCCAGCGGCTGACGTGGGGAGCATCCATCTCAGCGGACGAAATCGCGCTGTTTCGCTCGCGGCACCTGCGTTTCCGCGAGCGCGCGGATTCGCAACTCCGCCAGTTCGATTTCTTCCTTGCGCCCTGCGCCGCGCTGCACGAACTCGCGGTCGGCGCCGATCACACCGCATCGCGCGGCGCGATTCTGCGTTACACCACGCCCATGAGCCTGGTTGGCGCGCCAGTGGTAACGCTGCCCAGTACAAACGGTGCAGGCGTGCAATTAGTCGCTCCGCGCAATTCGGACGCGCGCCTACTGGCGTGCGCGAAAGCGGTGGGAACGACACTCGCGTAGCGCATCGCCTCACTGCGCACGACGCGGTAACGAACGTTCGTGGCGCGTTATGCGCCGATCATCTTCACGCTGCGGCGCGTGTCGGCCATGCTATTCCTCTCCGATGTCTTCGTTCCATACGGCGGGATGCGCGCGAATGAAATCCGCCAGCAGCGAAGCACACTCGGCAGAGTCCAGATCAATTACATTGATGCCGAGAGAGCGCAGCCAATCAATCCCGCCCTGAAAGTTGCGGCTCTCCCCCACCACCACCGTGCCAAACCCAAACTGCCGCACCAACCCGCTGCAATACCAGCAAGGCGCCAGCGTCGTCACCATAATAAGATTGCGATAACTGCGCTGCCGCCCCGCGTTGCGGAACGCGTCCGTCTCCCCGTGCACCGAAGGATCCCCCTGCTGCACCCGCCGGTTGTGCCCCGCGCCCACCAGCTTTCCGGTCGCGTCGAAAATGGCCGCGCCGATCGGGATGCCGCCCTCGGCCAGCCCTGTGCGCGCTTCCTGCAGTGCGATGTCCAGCATCGCCGCATAATCCAGTGAAGGTATCATGCAAACCTTATACTCGCTGCGCCGCCGCCCTGAAAAGCGCGAATTGCGGCCCGTCAAATGCTCGCTTTTACTACCGATTAAAACCACACCCCACTCTTTATTTTCGGTCAATTACGAAGATTCTTAATCACGGCATTCGATTGGCAAATTCCTGGGTTTCGCTTTCGGATGGCCCTGGTTTGCGTCAGGCACTACATGTTGAGCTGGCGTGCTGTATTCGTCCAGTCATTTGACCGTCGCCCTGGCGGTGGTCCGGAGTGAGAATTTCACATATTGAATATGTAAAGGAGCAGCCGGGTGAGGAACAGGTCCGCAATCAGGACGGCCAACGAGGACACGACGAACGCCATGATCGTAGCGCGGCCCACGCCCGCAGTGCCACCTTCGACGCGTAACCCCTGATAACAACCCACCGTCGCGACGATAAATCCGAAAACAATCGGTTTTGAAAAGCCGATAACGAGGTCGCCGACGGCTAGCGCTTTGATCGCGCGTGTCCAGAACTGTTCGGCATCGATGCGTAGTGTAACGGTCGCGATTACGAACCCGCCGAACAGGCCCGCACAGTCACCGATGGCCACGAGCAAGGGTAGGGTTAAAACCGTTGCAAGCAAACGCGGGGTCACCAGCTTGCGAACTGGGTCAATTCCTAGCCCACGCATAGCGTCCACTTGTTCCGTGACGAGCATGGAGCCCAACTGGGAAGCCATTCCGGTGGCGTTCCGGCCCGCGACCAGAAGCGCCGTAAATACCGGACCGAGTTCGCGGAGGAGCGAGAGGGAAAGGGCGTCACCGGTTAGAACCGTTTCTCCGAATCGCTCAAATTGCGATGCAGCATTCAATACGATTACGCCGCCAACGCAGGCAAGTGCTACGACGATAATCGGCAACGAGCCCACCCCGATCAGGTCAATCTGCTCCGCCAAGTCGGCAGAGTAACGGGTGGTAGTGAAGATTACCCGAACCGCCTGGATGGAGAGCAGCGAGTAGTCCTGCAGGTAGAAAATCGCCATTTTGAAAACGTTGCCAATGACTGAGAAAACCGAACGCGGTCGCACGGTGACACTCCTTTTCAGTGGCTACGACCACTGTCTTGCGAAGCCTGTACAAGAAAGCCGGAACAGGGAACATACATCAGGATGGGTCAGGACAGAAGCCGTGGACAGTGAGGCTGGGGGTTTTGATTCAAGGACATTACTCAATCACTTGAGTGAAGGCTGGAACGTTCGTAGTTTGATTAACTCGGCAGAAAACAGAACCCGATCAACTTCAGTATCTCTCTCCGATTCTCGAAGCTGGTGGCTGACCAACCATTCCATACCGCTTCGACGCACGCATTCAATTTTCCGGATGGCCCATCCTTCGCGCCTTTGTTTCTTGCAAAGGGCCGGGGCTTAGACGCGGCGTCCCGGCAACTGTTCCGTCGAACTCCCACCTCGCGTGTCGCTCCGACACTGTGGAGGGTCTCCGTCCGGGCGATCCTTCGATCCCGCGCTGCGGGCCTGTCCACCGCAGGCAGGATTTCAGGATGACTTCGGTTTTGCATCCTGGCGGGAGTACTTATGGCCGTCCTTGTTAATTTTCGCGGCGGCGCGGAGGATCAGCCAGCGCTCTTTGCCGTTCATGCGGGCAAATTGCTTGGCGAAGAGGCGCAGCTGCCGCGTAGTTTTTTTGTCGAGGCCCCAGATAGTGTCGGCTTGCTGCTTAGGGACGCGCAGCTTCTTTGCAGGAACTTCATCTTCGGTGAAAAGCTGGTGCAGCGGGACGCCCAGCGCGCGCGCCAGTTTTTCCAATGTCTCGATGGATGGAACGGTGCGGCCATTTTCCAGGCGCGAGAGGTAACAGCGAAACAGCCCGGTGCGTTCCTGGATATCGCCTTGCGAGAGGTTTTGGGCTTCGCGGAGCCGCTTAAGCCTTTCGCTGATGACCATTGCGAGAGCTTACAATATTCTGCCGTGCCGACTCAATTATTGTTGAAACAGGACCGATCTGAACGCTCGAACCCGGGCATCCGCCGATCGGCCCCGTTCCGCATCGACACATTTTCGAAGGCCAATTGGCTGTTTCCACCTGCCTCCGTGTCCTGGAAAATCTCCGCAATGTGACTCATATTGCACAGTTTTTAAAACGCCCCTGCGTCATTATTCGCAAGTCAAGCTATCCCGCCATCCGCGCAACCCGCAGCAACCAAGCCAGACCGGGCAACCGAAGGATGATCAGGAAAGGTAAAGCAAAATGCGTACGCTCCGCTCGATCCAATATCTTCTGCTCGCACTGGTAATTTTGGCGATCCCCGCGACCTCTCGCGCGCAGTTCAGCGCGTCCATCACCATCGCGCCGCCGGCACTTGTCGTTTACTCCCAACCGATCTGCCCGCAGGAAGGCTACATCTGGACGCCGGGCTACTGGGCCTACGGCGACGAAGGCTACTTCTGGGTGCCCGGCACGTGGGTTGAACCACCCAGCGAAGGCTTGCTGTGGACTCCTGGATATTGGGGCTGGAACAACAACATGTACGCCTGGAATGGCGGCTATTGGGGCAACCAAGTCGGCTTCTACGGCGGCGTCAATTACGGATATGGCTACGGCGGTTCCGGGTATCAGGGCGGCTACTGGCGTAACAATCGGTTCAGCTACAACCGTTCGGTGAACAATTTCGGCGGCAGGAATTTCAGCAACACTTATGACAGGCGTGTGAGCGTCAGCACGTCAAGCCACGTCAGCTACAACGGCGGCCACGGCGGAATCAACGCGCGACCCACACGAGCGCAGGATACCTTTGATCACGCGCAGCACACTCCGGCGACCGCAGCGCAGTCAAGCCACCAACAGACCGCGGGTGGAAATCGTGAAATGCTCGCGTCGGTGAATCACGGGCGTCCGGCAGTTGCGGCAACCTCCAAGCCCGGAGAATTTTCCGGCAACGGCGTAGTAGCAGCGCGCGGGGCCACAGCCGCGAGCCGTGCAAACGAGACGAAGGCTAACGAGAATAAAGCCGCAGCGAACAAGGCGGCTGAGACGAAGACGACCGAGAACAAAGCCGCTGAAAATAAAGCTGCTGAGACTCGAACAGCCGAAAGCCGAGCGACCGCGAATAAGGCCGAAGCGAATAAGGCAGCCGAGACGAAAGCGACCGAGAACCGAGCTGCCGCGAGCAAGGCCAGCGAGAACAAGGCTGCGGAAACCAAAGCCACTGAAAACAACGCGGCTGCGAGCCGTGCGGCGGCGAACAAGACGAAAGAGAACAACGCTGCGGCAGCGCGGTCAAATGAGAATAAGGCGGCGGAGAACAAGGCAGCTGCACAACCGGCAAAGACGGAACGCGCTGCTGCGGCGCCGCACAACACAACACGTCCTGCTCAGCCAGCCACAAAGTCAGAGGCGCCTCGCCCGGAAGTCAAACCCGTAGCAGAGAAGCCGGCTCCGGCTGCAAAGCCAGAACGTCAGCCTTCTCCTGCACACAACGAAAGCGCGCCGAAAGCGGCGGCCCCGCAACAACATCAGGCCGCTCCGCAACAGCATCAAGCGGCGCCACAGCAACATCAAGCCGCCCCACAACAACACCAGCAGGCGGCGCCAAGGGCCACACCAGCACCGAAGGCCCAAGCAGCGCATCCGAGCGAAGAAAAACCCAAATAAGCCGACCCCTGCGAAGACCTAAGGATCCCGCGGGACGAATTTCCACACTCCTGGTGAGCGGTTCGTGAAAAAACACGAGCCGCTCATTTTTTTGTGTCGCGACGCCCGCGTTAACGCAGCGAACGAGCCACGTCCGCTTTTTAGGGGCCTTGGGAATTCTTGCTGCCGTGCGCATATGAAACTGATATGGCGATGCCGGTGAGGACTGCGATTAGGAACAAGTACGGAAGGTAACGCCAGGGAGCAGCGGGGACTGGAAATACGGAGAACGCCAGCACGACGGCAAGGATCAGCAGTGCGGCGACGCTGACGGCGACGTCCAGAGGGCGCAGAATTTTGCGGCGGAAGAGGAAGAAGGGCATTGCGAGGCAGACCAGAAAATAGGACGCGATGAATCCGAAAGAGGCGAGCTGTGTTATGTAGTTGATGCAATCGGGGAGCAGAACTTTTGCAAGCAGCAGGGCCACGGGACATGCGATAGCGATAGCCGCAATGAGCGCGATGGCGCGGTGCGGAGTTTTATTCACAGGATGAGCAGAGCCGAAGCTGGGCGCGAAGAGACGATTTTGCGCGAGGTAATAAAGGATGCGCGCGCCGGCGTTCAGCGAGCCTAGGGTGCAGGCAAAATAGCTGAGCGCGATGCCAATGGAGCTGACGTAACCGAAGCCCGCGAGATTCATGGAGCGCGCGATGGAGTCGAAGGGCGCGTTGAGCTGGTCGAGCGCCAGGCCATTTTTCCGTGCTAGCGCGGTGAGGCAGTAAATCATTACAAGATAAAGGATGCCAACGGGAATCAGGCAGCTCACGATCACACGCGGAATGGTGCGGCGCGCGTGCGAGGCTTCTTCGCCCAAAGTAGTGACGCTTTCGAATCCCGCGAGCGTCATGAAGCCGAAGACCAAGGCGAATTGAAAGCCAGATAATTTTGTGCCTTCCAGGTGAAGCTGCGGGCGATCGAGCCATGCGGAGTTGTGGCGCATCGCCAGCGCGATGATGACGATGATCACCAGGAGCGAGCCGAGTTCGATCGCCAGCATCACTTCGGTGGAAAGCTTGATGTCGCGGTGCGCGATGATCCACGCAACGATCACCACGATCGCGGTGATGGCTGCCGCACGCAAAAAAGATGCAGGCGCGCCGGTAACCTGACGGTAGAAAAGATCGGCGTAGTACGCGGAAGATGGCGCGGTGCCCGCCGCGCCGAACGCCATCGCGGCGACGTAAGCCCATCCGGTAACCACGCAAGCCGTGCGCCCCAGGCCCGCAGCGGCGAAATCAGCCAGTGAACCGGCGGAAGCGCACTGCGCGGAAAAACGATGCACGCTGTACATGATCAGCGAAAAAGCTACGAGCGTGACCAGGAAGATCAGCCAGGTGGCATTGCCGCTCCTCGCGATCAGCAGCGGGAGAACGATGCCGCACGTGCCGGTGGGCGCCATCACGCCGAGGGTTAGCGCAGTGTCCTCTATAAACGACAAGTAATTGTGGCGCAGAGTAGTGCGCACCCTCGGCGGCACATCCTTCGGCGAGGATTGTGGCGGGAGACTCACGTGAGCAACAGTAGCAGCACGCGTTTTTTGGCGCAATTCGCGTTACGGGCCGAAATCTTCCGAGTGATTCACGCGGTGCATTGCATATAATGCGGCGTTGCCTCGTGCGTTTTATTTAATTACCGGCGCGTGCAGGCGCGCGGGCTTTCAACTTTATCCGCTTGGGAGAATTTATGGACCGGCGCGATTTTATGAAGGCGGCAACCACGCTGCTCGCCACCGCAGCGCTGCCGCGAACTGATTTTGCGCAAGCTTCGGACGTGGTTATTCCGGGGCGTCTGATGCTGCCGATGAATCGCGGCTGGCGCTACACCCCATCGTTCGTCGCAGGCGGGCACGACCTGAACTTTGACGACTCGAAATTCGCGCGCGTGGTGATTCCACATACGAACGTTGCGCTGCCGTGGCATGGATTCGACGACAAGACTTATGAATTCGTTTCGCTGTATCGCCGGCGATTCAAGCTGCCGCCCGAAGCGCGCGGGCAGCGTGTATTCGTGGATTTCGAAGGCGTGATGACGGCATCCACCGTGTGGATTAACGGCCAGCGGCTCGGCGAGTACAAAGGCGGCTACACGCCTTTTTCTTTCGAACTGACGCCGCATCTGAATTTCGAAGGAGAAAATCTTCTGGCAGTGGACGTGGATTCTTCGGAGCGCCCGGACATTCCGCCGTTCGGCAATCAGATTGACTACCTCACCTTCGGCGGAATCTATCGCGAGGTGTCGCTGCGCATCGTACCGGCCATCTACATCGAGAATATTTTCGCACGGCCCAAGAACGTCTTAAGCGAACACCCATCGCTGGATGTTAAGTGCCTCCTCCAGCGGCTCGAGCCTTCGAAACTCCAGGGTCTCGCGGTGGAAGCCGTGCTCCTGGATGGCGCGAACACGATTGCAGACGCCACGCAACCAGTTCCGCCGTCGGACGCGACCAGCGAGCCCGTGAGCTACACATTGGAATTCGCTCCACTTTCCGGGATTCAGCTTTGGGACATCGTGAATCCACATCTTTACTCCGTCCGCGTGCGTTTGCTCGTTGGCGGACGCGTGCTTGACGAAGACACTCGCCGCATCGGCTTTCGCGAAGCGCAATTCACGGATCACGGTTTCGAACTGAACGGAAAGCTAGTTAAGTTGCGCGGCCTAGACCGTCACCAGACGTTTCCTTTCGTCGGCCAGGCGATGCCAAGTCGTACGCAGCGCCAGGACGCCTACATCTTGCGAAAACAATTGCATTGCAACATCGTGCGCACCTCGCACTATCCGCAATCGCGCCATTTTCTGGATGCTTGCGATGAACTCGGCTTGTTGGTGCTGGAGGAAATTCCAGGCTGGCAGTACATCGGCGATCAAGCGTGGCAAGACCTCTCCGTTGACAATGTAAACCGCATGATTCGCCGCGATTGGAATCATCCCTCCATCGTTCTGTGGGGCGTGCGCATCAATGAATCCAGAGACAATCACGATTTCTATACGCGCACGAATGCGCTGGCGCACAAACTGGACCCCACGCGCCAGACAGGAGGCATCCGCTATTTTCAGGAATCCGAATTTCTGGAAGACGTCTTCACCATGAATGATTTTGGCTGGCCGCTGAAGCCGCCGAACCATCCGCGCTATCTGAATACTGAATTCGTAGGCCACACATATCCCGTGAAAACGATTGACGACAACGTGCGCCAGCGCGAACACACCATTCGCCATGCGCGCGTGCACGATCAGCTTGCATCCAATGCGCAATATGCAGGAGGCATCGGCTGGTGCGCGTTCGATTACAATACACACTCTGATTTCGGCGCGGGAGATCGCATCTGTTATCACGGCGTGGTGGATATGTTTCGCGAGCCGAAACCCGCCGCGGGCTTCTACAAATCGCAGTGCGACCCAGAAGAAGAAATTGTGTTGGAACCGGCTTTCCATTGGGCGGCGGGCGATGAAGCGCTGCGCTTTACCATTGCGATGATTTCTTCGAACTGCGACCACCTGAAGCTCTATGTGAAAGGCAAAAGCGATTGGGATTTGATCGCCGAAGCTGATCCCGATCGCGTGCAGTTCGCGCATTTGCGTTATGCGCCATTCAGCATTGATCTCACCAAGGCGCAGCAAGGATGGGGCGACCTGCGGATCGATGGCTATCTGAAGGGCCAGAAAGTCGTCTCGAAAAGCTATTCAGGGCGCGGCGTGGATCAGAAATTCTCTGTGCGTGCCGATGACTCGGAGCTGAGCGCTGATGGAGCCGACAGCACGCGCGTGGGGTTCCGCGTGACGGATGAATTCGGCGCGATTCGGCCATACGCGAACGATTCCATCGCGCTGAGCCTCGAAGGGCCGGCGGAAATCATCGGTGAGAATCCGTTCGCGCTGACCGGCGGTACCGGAGCTATCTGGATTCGGGCAAAAGAAGAGGCGGGAACTGTGCGCCTTACCGCCAAGCACCCGCGTTTAGGAAGCCAGACGATCGTGGTCACGCTGCGGGAATCGCCAGCCGAACGAGTCTAAGCTCTCCGTTCAAGTCGCGCCAGGCCGTTGCCAGACGCAGCTTCAGAAGTAAAACTTCAAGGCAAACTGGACCAGCCGCGGCGACAGCGACGCGGTGGGAAATCCAAATTGCGAAGCCCCGCGCTCCGTGGAAAAGTTTTCATTGGTCGTCGTGGGATCCGCGAACTGCAGGTTGGGATGGTTCCAGATATTGAAGAATTCGGCGCGAAACTCGAAATGCATTTGTTCTTTGACTGGAAATTGCTTGATGAAGGATAGATCCCAGTTCTGCAGCCCGGGCCCGAGTATGATGTTTCGTCCCGCGTTTCCGAAAGTGCCCAGCACCGTATTGGCGACGAACGCGCACGTGTTAAATATCGTTCCCGGCACGCACGGCGCCGCATTCGGGTTTCCCACCACATTGGGACGCGCGCAATTGAAGACCTCGCCTCCGCAGTCGGAATTAGAAATGTTCACCAGATCGTCCGTCGGCGTGAACCAATTGCCGGTTTGCGCCGAGACGATTCCAGTGACTTGCCAGTTGCCGACGATCTGGTTGGCGATCCCGGTAAGATTCGAGCCAAAGTGCTGGCCGTTGCCGAAGGGCAAATTATAAACAAAGTTGACGACGAACCTGTGGCGGACGTCGAAATCGGCATTGCCATATTCCAGGTAGGGCTCCGTTTGCAGCCGGAAGTCTCCTTGATTCTGCGAGCCCAGGCTGGCTGAAGACGCGTCATCGAGCGCGTGGCTATAGGTGTAGGCCGCCTGAAGCTGCAATCCATTGGAAAAACGCTTTTCAAGGCGCAGTTGCAATCCGTTGTAGTTCGAAAATAAATTCGAGCGCAGCGTTTCAATCCCCGCATCAATATTGGGATCGGGGCGGCGTGGGGCGGTAGGAATCGTCGGATCCGCCGTAGGGACGGCCTGGTTTCCATTAAACATTCCAAAGAGATCCGCGCCGTGCGAGCCGACGTAGGAAATCTGCGCCACCATGTTCGCCGGCAATGCGTACTGGAAACCGACGAACCATTGCTGCATGAAAGGCGTGGTGATATTGGGGCTGATGGAAAAAAGCAACGGAGTATTCGGATCAACCAGGGAATTCGCAGGGAATCCTTGTTGCAGCGAGTTGAACCCGGGAATCGAACAATCTATTTGTCCGGGATTGGGGTTCGCGGAATTGGTCAAGCAGGGCTGGTTGAACGATTGCGTCACGAAAAAGGGCGGATTGAAACCGGGGCTGGGATTGGAGTACGGCCCGTTTTCCTGGCCGCCATAAAAAATTCCGTAGGAAGAGCGGAGCACTAGTTTGTCGTTGATTTTGTAAGCCAGGCCGATGCGCGGAGCAAAGTTGTGATAGTCCGGCGGGACCAGACCGGTAGTGCCCGTCCGGTCAATGGAAATTTGCGTGGCCAACGTGGGAGTCAGCTCGGCGGTTTGCCCCGTGGGCACAATCAGGCATCCGCAAGTGAAATTAAAATTGGCTTGCTCATTGTCGGCGGCCTTGACCGGTGAATAATATTCGTAGCGCAAGCCAAGATTCAGCGTCAGGTTCGCTGTTGCCTTGAAATCATCCTGAATAAATCCCGCATAGATTTGCCGGTGATAGTTAACGTTGTGAAGGTTCACGATGGATCCGCCGTCAGAGATGCCGAGCAGAAAGCTGGCAAAGCCGTAGCCGCCGGATCCTGGCGCCGCGGGATTGTCCGTGAATGCCGAGCTGAAATCGGCGGTGCCGCGCGAGGCCGACGGCTGAAAGATCGTAAATTGTTCGAAGCGCAGCTCGGTGCCGACTTTGATTGAATGCCGCCCTTTCACCCAAGTGAAATTGTCGGTGACGACGTAGCTGTTCTGTTTTTCGATCGAGGGCAAATAGCCGGAGCTGCCGAGTTGCGGGGCCGAGCCGTCGCTGAAAGTCAGAGCGGGAAGCCCGCCGTTGAACGTGCCGGGCTCGTACGGAACGCCGGGATAATCAAGTGCAGCCGAGACATTCTCGTTGTAGTTGTTCTGGTAGCGATGCGCGTTGATCCGATTGTAGCCAAAACGAAATTCGTTCACGTGAGTGGAATCGAAAACGTGCGTTTCGCTCAACGCGATGCTGCGGTAGGAAAAATCTTCGATGCCGTCGAAGAATCCGCCGCCATCCAGGACGTTATCGAAAGGCGAGGGAATATAGCTGGGCTGGTTTTCGTAGCTGAACCTGCCAAACAGAGAATCCTTGGTCGAAATGGTGTGATCGATGCGCACGTCGAAGTTGTTGCGCGTTTCGCTGCGCACCGGTACGGCCTGGTAGTTGAACCCCGGATTGGTCGAGTTCGGAGCGGGAATCAGCGCTGCCAGCCGGGATGCCAGCGGGTCGGTTGATCCCGTGGGGAACACATTGGTAGGAACGCCTCCGGCGCCCACTCCGATCGGAACCCCGCACAATCCGGAGGGATTAGCGAGTGTTGTGGGAACAACCTGTGTTTGTCTGGCGTTGAAGATTTCTCCCACGAAAGTCTGGTGACCGCTGCAATCCAGAGCCACGGCGCCGGTCGGATTGCCGGTGTTCGGGTCAATCGCCATTGCCGGAGTGTTGGTGAGCAGCTCTGAGAAGTCGCCATTCACCATGCTTTGATCGGGGACGGTCGCGGTCTGCAGAAGTCCCTGGCGCAAACGGAATCCCTCGTAATCACCGAAGAAAAAGGTCTTATCTTTTTTGATCGGGCCGCCAAATGTGGCGCCGAACTGATTCTGATTGTATTCCGGTTTTTGCGGGATGGTTATAATGGCCGGAGAAGCGTCGAGCGCGGCGTTGCGAAAATATTCGAAGACGTCTCCGTGATAGCCGTTGGTGCCGGATTTGATCACGGCGTTTAGAATCGCGCCATTGCCTCTGCCGAATTCCGCGCTGTAGTCGTTGGTTTGAACTTTGAATTCCTCGATGGCGTCAATCGGCGGCTGAATCACGTATGAGGATTCATTCAGCACGTCGCCCAGATTCGAATTGTTGTCAATTCCATCGAGCAGAAAATTGTTTTGCAGCGAACGCGCGCCGTCCACGCTGAATCCATAATTTCCGCTCACGCGCGAGCCTGGCTCGCTGGGCACCACACCCGCGCCAAGCTGCGCAAGCTGCGCAAAATTTCTTCCATTCAGCGGCAGAGTTTCGATGCGCCCCTTATCCATCACTTCGCCCATCGTGCTGGTCTCGGTTTCCAGCAGCGGGTTCTGCACCGTTACTTCTACCTTCTGCGAAACCTGTCCGATCTCCAGCTTCACGTCGGCTTCGATGCGCCCCTGCACATCCAGCTGCACCGGCCCGGCCACCGCGGTCTTAAAGCCGGCCTTTTCGACGTTAATCGTGTAGCGGCCGACCTTCAGCGGGCCGGCGACATACTCTCCGTTTGCATCCGTGGTGGTATCGAACTCGGTTCCGCGGTCGACATCAATCGCCTTGACTTTCGCGCCTACCACGATCGCGCCTGACGCATCCTTTACAGTTCCGGCGATCACTCCGGTGTCCTTCTGCGCCGAAGCGCTGACACAGGAAAGCAATAACGCCAGAAGGAGACCGGCGACGCGCAAGCTTGTGGTAATTCTGCTGTCAGAATTTTTGAGTCGCTCGATCCGACTTGCCCAACTGGATAGAAAACAGCGCACAAGTTTGTTCACCGGTAACCCCCACGAAGTTGGGACCAAGTCTCTCGAATCTAGGCTAGCTGCGGAGTACCCCACGCCGCAGGGAGACGAGAATTCGGTCTTTATCGCTCACGTAATTAGTCCTATTGTGCACGTTTGTCAACTTTTTTTATCGAATCTGATGCATTTTGTATTATTGTGCACACTTCTCACCGATTTGTGGCACAATCGGCTGCTTTTGGAATCTGTAACCGGACGGAGAAGTTTCGATGAGCCTGCTGGCCGAGGAACGGAGATTTCGCATCCGCGAGCTTCTATCTCGCGAGCGAACCGTTACCGCCTCCGAATTGATTCGCACGCTGGGTGTCACCGCCGCTACCATCCGTCGCGATCTTGAAGCCCTCGAGAAAGAAGGAGTGCTGGTGCGCTCGCACGGCGGCGCAGTTTCGCGCGCTTCGGCCACGAATATTCAACCTTCTTATGAAGCGCTAGGGCGCAGCAATCGCGCGGAAAAACAGGCGATCGCCCGGGAAGCGGAACGCCTGATACTCGATGGCGAAACTGTTTTCCTGGAAGCCAGCACCTCAGTGTATGAACTCGCGCGGCGCCTGCTGCATCGCAATCGCCTCACGGTGATCACCAATTCTCCGCCGATCGTGGCTGAATTTCAGCGTAGCCAGCGCGTTTCCGTGATTTCCACGGGAGGCGAACTTCAGAAGGACCTGTTTTATCTTTCCGGAGTTTGGGCGCAGCGCGCGCTTTCGGAGATTCGCGTTGATAAAGCCGTGCTCGGCGTTAGCGCGATTGACCCCGGCTACGGAATTTCCACCGCCAGCCAGGCCGAAGCGCAGATCAAGAAAATGATTCTGAAGTCCGCCCGCGTGAGCATCGCGCTCGCGGACCACAGCAAATTCGGCAATCAAAGTTTTGCTTATGTGGGGCCAACCACTGACATTGACATCCTGGTGACGGATTCAGGTACCGACCCGCAACACTTGCGAACACTCCGCGAAGCCGGTGTGGAATTAATCATTGCCGACGTGCGCGAAGCTTCTGTTGAGGCGGACCGGACTGAATCAGCGAGAGGTCGCGGGCGTTCGGGAGGCACGAAGCATTGATCGGGAATGCGCGGGCAAGTCTTAAAAGAGTTCTGCTGCCAGTGCTGCTCGTAGCCTGCGTGGCCGCCGCCGGCGTTCAAATCGGCCACATGGTGGCCAAGCCGCTGTTTGCGGCCGCGGCGTCTGAACTGCCGCGCGATTCTGACAGTGCTTCACTCCAGGCGTTCGCCGCGATGGATCCAATTGACACGCACGTTCACGCGTTCAAGACCGATCCTGTTTTTGCGGAACTGATGGCGCGACTGCGATTGCGCGTGCTGGACATTTGCGTGGCCGATACGCACGGTATCTACAGTAATTTGGCCACCGAACTCGCACGCGCGAAGGATTTCGTTGGGGCGAACCCCGGCCACGCCCGGTTATGCGTCACCTTCGATCCATTCACGTTCCAGCAGAAAGATTTCGCCGAGAATACCGTGAAGCAACTCCACCAGGAATTTGCCGAAGGAGCTATAGCGGTAAAAATCTGGAAAAACATCGGCATGGAGCTGAAGACGCCTGACGGCAAGTACGTGATGCCCGACGATCCGTCGTTCGAGCCCATCTATCGCGAAATCGCGGCGGAAAATAGAACGCTGGTCGCGCACGTGGCTGAGCCTTCCTCCTGCTGGCTGCCGCCCGATCCAAACAGCCCTGATTACGATTACTACAAGGAAAATCCGGAGTGGTACATGTACCTTCATCCTGATCATCCGCGCAAGGAAACCATCTTAGCCGCGCGCGATCACTTGCTCGCGCAAAATCCGCGGTTGCGCGTCGTCGGCGCGCATCTGGGAAGCATGGAAACCGACGTGGATGAAATCGCCAAGCGCTTTGACCTCTACCCAAATTTCGCGGTGGATATGGCGGCGCGCATGGAATATCTAATGCTCGCGCCGCGAGAAAAAGTGCGGAATTTCCTGATCAAGTATCAGGACCGCGTGCTGTACGGAACCGATTTGGAATTCCTCCACGGCGAAGCCACGCCCGATGCTTTGAAGGATTGGCAAGAAACCTACGCGAGAGACTGGAAGTTTTTAGCCACGGATCAGAAGATGCAGCTCAGAGGGCGCCAAATCGAGGGACTGAATTTGCCCGAGCCCGTTCTGCGCCGCATCTTTCACGATAACGCCGTCCGGTGGATTCCTGGGATCGCGGCCTCCCCCGAAGTAACAGGCCGTGAGTAAGCCCGGACGGCGTCCATTTCTCTAGAAATCTATTTGCTGGATCTCGATTTGCGGCAGCAGCGCGCGCACTGTCGCAAGTTCGATCCTGCCAGGAGCAGGCGCCACGCAATTCGCAGCGCCGCAAGCTGCTGCCAGGCGCAACGCTTCTTCGCCAGCGGTGCCTTGTATCGCAGCGTACGCAAAACCTGCCAGCGTTGCGTCGCCGGATCCGACTGCCGAAATCACATTCATGCGCGGCGGCACGGCTATCCACGCCGGACCATCTTTGCGCTCGAGCCAGAACAAACCTTCGCGACCCAACGTGATCGCGGCGCTGCCCACTCCGCGCTCCACAATCTGCGCGGCGGCGCGAGCTATTTCCTGCATGTTCTCGAGCGGCCGGCCCACCAGCGCTTCCGCCTCGGCGCGATTTACCTTCACAAAATCCGGGTGAGCGTTCGCACTAGCGCGCAAAGCTTCGCCACTGGTATCCACAAAAACTTTGGCGCCTGTAGCGCGCGCGGCCTCGATAAGCGAAACGTAAAAATCGGGTCCGCGGCCCGCAGGCAAGCTTCCCGAAATCACGAACGCCGCGTTCTTCCACTCGTCCTGCAGTCCCTGGACGCACGCCTGCAGAAATTCGTCGCGTTCCTGCACGCTCGGCTCCGCACCCGGCTCGAGAATTTCCGTTACGCCCCCCGTCGCATCAATGATTTCCAGATTCACGCGGGTGCTGGATTTCGTGGGGATGGCGACAACGCGAATTCCCAGCAATTCCATTTGCCGCGCACAATCCTGGCCGATCGCACCGCCCAGATATCCCACCCACACGGGCTGAGCTTGCAGCGCGCGCGCGGTGATAGCGACGTGAGCGGCCTTGCCGCCCGCAAGACCCTCCGCGCTTTTGGCGCGATTGATTTCGCCCACTGTCAGGGAATTCACGAACAAGCGGCGATCCATGGCTGGATTGACGCTTACGCAGACGATTGTGGGACGGGGCATAAACCCTTGCTCCTGAGTGGCATTTGTGCCAAGCTATCATCCTCCAGCACGAAATAGTAACAAAAAGTAAGAATTCGAAAGCAGGCTGTTACTTATGCTCGCGGAAGAGCGGCGCCGAAAAATTCTGGAATTGACGCAGCGCGATGGCCGGGTCGTTGTGAAAGACCTGGCGCGCCGTTTTTCCACTTCGCTGATCACCATTCGCAAGGATCTGGAATCGCTCCACCAAATGGGCCGCCTGCAACGCGCGCATGGCGGCGCGCTGCCGCTGGATGCGTCGGCGCTGCGTGATCCCACGCTGCACGAAAAAGAACAATTGCACCGGCGCGAAAAATTGAAAATTGCCGCGGCAGCGGCGCGCCTGGTTCGCCCGGGCCACGTGGTGATTCTGGATTCGGGCACCACCACCACCGCCATCGCTCGCGCCATCCAACATATTCGCGAGCTCACCGTGATTACCAACGCCGTGAACATCGCCGCCGAGCTGGCCGGCACGGACGTGGAGGTCATTCTAACGGGCGGCGTGCTGCGAAGGAATTCGTTTTCGCTCGTGGGGCCGCTCACGGAAGATTCCTTGCGGCATGTCACCGCCGATCTGCTATTCCTCGCCGTGGACGGATTCGATGTCGAGTACGGGCTTACGACGCCGAACCTGCTGGAAGCTCGCGCCAATCGCGTGATGATGGAGAACGCTAAGACTACGATCATCGTCTGCGATTCCAGCAAATTCGGCCGGCGCAGCCTTTCGTTTATTGCGCCCACTTCTGCCGTCCATCACACCATTACGGACAGCAAGATTTCCGCGCGGCACCTGCGTGGGCTGCGCGCGGCGCACATTAAGGTAATCGTCGTTTGAATTTTCATTTTGCCATCCTTCGGAGGAACAGTTGGTCGATTCGAAAGCTCCAGTCGGCGCTAACACCATATCGGAAATTCTTTCGGAACCAGCCACGTGGAAATCGTGCCTGAAGGCGATGGAGCAGTCCGGTGAGCTGCAATCGCTGAACGAAAAGCTGCCCAGAAACATCGAATGGGTGTTCATCGGCTGCGGTTCGAGTTTTTATCTGGCTCAGGCCGCGGCGGCCAGCTGGTCCATTTTGACGGGCGAGAAATCCCGCGCGCTGCCCGCATCCGAAATCACGTTGTTTCCGCAATTATTTCCTGCGCCGTCCCAGCCTGTGGTGATCACGCGCTCCGGCTACACTTCGGAGGCCTTGCAAGCCGCCGAGTACCTGGAAACGAAACTCCACTTACAATCTTTGGCAATCACCTGCGGCACCGGCACGCCCATTGAAAAAATCGCGTCGCACTGCATCAAACTGGCCGCTGCGGACGAAAAAAGCACGGTGATGACGCGTTCTTTCACCTCGATGCTGCTCACACTGCAATCGCTCGCGGCCATTCGCGGAAAGCGCGGCGAATTTCTAGCGGCGCTGGGCAAACTTCCGGATCAGGTGGCGGCGCGGCTGAATGCCATTCACAGTACGATCAAGTCGCTGGCGGAATCCCGGAGCTTTGCGGACTACGTGTTTCTGGCGCAGGGCCCATTTTTCGGAATTGCGCAGGAATCCATGCTGAAAGTGAAAGAGATGTCCTGCTCCTATGGGCAGAGTTTTCATACGCTGGAATTCCGGCACGGCCCGAAGGCCATCGTCAGCCCTGAAACGCTGATCACTTTCATCATCAGCGAAACAGGATTTGCGGCGGAGGTACAAGTGCTCGAAGAAATAAAAAAACTGGGCGGCACCACGCTCGTGATTTCCAACGTTTGCGATTCCACTATTCGGCGGTCGGCGGATTACTCCGTTGAACTGTCTCTCGACGCGCCGGAAACAGCGCGCGTGGCCGCCAGTGTGATTCCGGGCCAACTGCTCGGCTTTTACACCGGAATCAAAAAGGGTTTGAATCCGGACGAGCCGCGAAACCTCTCCCGCGTGGTAATGCTGGAAACAAAATAACGGGGGCCGCCAGAATGCCGCTGGATGTCTGCGTGGTCGGTGAAATCAACCCGGACTTGATCCTTTACGGCGTGCCGGCGCAACTGAAGCCGGAAGAAGAATCTCTAATCAATGGATTCCGGCTGACGCTGGGAAGTTCGTCCGCGATTTTTGCGCACAATCTAGCGGTGCTGGGCACGCGCGTCGGCATGGTGTCAAAAATAGGCGCGGATTCCCTCGGCAAGATGGCTTTCGACTGGCTGGCGGACGCCGGAGTGGACTTGACGCGGGTGCGCGTGGCTTCCACCGGCCTTGCCACCGGCCTGAGCGTGATTCTCGCCCAGCCTTTGCACCGCTTTATCCTTACGTATCCCGGCACAATGTTTGCATTCAGCCACGCGGATCTGGATCTCGACTATATTTTTTCCGCGCGCCATCTGCATCTCTCGTCCTACTTTCTCCACAAAGCTCTTCGTCCCCACATTGCTGACTTATTTCGCGAAGCCAAGGCCAGGGGACTTTCCACTTCGCTGGATACCAACGATGACCCGGAGGGAAAGTGGGGAAACGACCTGCTGGACGTGCTGCCGTTCGTTGACATATTTTTTCCGAACGAGCGTGAAGCGAAAAAGGTCGCAGGTACCGATGATCTGCAGCAAGCGATTGAGAGGCTCGCGCAACTCTGCCAATTCGTCGTCGTAAAACTCGGCGTGCGCGGAGCCATGGCGCGGAAAGGCGCCGAAGAATGGCGCCGTGCCGGCATGCGCGTCGCGTCGGTGGATCCGGTCGGCGCCGGCGACAGCTTCGACGCCGGTTTCATTCATCGCTTCCTGCAGGGTGGGACGCCGCAGGAATGTCTGGACTACGCCGACGTCGCTGGCGCGTTTTCAACCACGTGCGAAGGTGGGACCGAAGCCTTTAAGGACCACCTCAAGGTCGAGCAATTTTTTCGCGAGCACATTACGTCGCGTCAAGCGTAATTCCCAATCACGCCGCTGCGCGGCTCTACTCCTTCGTAACCTTTATCAGCAGGTGGTCGGTGAAGTTTGCGTTTAGTGTTGCGCCCGGCGCGGTGACGTCGCCGAGTTCCTTGCCATTGACGTAGTCCACCACGTGGTATTTTCCCGCAGCGAGCCCGCGCAGTTCGATTTCTCCGGACCACGCCGCCTGCGCGCCCTTCGCAGCACCCGCTGCAGGCGCCGGCGCAAAGAATGCGTAGTACATCGCGCCATCTTTTTCGATCGCGTAGCCCTCCGGGAAATCGTAGCCGTAAACGTAAAGATTGCGGAACGTGCCGCGCGAAAGCATGTTTTCGTTGTACAGACCGATCCACTTTTTCCAGTATTCCTCTTTCTGCGGAGTGAGGTACACGTCCGCCAGTTTCGGACCGTAATTCGGCCACGCGAATTTCGTGCCCACTACGCCACCTGTGCCGACCGTGGAAGCAAAATCCGATCCCAGATCCTTTTCATTTCCATTGGGGTTTGCGATGCGCGTTAGCTCAACGTGATCGCCGTACACCGCGGAGTTCGGGCCCAGAAGCGCCTTGTACATTTTCACGCGCTGCCGCACCTGCACGGAGCCAACCGGATCGGCCGTCACCGCTTGATCAATGTAGCGCAGCCACGCGATGCTGGGCGGCGTGCCGCACGGGCAGCTCTGCGTCACGCTATCGGGTTTCAGCGCGCGCGTGGTCTCGAAAATCGTTTTGTAAATGTCGCCCATCGCATACACGGAATCGTAAGGCGATTTGTGATGGTGTTTCGGGTTGTAACAGGCCGGCACGCTATAGATGTTGTCGAGCTTGTGGCCGTCGAAATCCCAATCCTTGATGAATTTTTCGGTGAGCTGCTTGTAGTACGCGCGCACTTCCGGCACGGCGGGGCACAGCGTCGCCAAATTTCGCGTCATGCGCGCCGGCTTGCCGTTCTTATCCAGCACCAGCCAGTCCGGGTGTTCTTTCACGACCTCTGAGACGCCATAAGAATGTGATTCGTATCCAGGACCGCCATCTTCCACGGCGAGCGGCAGCCACCACAGCTGCACCTTGATGCCCTGTTGGTGAAATTGCTGAACCATCTTTTGAATTTCACCGTCCGGAAAAGTGTCGCTGCGCGGCTGCCAGTCGCCGTAGTTGTTGAACCAACGGTCGTCCAGCGTGGCCCAGTGAATTCCGAATTCCTTGAGCTTGGGAATTGTTCCCAGCATTTGCGCCGGAGTCACGTCGGCGAGGTAGCCCCAGCCGCACCAGGCCACCGCGTAGTCTTCGCTGTTGTTCGTGGGCTTCTTCAGGCCTTCGCCGTCAATCACGTCGGAATAAATTCGCAGCGGCTCGTAATAATCGCCTGCATATACCGCGATGAACGTCTCGGGGGTGGAATAAACTTCTCCCGGCTGGAGTGCGCTTTCCGGCGTGATCTGAACGCTGGCATTTACATGGCCGTCCGATTCAGTTTTCACCGGAATCGCCAGCACCAGCGGCAGCGTCTCGACGTGGCCAATCGCTTCACCCACGGTCTTTGTCCAGAACGCGACGACCGGTATTCCTCCGCCCACGCGACCCAGGTCGCCCTTCACTTCCACCATGGAGCCCATCTGATTTTGCTGCGAGAATTTCTTAGGAATTTGAAATACGTTGTCCTTGCCCCACTGGATGCTCGCGCCGTGAAAAGACCACATATCGTTCGGCGCCACGGCGGGGTCCGCAAGAGAAGCGTTGAAGCGATGGCGATCCACGTCAATCGCGTCCAATTTCATTTCGCTCTTGCCGGAATTGCGTAGCGAAACGGAGACGAGCGCGACGCTCGGGTATTCATCGTACACTTCAACCGTCAGCGTCTCTTCCAGATCAGCTGCGGAATTTTTGCCGGCCAGCTCGATGCGTTTGCCTTTCGTTCCCAGCCGTCCGCGCGCCGCTGATATCTGGGGGTGCGCAACGTCAAAGACCACAGGCGGCAAATTCTTGCCAGCAGTCTTCACCTGGATGCCCGAATCACTCGCGGGATCATCGAGCGAAAGTTTTCGCCCGGCGGTCAGCAGACTGGCAGCGACGTATCCATTCGGCGCGATGGCAAATTCCGCCGTGGGAGTGTCCACGAGCACGGCGTTCGCGGACGCGCTCACTTGCACCTGTGATTCCGGCGCTTTGGCGGGAGGAGCGCTCACCGTTGCTGGCTTTCCGCATCCGTTCACGAATAGCAGCAACCCTGCCATAGCAACTGGCATGTTCGCCACCCGCGGGATAAAGCGCAGCCGTGTTCGTTTGCCGCGAGGCGCCAGAATCATAATCGTACTCCTTCGTTACAAAAAGAAGTAAAAAGCTATATTTCGTAACATAACGATACTTGCGCAATATCTCACATCAAGTACGCACAAGCTACTGAAAATCCCCCGCGCGGTGAACCGTGCTCGCGAGGAGTCGATTTTCGCCAAGACGAGTGTAGTGGCGACGGATCACAAACATTCCTCGGGAGGCAAGATGCGCCGCGCCTGGGAGCCATGCAAACATTTAAGCCTGCCTTTCAATCCAGCGCTTTTGTATTATCCAAGCTGCGTAGTACATCGCATCGAGGACATTAGACTTTGACGAATCGCGGCCGCGCCGGTAATCCCCACAATCTGGTCTTAGGTGTTGATATCGGCGGCACAAAAGTGGCCGTCGGCTTGGTGAACTCGCGAGGCCAGATTCGCCGCGCCGCACGGGCTCCGATGATCGCGCGGGGCAGCGCCGAACATGGATTCCGCGCCGTGCTTCACGCGATAGATAGTGTGATGCCGCAATCGCGCACAGCAGGTGTACGAGCAATCGGTGTCTGCGCGCCGGGATGGGTGGAAAGCGAAAAAGGAGTTCTGCTCAGCGCCACAAATTTGCCGTGCTGGCGCAATTTTCCACTGGCGCAAAAAATCGAAAAACATTACGGGTTGCCGACGCGGCTCACCAACGACGCCAGCGCTGCGGCGCTCGCCGAAGCAAAATGGGGCGCCGGCGCCGGCCACGAAAGCATCTTTTATGTCAGTTTGGGCACGGGCATTGGTACCGCAATCGTCCGAGACGGAGAGATTTACCGCGGACCAGCCGGCGGCGGCTGTGAAGGCGGCCACATGACCATTAACTTCAGCGGTCCGCTCTGCGGCTGCGGCAAGCGCGGATGCATCGAGATGTACGCCTCCGGCACCGCAATTTCCCGGCGCGCGCGCGGCCTGCTGCGCAGCACTCGGAACAAACATTCGCGAATGTTGAAAATGGCCGGCGGAAAAATCTCCGATGTGACCGCAGAAACCGTAAGCAAAGCCGAGCGGGCCGGCGACAAACTGGCCATGCAAGTGCTTCAAGAAGCCTCCGATCATCTGGCCATCTGGTTGGGCAGTATCATTGACCTACTGGGGCCCGAAGTAATCGTTATGGGCGGCGGAATCGGGCGTGTGATCACTGCATTTCGAGCCCGCATGCGGCGAACCCTGGAAACCTGGGCCATCAATCCCGGGGCGCGCCGGGTGCCCATTCTAAATGCCCGCTACGGCGCGCAATCAGCCCTGGCCGGCGCCGCGGCGCTGTGGCTCGCACCGAAGGCTACACCAGGGCAACGCTGAGTCTGGCGTTCCAGTCTGGCACATCTCTGGAGAGGCGCTAAGTCCCAGATGCGCAACAGGTTTCACGGACACGAACAATCGCCCGAAAATAAAATCTGCGACGCATCCGCGAAACACATTGAAACCAAACTCGCTGGTACCTCGTCCGAACATAATGCGTGTTATTTTGCATTAGGTGGTGCGCTTCTGGAGGCTGTCCACGCGTGTCTGAAGTAACCGCTGGTTAAGAGCAAGCTTCCTTTTAGCCGATATCGTAAATGTAAGAAAGCAAGTCGCGCGTAAGGTGGAATCATCGAATGAGGGAACAAAGTGCCGGATAATATCTCCAAGATCGGAAGCTCCGACAAAGACTCAACGACTACTACCGCCGCGAACTCGACCGGGTCCGCCGCGAAACCACATCCGCCCGCGCCCGAGTACATCCCCACGCGCCGCAGTCATCTATGGATCTGGATTGTGGTGATCCTGGTTCTGGGGATCGGCGGGCTGGTTTATTACCGCAAGCAGCAAGCAGCGGAAGCCGCCGCAAAAACCAAAGCGGCTATGGCCAATCGCAGCGTTCCGATCACCACCGCGACGGTGACCACCGGTCCCATCGGCGTTTATATTAACGCGCTCGGCACCGTCACGTCCGTTTATACGGCCTCCATCACCACGCGTGTGGATGGGCAAATCGTCAGCGTCAATTACACCGAAGGCCAAATGGTTCACAAGGGAGACGTGCTGGTGCAGATCGACCCGCGTCCCTATCAAGCGGCGTTGACCCAGGCCGAAGGAACGCTGGCGCACGACGAAGCTCTGCTCGCCGAAGCGCGCATTGACCTGGACCGTTACCAACTGGCCTTCAATCGCAATGCCATCGCCAAACAACAGCTCGACGATCAAACCCAGACCGTGAAGCAATACGAAGGTTCGGTAAAGAATGATCAAGGCACTGTGGCCAGCGCCGCCACCAATCTCGACTACGCCACAATCAAAGCGCCCATTGATGGCCGCGTCGGTCTGCGACTGGTGGATCCCGGAAACATCGTCACCGCGGCGAGCAGCACGCCCCTGGTGGTGATCACGCAATTGCAGCCCATCACCGTGATTTTCAGCGTTGCCGAAGATTATCTGCCGCAAATTCAAAAGCAATTGCGCCAATCCCACAAAATGTCCGTGGATGCCTTCGATCGCAACCAACAAACCAAGCTGGCTTCCGGCACGCTGCTGACCCTGGATAATCAGATTGATACCACCACGGGCACCGTGAAGCTGAAGGCCATCTTTGCGAACTCCGATATCTCTCTCTTCCCGAATCAGTTTGTGAACGCGCGGCTGCTGGTGGATACGCAGCAGAACGCGACGCTTGTCCCGACCGCCGCAATTCAGCGCAATGCCCAAGGCGCGTTCGTTTATTTGGTGAAGTCCGATCAGACCGCCGCGATGCAGTCCGTCACGATCGGCACTACCGATGGCGGCGTTGCAGCCGTACAAGGTGTGAATCCCGGCGATGCGATTGCCATCACCGGTTTCGACAAACTCCAGGATGGCGCCAAGGTGTCCATCCAAAAGGCGCCAGCCGACAGTAACGGCCCGGCAAACGCCTCCTCCAACAACGCAACCCGCAAGAGCGCGGCAAACGATGGTTCCGGCGGGCCTGCGCCGGGCGGCGGAGGAAATCGCCCGTGAATCCGTCTCGCGCATTTATCATCCGGCCGGTCGCCACGTCGCTGCTGATGGCCGCGATTCTTCTCGCTGGGTTCGTGGGTTTCACACAGTTGCCGGTATCGGCGTTACCCGAAGTGGATTACCCCACCATTCAGGTGGTGACGTTCTACCCAGGCGCCAATCCTGACGTAGTGGCTTCCGCGGTGACGGCGCCGCTCGAGCGCCAATTCGGCCAAGTTCCCGGGCTGAGTCAGATGACGTCCACCAGCTCCGACGGTAGCTCGGTGATCGTGCTGCAATTCTCGCTCGAGCTAAACATTGACGTCGCCGAGCAGGAAGTGCAGGCGGCGATCAACGCCGCACAGACTTACTTGCCCGCGGATTTACCCACGCCACCGATTTACAGCAAAACGAATCCCGCCGACACGCCGATCTTAACGCTGGCTCTAACGTCCCAAACAATTCCCCTCTCGCAAGTGGAAGACCTCGCAGACACGCGCCTGGCGCAAAAAATCGCGCAGCTGCCAGGTGTGGGACTGGTGAGCATCAGCGGCGGCCAAAAGCCGGCGGTGCGCGTGCAGGTGAATCCCACCGCTCTTTCTTCCTACGGGATCAACCTGGAAGACGTCCGCACCGCGCTGCAATCCACCAGCTTGAACTCCGCGCTGGGAAATTTCGACGGGCCGCATCAGGACTATCAAATCAACGCCAACGATCAATTGTTGACGAGCAAGGAATTTTCGAACGTTGTGGTTGCTTACCACAACGGCTCGCCGGTGCGCCTCTCGGACGTCGCCCACGTGGTGGACGACGTGGAAAACGTGAGGCAAGCCGCCTGGATGAATGAAACTCCGGCGGTGATCGTCAACATCCAGCGGCAACCCGGCGCCAACATCATTCAGGTGGTGGATCGCGTAAAAGCCCTACTGCCGCTGCTGCAAAGCAATTTGCCCGCTGCCGTGCACGTGACCGTTCTTACGGATCGCACCATAACCATTCGCGCATCCGTGAAGGACGTTGAGTTTGAGTTGCTCCTCACCGTGGCGCTGGTGGTCATGGTTATCTTTCTGTTTCTGCGCAACGTGCGCGCCACCATTATTCCCAGCGTCGCTGTTCCACTTTCGTTGGTGGGTACGTTCGGAGTGATGTACCTGGCGGGCTACAGCTTGAATAACCTCACGCTCATGGCCCTGACAATTTCCACCGGGTTCGTGGTGGACGATGCCATCGTCATGATCGAGAACATCGTCCGCTATATCGAAGAGGGCGATGATCCGTTGCGCGCGTCGCTGCTGGGCTCCGAACAAATCGGATTCACCATCGTCTCTCTAACGATCTCCTTGATCGCCGTGCTGATTCCCTTGCTTTTTATGGGAGACATCGTCGGCCGACTGTTCCGCGAATTTGCGATCACCCTCAGCGTCACGATTCTCGTCTCGGCCGTCGTTTCGCTCACTCTTACGCCAATGATGTGCTCGCGCTTGCTGAAGCACGACCCCGAGGCGCAAAACAAACCTTTCTACAAAATGTCCGAGCGCGCGTTTGAGAGCGTGATCGCTTATTACGGCCGCACGCTCAAGTGGGTCTTGAAGCATCAGGTGGCCACGCTGATCGTCGCGGTCGCCACTCTCGTTCTGACCATCATCCTCTATATCATCGTGCCCAAGGGCTTCTTCCCGGTGCAGGATACGGGCATCATTCAGGGCATTTCCGAAGCCACCGAGTCCATTTCTTTCCCGCTAATGGCTCAGAAGCAGCAGCAGCTCAGCGCCATCATCCTGAAAGATCCCGCCGTGGACAGTCTGTCATCCTTTATTGGGATTGACGGCACCAACACCACGCTAAATAGTGGGCGCATTCTCATTAATCTGAAGCCGCTCGAAGAGCGCCATATCACTGCTTCCGAAGTGATCCGCCGCCTGCAGCCGGAACTGGAAAAAGTGGATGGCATCACGCTGTACATGCAGCCAGTGCAGGATTTGACGGTGGAAGACCGCGTGAGCCGCACCCAATATCAATACACGCTGGAAGATCCGGATTTGAACGAGCTGAACGATTGGACCGCCAAGCTCGTCGCCAAACTGAAACAAATTCCCGAACTGCGTGACGTGGCCACTGACCAGCAGAACGGCGGCCTGGCAGCCGCGCTCGTAATCGATCGCGTGACGGCTTCGCGCATGGGCATCACGCCTTCGGCAATTGATCAAACGCTTTACGACGGATTCGGCCAGCGGCAGGTGACCACTCTTTACACCCAGCTGAATCAATATCACGTGATTCTGGAAACCATGCCGGACTTCCAGAAAAATCCCGCGAAGCTGCAGGATATCTACGTGCGCTCGGCGCTCGCTTCTAACTCATTGACCACCGGTTCGACCACCGCCAGCACGGTTGTAACTTCCAGCACCGCTTCCGGCAATTCCAATTCGTCTCCCAGCCCCTCAGCAGCCAAGTCGGGAGCAGCTTCCGGCTCGGCGAATCCTTCTCCGGTCAGCAACTTGAACGGAGCCGCCGTGCCGCTCAGCGCTTTCACTCATTTCGAAACCAGAACCGCGCCACTTTCGGTAAATCACCAGGGACAATTCCCGGTCGTCACCATTTCCTTCAATCTCGCCCCCAATGCTTCGCTGGGCGAGGCGACGAAAGCGATTGATAAAGTCCAGCAGGATATCGGAATGCCGCTCAGTGTTCAGGCGGCGTTTCAGGGCACTGCCGCGTCGTTCCAGCTTTCGCTGAGCAACGAGCCAATCTTGATTCTGGCGGCGCTCGTCACGGTTTACATCGTGCTGGGCGTTCTCTACGAGAGTTACATCCATCCCATCACGATTCTTTCCACGCTGCCTTCTGCCGGAGTCGGAGCAATCCTGGCCTTGCTGATCTGCGGCCAGGAACTTAGCGTGGTCGCGCTGATAGGAATTATCTTGCTCATCGGCATCGTGAAGAAGAACGGCATCATGATGATTGACTTCGCTCTGGAAGCAGAACGAAAGCACGGCATGAATTCCGAGGACGCCATTTACGAAGCCTGCCTGCTTCGTTTTCGCCCCATCATGATGACCACCATGGCCGCGCTCCTCGGCGGTCTGCCCCTCGCGCTCGGTACCGGCATAGGTTCGGAATTGCGCAAGCCCTTGGGTATTGCCATGGTGGGTGGCCTGCTGCTCAGCCAAGTCCTCACCCTCTACACCACGCCGGTGATTTACATCTTCTTTGACGACTTGGCCAAGAAATTTGCGGCATACCGCTCTGGCCACGGAAGCACGGAGTCGGTTCCGGCGGATTAGCCATGAGCATCTCCTCGCCATTCATTCATCGGCCCGTCGCCACCACGCTCTTGACGATCGCTATCGCGCTCGCCGGCGCCGTGGCATTCCAGGTGCTACCGGTGTCCGCGCTTCCGCAGATTGATTTCCCCACCATTTCTGTCGGCGCCAGCTTACCCGGAGCCAGTCCTGAAATTATGGCTTCGTCGATTGCGACGCCGCTTGAGCGGCAGTTCGGCCGCATCGCTGGCATCACCGAAATGACGTCCTCCAGTTTTTTGGGCACCACCAGCATCACCATGCAGTTCGATCTGAATCGAAACATTGATGGCGCGGCCCGCGACGTGCAAGCCGCCATCAATGCCGCCCGCAGCTACCTGCCCGCGAACCTGCCCAGCAATCCCACCTATCGCAAGGTGAACCCGGCGGACGCGCCGATCATGCTGCTGGCATTGACATCCCCCGTTTACGATCGCGGTCCCATGTACGACGCCGCTTCCACCATCATCCAGCAAAGGCTTTCGCAGATTGACGGCGTCGGCCAGGTGAGCGTCGGCGGCAGTTCGCTGCCCTCCGTGCGCGTCGAGCTCAATCCCACCCAGCTGAACAGCTTCGGGCTTGGCTTGCAGGACGTGGCGTCCATGCTGAGCCTGCAGAACGCCAATGTGGCCAAAGGACAAATCAGCGACGGGCAGATCACGGCCGACGTCACCGCCAATGACCAGCTCCTAAAGGCCAGCTATTACCAGAATCTGGTAGTGGGCTATCACAACGGCGCTGCCATAAAACTTTCCGACGTGGCGGAGGTTGTGGACGCCGTCGAAAACATCCGCGCGGCCGGTTTCATGAACGGCAAACCGTGCGTGTTGTTGATTATTTTTCGTCAGCCAGGTGCCAACATCATTGACACCGTGGACCGCATTCGCGCCGCAATGCCATCGCTGGCGGCTTCCATCCCTGCGGCAATGAACTTCACCGTGGTGCTGGATCGCACCACCATGATCAGGGCGTCGGTGAGAGACGTCGAACGGACGCTGATTATTTCGGTAGGCCTGGTGATTTTGGTGGTGTTTCTGTTTCTCCGCAATGCGCGCGCCACGCTGATCCCGAGCGTCGCGGTCCCGGTTTCTCTGATCGCCACCTTCGGCGTGATGTACCTGTGCAATTACAGCATAGACAATCTGTCACTGATGGCGCTCACCATCGCCACCGGCTTTGTGGTGGACGATGCCATCGTGGTGATCGAGAACATTTCGCGCTATCTCGAGCAGGGCATGAGTCCGATGGAATCCGCGCTGAAGGGCGCCAGTGAGATTGGATTTACCGTGCTCTCCATCAGTCTTTCACTGGTCGCCGTGTTCATTCCCATCCTGCTGATGGGCGGCATCGTCGGGCGGCTGTTCCGCGAGTTCGCGGTCACTTTGTCGGTGGCTATCATAGTCTCGCTGGCCATTTCCTTGACCACCACGCCGATGATGTGCTCCCGGCTCTTGAAAAGTCACGACCAGGAAAAGCACGGGCGAGTCTACCAGGCGAGTGAAAAAATCTTCAGTGGCATGCTCGGATTCTATGAACGTACTTTGGGATGGGTTCTGCGCCATTCCGCTCTCACTCTTTTCGTCCTGTTCGTCACGATTTCGTTGAACATATTTCTCTTTTGGGTTGTGCCCAAGGGATTTTTTCCGCAACAGGACAACGGCACTGTATTTGGCGGCATCCAGGGCGCGCAAGATATTTCCTTTCAGGCCATGCAATCAATGACGCTGCGTTTCGTGGACATTATCAAGAAGGATCCGGCAGTGCAGAATGTCGGAGCATTCACGGGTGGTGGCGGCGCCGTCAACACCGGCTTTATTTATCTGGCGCTGAAGCCCTTGGAGGACCGCAACATCAGCTCCAGCCAGGTGATTGACCGCCTTCGCCCCAAACTGATTTCCATTCCAGGGGCGACCGTCTTCCTGCAAGCAGGACAGGACCTGCGCATCGGCGGCCGCCAGAGCAACGCGCAGTATCAATACACGATTCAGAGCGACAACATTGAAGACTTGGTGGCATGGGGTCCGCGCCTCCTCACGGAAATGCGCAAACTGCGCATCCTCACCGACGTCAATACCGACCAGCAAAACAGTGGTTTGCAGGCCTCGCTGGTTTACGATCGTGATACCGCGTCGCGTATGGGCATCACGCCGCAAATGATTGACAATACTTTGTACGAAGCGTTCGGGCAGGCGCAGGTTTCCACCATGTACACGCCCCTGAATCAATATCACGTGGTGATGGAGGTCGCTCCGCAATTTTGGCAGGATCCCGCGTCGTTAAATGACATTTATATCCGCCCGTCGGTGGGTAAGGAAGTTCCGCTCAGCGCCGTCACGCATTTCGCGCCGACCACGGCCCCACTCTCGGTAAATCACCAGGGCCAGTTTCCCTCCGTTACCGTGTCTTTCAATCTCGCGCCGGGTGTGGCCCTCAGCGATGCCGCTGTCGCCATCACCCAGATGCAAGAGCGAATGGGTGTGCCCTCCACCATCCATGGAATGTTCTCCGGAACGTTGCAGGCCTTTCAAACGTCGCTCTCTACCCAGCCGTTTCTGATTATCACGGCGCTGATGGCCGTATACATCGTGCTCGGCATTCTTTATGAGAGTTACATTCATCCCATCACCATCTTGTCCACGCTGCCTTCCGCGGGCTTGGGCGCGGTATTGGCGCTTTTGCTTTTTCACATGGACCTCAACGTCATCGCGCTCATCGGCGTGATCCTGCTAATCGGAATCGTCAAGAAAAACGCCATCATGATGATTGATTTCGCCTTGGCCGCGGAACGCCAGGAGAATAAGACATCCGAAGAAGCGATCTACCAGGCCTGCCTGCTGCGTTTCCGCCCCATCCTGATGACCACCATGGCCGCGATTTGCGGCGCCGTGCCATTGGCCTTCGGCACGGGCACGGGCTCCGAATTGCGCAGGCCGCTGGGAATCACCATCATCGGCGGCTTGATCGTCAGCCAGATGCTGACTCTCTACACCACGCCGGTCGTCTATCTTTATCTGGATCGCCTGCGAGTTCGCTGGGCTCGCACACACCATCGCGCCCTGGGTACAGCGGCAGAGGAGCCAGCAGACTGATGAAACGCGTTTCGCATTTAGTAGGAACTGCCGGCGATTCGGCAGGACAATACAATAATGAGATTTCCACGATGCCAAGAACTCACTGCCAATCGCAAATTCTAATTGCTTCTGTCCTGCTCGCTGCGTTTGCGCTTGTAGGTTGCACCGTCGGCCCCAAATATCAGCGGCCGACCGCCCCCGCTCCCGCGGCTTATAAGGAACTCACTCCCGCGGATTTCAGCAAGACCGACGGCTGGAAGGTGGCTCAACCCCAAGACAGCGCTCTCCATGGCAAGTGGTGGACGATGTTCAATGACCCGCAACTGAGCGCCCTGGAAGAGCAGGTGAATATTTCCAACCAGAACATTCAATCCGCCATGGCCAGCTACATGGCCGCGCGCGCTTTGGTGAAGGAAGCGCGCTCGCAGTATTACCCCACGGTCTCCGTGGGCCCCGCGATCACGGGGTCACGTCAAGGCGCCGCAGCTTCGCTCGCGACAACCCCTGGAACCTCGATGTTTTACAGTTTGCCTTTCGACGCCACGTGGGTTCCCGATCTCTGGGGCCGCGTTCGCAATCAGGTTCGCGCCAGCACAGCTTCCGCGCAAGCCAGCGCCGCGGATCTGGAGAACGCTCGCTTGTCCGCCCAGGCCGAAGTCGCCGTGGACTATTACACACTTCGCGGCCAGGACGACCTGAAGCAATTGCTGGATTCCACCGTGATCGCTTACCAGGAATCGCTCGACCTCACCAAGGTTCTCTATGAGACCGGCATTGATTCCGACGAAGCCGTCGCGCAAGCCGAAACGCAACTTGAAACTACGCAAGCTCAGGACACCAATCTCGGCATCCTGCGGTCGCAATTCGAACATGCCATCGCCATGCTGGTCGGCCAGCCCGCATCTTCATTTTCCATTCCGGCCGAACCTCTGAAATCAAATCCCCCGGCGATTCCATTCGGTGTGCCGTCGCAATTGCTCGAACGGCGTCCCGATGTCGCTGCGAACGAACGGCTCATGGAGCAAGCCAACGCGCAGATTGGCGTTGCATACGCCGCCTACTATCCCACGCTCACTCTCAACGCATCCGTCGGTTTTGAATCAAGGTCATTCACGCAATGGTTTACGTGGCCGAGCCGGTTTTTTTCCGCCGGACCCGGCGTATCTGAAACCATCTACGATGGCGGGCTGCGTCACGCCACCGTGCTCCAGTACCGCGCACAATACGACGCAACCGTTGCGAATTATCGCGAGACGGTCCTCACCGCCTTTCAGCAAGTAGAAGATAACCTCGCCGCGCTGCGAATTCTTTCCATCGAAATTCAGCAGCAGGACACCGCCGTCACTTCCGCGGAGCGCAATTTGAAGATTGCCACCGACCGCTACAAATTAGGCATCGATCCGTACCTCAACGTCATCACTGCCCAGACCACGCTACTTGGCAACAGGCAAACCGACGTGAATCTGCGCATTCAGCAAATGACTGCCAGCGTGCAACTCATCGAGGCCTTGGGCGGCGGCTGGGATGCATCGCAAATCCCCACGTACGACCAGGTCTTGCATCAGGATTCGCCTCCTCCACCGGCCCCTCCACAGGGCACCAAGTAGAAAGTCATCTTACGCATGCGAGTTGGCCAAAGTCCGCTGCCATCCAGCGCGGCCGTTCGGTTTTAGTAGCGCCGGCGTCTCGCCGGCTCTTTTCCTGACGCGAGCCGCCTCGACAGCGCTGTAGGCGCGAAACAAGTTAGCCGAGGCCGGAAGGCCTGGGAAAAATCGCGAAGAAAACTCGGAGCGCCGTAGGTGCGACGCATCCCTGGCTGCAATCGCGGCACGTCCCTCCGCTGCTTCTAAAGCGTTTTCCACGTTCCAAGTCCTCGCGATTTTGGTATCGTGCTAATAGCTCTTCGGTCCCGCAGCATGCCGCGACTGAAGCGCTCAGAACTGCAAATGGCTCCGTGAACCTCCTGCAAAATTACATCAACGGCCGTTTTGTGCGTGGCGCGCGCGAGTTCGCTGACGTGAATCCCGCCGACGGTTCCGTAATCGCCCGAGTTTCCGAAGCCACTCGTGAGCAAGTGGACGAAGCCGTCGCCTCCGCGCACCAAGCCCAGCGAGGAATCTGGGGCCGCCCCTCCGTCCCGGCCCGTGCCGCGATGCTGCACAAAATCGCCGACGGAATCGAAGCCCGCTTCCAGGATTTTCTGCACGCCGAGGTCGCGGACACCGGCAAACCAATCTCGCTCGCTTCGCGTATTGATGTCCCCCGCGGCGCAGCCAATTTCCGCGCCTTTGCAGACTTCATCAAGAATGCTGGCCTCGAATCTTTTCGCACCGAAACCCCCGATGGCGTCATCGCGCTCAACTACGCGGTCCGCAAGCCGCTCGGCGTTGTCGGAATCATCACGCCGTGGAATCTGCCGCTCCTGCTGCTCACCTGGAAAGTCGCTCCCGCGCTGGCCTGCGGCAATTGCGTTGTCGTCAAACCTTCCGAAGAAACTCCCGCCACCGCCACGTTGCTCGCCGAAGTGATGCAAGCCGCCGGAATGCCCGCCGGAGTCTTCAACGTAATCCACGGATTCGGCCCAGATTCGGCAGGCGAATTCCTCGCCTCGCATCCCGGAGTGGACGCGATCACTTTTACTGGCGAGTCGCGCACCGGTTCAGCCATCATGCGCGCCGTCGCTCCCAGCGTGAAGCCGGTTTCCTTCGAGCTGGGCGGAAAGAACGCCGCCATCGTCTTCGCCGACTGTGACTTCGACGAAACGGTAAGCGGTCTCACCGACGCGGTCTTCCTCAATACCGGCCAGGTCTGTCTCTGCGCCGAACGCGTGTATGTCGAACGCAAAATCATGGATCGCTTCGTAATCGCGCTGCAACAAAAAGCAGAAGCTTTGCAGCTGGGATGGCCCATGGATCAATCCACCACTACTGGCCCGCTGATTTCCCAAGCTCATCGCGAAAAAGTTCTCGCCTACTATCAACTCGCGCGCGAAGAGGGCGCCAAGGTCGTCACCGGCGGCGGCATTCCCAAATTTAACGACGCTCGCGACAACGGCTTTTACGTTCGGCCAACGATTTTCACCGGCCTGTCCGAATCCGCTCGCTGTGTGAAAGAAGAAATCTTCGGCCCCGTCTGCCACGTCGCGCCGTTCGACACCGAAGAAGAGGCCATCGCCAAAGCGAACGACACGCAATACGGCCTTGCTGCGTCGGTCTGGACCTCCAATCTCAAGCGCGGCCACCGCGTCGCGGAAAAACTGCGGGCCGGAATTACCTGGGTCAATTGCTGGTTTTTGCGCGACCTGCGGACGCCCTTTGGCGGCATGGGCCTTTCCGGCATCGGCCGCGAGGGCGGAGTACATTCCCTGAACTTTTATTCCGAACTGAACAATATCTGCGTTAAGTTGAGTGATTGATGGTCATGGAAAGCAAAGTCGTTCCGGGCAAAGCGCAGCCGCGCGGCAATTTCCCGCACGTCAAACGCGCCGGCGATTATCTGTTCGTGTCGGGCACCAGTTCTCGCCGCGCCGATAACACGATCGCCGGTGCGGAGGCGGACGCCCTCGGCGCGACGCAGCTCGATATTCGCGTGCAAACCCGCGCCATCATCCACAATATCAGCGACATTCTCGCCAGCGTTGGCGCGAAGTTAGGCGATGTCGTCGAGATTTCCACCTACCTCGTGGACATGAACCACTTCGCCGGTTACAACGAGGTTTACAACGAATACTTCAACGAAACCGGCCCGGCGCGCACCACGGTCGCCGTCCATCAATTGCCTCACCCGCATCTGCTCATCGAGATGAAGGCGATTGCCTACAAACCGCTCGCCGAAGACGAAAGGAAAAAATAATGCCATCCATCAAAACCATGAAGGCCTTCAATTTTCAGGGCTGGATTGACGCCAATCGCGAAAAGTTAAAGCCGCCTGTCGGCAACGCCCAAGTGTGGGAAGACGGTGACATCATTGTCACGGTGGTTGGCGGCCCGAATTCGCGCCTGGATTATCACGACGATCCCACCGAGGAATTTTTCTACCAGCTGAAAGGCGATATTTTCATTCGCGTGATGGAACAGCCCGGCAAACCCCCCATCGAGATTCCCATCAAAGAGGGGGAAATCTTTCTGCTGCCGAAACACATGCGCCATTCGCCTCAGCGCCTCACTCCCGGAACGATTGGCCTGGTCGTCGAAGTTCCTCGTCCCGAGGGCGCGAAAGACGCCTTTGAATGGTACTGCGCGAAGTGCCATCACCTGGTGTATCGCGCCGAAGTGCTCTTGCAGAGCATCGTCACGGATCTTCCGCCGCTGTTCGAAAAATTTTATCAGGACGAAAAGTTGCGGGTGTGTCCCAACTGCGGCGAAATCCACCCGGGAAAGCCGGCGAAAAAATAACGCGAAGGTCGCGAACTCAAAAATCAGATGACTGTCACCGACATTCACACTCACTTCTTCCCCGAATCGTGGCCGGACCTCGCGGCGCGCTTCGGTACGCCCGATTGGCCGTGGATCAAGCACACCGAGCCCGGCAAAGCCGAAATCATGATCGGCAATCGCGTGTTTCGCCACATCACATCAGCGTGCTGGGACGTGAATGTCCGCCTCGAACAAATGGATCGCGACGGCGTAGATCATCAGATCATCTCCGCCACGCCGGTTCTTTTTGCCTACGACCGCGAACCGCAACACGCGCTCGACTGCGCTCGCCTGTTTAACGACGCGGCGCTCGAAATCTGCGCTCGCTTCAAAGGAAGATTGCGCGCGCTCTGCCAAGTCCCCCTGCAGGATATTGACGCGTCTTGCGCCGAGCTCACTCGCTGCATGCGCGCGGGGCATCTCGGCGTGCAAATTGGCAATCACGTCGGCGATAAAAATCTCGACGACCCCGGAATCCTCACGTTCCTCCATCATTGCGCCGACCAGGGCGCTGCCGTGCTGGTTCATCCCTGGGACATGATGGCCGCGCAGCGTATGCCTAAATACATGATGCGCTGGACCGTCGGCATGCCCGCCGAAACCCAGCTCTCGCTGGTGACGCTGATTGTCAGCGGCGCGTTCGATCGCCTGCCCGCGAGCCTGCGGATTTGTTTTGCTCATGGCGGAGGCAGCTTTGCGTTTCTTCTTGGCCGCTTGCAGAATGCCTGGCAACATCAGGAACTCGCCCGCGGCGCGGCACAATTCCCCCCGAATCACTATCTCAGCAGGTTTTATGTTGATTCAGCGGTTTTCGATGAACGCGCGCTGCAATTTTTAGTCGAAATTATGAGCGCAGATCGCGTATTGCTCGGCTCCGACTTCCCGTTTCCGCTTGGCGAAGAGCGTGTCGGCGCGCTAATTCGCGGAAGCCGATTTTCGGCGGAGGCAAAAACGAAACTGCTCGGCGCGAACGCGCAAACCTGGCTCGGCCTGCCGCAGCAGCCGGCCGCGCCAGCCATAAAGAAGGCAGCGCAATCGGATAGCTCCTTCGGTTGTCCAGCCCGCGGCACGGCGGAAGGCGCCGGCCCAGCAAGCAACAATGATGACGCTCGATCTGGAAAGAAACTCACTTACAGCTCGTACCTCCAGGTTCCAGAGCTGTTGCGCCTTCAGCATCCCGAATCCTCTCCCGAGCATCACGATGAGTTGCTTTTCATCATCGTCCATCAGACCTACGAGCTCTGGTTCAAGGAATTGCTCCACGATCTCGACGCCGTCGTCGTCAACCTGCGCGCAACTTGCGAAAATCCCACCTCACGCGACGGCGTGTACGAAGCCGCGCGCCTGCTTCGCCGCTGCACCGAGATCATGCGCGTCCTTGTTGAGCAATTCACCATCCTCGAAACGATGCTGCCCACGCACTTCCTCGCATTTCGCGAAAAATTGGCCCCCGCCAGCGGTTTTCAGTCCGAACAATTCCGCGAGCTCGAATTCCTTTGCGGCCTGAAAGACGAAAAAATGCTCCGCTACCACGAGCTCACTCCTGAAACCCACGCCATCCTTTTCCGCCGCCTGCGCGAAGATTCCTTGCGCGACGTTTTCTTCAAAGCTCTGGAAGCGCTGGGCACGTTGCAGCCACCGCTCGCCGCGGCCACCGAAGAAGAAAAGTTTCAAGCCCGCGCCAAAGCGATTCACGCGCTCTACCGCGACGAACGCCATCATCGCGACTGGATTGATGTCTGCGAACGCCTCACCGAATTCGACGAACTCGTCGTCAGCTGGCGCCTGCGCCACATTCAAATGGTCGAACGCACCATTGGCATTCGCATGGGCACGGGCGGCAGCTCCGGCTCGTCCTACTTGAAGCTCACTCTGGAAAAGAAATTCTTCCCCGAACTCTGGGAAGCGCGAACCTATCTGGAAGGATGATCGCTTGAGCCGCGATCCTGCCGCGAACCACGCTCCTTTTCATAGTATGCAAAATAGTTCCCACACCGTTACGCTCGTCGGCGCGGGCCTCACCGGTCCATTGCTCGCAATTTCCCTGGCGCAACGCGGTTTCTCAGTGCAGATTTTCGAGCGTCGCCCCGACATGCGCCTCACTCGCGCCAACGCCGGCCGCTCCATCAACCTCGCCGTGTCCACGCGCGGCATTCACGCGCTGCGCGAAGCCGGCCTCTGGAACCAGATGAGCCGCATCATCATCCCTATGAAAGGCCGGATGATGCATTCGCTCGCCGGCGAACTCACCTTCCAGCCCTACGGCAAGAACGACGCTGAAGTCATCAATTCCATTTCGCGCGCGGACTTGAACGTCGCGCTGATGAACGCCGCCGAAACAAAGGGCGTCACGATTCATTTCAACGAACGCTGCATCGGAATGGATTGGAACACCGGCGGCGCGCGCTTCCGCAACGACCAAACCGGCCGCGAAACCACGGTGGATTCCGAAGTTGTAATTGGCACCGACGGTTCCGCCTCCGCTCTCCGTCTCGATATGCAAAAACGCGGGAGCTTGAATTTCACCCAAGAACAGCTCAATTATGGCTACAAGGAATTGACCATCGCTGCTGGCCCCGGCGGCAAGCACGTTCTCGAACCACACGCGCTGCACATCTGGCCCCGCGGCGCTTACATGCTGATCGCGTTGCCCAATATTGACGGCACCTTCGCGTGCATTTTATTTCTGCCGTTCGAAGGCCGCGAAAGTTTTGCGATGCTTGACACAGCTGAAAAAGCGCTCCACTTTTTCCAGCACCGATTTCCAGATGCCGTTCCGCTCATGCCGCAGCTCCAGGACAATTACGCAGCCAATCCCACCGGCTCGATGGTCACGGTAAAATCCGCGTCCTGGCACGCGGATGGAAAAGTCCTGCTGCTCGGCGACGCCGCTCACGCCATCGTGCCCTTTTTCGGTCAGGGGATGAATTGCGCGTTTGAAGATTGCACCGTGTTTCTCGAGCTCCTCAACCGCCTCGGCCCAGACTGGCCGAAGCTATTCCAGGAATTCGAGCACGCTCGGAAGATCAACACTGACGCCATCGCGGACCTGGCTCTGGAAAACTTCGTGGAAATGCGCGATCGCGTAGGCGATCCCCGGTTTCTCTTCAGAAAGAAAGTCGAGCTGGCGCTGGAAGCCAAATATCCACGCCATTTCGTGCCGAAATATGCCATGGTCACATTTCATCGCGTCCCTTATTCCGTCGCGCTCTCGCGCGGAAAGATTCAGGATCGCTTGCTTGCGGAATTGTGCGATCCCATCGCGCGCATCGAGGACCTCGATTGGAAAAAAGCGGACCACCTGATTCATCGCGACTTGATTCCCATGGAGACCGACTAAGTGCCCACCGTCAAATTCGAAACCGGCCGTGAGTTCGCGCTGGCGATGACCGCTGCCGATCCGCTCGCCGCCTATCGCGATCGTTTCCATATTCCCAAGACTTCGACAGGCTCCGATTGTGTTTATCTCTGCGGTCATTCACTCGGGCTGCAACCGAAATCCGCGCGCGCCTATATCGAACAGGAACTGCAGGACTGGGCGCGCTTCGGAGTCGAAGGCCATTTTCAGGCTAAAAATCCCTGGATGCCGTATCACGAAATCCTGACGGCGCCGACCGCGCGGCTGGTTGATGCGCTGCCCAGCGAAGTAGTCGTGATGAATTCACTCACGGTAAATCTGCACCTCATGATGGTTTCGTTTTACCGCCCCACGCCGACGCGCAACAAAATCGTCATCGAAGCCAACGCGTTTCCCTCCGATCAGTACGCCGTGCGATCCCAAATCAACTTTCACGGCTACGATCCGGCGAAATCACTCATTGAAATTGCCCCACGCCCCGGCGAGACCGCCATTCGCACCGAAGATATCGAAAAGCTCCTCGCAGAAAAGGCCGGGGAAATCGCGCTGATCCTGCTCGGCGGCGTGAATTATTACACGGGACAAGCCTTCGACTGCCAACGCATCACTGACGCTGCGCACGCGCAGGGCTGCGTTGTCGGTTTTGACATGGCGCACGCCGCCGGAAATCTGCAGCTCCATCTCCACGATTGGGGCGTGGATTTTGCAGTCTGGTGCAGCTACAAATATCTCAACGGCGGTCCCGGCTGCGTTGCCGGATGTTTCGTCCACAATCGTCACGCGCAAAATCAGCTTCTTCCGCGATTCGCAGGCTGGTGGGGTCACGATAAGAGCAGCCGATTCCAGATGCCGTCGCAATTTCAACCCATCGCCGGCGCCGAAGGCTGGCAGTTGAGCAATCCCTCGATTCTGTCCATGGCTGCGTTGCGCGCCTCCATGGAAATCTTCGACGAAGCTACAATGCCGCGCCTGCGCGCCAAGAGCGAATCGCTAACGGCTTACCTGGAATTTCTGCTAGCTCATCAGCCGCGCGAAATCTTTTCCATTTTAACTTCGCCAGAGCCTTCGCAACGCGGCGCGCAACTCTCATTGCAAATAAAAAAAGTCGGCAGCGCCCTCTGCGACCACCTGGCACAACAAGGAGTGATCTGCGATTGGCGCGAGCCAGACATCCTGCGCGTCGCCCCGGTTCCGCTCTACAACTCGTTTGTAGATGTCCACACCTTCGCGGAGAAATTCCTGTCGGAAATGAAAACGTAAAGACCGCACAATGAAGTACGCGTTCTCACGCCTCAAAACTCTCACGATTACGCATCATTCCTCTTCTTAATCCCGTGAATCATCTCAAGGGTGGCGTCGCCCAACACGCTCCCGCGATGCGCCAGCCCGAACACAATATCGAAATGATTTGTTCCGGCAAGCTCAAACGCCGAGACCGGAAATCCAGCACTCACCAGCGTCGCTGCGAACGTGCGACTCTGCCGTTTGAATTCCGCGGTCTCATTATCGCCCCACGCAACGATCGTCCTCACCGGCCGGCCCAGCTTCAGCCGCAGCGGACTCAACGCGTCCACATCTTCGCCCGTCAAATGCAGCGCCGCATCAATATATGTGCCCATCAACGGCTCCAGGTCATAAATCCCGCTGAGCAGCACGGCGCCGGCAACAACATCGTCAGCGAGCCCGTACGCGCTTTGCCAGCCTGCAACCAACAGCATAGCGGTGAGATGCGCGCCCGCGGAATTGCCCGAAACATAAATCCGCCGCGCATCGAACCCCAGCGCCGACGCCTTCCGATGCAGCGAAGCGATCGCCCGCCGGCATTGCTCCACGATAAATCCCACGCTGGCCTGCGGCGCCAAAGTGTAATCAATCGCCGCATACGCAATTCCATTCGCTATGCAATCCGGCGCTGCAAAAAGCGATTCGTCCTTCGAGTGCTCCTGCCAGTAACCTCCGTGGATATAAACCAGCAAAGGCGCATCCGCGGACGCTGCCGGAAAATAATCGAATATTTCATCCGGCTGCTCGCCCCATTGCAGATTCTTCTGGCAGCGAAAATGCGTTTCCGCATCACGGCTGCGCGCGACGTATGCGTCCAGAAACGGTTCAATCGCAGCGACACAGCTGCTCGGCGAATATTCACGCTCGCGTTCAGCCAGTGGCCAGTTTCGCCAGTTCGAAGGGTGTTCTGTCATGTGGAAATCCCGCCAGGCCATTCTGTTTCGACGGAAACAATACTACAAGGCCGTCGCGCCGCTACGGTGCGGGCAGAGGAGAGATTTCCGCAGCCGCTGATCGCAGCATCCATGTCAGAATCCGGCAGGAACTATCTCGAGGGCTGCTGCTGCGTCAAACAGTGCAGCGTGCCAAATCCCCACACCAGATCCACTGCATGAATGCCAACAACATCACGCCGCGGAAACAATTCACCCAGAATCCCCAGCGCCACACGATCATTCGGATCATTGAAAGTAGGAACCAGCACAGCTGAATTCGTAATGTAAAAATTCGCGTAGCTGGCCGGCAGCCTCACACCTTCGAAATACAGTGGCGCGGGCATGGGCAGCTCCACCGCATCGAGCTTGCTGCCATCCTCAAGGCGCGCACCGCGCAAACGCTCCCAGTTCTCCTCCAGCGGCCGGTAATTCGCATCGCGCCGGTTTTTCTCGCGCACCAGCACCACCGTCCGCGCATTCACGAACCGGCAAAGATCGTCCACGTGTCCATGCGTGTCGTCGCCCGCGATGCCTTTGCCCAGCCACACGATATTTTCCACGCCAAGGCTCGCGCGCAACACCGCTTCGGTATCCGCCCGGCTGAATCCCGGATTGCGCACCTGGCGCTTCTGATCCAGCAGACATTCTTCAGTCGTCAGCACGGTGCCGCGGCCGTTCACGTCAATGCTTCCGCCTTCCAGCACCACGTCGCGCCCGCCATAACGCACCGGCAAAATCCGATATTTCAATCGCCGCGCCACCTGTCCTGGAATCGCATCATCTTTCTTCCAGTCAGGATAGCGTGCCCAGGCGTTGAACCGGAATCGCGCGATCGCCACTTCGCGCAGCGGTTTAGCGCGCCTCACAAAAATCGGTCCGAAATCGCGGGTCCATCCGCGATTCGTCGCAAACCGAAAAAACTGCACGCGCTGCGAATCCACACGCGCTCGCTTCAAAATCCCACGCACCTGTTTTTCATGCGCGCTCGAATTCACCAGGATGCGCACCAGCTCGCCCGGTGTGATCTTGCGCACGATTTCGCCGTACACCCATTGAATGGGCTCGAGCTTCTCCGGCCAATCGGTGGGATTATGCGGCCAGCCGATCCACGTGGCTTCGTGCTTCTCCCACTCCGCCGGCATGGAAAAACCCAGCGCAGCCGGAGTGGTTTGTTCATTCGTAGGATTCGCAGGATTCATGGGGTTCGTGCGACGCGGCCGTTTCAAGATTTGTCGTCGAGGAATCGCTGCTCGATGCCCTGATAAGCATCAATCCGCCGGTCGCGCAAAAAAGGCCAATTCCGCCGCACGTCTTCCAGGTGCGCCAGGTCCACCGTGCCATACAATATTTCTTCACGATCCGTGGAAGCTTCTGCGATCACCACTCCCTGCGGGTCGCACAAGAATGATCCGCCCCAGAATTCCAGGCCGTCGCCGCCGGACGCGGGAATTTCATGTCCCACGCGATTCACCGCCGCCACATATATTCCGTTCGCGATCGCGTGCCCGCGCTGCACCGTGCGCCACGAATCGCGTTGCGCCGCGCCATTGGCTGCTTTTTCGCTGGGATGCCAGCCAATCGCCGTGGGATAAAAAAGAATGCACGCGCCGTTCAACGCCGCCAGCCGCGCTCCCTCTGGATACCATTGATCCCAGCAAATCAGCGTCGCGATTTTCCCCGCCTGCGTCGCAAAAGCGCGAAATCCCAAATCTCCCGGCGTGAAATAAAATTTCTCGTAATATGCCGGATCGTCGGGAATGTGCATCTTCCGGTAAACTCCCGCGATCTTCCCATCCGCATCAATGATCGCCGCCGTATTGTGATACACGCCCGCCGCGCGCCGTTCGAATAGCGGCGCCACTACCACCACCTTCGCCTTCTGCGCCACGCGGCCCAGCGCTTCCGTCGTAGGTCCCGGCACGGCTTCCGCCAAATCAAAATTGGCCGTGTCTTCCCGCTGGCAGAAATATTGCGATTGAAATAATTCCGGCAGGCACACCACCTGCGCCCCGTTGCGTCCCGCCTCTTCGATATTCGAAATAGCGCGCGCGAGGTTTTCCCGCGGCTGCCGGCTCACGGCCATCTGCACGAGGCCGACGCCAAATTTTGTTTGTGTCGTCACGATAAGAAAATCTACACGAAACTTCGATGCAGGACCACATCCAAAAGACGCAAATCTACACGCAGTACGCTTGGGCGAAACTTAAGCGTAACAATCATCGCGCCTCGGCGGTCCTTCTCGCACCCGCTGAACGCTTGCGTATCTATAACCCCTTCTTGAGTCCAGGGGTTCCCACCGGGCATCGAATCCGGTACCATTAGACTCTAAGTAAAAGGCGCGTAAGTCGCAGTTCGTAGCAGCGTTACAGAGGAAAAGAACGAGATGGGCGTTCCAGTTTCACAAATGTGGACGACGGCCTCCTATGTCATCAGCCAACGGCTGAAGGGCCGCAAGCACTATCCGTTCGTCCTGATGCTGGAGCCGCTGCTCCGCTGTAATCTCGCCTGCGCCGGCTGCGGCAAAATTCAATATCCCGCCCACATTTTGAAGAAGCAGCTGAGTCCCGAGGAATGTTTCCGCGCCGTCGAAGAATGTGGCGCGCCGATGGTCAGCATCCCCGGCGGCGAGCCTCTGATGCATCCGCAAATCGCCGAAATTGTGGACGGTTTGGTCGCGCGCAAAAAATATATCTACCTCTGCACCAACGCGCTGTTGCTGAAAGAAAAGCTGCACCTCTTCACGCCCAGCAAATATTTATCCTTCTCCGTTCACATGGATGGCCAGCGCGAAGAACACGATTTCGCCGTTTGCCGCGAAGGCACGTACGACAAAGCCGTTGAAGCAATTCAACTCGCCCTGCAGCGCGGCTTTCGCGTAACCACCAACACCACGCTCTTCGACGGCGCCGATGCGCAAAGCGTCCGCCACTTCTTCGACGATATGATGGACCTGGGCGTCGAAGGCATGATGCTCTCGCCCGGCTACACTTACGATAAAGCTCCCGATCAGGAACATTTCCTCAGCCGGAAAAAGACGCGCGAGCTATTCCGCCAGATCTTGAGCAACCGTAGCGAAAAATGGCGCTTCAACCTCAGCCCCCTGTTCATGGAATTTCTCATGGGCAAGCGCAACTACAAATGCACGCCCTGGGGAATGCCCACGTACAATATTTTCGGCTGGCAGAAGCCCTGCTACCTGCTGCAAGACGGCTACGCCGACACTTTCGAGGAATTAATCCGCGAAACCGATTGGGACCGCTACGGCACTGAAAGCGGCAATCCCAAGTGCGCTAATTGCATGGTGCACAGCGGCTATGAAGCCAGCGCCGTGGACCATATGTTCGGCTCACTCGGCGGATTTCTGAGCACCGTGCGCGCGACAATCTTCAACAAATATAAAGACCCCGACGCCATGGGCGGCGCCGCAAACAGCGCGGGCAAGAATTCCGGCCAGCTAGTGCAGATCGCTATTTCGCCAAAGGCCTAGCCGCTCGCAATCATCATGTCCGATACCCACGCATCCACACCGCCCGAATCCGCCGCTGAAGAGCGTCTCGGTTTCGTCCACGAAAATCTGGAAGGTTGGATTCCTGCGCTGGCATCCGTTTCGGAAATTCACGAAGCGCTCGAAAAGGCGTTCGACTATCGCGGCGATCTCACCATCACTCTGAAGAACGGCCAGAAAATTGAAGGGTACATCTTCGATCGCAAAATCAAGGGCCCCGCGCTCTCCGATTGCTTCATCCGCTTGATGCCCAAGGATCAGCCGGGAAAACTCACTATCCCTTACAGCGATATCGCTGCCCTCGCCTTCACCGGACGCGACACCGCCGCCGGAAAAAGCTTCGCCGCCTGGGTAAAGAAGTACAACGAAAAGAAAGCCGCCGGAGAAAAGAACATCGGCATTGACGCGGAACCGCTCGACTAGCGGTCAGAATTACTGCGTGGCGCTTTTTTCACTCCGCTTGGCCCTCTGCTCCTGATATTCCTTCCACGTTAAATAAACGATCACCGCATCAAAAATCGTCAGCGCGATCAGCGCCCATGAATGTGTGTGCGTGAAGCGATGCACTTGGTACACCATGAACGCAGTAAAAACGACAATCGTCAGCGGATACGCCCAGAGCTTGTTGCACCACAGGCAAATCACCAGCGCCAATTTAACGATCCCGTGCGAGAGCAAATAATACGAAGCGAAAGTGGTCCCGTTATCGGCCATCCGCTGCGAAGCATTCAGCACGTGCAACGCAAACGGATTATGCGGCGCATCCACCAGCAGGTAGTCGGTCACCCGGAGCACCAAGCCGTTCATCTGTGATGGATTCACCACCCACAGCAGCACGCCGCCGGCAATTTCGAATAGCGCACCGACGCCCTTCAGAGTGATGCCCACTTCAAATGATTCATGGAGAATCGTTTTGCGCTGCATGCTCAGGGACCGTCCATCACGACCGGCGCTCCAGCATCGCCAAATGCTCGGCAAAATGTTCGCGCCAGTCCAGCGGCAGCGCTTCCAACTGAATCACTCGCCGCATCAACGCAGTGTCCGTTCCGCCGTTGAAAAGCTTGTTGATGTCGCTCACCGCAATTTCGTTTTTATCTTGCTGGATTCGTTCGATCTCATCGCCCCCGGCCACCATGCCCTCTTCGATCACTGAAAAGTAGAACCCCGAGCGCCCGCTCCGCAGAAAGCGCCCCAAAATATCATCTCGCTGAAATTTCGCCGCCAGCTTTAAACACGGCACCCGCGGCTGCGTCACTTGCACCGTGGCCGCACCGATCCGCAAAACGTCGCCAATGTGGGTATCTCTCTCGTTCAATCCTTCGGTCGTCAGATTCTCGCCGAATTGTCCCAACGGCAATTCCATCTCCGGAAATTCCTTCTGCCAGAACTCATAATGCTCCGAAGGATACGCGTACACCGCTTTGTACGGCCCCCCATGCACCGACAAATCCGCCTGCCGGTCGCCATCTAAATCAAACTTCCGCATCATCACCGGCCCGGTAACCGGCTTCTTGAATATGCCGGTATTAAACGTCTGGCCTCCCCACGCCACCAGCTGCGGCAGCGCCACATTTACGGACAGCACTCTCATTTTTTCACTCTGTCGAATCTAGAAGGCGGTTGCAAGTGCGCCGCCGTGCGGCGTTCCTTCAATAGTCGCACAACTCTCAATCTTTCAGTCATGATTACAGCCGCATTCCACACTCGCGCGCTTTGGATGCTTTTCAGTCCGCCCTCGCTTCATCCCGACGGCAGATAAGCGTGAGATTGCGCTCGCACCGGTTTTCGCTGTTCCGGCCTCGCGAGATTTCCTAAATGAACACTATGTACAATTCTTTTTTTTGCCCCCGGCGCATTCCTTGTATCTTGGACCTAGTTTCCTTCTCTTTTGGGGCGTGCCGGCCATGAAAAGGTTCAGTTTCCTGGTATCGCTGATCACAGACGATAATGATTTCCAAGTCGAGCAAGCAAGAGCTGCGGAAGCGACGGCGCAACGCCTCGGCCTTGACGTCGAAATCATCTACGCAGCCAATGACTCCATCAATCAAAGCCAGCAACTATTGAACGTTATTCAAGGGGATACCGCGAAGCATCCTGATGCGATCATCTTCGAGCCGGTCAGCGGCACGGCTCTGCCTCACGTAGGTCGCGCGGCCGCAGCTGCGGGGATCGCCTGGGTTGTCCTCAATCGCCAAGCTGAATATCTCGCCGAGCTTCGCCGCACCAGCAGCTCGCCGGTTTTTTGCGTCAGCTCCGATCATCTCGAAGTTGGGCGCATTCAAGGCCGCCAGCTCGCGGCAATCGTTCCGCAAGGTGGCGCCGCGTTATTTATTCAGGGTCCTTCAGACACCGCCGCCGCAGTGCAGCGCAGAATCGGCATGCAGGAAACCATGCCGCGCAACATCAAGCTCATCGCCATGAAGGGACAATGGACCCAGGAGAGCGCCTTCAACGCCGTCTGCTCCTGGCTGCGCTTGTCCACTTCCGATAAATTGCCGATTGACGCCGTGGTCGCGCAGAACGACGCGATGGCCCTCGGCGCCAGAAGAGCGCTCCTGGAACAATCCAACGCCGCAGTACGCGATAAAGTCATGAGCTTGCCGTTTCTGGGGTGCGATGGGCTGGCCAACACGGGAAAGAAACAGGTCGCGAGCGGCGGTCTCGCGGCCACCGTGGTGATTCCGCCCAACACGATCCTCGCAGTCGAAATGACCCACAAAGCCTTGCAGGACGGTGCCGCACGACCCTCCGAACTTGCCTTGACCCAACCAGTATCTTTCCCAACGCTCAATGAGCTCTCCCCGAAACGCTACGAAAACAAGGGCGCGCTAACCACGTAACGCAGTCCGCGACAATTACGCGCGATCACGTCGAACAAATACGCACTCAGCAGCGCAACCCGCGCGAAAAGAAATCCACAGGCCACGAATTATTCCACAGCGGTCATTAATGCTTGACACTTTGCAACTCGTTCGGTAGTATCGGGGTTCGTCTGTAGTCCTTCCAGCTGGCCTGGATTGACCTGCTCTTTGACAATCGGATGATACATGCCAGAACCCGTTTGGTTACGGTTCGTGCGCCGGGTGTACCGGTGTACGTACCACATTTGAGATAACCGAGCGATTTAAACAGTTCGTTCCCATTCGTGGCATTTCGATGCGAATCGACAATGCACACGTTTGGAAACACCAGATTTCAAACGAGAGTTTGATCCTGGCTCAGAGCGAACGCTGGCGGCGTGCTTAACACATGCAAGTCGAACGCGCAGCATTCTGTAGCAATACAGGGTGTGGGCGCGTGGCGAACGGGTGCGTAACACGTGGATAACCTTCCTTCAGGTGGGGAATAACCCAGTGAAAATTGGGCTAATACCGCATAACATGACGATGCCACATGGTGTTGTCTTCAAAGCCGCAAGGCGCCAGAAGAGGGATCCGCGGCCGATTAGCTTGTTGGCGAGGTAATGGCTCACCAAGGCTTTGATCGGTAGCCGGACTGAGAGGTTGGCCGGCCACACTGGAACTGAGACACGGTCCAGACTCCTACGGGAGGCAGCAGTGGGGAATCTTGCACAATGGACGAAAGTCTGATGCAGCAACGCCGCGTGGGGGATGAAGCTTTTCGGAGTGTAAACCCCTTTCGACCCGGAAGAATGCCCGCAAGGGTTTGACGGTACGGGTATAAGAAGCCCCGGCTAACTACGTGCCAGCAGCCGCGGTAATACGTAGGGGGCCAGCGTTGCTCGGAATTACTGGGCGTAAAGGGTCCGTAGGCGGTGTGGCAAGTCGGGAGTGAAATCTCTGGGCTTAACCCAGAGGCTGCTTCCGAAACTGCCATGCTAGAGTGTGAGAGAGGCGAGTGGAATTACGGGTGTAGCGGTGAAATGCGTAGATATCCGTAGGAACATCCGAGGCGAAGGCGGCTCGCTGGATCACAACTGACGCTGAGGGACGAAAGCTAGGGGAGCAAACAGGATTAGATACCCTGGTAGTCCTAGCCCTAAACCATCAGGACTTGGGGTGTGCCCTGTACGGGGCACGTCCCGTAGCTAACGCGTTAAGTCCTGCGCCTGGGGAGTACGGTCGCAAGGCTGAAACTCAAAGGAATTGACGGGGGCCCGCACAAGCGGTGGAACATGTGGTTCAATTCGACGCAACGCGAAGAACCTTACCTGGGCTTGAACCGCACAGGACCATCTTTGGAAACAGAGACTTCCCGCAAGGGACCTGTGTAGAGGTGCTGCATGGCTGTCGTCAGCTCGTGCCGTGAGGTGTTGGGTTAAGTCCCGCAACGAGCGCAACCCTTACTCATAGTTGCTACCCGCAAGGGAGAACTCTATGAGGACTGCTCCGGATAACGGAGAGGAAGGTGGGGATGAGGTCAAGTCAGCATGGCCTTTATGTCCAGGGCTACACACGTGTTACAATGCGCGCTACAGAGCGTTGCAAACCCGCGAGGGGGAGCTAATCGCACAAAAGCGCGCTCAGTTCGGATTGCAGTCTGCAACTCGACTGCATGAAGCCGGAATCGCTAGTAATGGCGCATCAGAACGGCGCCGTGAATACGTTCCCGGGCCTTGTACACACCGCCCGTCACATCACGAAAGTGGGCTGTACTAGAAATCGCCGAGCCAACCGCAAGGAGGCAGGCGCTCAAGGTATGACTCATGATTGGGGTGAAGTCGTAACAAGGTAGCCGTAGGAGAACCTGCGGCTGGATCACCTCCTTTCTAAAAGAAAAGGGAGTACGACCTGCTTCGGTAGCAGGTACGGCTCTCCACCGGTTCCTTAGTGAACCGGGTTCGGCTCTCAAAGCCCGACGGGTTCTGACAAGTCTCATCCGATCAAGTCAAACGAGTTTGTTACAGACAAACGCAAGCCCCGGCTCGATGTGAATCGAGCCGGGGCTTTTTGTTTTTTGGCCCGACTTTTCCCGTGTGATTACATCAGGCTTTACTATTTTCCGACGGAAGGCTCCGAACCTAAGCTCTACTCGATCACCACCGCGTATTTTGCCTTCTTCACCGGCTTCGCATCGTTCTCAAATGGCCGCACGTATTCAAAATCCAGTTCCGCCGTGCCTGCGGCCACCGATTCAAACGTCCACACTTCCTCACCTGGCGCGCCGACCGCATCGGAAGTTGCCGCGTGATAATCGTCGCTTATTTGCTTCAGCATCGCGGGATCCAAGGGCTTTGCCAATCGCCAGCTATATCCGGTCGTGTGGTTGGCGTCTAACACAATCGAAAATTGCTTCCCGGCCAGAACGCGTATTTGTTCCACGCCTTCCGCCACGTCGAATCCCGTGGCGTTTGTTGGAATTGCCGCGGCCTGCGGAGCGGCGGCGGCCGTGATGCCCGCCACTGTGGCGCCCTGGAAGTTTCCCTGCGTGTCGAACTTAAACCCCAGCGTAGCGGTGCCGACCTCGGCGCAAGCGTGACAGCCGTCGCGCAATCTATACTGCACCAAAAATGTTTGGAATCCCCATCCGGTGGACGTCACCGTTGGCAGCTTGCTATCGAACCGATCACCGGGCCGTACGCTAAGCTTGGGATATTGCGCAGCGAGCGCGGCGTAAACCGCATTCTTTTTCAGCTCCGGGTCCACCGTAAATCTCTCATCGTCCACGTCAATCGGAGAAGGGTTCCCATTCACCAGCAGCACGCCCTCCAGCTCGTTCGCACGAAACGCATATTCGATATAAGCCACGTCCACACGTTCCACGTGCCGAAACGCGCGCAGGTAAACCACCCCCAGCGAGCTCGCCAAGCTCTCCGCGAATGCCAGCGCCTCAGGTGACGCTCCGGCCGATTTCATCTCGTTCAAAAAACATCGTTCGATGTGTGTGTAATCCAATTCGCCGCATTTCTGCCGAACGGCGGCCAGAGCGTCGGGCGATGGATTCCAAACGGCTGCGGCATTCACCTGTGCCGCCGAATGCTGCACTGCCGACGGCTTAGCCGGCTCCTGCGCCGCGCACCAAGAAGTTACGGCGCACAGCGCCACCAGAAGAGACCCGCTCCGGATCATCTCGCCCTCGAGCAGAAAGATCTGCTGCTGCGCATCACCTTACGCGCAACTCGTTCAAAAAGTGAAGGGCGATTTTCAGCCGCGCAGTATCACGCCGCATCTTGTGGCTGGGCGCCCGCTCGTCGCTCTGTTTCGCAAAAAAATGGGGCGGGTTGCAGCCCCGCCCCACGTAACGCCCGATTGTGAATATACCCGTGCGATGCCCTCTACTGAGCGGCCCCCGGCACCCACACCTGGTCCGCGCTGGAAATATCAATATCCCGCAGCTCAGTCTTGATGCGATACGACCGCAGCTCGCCCTTCCCCTTCGTCGGCCGCTTGCTATTCCAGCTAAGAAAATATTGGTTCTTCAAGATCGTGTCCAACTGTTCCAGGAACGGCGCAAAAGAAATCGGCGTCTGCAACCCCTGGAAAAAAGAATACCCACCGGTCTTGTCCGTAATCTGCGCCAGGTTGCTCTGCCCGTAATTCACCCGGAACGAATTATGCCCCGCGCGGCCAACCCCCGAACAGTACAGCGTATGAATAATCACGCCGGCTCTCTCCGCCGCCTGGTACGTGCTCTGAATGTCCGGGCTGAACGGGTCGCCGCGGAAGCGGTCAATTCCATCCGCGATCAGCAAAATTTCGCGGCGTACGCCCGGAGTTGCCGGCCATCCCTTGATCAAACTCATGGTCGAAAGATAAATGCTGGAATAAGCGCCAAAATTTCCCAGCGGCAGGCGCAATGTTTTGGCCGCCGCTTCGTGATTGGTGGTGAACTGTGAAACCGGCTGCACTCCGCCATTGCTCGCATAAAATACGCCGACGCCGGTGCTTCTCGGCTGGCCGTTGATAAACGCCTTGAGGTCGCTCAGTTGATTGCCCAAGTCAGTCGAGCTGGCTTCGTCAATCAAGATCGCCAGCTGCAGTCCCGCTTTTTCGCCTTGCGCCGGAGTCCAGCCCGCCACCTCTTTCTTTTCCTTCCCCTCATAAACGCCGATGTCATCCTTGCTGATCGCTGGCGGCGCCGTGAATTTCGGCCCCAACACAGTGACCACAGTCGTCACCGTTGCAGTCGCCGGGGCTTGCGCTCGCGGTGCTCCTGCCACTGCTAAAAATGCGGCCACTACCAGTGCACTTGCCAACACGTAGCTCGATTTGCCCATTACAATCTCCTCAGCTGGAGGGATTCCGCCCTGCTTCGCACTTACGCGGGATCAACAGGACGGCAGGGGTTCCACCAGATGCCGCGACTTTAGTGAGCCGGCAGGTTTCTGTCAAGCCCCGGTCAAGAAGTCCCCAACTACCGTCAATGATTGGGATGCTCAGTAAACCAGCGTGAGATGCTTGCGCCGCTCCAACCACTCTTCATTGTTGAATATTGTTGGAGTCAGCTCGATCAGCCGCGGCAACATATTAAAAACCGCCACTGGACCCCATTCCGCGCCCTTGCGCGTGCGGAATCCCTTGCGGTTCAGCTCCTCGGCCACCTTCGCCAGCGAAATATCTTGAATGATTAATTCCATCATCGAAAGCAGAAATTCCATCTCCGCGGGATTCTGCTCCAAATGTTCGCAGTCTCCCGCCACGCGCAACCCGAACGGCGCATCCTGTAAACTCGACGGCGCCTCCATCGGTGCCGCGGGAACCGCCGGCGCAGCCGCCGCTCGCTCCCACTCCACCGCCACCAGTTTCCACCCAGCCTGCTCGCGCTGCTTCACGTATGTCGCGTCCAGCGGTCCCTGCATTGACTCTCGAATGTGCTCGCTCTCAGCCATGGCGCCTCCTTAAGATTTGCAGCGCGGTTCCGGTCGCATCAAGCTCCCCAATCTCCACATCCGCCGCCGAAATCCTAAACTTACTCGTAGCGTAACGCCTCTATCGGATCCACCTTCGTCGCGCGCAGTGCCGGTAAAATGCACGCGGCAATCGTCACCACCGCCAGCAGCACGGAGACCGCTGCAAACGTCCACGGATCGGAAGCATGCACTCCGAACAATAATCCAGCCATCACCCGCGTCAACGAAAGCGCCGCAATCCACCCCAGCACCACTCCCGCGATCAACAGCCTCGCGCCCTGTGCCAGCACCATGCTCAACACATCGCGTTGTTGCGCTCCCAGCGCCATGCGAATTCCGAATTCGTGCGTGCGCTGCGTCACCGAATACGCCATCACTCCAAATATCCCCACGCTCGCCAGCACTAACGCCAGCACCGCGAAGCAGCTGATCAGCAGGAAAGTGAATCGCGTGCTGGAAACGGCGTGCGCACCCACCTCCTCCATCGGTTTGATGTCCGTCACCGGCAGGTCCTTATCCAGCGCCGCGAATTCCGCTCGCACCGCCTGCACCAGCGGCGCCAGATTGGAATTGGACCGCAGCACGATCACCCGTGCGTCGCGAAAAGTAACTTGCCAATCGTTAACATAGAACGCAGGCTTCGCCTCGGGCCCATCCGGCGAATCTTTCACGTCGCCCACCACGCCGATTATCTTCACGCCCTTCGTGCCAAACACGTCCATCATCTTGCCCACCGGATCCTCGCCAGGAAAGTACCGCCGCGCCAGCGCCGCGTTGATCATCACCACTTTCGGCGCCTTTTCGTCGTCCGTCAGCGCAAACGATCGGCCACTCAGCACTGGCGTGCCGATCGTTTCGAAATATCCCGGCGTCGCGAAGTGATAGCGCGCCTCCGGCGAATCGTTGGGACTCTCCGGCCGCCCTTCGATATCAAAACTTGCATTCTCGTCGTAACCAGTCCACGGAATATCAGACGAAACACCCGCCGATTGCACCCCCGGCAGCGTTTTCAGCCGCTCCACCAGCGTCTTGTAAAAACGAATGCTCGCAGAATCGTCCGGATAGCGTTTGCTCGGCAAGTCTGTGCGCAACGTCAGCACATGCTCCGGCTGGAATCCCGCGCTCACGTGCTGCAGATTGATAAACGTGCGCATCAGCAATCCCGCGCCCGCCAGCAGCACCAGCGCCAGGCACGTTTCCACGATTACCAGCGCATTCCGCAATCCGCCGCGCCCCGATGCCTGCGTGGTCCCGCGATCGCCATCCTTCAATGTCTGGTTGACGTCTGTCCGCAGCGTCGCCAGTGCCGGCGCCGATCCAAAAATCACAGATGTCAGCACGGTGATCAGCGCGGCGAACCCCAGTACCCGCGCATCCATGTGCACCGCCTGCAATCGGGGTAATTGCTCCGGCCCCAGCGCGATCAGCGCATCCACGCCCCATATCGCGAAGACCAGTCCCAAGCCGCATCCCAAAAATGCCAGCATCAAACTTTCCGTCAGCAGCTGCCGCAAAATCCGGAAATTCCCCGCGCCCAGCACAGAACGCAGCGCGAATTCCCGTTGCCGCGTGGTCGCCCGCGCCAGCGAAAGATTCGCCACGTTCACGCACGCGATCAACAGTAGAAAGCCCACCGCGCCCAGGAGCACGAAAAGCATCAGCCGTGCCCGCCCCACGATTTCTTCCTTCAGCGGAACCACCAAAATCTGGTGCGCGTTATCCGGATGCTCTTTCGCCAGTTGCGCCGACACCGAATTCATCGCCGCCCCAGCTTGCGCCGCGCTAACGCCCGGAGCCAGCCGCGCCACCATATTCAAATAATGGCAGCCCCGGTCGCATCCAGCCGCATCGTGCGGCAGCAAGGCCAATGGCCACCACAGATCCACCGTCTCGCCATGCGCCGGCGTGTGAAAATCTCCGCCCACATGTTGTATTCCCGCGGGCATCACTCCGATCACGGTGAACGATTCGCCGGAGAGCACCACACCCTTCCCCACTATGTTCGGATCGCCATTGAACCGCGTGCGCCACAAGCGTTCGCTCAACACCACCACGTGATTGTTTTTCTTATACTCTTCCGCCTCCTCGAAATCTCGCCCGAGAATCGGATCGAATCCCAGCACGCGGAAATATTCATGCGTGACTGCCATCCCTGAAAGGTGTTCCGGCCGCTCGTTCGCCGTCAGGTCCAGATCGCGTTCCGCATAAAGCGCCGAGCTGCCGAACACCTTGCTCCGCTCGCGGTAATCATAAAAATCGGCGACCGCCATCGGAAAATGTGGCTGGGTGGGTAATACCGTGAAAACGCGGACCAGCTCTCCAGGCTCAGGATACGGCAGCGGGCGCAACAGCACCCCGCTCACCACGCTGAAAATCGCCGTGTTCGCGCCGATTCCCAGCGCCAGCGTCAGTACCGCAATTGCCGTGAACCCCGGGCTTCTCCGCAGCATTCGCAATGCGTATTCCAAGTCCTGCCACAGAGTCGCCACAAAGACACCTCCCCGGGAAATATTCTCAAGATTTCTGCAATTTTCGGGCCGCTATCAATTGGAAGGAAATTCATGCAGCGCAGTCACTTACACCGTAACCGAAACCGCCGCGATCCCCCGATTGCCCGCTTCTGGGATGCCCTTGTCGCTCAACCGGACAACATCCAAGCGCGCTCCGACGATCTCGCCCAACCGTCGAATCCACGCCACAACTCCGCGACTCTGTCGTACTATATCTCCGCCCAGTTCACCTGAAATTCCCGGTCACATCCCAATCCTATTCTTGTCGGGGGAAATGATGAAGTTAAAGCAATTTGTCGCAATTTCGGCAACCGCGCTGGCCCTAGCATCCGCAGCCAACGCCGATACCGTCATGTTGAAAAACGGAGACCGTCTCACCGGCACGGTAGAAGTCTCCGACGGCAAAGACGTCACCCTTAAAACCGACTTCGCAGGTGAAATCAAAATCCAGTGGGCCGCCGTGCAGGAACTTAAAACCGACAAACCGATCTATGTCGTAACTCCCGACAAGAAAACCGTCAGCGGCACCGTCACCACCGACGGCTCAAGCCTGATCGTCCACACCGCGAATAACGGAACAGTTCCTGTACCGCTCGCGCAGGTAACCGTGGTCCGCTCCTCCGACGTGGAAACCGCCTACGAGAAGAGCCTGCACCCCAGCCTGCTCGAAGCATGGAAAGGCGGCGCAAGCCTCGGCTTCGCCATCGCCCGCGGCAATAGCGAAACCACCAATCTCACCACCGGATTCAACGCCGACCGCAAAACCTCGAACGACGAATTAACGTTCTATGAAGCTTCCCTCTACTCCACCAATGATCAGCCGGGCGGCGCCACCCTCGCCAATTCCATTCTCGGCGGCGTGAAGTACGACCGCAACTTCACCAAGCGCCTGTTCGTATTCGTCAGCGCCGATTACACACACGACGCGCTCCAGGATCTGAACCTCCGGCAAATCTATAGCGGCGGCTTGGGCGTGCACATCATCAACACTCCCAACACCACCTTCGATTTCCTCGCTGGCGTGAACTACACGCGTGAAACCTACGGCGGCGGCGCCACCGCGGTGGACCGCAACCTCGCCGGCATCACTGTCGGCGAAGACTTCATGCACAAGTTCGGAAAATCCACCACGTTCACCGAAGTCTTCTACTTCTACCCGGACCTAAGCAACACCGGCGAATACCGTTTCGCTCTCGATGCCGCTTCCGTCACCAAGATCAACAAATGGCTTGGCTGGCAAACGGCGCTCACCGACCGCTACGTCACGAATCCGCCGATCGCCGGAACAAAATCCAACGACATTATCTTTTCGACTGGCATCAACGTCAGCTTCGCGCACTGATCGCGCGTTGCCATTCTTCTCTCGCGAAGAAGCTGTATCAGCAGCGCGGGCGAGCTAAACCAAAAGAGCCGCTCCGGAAAAATCCGGGGCGGCTCTCTATTTTTCAAATCTGCGTTCCGAAATTTATTTCTGCAGCCCGGCAGGCCTGCGCTCCAACCTATTCTTCCAGTATCGCTCGATAAACCCCGCCGCCCAGCGCTCCTCCAATCAATGGCGCCACCCAGAAGAGCCACAACTGCTTCACGGCCCACCCGCCCACAAAGATTGCCGGTCCGGTGCTCCGCGCCGGATTCACCGAAAGATTCGTCACCGGAATTCCGACCAGATGGATCCCCGTCAAGCACAACCCAATGGCAATTGCCGCGAATCCCGAAAATGCCCGCCGATCTGTCGCTCCCATCACCACCAGCAAAAACACAAACGTCAGCACTATCTCGGTAACCAGGCAGGCCGTCAGCGAGTAGCCGCCCGGCGAATGTTCCGCGTATCCATTAGAAGCGAATCCGCCCGCGAGCGAGAATCCCTCTTTCCCTGACGCAATCACGTACAGCACTCCCGCCGCGGCAATCGCGCCCACCACTTGCGCCACGATGTAGGGAACCAAATCCGAACCTGGAAACCTCTTCCCCACAACCAGTCCCAACGAAATAGCCGGATTCAGATGGGCGCCCGAAATATGGCCAAGTGCGTGAACCATTACCACCACAGTCAGACCGAAAGCCAGTGCGACCCCCAGAAATCCGATACCCAGCCCCGGAAACGCCGCCGAAATCACTGCACTTCCGCACCCTCCCAACACCAGCCAGAATGTTCCGAAGAATTCCGCCGCAGCACGTTTTCCCAGTGGCACCGCCATTGCACACCTCCTCAACTTCAAATCTTGCGAGCCTGTGCAGCACACGTTCGCGCGGACGACGCTCCCAGGTCCATTGGCAAAACTGACAGGACTAAGTGCTTGGAAACGTGGCTTTGGGTCTGATACCGGATACGAAGGCAGACGCCGCCGCGGTGTTCAGTTACTCACGGCTTTCGGCAAATTCCAGTGCTGCCACACGCTCACCAGCCGCAGCAAAAAGCAAAAAGTTCCACCCAGCACCGCCGCTTGCGTCGCCGAAAGCCGTAGCTTTCTGCCGAGGATCAGCACTGCCGACCCCGCCAGCGCCGCCGTCGCGTACACTTCCGCGCGCAGCACCAGCGGCACTCGCGCCAGCAAAATATCGCGCAAGGTCCCTCCACCAACCGCCGTCATTCCGCCCAGCAATATCGCGATGAATGGATGGATGTTGAAATCCAGCGCCTTCTCCGTTCCCGCCACCGCAAAAAGCGCCAATGCCGCCGCATCCAGCACTATCAGCACCGGCCCCGGAATCCTCAGCACGTAACGATGCAGAAAAAACACAATCGCGCCGCCCGTGAACGCCATCGCCGCATAGCGCCAGTCGCGCAAAGATGCCGGCGGCGTCGCGCCGATCAGCAAATCGCGAATAATTCCTCCCGCCAGCGCCGTCGCAAACGCCAGGACCATCACCCCCAACAGATCCAGGTTGCCCGCAGTCGCAGCCGTCGCGCCTTCGATCGCAAACAGCAGCGTCCCGGCCATATCCACCGCGAAAAGTAGCTTCTCGTCGCCTTTGTTCATCACTCGCTCGCGCGCACGCGTACCCTCGAATTGCGCGGTCAAATTATCACGAATCCCACATCCCCGCAGCCTCCCGTCCCAGCGGCCTCCGCCCGCGAAACCCCCGTCCTGCCGGCCTAGCGTGCGCGCCATCGGAGGCCTGCTGACTTTCGTCAGCGCACAGCGTAAGCCGTGCCGCAACCGCCGTATATTCGAAGCGGCATTAGCCGCTCAGGCCTTGAATCTCGGGTTCTCGCACGGGCACTGGTCCCTTTCGGGCCACCCCGTCGGGTTATCAGTTGCGAAGCATCATTTGCGGGCGCGCGTTGGCCGCGGGCAGGGGGCTATGCTATAAGTACGAGTCCGCTAATTCCGAGGAAATTGTGCCGTTTATAAATTTTCCCGCTCGCGAAATTAACTGCAAGCTCGTTTACTACGGCCCTGGCCTTGGCGGCAAGACTGCCAACTTGCAGTGGATCTACGAGCACACCGGGGCGAATCAAAAGGGAAAGATGGTTTCGCTCGCCACCGAAACCGATCGCACTCTTTTCTTCGATTTTCTTCCGCTCGATCTCGGCACGGTGCGCGGCTTTCGCACCCGCTTCCATCTCTACACCGTTCCCGGTCAGGTTTTCTACGAAGCCAGCCGCCGCCTGATTCTAAAAGGCGCCGATGGCGTCGTCTTCGTCGCCGATTCGCAGGAAGAGCGTCTCGACGCCAACCTCGAAACTCTCGACAACCTGCGCGAACATCTGAAAGATCACAATCTCGATTTCACGACGATCCCCTACGTCCTGCAACTCAACAAACGCGACCTCCCCAACATTCTCTCCGTTGCCGATTTGCAGAAACATCTCCTGGTAAAGAACGAGCCCACCCTCGAAGCCGTAGCCGTAACAGGCCAAGGCGTCTTCGACACCCTAAAGGAAGTAGCCAAACTGGTCCTCGCCGAACTGAAAAAGAACGCCTAAGGGAAATTTCGAAACTCCAAAATCATTATCTGTGGATCGCCCTACTTTGTGTGCAGGTGCCACGTCACTTCAATAACTTGCCGTACGGCGGCGGGCTTTCCATCTGGTCCTAGTGCGGGATCAAACGTCCAGGACTTTACGGCTTCGATGGCGTTTTCACTAAGCCCATCAGGCAACGGTTTCCTCACGACGATGTCGTCAGCTTTCCCGTCCGGGCCGACAACAACCGTTAAAATAACCGTTCCCTGCACATGATTTTTGACCGCTTCGTCAGCGTATGCGGCGTGCGGACAATAGACGCATTTCGGATAGGTGCGCCCATTTTTCCCTGCTGTGGGGATGCCAGAATCGGAATCCGGCTCTGAATATTCGACGGTTTGGCTCATGAGCTTTCGCATCTCTCCCGAGATTGACGAAGCCGTCTTGGAACCTTTGATCCATTTCTCGGACTTCACGCTATAGCAATCTACTTCAATATTGAGACTATCGCCCGATAGCATGAGCGTTCCGAAAACAAACGACTCTGCACCAACCTCGCCTGCAACCCATGAAGCAACATCAATGTTCGCGACGCTGGAAGGAACCAGGCCTTTATTCGCTAGGTTTTCCGCGATGCGCCCACGGTCGGTGACGGAGAACGGGCCACCTGATCTCGCTAATGCCGTGCTGAATTTGTCGGCTAGCGTTCGACCCAATTCCGTGTGTTTGTTTTCAGGCCCGATGAAATCGAGAACGACAACGGATTGTTGCTTGGACTTGGCGATGGCGCTCGCCAGATTCGCGGCGAGTGGCTGCATGTCAGGAAGTTGTGCGCGGGAAGCGCTCGCAGACGCGAACGCGATAAAAATGCAAAGGATGATGCGCGAATATCTCAATGGCTCGAGCTACGCGTGCGCTACGCCTCCGCGAAACGCGGCAACAGCCTTGCTTTCATCTGTAAACGTGGGAATAGATTGTATCAACCGCGTCAACTCCAAAACCTCGCGCACATGTCCGGTAGGATTCAGCAATTTCAATCCGCCGCCCTGCCGCTCCAGCGTCACAAACGAACGCACCAGCGTGCTGATCCCCGAGCTATCCATCTGCGAGACGGCAACCAAATTTACGATGACCTCCGACGGTCCCGCCTCCGCAAACTTGCGCAATTCAGCGCTCAGCGTGTCATTGCTCGTGCCGATAATCAGCCGCCCCACCAAATCCAGAATCACCACGTTACCGGTTTTTCGCGTCGAAATTTGCAGGCCCATGTTCGCCTCCCAGGCCGCGCTCGCGACCCTGCTCATTTTCCAGCCTTCACCAGGCGGAAGTTCCGCCCGTCGTCAAGCGCCAGCTACCAACGGCCACGCCACCGAGGCGCCAGCGGCTAAGTGGCCGCATTATAACCCTTTCGCCACTCGCGAAAGCAAGCTCTGCGCGCAGTGTTAGACAAAAATACCCGTGTCGTAGCCGTACAAGCTCTGTAAGTCTTAGCTCTGCATTCCCGGTGAGAACGAACGGCTGTCCGAGGCCATGACCTCCACCAACTCAGCTCTTGACCTTGTACCCGCCGGCTCTTTTGAAGTTCCCGTTGAATTTGTAGCGGCCGCCTGCTTTTGCTCTTTAGGCGGGCGCCTTCGTCGTTGCCGTTGATTTTTCGGCTCTACCGGACCGCCTCAGCCAGAACCTCCCCATCATCCGTATCCCAATGATTCCAAGCCCATTGCCCAGAGAGCCTACAAATAAAAACGGGAGGCAGATGCCAGGTGGCATCCACCTCCCGGGGTGGGTGGGGTGTTGCTAGAGCGTCGCAGAACTGGCTTGCGTGTGGAGAGCCTGACGCCCTGGCAATCCAGCGTTTCCGCCGGAATCCACTGTTGTACGATTCCTTATCATGCCCTGAGAAACGGTGTCAACTCCAATTGGCGTCTCACCGCAGCCCATCCGCGATTTTAGCGATCCGCCGCGCGATCATTGGTAGCGCTGGTGCCTACGTGTGCCGTTGCAAACACAGCGCACCATCCTCACGATAGGGTTAACCCGGATGCACCTTCGCCGGCTGACGATCCAGCGTCTCCCGCACCCGCCGCGCCATCTCTCGCGGCACGTAAGGCTTCTGCAGCACAGTCAGCCCAAGCTCCTGCACGCTATGCAGCAGTTCCATTTCGGGACTGTACCCCGTCGCAAAAATTACCAGAACATCCTGCTTTTCCGCGCATATCCGCGCGTACGCTTCCGGACCGTTCATCTTCGGCAGCACCACGTCCAGCAACAGCAAACCAATGCGATCGCGATTAGCCTGAAACACGCGCACCGCTTCTTCGCCGTCGCTCGCCAGCAAGATCTCGTAGCCCAGATTCGCCAGCGTTTCCCGCGCCAGCTCGCGCAGCCCTTCGTGGTCTTCCGCGATTAGAATCGTTTCCGCTCCGCCGCGCACCGGCCGGGAATCCTCATCGTTCACGGGAGTCTTTTCCGCGGTCGGCGTTACCGGCAAATAAATCCGGAACGTTGTGCCGATGTTCACCTCGCTGTACACCTGCAGAAAACCGTCGTGCTGGCTCACGATTCCGTACACCGTGGCCAGACCCAGACCCGTCCCCTTGCCCGTTTCTTTGGTCGTGAAAAAAGGTTCGAAGATGCGATCCAGAGTCGCCGCGTCCATCCCGATTCCAGTGTCCGTCACTGCCAGCATGGTGTAATGGCCCGGTCGCGCGAATGTATGCAACGCGCAATATTTTTCATCGAACACCGCGTCGCCGGTTTCGATCGTCAAACATCCGCCCCCTGGCATTGCGTCCCGCGCATTGATGCACAGGTTCATAATTACCTGGTCCACCTGCGTCGGATCCGCGCGCACCAGCGTCAAGTTCGCGGCCAGATTCGTTTTAATTTCAATGTCGCTCCCGATTACTTTCTCCAACAGGCTCAGCGTCTCCGTCACGTTCTGGTTCATATCCATGTTGCGCGGCTCCAGGATCTGCCGCCGCGCAAATGCCAGCAGTTGCTTGGTCAAAGCCGCCGCGCGCACCGCCTGGTGTCGGATTTTTTCGAAATGCCGGTGTAAACGCGTGTCCGCGCCCGTTTCGTCCAGCCCAATCTCCGCCCAGCCCAGAATCGCTCCGATCATGTTGTTGAAATCATGCGCGATTCCACCGGCCAGCTGCCCGATTGCTTCGAATTTCTGTCCTTCCCGCAGCTGTTTCTCCAGTGCGATTCGCTGGGTCACATCCTCGACGATCACTTCCACGCAATCCGTATTGCGCCGCGCATCGCGCGACCGTCGCCCGATCAACCGCACGCTGATGATCTTGCCATTCTTGCGTTTCCATTCCACAGTAACGTCGCCGCGGTCGTGATCGCGATAACGGTTCGCCACCGCAGCGCGCGCCGCCGGATCGCAGTACAGGCACAGCGTATTATCCAGATCTAGCAGCTCCTCAATGGACTCGTACCCCAGCATCTGCACCAGTGCGGGATTGGTATCCAGCAAGTCCCCGTCCAGCGTCACCCAGTAAATCCCATACGTCGCGTTATTCACCAGGTTGCGATAGCGCGCCTCGCTCTCCCGCAGCGCTTCTTCCGCGTGTTTGCGCTCCGTGATGTTCAGGATGCTGCCGCGAATCAACCTGTGTGCCGGCGAAGGCAGCCGCACCACGTGCACCTCGCAGGGAATTTCTTCCCCCTGCGAATTTCGGTGCGTCCACCCGAAATAGGGTGTCGCCCCGGTCGCTCGGTCCGCCCATTCGCGTGCTGCGAGCGCCGAGTGCTGCCCGTCCGGCTGAAACGGCGGGCTCAATTCCCCGGGCCCACATCGCATCAGCTCTTCCCGCGTCAATCGAAACAGCCGCAGCGCATTCTCGTTGCAATCGCAGAACGTCCCGCTATCCACATCCAGCACCACGATCGCATCCGGCGCATTTTCCACCAGCAGCCGAAATCGCGCTTCGCCCTCCCGCAGCGCCGCCGCCGCTTCCTTCTGCGCGTCACGCAGCAGTTTTCCTTCCTGCGCGCGCAAGATCGCCATTGGCAATCGCGCCAGTTGCTGCTTCAGGACGTAATCCGCGATCCCAATCTGTATGCATTCCACTGCCTTCAAATCCCCCAGCGTGCCGGTAACCAAAATCAGGGGAATGCCCTGTCCGGACTTCACAATTTCAGAATACGCATCCATCCCCGTCCATCCCGGCATCCGATAGTCGGAAAGAACCATGTCCACCGTTTGGCTGCGGAGTTTTTCGGCGAACGCCGGACGCGTAACCACCGTGTCAATTTCCACGTCCAAGCCGGACTTCCTCAATTCAAGGACGGTCAGTTCCAGATCGGCCGGGTTGTCCTCGGCGATCAGAATCCGCAGTGGCCTTGCCGCAGCCGTATTGTTTTTCGAAGGCGTCGCAGCCATGAAATGTCTAACTCCTAAACGCTTTGGAACGCTGCCGCCGGCGGTTTGGTACTCACCAGCAGCCAATACATTCCAAGTTGTCGCACCACTTCCTGAAATTCCCCGAAATGCACCGGTTTCTGAATGTAACTGTTCACGCCGAGCCGATAGCCGGCCGCCATATCCGATTCTTCCTTCGACGACGTCAGCAAAATCACGGGTATCGCCCTGGTCCGCAGCTCGCTCTTGATTTGTTTCAGCACTTGCAGCCCATCTACCTTCGGCAGCTTCAGATCCAGCAGCACCAGAACAGGGCGCACTTCTTCATCGCGCTTGGAAAATTCGCCGCGGCAAAATAAATAATCCAGCGCTTCCGCGCCGTCCCGCACGTGCAACACGTGATTGGCCACTTTGCTCTTCTTCAGGGCGTGCAGCGCCAGCTCCGCATCCGCCAGGTTGTCTTCCACCAGCAGGATCTCTACCGGTTCGTGCTCAAGCACGTTTTATCTCCGTGGTCCGGTCTTCCCCGGACGCTTCCGATCGCGGACCCAGCGTGAAAAAAAATGTAGTTCCGGAATTCAACTGTGATTCCGCCCAGATGTCCCCGCCATGCCGCCGCACGATTCGCTGCACCGTGGCCAGCCCGATGCCCGTCCCTTCGAAGTCCTCCTGGCGATGCAGCCGCTGGAATACTCCGAACAGCTTATCGGCGTACTGCATGTCGAAGCCCACTCCGTTGTCGCGCACAAAAATCGTCGCCTGGCCGTCCGTAACTCGCGATCCCACCTCGATCACTGCGTTTGCCTGGTTCCGCGTGAACTTCACCGCGTTCGACAGCAGATTCGTAAAAATTAATTTCAGCAGCCGCGCGTCGCAATTCAATTCCGGTAGCGGTTCCACCCACCATTCGATATTTCGTTCTTTCGCTTCCGGCGGCAGCTCCGCAATCGCTTGTTTCACCAGTCCCGTGATTTGCGCCCTCTCCAGCCGTAATTCCAGCCGCCCGATTTTCGCCAGATTCAGCAGGTCATCAATCAATTGCCCCATGTGCGTCGCAGCCGTCAGAATGCGATCCAGGTAGATAATCGCCTCTGGCGCCATTTTCGCGGAATATTCCTCCTTCAGGATGCGCGCAAACCCGTCCACGTGCCGCAATGGCGCCCGCAGGTCGTGCGACACCGAGTAGCTGAACGACTCCAGTTCGCGATTCACGCCACCCAGTTCGTCAACCCGCTGCGTCAGTTCTACGTTTAGTTTTTGGATTTGCTCTTCGGACGCGCGCCTCGCGCTGATGTCCTTGTCGATCTTCACGAATCCGATTAATTCTCCTCTCGCGTCGCGCAGCGCGGTGGTAACCACCTCCGCCCAGAATCGTGAGCCATCCTTGCGCACCCGCCAACCTTCAGCTTCCACGTGCCCCTCGGCCGCCGCTCGCCGCAACTCCTCCTCCAGTTTTCCCTGCTCAATATCTTTCCTCAAGTAAAATCGGCCCACGTGCGTGCCCACGATTTCCGCCGCGCCATAGCCCTTCAGCTGCTGCGCGCCGCTATTCCAGCTAGTTACCACGCCATTCGGATCCAGACTGATAATCGCGTAATCCTTCACTGCGCCGATCAACAAACGAAAGCGAATCTCGTTCAAGCGATTGCGCTCTTCGCTTTCCCGCCGCGATTGCTCGGCAGCGCGCTTGGCGCTGATGTCGCGATTGCTTTCTAGGATCCCATTTGGGTTTCCTTGCGCGTCCCGGCGCAGCACCCAGCGGCTGGATACGGTCACCACCGTGCCGTCACGGCGGCTTTGCCGCAATTCCCCTTCCCAGGATCCCCGCTCTCGCGTTTCCGCTTCGATTTCCTCTAGCGCTTTCGGGTACGCCGTTTGCAGCAAGTCCTGCGGCCTCTTCCCCAGGATTTCCTCGACGCGCCATCCGTACAGCTCTTCCGCTCCGTGATTCCAATACGTGATTTCTTCCCGCAAATTCCGCACGATGATTGCGTCGTGGGTCAGTTCCAGCAGCTCTGCCTGTTCGCGGTAACGGCCCTCGCTGATGCGCAAATCAATTTCCAATTCGCGCCGCTCGTGAATTTCACTTTCCAGCGCCACATTCGCCCGCGCCCAATCTCTGAGGTTCGGCAGCACCAGCGCCTGCGGCATCAACCGCGCCAGTAAAATTGCCGTCGCCACCGACGTTAACGCTGTCACTGCCTTCAACCCGCCGGCCAGCCAATATTGTGCATGCCACAGATTCCAGACTTCCATCAAGTGCGTCGCCCCGCACGCCACAATGAACGCGCCAAAAAGCACGAACATCCAGCTGAACGGCACATCCCGCCGCTTGCGCACAAACCACAGCAGCGTGCAGGGAATGGTGAAATAAGCCAGTGCAATCAACGAATCGGAAATCACGTGCAGCCAAACCAATCTGGCATTCCACATGTAACAATAACCATGCGGCATGAATTCGCCCGCCCCGAACAACTGCCGAAAAAAATCCATAACACCCTTTCCCCGTGCCGCGCATTTCCTCACCAAACCACTCTTGGGATGGCACACACCCCGGAGCCTTAGTGAGCAATAGCGCGTTCACCAACGCGGAGTCCTACGAGGAAGTTATCGGAAGATTCGCAGAAAACTTGAACCTTGCTCCAAAATGAAACGCCCGCGGTTGTCTAAGGCTGTAGATTTTGTCTGAAGTACTCTGCAGAACGAGGAAATCTTTGTAAGTCGTGGCTTAATTCATCGTGAAAGCCTGTCTGTGACAGGCTCGAAGGGCCTCGGCATCAACGCAGAAAGATCAAACCAGCTTCAACCTCGAAAGTACGAACTCCGCAGCCACAACGCAAAACTCACGTCGCCGCGTCACTTTCCAGACTGCGTCTGCTGCGGCGGGTGACTAGTAAAATACTGCGTGATCCCACTCGAAAGCTGCTGCAACCCCGCCGTCACGTTCTTATCCATCGCTTCTACAATCGCCGGCACGGTCTTCGCCGCCACCGGTTCGTCGTGTGTGTAGATCTGGCTCCACACCGTAGTCCGCGAACTCGGATCATACAGCTCCAGCTGCAACGTAAAACGCGCCACCAGTTCCGGCTGGTCCACGCCGTACATCGCGTACAAGTGCCCGCGCACCACATATTCTCCGCGCACGTTGCTCGTCACCTTCGAAACCGATCGGTATTGCCCCGAGGACCGCAGCATTGTCACCAACATGTTCTGCACCATGTCTGCCGGTGATTCCGCCCAACGGTCGTACTCGTATGTCCCCAGCTGCACCGGACCAGACCCGTACACCAGCCGGTCATCGCGATACAGCTGCGAGGCCACGAGTCGCCCCACCAGCAGCGTCACGGGAATCTGCGCCGAGGGTGAATTCACCGGAGCGGGGTTCACATCCAACACGTAATACTTCACGGGGCGCGCCGCTCCGCACCCGGCCATCAGAATCGCCAGCATCAGGAGTCCGCTTATTTGCATGCGACGGCTCAACACTCTTCGCTCCTTTGTGCGTTCGTTCTTCGCGTCGTTGCCCCGCTGTTTCCGCAACAGAATTCTCCCGCCGTTCGCGCTCCGTTATTTCGGCGGCGCCGACCCCGGCTGATGAGGCTTCGTATCCGCCGGGCGTATAATCGAATAAGGTCGCGTCTTGATCGACTCGGTAAACGAATTCAGATTTTCAGTGGCGTGGCGCACGTTCTCGATAATCTCGTCCAGATTTTCCTGATTGTCCTGCACCGTATCATTCAGTGTCGCCACGATTGAATTCACGTTCACCAGCGCCTTGCGCAGATCAATGATCGCCTGTCGGATGTCCGCACGATTCTCCGTCAACATTCCGTCCAGATGCGTCAGCGTTGCATCTGCCTGGTCCGAAGTCTTCTTGAAGCTCGCGATCACCGGCTTCAGGTCAGCCGTCGCATCATTAATGTGGTTCAGGGTCGAATGCACCAAGGGGCGGTCCTCTTGCAGCATTCCCCGCACATTACTCAGGCTCGCGGAAACATTTTCGCGGTTTTGATCGTTGAGCAGGTCGTTCACCCGCGCCAGGGTCACTTTCAACTCCACCACCCGCGAATTCAGGTTGGTGATCAACTCGCTCGCCTGCGGCGTCAGTTCGTTGATTTTGTCGGCGATGTCTGAAAAACTGACCGGCTCTTTCGACTTCAATATCGCATCGCGCTGCGCTCGCGGCGCTGCCGGCGTGCCCGCCAGAATCTCCAGAAAATTTTCTCCTAACGGACTCGTGCTCGTCACCGCCACCATGCTATCCGTTTTCACCGGAATATTCGGCTTCGCCGTAAAATCCACTTTCATGCGCGCAGGATCGTTGGGATCAACCTGCACTTTGCTGATGCGTCCCACCGGAGGACCGTTCAAATATCGCACTTCCGCGCCCGGTCCCAGTCCGCCGGCGTTCTGGAAATACGCGTGGTACGGCGTATCCGCTTTGTCCAGCGTGCCGGAGAGTGCAAACACCGTGGCTATGAGCAAGGCCGCCACTATCAACACAAAGAGTCCGACGTATGCTTGCTCGCGCTTCGATTCCATCCGTGTCCTCGACTATTTCTGCGCCCTGAACCGCGCAGCTGCCCCTGGATTGCGGGGGAGTATATCAACGGGCCCTTTACTTAGCCAGTCCCGGCAAGCCAGTTCTGGCTCGGTTCTATTGACGCTGCGGTGGCACGTCCCCAGTCAGCATCTGCAGATAATCAATCTCACCGGTCAATTCCGGTTCCGGCACGCGATCCAGAAACTGCCGCACCCGCGGTTGCTGGCTCTTCTGCAATTCCGCGACTGTATCGTTCGCCACAATCACGCCCTTATCCAGCAAAATCATCCGGTCGGCGATCAAAAATGCGCTCGCCAGCTCATGCGTCACCACCACGATCGTGATGCGAAACGCTTTCTTCAATTTCAATATCAGCTCGTCAATCCCCGCCGCAATAATCGGGTCCAGCCCTGCCGACGGTTCGTCGAAAAACAAAATCTCCGGGTCCATCGCCAGCGCCCGCGCGATCGCCGCGCGCTTTTTCATCCCGCCGCTCAATTGCGCCGGCATGTAATTCTCAAATCCCGAAAGCCCCACCTGGTCCAGCTTCAATCGCACCATGATTTCGATGGTGGATTCATCCAGGTTGGTATGTTCCTGCAATGGCAACGCCACATTTTCGCCCACAGTCATGGAGCCAAATAGCGCCCCGCCCTGAAACGACATCCCCATCTTCTTCAGCAATTCGTCGCGTTCGCTATCCGATATCGAAGCGAAATCCTTATTCTGAATCCATATCTCCCCGGAGCTCGGCGTCTCCAATCCCACCAAAGTGCGCAGCAGCGTGCTCTTGCCCGAGCCCGACCCGCCCAGAATCACCAGCGTCTCGCCTGCCGGCACTTCAAAACTGATCCCGTGCAGAATTTCACGCTCGCCGTATTTCACCCGCAAGTTGCGCACCGATATCGCCGAAGGCGGCGCGCTGGGCTTAGGCGTGGGCGCAGGGCTCATCGCTGTTTACCGTGGCGCCGTCACGTAGAAGAGTGTCGTGAAAATCAGGTCCACCATGATCACCATGAAAATTGATTTCACCACCGCCGATGTCGTCGATCGTCCCACTTGTTCCGAACCCAGCCCCGTCGCGAATCCCTCCTGGCAGCCTACCGCCGTGATCACCAGTCCGAACATCGCGGCCTTAATCAGCCCGGTCGTGATGTCCCGCTGCATCAGGGCATCCAGCGTGGCTTGAATATAAGTGCCCCATGTAAATCCCGCGTTCGTTACGCCAAACACGCCGCCGCCCAGCACTCCCATGAAGTCCGCCCAACACGTCAGGCACGGCACCATCAGCACCATCGCTAGAAATTTCGGCGCCACCAGAAATTGCACCGGCTCCAGCGCCATCGTCTCCATCGCGTCAATCTCTTCGTTCACCTTCATCGTGCCGATTTCCGCCGCGAACGCCGAGCCCGACCGCCCGATCACCACGATCGCCGTCATCAACGGCCCCAGCTCCCGCGTGATCGCGATCGCCACGCCGCTCGCCACAAAATGCAGCGCGCCCAGTTTGCGCAGCTCATACGCCGCGTTCACCGCCAGAATCGTCCCCACGAAGAACGATATCAGCGACGCAATCGGCAGCGCTTCCACTCCGACGGACATCGCCTGGTGGACCGCTCTGCTCATATGAAATTTCTTGCCCTGAAAAGGTAGGATGAAGATGGCCCGTACGGCACCGCCGATCAGGCGCGCCAAGCCGCCCAGATACGCCAGACTATCTATAGTGGCCGCGCCAATAGTCTCTGTGAGTGGCATCAGTGAGTCGAGACGGGTGAAACCCTGCAACCGAATCCGCGCAATGACCGCCCGAATTCCTATCTGGCGGGAGCGACGTTGGTGCTTCCGCCGCGCAACGCTTCTTCTTCGTTGTTATATACCTCAAAAACCTTGATGAGGCGAGTCAACTCCAGAACTTCCCGTGCCGTCCGGCTCAACCCGTACAACGCGAACGTGCTCTTCAGATCCCGCGAAATCTTCAAACCTTCCACCAGCGACGCCACTCCCGCGCTATCTATATACCTCACCCGCTCCAGGTTCACGATCACGCGCGGCGCTTTCTTGTCCTTCAGCAGATCCAACAGCACTTTCCGCACCTGCGGCGAATTATAAAGAGTGATGTCGCCAACCACATCCACAATTGTGGCGGTTCCAGATTGGCGCGTTGAGATGTCCATCAGGATTTGCCCCCCGGGGGCGATAGAGTGTTTTGCCAGAGATTCCCGCCATATGCAATCTCTTTTCCGCTGGAGGCTCCGGGGAGGAGCCGTCTGCGCAAAACACCACGCGGACCGAACTATACAGCAAAATCCTGCACAACGACGTGCCAATTTCTGTGAGTGGGGTAAAACAGGGTGGGAACTCGATAATCTTACGAGATATTTCTTGCCACTAACCGCTAGCCACTGCCTTTTTCCCAAACCGGTTGACGCCGTCGCCGGACCCGCCTTACTTCCGGTTATCCAGCGGCACATACCCGCGCAAATCCGCTCCCAAATAAACCTGCCGCGGCCGCGATATCTTCTGCTCCGGGTCCAACAACATTTCTTCCCATTGCGCAATCCAACCCGCCGTCCGTGGGATAGCAAACAGCACCGGAAACATCGTGGTCGGGAATCCCATGGATTGGTAAATCAACCCGGTATAGAAGTCCACGTTCGGATACAACTTGCGCTTCACAAAATATTCATCCTCGAGAGCAATGCGCTCGCACTCCAGCGCAATCTCGATCAGCGGATTCTTTCCCATCACGTCAAACACTTCATAAGCGATGTGCTTTACGATGCGCGCCCGTGGATCGTAATTCTTGTAAACGCGATGCCCGAAACCCATCAGCAGCTTTTCCCCCGCCTTCACGCTCTTGATATACGCGGGAATATTATTGATGGACCCGATCTCCAGCAGCATCCGCAGCACCGCTTCGTTCGCTCCGCCATGCAAAGGTCCATAAAGCGCCGCGGTCGCCGCCGCCGTCGCCGAATAAGGATCCACGTGCGAACTGCCCACCACGCGCATCGCCGTCGAAGAACAATTCTGCTCGTGGTCCGCGTGCAAAATAAACAGAACATCCAACGCGCGCTCCAGCGTCGGGTTCGGCCGGTATTTCAACTCCGTGGTGCGAAACAGCATGTTCAGAAAATTTCCGCAGTAGCTCAGATCGTTGTCCGGATAAGCGAACGGCATCCCCAGCGTGTGCCGGTACGCAAACGCCGCTAAAGTCGGCATCTTCCCGATCAGCCGGTAGGTCTGCTTGCGCCGCGAATCCGGATTGAAAATATCCTTCGCGTCCGGATAAAACGTCGAGAGCGCCGCCACCGTCGAAATCAGCATCCCCATCGGGTGCGCGTCGTAATGAAAACCATCAATAAATTTTTTGATGCTCTCGTGAATGAAGGTGTGATGCGTGATGTGGTAGGACCAATTCGCCAGCTGCGGTTTTGTGGGAAGTTCGCCGTACAGAATCAGGTAGGCCGTCTCGATGAATGTGCTTTTTTCCGCCAGTTCTTCGATCGAATATCCGCGATACCGCAAAATCCCCTTGTCGCCATCAATATATGTGATTTTGCTCGAGCACGAAGCCGTGTTCGTGAACGCCGGATCGTATCCCATCATCCCAAAATCGCCGTCGTGCACTTTCATCGGGCGCAAGTCCAGCGCCTTGATCGTTTCGTGCGTAATGGGAAGTTCGAACTGCCGGCCCGTGCGGTTGTCGGTGACGCTCAGCGTGTCGCGGCGCGTTTCCGCCGCCGCCTCATTGCTGACAACCGATCCTGGTTTGGTCGGATTCATCACCGGACCCTTTCGAGGCGCAAATGTCTCTCGGCGCGGTTCGCTTACACCTTAGAATGTACACCAAATTCCCCCGCTCGCGGAATCGCTTTCACTCCACAAACACAAACAAGCAACGCCCCCCTCGCAATACGCCTCCGTATGGTGCCACAGCCATCGCCGTTTGGGCCGTGTGCCCCCGCTTGTCGCACTCTGATCATCAGGCGCGTCCTTCCCTCTGGGCCCGCATCGCCTCCGCTGTTGCGCGATGCCGGTACTCGAACAGCCGCGCCAATTTCCGCCTCACCATCCAACCGCCGAAAAAATTCCCCAGCGCAACAAAGGGCAACTCATACTCGATTCGATCCTCCAGCCTGCAAACATCCGGCCCCTCGGGAATAAACAAATGTGTATGTTCCCAGCGTCGAAACGGCCCCGAAGTCTGCACGTCCCGGAACCGCCGCCCTTCAATGTAACCGCTATGCTCAAACGTCCAACGCAGGCGCACCGGCCCAACGTAAACCCACATCGCCCCGCGATCGCCGTCGCGGATTCCCGCCGCGCGCTCGATCATCTCCACCCGCTCCCACGGAGGCGTCAGCCGTTCGAGCGCTCCCGGCTCCGCGTGCCAGCGAAACAATTCCAACGCGGACGCCTCTATTCTCGACGCCGCTACAAACAAGTTCGGCCGCGTCATATTTCTTAGGCCGTCCCTTCCGCGCAACTCGCGCCCAGCTCTCTACGACGCAAGGAAGCGAATCGTGCCACAGACACGGAGCGCCATGCCACCGCGAAACCCACACGCGGCGGGTCGGCTTAAAAAGCGCGGAATCCTGCGAGGAATGTTCCGGCTTGCGCTTTAACGCGGCACCGTTTTCTGCTCCGAGGGGTCGGGAGGCGCCGGGTGCCGCACCACCGTCAAATCCGCCGGATTCGCCAGCTCCGTGCGATTTCGTCCTCGTTCTTTCGCGCGATACAAAGCCGCGTCCGCCAGCTGCAAAATCTCCTTGGCGTCGAGTGGCGTTTTATCAATGCTCGAAGTCACACCGAAGCTCGCCGTAACGGAAATCGCAATCGAATTCGTCATCATCGGCTTGCCTTCAATCGCGCGCCGCACTCTTTCCGCCAGCCCCAGAGTCCCCATCGCATCCGAAGAAGGCACCACGATCAGGAATTCCTCGCCGCCGTACCGTCCCACGGAATCATATGGCCGTACGCTTTCCATCATGCGCTGCGCCGCTTCGCGCAACACGTCGTCACCCGCCAAATGCCCGTACGTGTCGTTTACATATTTAAAATGGTCCAGATCCATCAACACAACGCCGAATGACCCGCCTTCGCGCGCCTGCCGCGATCGTTCTCGCCGCAACGTATCCAGAATCACTCCCCGGTTCACTACTCCCGTCAAGTTGTCGTGCGTCGCCCGGTACAGCAGTTCTTCCCCGGCCGCGATCAATTGGTCTTGCAGATCCAGAATCCGTTGCCCGACGTGCAGTCGCGCCCGCAATTCCTGCGCATCAAAAGGCTTGGTCAAATAATCGTCCGCTCCCGATTCCAGACCCTGCAACAAATCTTCCTTCCGCGTCCGCGCCGTCAACAGCAGCACGTAAACGTACTTCCGGTCCGCCGTTTCGCGCAGCTTCTGGCAAACCTGCACGCCTTCCATTCCCGGCATCATCCAATCCAATATCGCCAGTCGCGGCGCGTCCAGCCTTTCCAACATTTGCAGCGCTTCCGTGCCAGTGGTAGCGATGGAAACTTCAAATCCCCACTTCACCAGAAATAATTCCAGCAAACGCCGCGAAACCGGATCATCCTCGGCAATCAAAATTCTTTTGCGAACGCTTTTCGTCTCGCTCATAGTGCGCCCTCGCGATTTTGCTCACGCATCGCCAGCGCCGATTCTTCCTGCGCCAGCCCAAACGTTACCGTGAAGTGAAATGTGCTACCCTGGCCCCATTCGCTTTCCACCCACAACTTTCCGTCCATCAGCGTCACCAGCCGCGTGGTGATGGCCAGTCCTAATCCCGTTCCGCCGTACTTGCGCGTTGTCGAACTGTCCGCTTGCGTGAACGCCTCAAAGATCATCGATTGCTTGTCCTTAGGTATCCCGATGCCGCTATCCTTCACTCGAAAATGCAGCACCACCCGTTCCTTGCCCTGCTCTTGTGTTTCCACCTCCACCGTTACCTCGCCCCGCTCCGTGAATTTGATCGCATTCCCCACCAGGTTCACCAGCACCTGCCGCAGCCGCGTCGCATCTCCCAGCACTCGTTCCGGAACCCCTGCGCCGATTCGCCACCTCAGCTCGATGCCTTTCTGCTGCGCCCGGAATCGCATCACTTGCAGCGTCTCCGCCAGGCTTTGCTCCAACGCAAACTCGTGCTCCACCAACTCCACTTTTCCTGCTTCCGCTTTCGAAAAATCCAGAATGTCGCTCAGCAGCCGCAACAGCGAATCCGCGGAACTCTTCACCATCTCCAGGTACTCGCGCTGCTCGGAATTGATGTCCGTATCCAGAATCAATTCCGTCATCCCCAGAATCCCATTCATCGGAGTGCGAAACTCGTGGCTGATATTCGCCAGAAACTCGCTCTTCGCCTGGCTGCCAGCCTCCGCGGCTTCTTTCGCCCGTCGCAGTTCGTCTTCATTCTGTTTCCGCGCGGTGATGTCGCGCGCGGTCATGCACACCGTCTTGACCACCTGTCCGGGCTGCTGGATCGGGCTCACGCGTCCCAGAAACCAGCGCACCTCGCTCCCAAACGGCAGCGAGTATTCAATACTTTCGCCGTGTCCCGTCGTGATTACCCGCCGCACGGTCTCAATAAATGGCCGCGCGATCTCTTCCCCGAAGATTCGCGCGATGTTCGCGCCCAGAAATTCGCTTTTCGGCCGCGCCAGCGCCGTTTCATTCGTTGTCCACACATTGCGAAAGATTCCTGCGTTGTCGAATTCAAATACGATCTCGTCAATCGCGCCCACCACCGCCAGCAGCCGCGCTTCGCTCTGCCGCAGTCCTTGTTCGCTGTTCTCCCGTTCGGTGGTCAGCGCCCCCAGGCACAAGCCGGTCAACGAAACAATAAACATCAGGAATTGCAGCATCCCCAGGCGATGCAAATCCTCCGGAAAAATTTTCAGCATCGTCATGGCGCCCAGGTCCAACCCCAGCACCACGCTCGTCGCCCCGCCCATCCCGTGCCGCACCGCCACCCAGATCGTGGGCACGAACAGCAGGTAAAATAGCTCGTGGCTTTGGGCCAGGTTCGATGCAAAAACAATTACCAGCGCCAGAATCACGCTCCCGACCTGCGCCGCTGATTCCAGTACACCGCCTCGCCCCGTGACGCGCCTCGGTGCCGCCGGAGTTTTCGCTCGGTCGGCGCGTTCCCCCCGTGCGTACCGTTCCCCGCGCGCGCAGCCACGGCATTACGTGAACCAGTAGAAAAGGCGTGACGCACAACAGCGCCACCGAGTCTCCGATAAACCAGTTTAAACCTGCCTTTATGTAGTCGCCCCGACGGATCAAGTGGCTCCACAAAAGCGACAGTGCTCCCAGCGGAGCCACGCAAATCGCCACACCCAACGCCACCGCCACGTAACGGAATACGTCACTCAAACGCTCGAACGGCGACTCCGCTCGCAGCACCCGGCGCAGCATATACGCGGCCGCGGAGTACGCTCCCACCACGATCAAATTGATGATCCAGAAACTCCCGGCGTTCGGTGATTGGTGGTAATTCACAATGCCGGCGATTACCCCGGCCAGCAGCATTAATGGCGCGTACCGCAGACCCATCCCCACCAGCATCCCTAATGCCAGTCCCACCGGCGGATACCATGCGCTGATCCCGGACCACATCTGAAAAAAGACGGTCATGCGATCCAGCAGCACGTACGCCAGCACAAACACAATACCCGGCCCGATGCGCCAGGGATTCCACCGCGCTCTGCTCATCGTCAGGGATTCGTCACATCGCACAGGATTTCTTCTCTCGGCTAGAAGGCATCTCATAAATACCTCAGGAGGATGACGGCACAAGCAAGCTGAACCATCCCGAGGAAATTCTCTGGGTAGTATTCCCAGCGAATGACGACGCGGCGAAAATTATGAAGCCACGCGAACAAGCGCTCGATTTTCCAACGACGCCGGTAACGCCGCAGGACGCGGCCGTCTTGCGTCGCGGCTTTGCTTCGCCTGGAATTGTGCGGCGCAATCAACTGCACTCCGAAGCGCTCGCGAATCTGCACATCCAGCGGGTCACTATCGTAAGCGCGGTCGCCGATCAAACGTTCGGGAGTTTCGGCCAGGAAGCGTCGTTCGATGGTGGATTCAACGAGCTTTGTTTCATGAGGCGAAGCGCTGGCCACGTGCACGGCGAGAGGAAGACCATGGCCGTCGCTGATCGCCATGATTTTGCTGCCTTTGCCGCGGCGAGTAGGGCCGACAGCAGAGCCCCTTTTTTCGCCGAACGGAAGGTCGCATCGATGAAGGACTCGCTCAAATCCAGCTTCCCTCGGTCGCGTAAGTCTTCGGCCAGTTTCTGGAGCAGTTGGGTAAGCAACCCGGACCGCTGCCACTGCTGGAAGCGGCGATGACAGGTTCGATAGGGAGGATAACGACGCGGCAGATCGTGCCAAGGAGCGCCGGTGCGCAAAACCCAAAAAACACCGTTCAGCACCGCTCGCGTATCTTGCCACGGCCGACCGTGTCCATCCTCCCGCCGTCTCGGACGGAACAGCGGTTCGAGAACAGCCCATTGGGCGTCGGTAAGGTCCATGCTCTCGATTTACGCCGTTTGTCATAAGTTTCAACCGTTCACGAGCTTGAATGTGTTTATGAGATAACTTCTAGTCACCAAGCTCAACGAATCGGCCGAACCGTGAATCTTTCTCCCAGCGCTCGTTCCGAAGGCATCGGCACCGAACGCGCATCGGAAATTGCGGCCGAGGCTTCGCATGGGCGCTCCACCGTCGGCGCGGGCATCGGTATCTGCGCGCCTTCCGCCTCTTTCAAGAACGTCAAGCCCAGCTCTCCACCGTGCCAGTCAATCGAGATCACATCACCCAACGACACCTGCTCCGTCGCCAGCAAACTCGCCAACGGATAAACCACGTGCCGTTCGATCGCGCGCTTCAGATGCCGCGCGCCGTATTTCATGTCCGTGCCTTCCTTCAACAGAAATTCTCGCGCCGGCTGCGTCACGCGAAAAAGAAAACGCCCCTTCGCTGTTTCCAGCACGCGCTGTTGCACCATCCCCAGCTCAATTTCCAGAATTTGTTCCAGTTGCGCCGCGCGCAAAGGACGGAACACCACCGTCTTATCAATCCGGTTCATGAATTCCGGCGCGAACTTTCTCTTGGCCGCTTCCGAAGCCGTTTTCTCCACCTTCTCATCCAGACCCACCCTCGTTTCCGCCCGCTGCAGCGGCGCAAATCCCAATCCTCCGGTCATCAACTCGGTAATTTCCACGCCGCCCAAGTTCGACGTCATGAAAATCATCGTCTGCGACAAATCCACTCGCCGGTTGTCTCCCAAAGTCAGCGTGGCCTTGTCCAAAATTCCCAGCAGCAATTGCCATAGCGCATCGGACGCCTTCTCGATCTCATCAAACAATAAGAAACTGATTCGCAGTTTCTCGGTGTGGTACTGCGCCAGCGCTTCCTGCGTAATCAGCGGATGCGTCTCGCGATGCCCCAAATATCCCGGAGGCGAACCAATCAATTTCGCAATCTCGTGCGAGTGCTGAAACTCCGCGCAATCCACCTTGATCACCGCGCGCGGATCCCCAAACAGCACTTCGGCGGTAGCCTCGACCACGCGCGTCTTGCCCGCGCCCGTCGGCCCCAAAAACAACAAATTCCCCACCGGACGCCCCGGCGAATTCAACCCGGCGCGAAACACTTGGTACAAATCCACCACCGCCTGCACCGCTTCATCCTGTCCCACAATCTTTCGCCGCAATCCTGCTTCAAAGTCTCGCGACTCAATACTCCGGCGTGCCGGATCTAACTGGCGTTCCACAGACGCGTTCATTTTGCTGACCCTCCAGCCGGCCTTCCGGCACTGCCCGACGGCGGGTCCCAGACCTCGAACCGTGCCAACATTAGACAAGCAGAATTGTGGCCAAAGTTCTCACCGCGAAACCCAACCAAATCTCCTGTAATCAATCGAATGACCGCCTCGTTCCCCATCCCTCGCCAAGCCGAAAGCGGAATTAATGTTTCAACCGGGACGCACCGTCCCGTTGTGACACGTTGTTAATGCTCTGTTAAAAAATCCCCGTTCACCCCTCTACTCCTTGCTTCCGAGCCCCGCTTTCCCGTATCTTGTCAGCGTTCACCGAGAAATCACCCAAATGAAACGCATTCTGGTCATCGAAGACGACAAAGACATCGTAGAGTTGGTGCGCTATAACCTGGAAAAAGACGGTTACCAGGTCACCTCCAGCGGCGATGGCTCCACGGGCCTCGCGCAAATCCGCAAGGCTGCGCCCGATCTTCTTGTCCTCGATCTGATGTTGCCGAAGCTTTCCGGCCTGGAAATCTGCAAGGAAGTCCGCAAAGAAGTCACGCTCAACCGCATCCCGATTCTGATTCTCACCGCCAAAGGCGAAGAAGCCGATCGCGTCGTAGGGTTGGAACTCGGCGCCGACGATTACGTCACCAAACCTTTCAGCCCGCGCGAACTCGTCGCCCGAGTGAAAGCCTTACTGCGCCGCGCCGAGCCCGGAACTCCCTCCGAAAAGCCCGTCGAAATTGGCGCTCTCCGCATTGATCCTGCTGCCTACCGCGTCACTCGCACCGGCAAGCCCGTGCCCATGAGCACCCTCGAATTCCGCCTGCTCTATTTCCTCGCGGCCCGCCCCAATCGCGTTTTTACCCGCGATCAATTGCTGGATGCCGTCTGGGGCACCGAGCGTTTCGTCACCCCGCGCAGCGTGGACGTGTACGTCCGTCGCCTGCGCGAAAAAATCGAAACTGATCCGCAGCACCCCGTCTTCATGAAAACCATCCGTGGCGCTGGATACCTCTTCGAAACCCGTGCGAGCTAGACTTTTCTGGAAGCTCGGCCTCACCTATGGCGCCTTGCTTCTCGTCGTTTTACTCGCCGTGCAGCTTTATTCCGCCCGCGTCATTCGCAGTCAGGCGATACGCTCCGCCAACGACCAGCTGGCCTCGCTTCTCGGCCTCACTCTCGCGAATCCGCCGCAATCCAACGACCCCGCCGAACTCCGCAACTGGACCAGCCGGGTCTCCCGCAGCGGCGCGCGCGTAACCATCGTTGATAGTACCGGCCGCGTCCTCGCCGATTCCGAGGCCGACGCCGAAAAAATGGAAAACCACGCGAATCGTCCGGAAATTCAGCAAGCGTTCGCGCGCGGCAGTGGTCAGTCCGTGCGCCGCAGCGCCACGCTTGACCGCGAACTCGTTTACCGCGCGCAGCGCTACGACCGCGCCCCCGGCTCTCGCTTCGTCATCCGCCTCGCGTTGCCACTCGCGCAAATTGATCTCTCACTCGTCGAACTCCGCCAGCGCCTGCTCCTCGCCACACTCGCCGCGCTATTCATCGGCGGTCTGGTCTCGCTCGCCTTCGCGCGCATGTTCGCCGCCCGCGTGCAAAGGCTGCAGCGCTTTTCGCAGCGCATCGCCGAAGGTGATTTCCGGCCCTTGATCCGCGAAGGCCCGCGCGACGAGCTTTCCGACCTCGCTGACTCCCTGAACCTCACCGCCGCCCGCATGGACCACGAGATTCGGATGCTCAGCGGCGAACGCAACCGTTCCAGCGCCATCCTGCGCAGCATGGTCGAAGGCGTCGCCGTCATTGACGCTGAAGAGCGTCTCGTTTTTTACAATCGCGCATTCTCGGAAATTTTAAGCGTGGACGCGGCCGGCGCCGAAGGACGCCCGCTCATCGAAGTAGTCCGCAATTCCGAACTCTTAAGCCTGATCCGTCGCGCCCTGCGCGGCGATGAAGGCCTGCAAACCGACATCACCATGGGCATCACCCAAACTCAAAGCTTCTCCATCACCGCCGCGCCCGTAAAAGCTCAAGACGTTTCCGCATCCGCCCAAGCCGACGGCGCGCCCAATGAAAAACCTTCCGGGGCTGTAGTCGTCCTTCACGATGTCACCGAACTCCGCCGCCTCGAGCGTGTGCGCCAGGATTTCGTCGCCAATGTCTCGCATGAATTCAAAACGCCGCTCACCGCCATCCAGGGTTTTGCCGAAACGCTGCTCGCCGGCGCTCTCGACGACCCCGAAAACAATCGCCGCTTCCTGGAGATCATCCGCAATCATGCCACTCGCCTCGCCCGCCTCACCAACGACCTCCTCAAACTCGCTCGCATCGAGGCCGGAAAATTGGAACTGGAATTTTCCTCCGTTGGCCTGCTTGAGCTCATCGAAGCCTGCACCGAAACCACTCTGCTCAAAGCCAACCGCAAGGAAATCACTCTGGAAATCACCGTCCCGCCGCAGCTCCCTGCCGTTCGTGGCGATGCCGCTCTCCTCCGCGACGTACTGCAAAATCTCCTCGACAACGCCATCCAATACACTCCCGCTCGCGGCCACATCTCCGTCGCCGCCTCCGCCACGGCGCGTGAAGCCGTGGTCACCGTCGCAGACACGGGCATCGGCATCCCCCTCGCCGATTCCGAACGCATCTTCGAGCGCTTCTATCGCGTGGACGCCGCCCGCTCCCGCGAAGCCGGCGGCACCGGCCTAGGCCTCAGCATCGCCAAACACATCGTCGAAGCCCACGGCGGCAAACTCTGGGTAGAAAGCACCGTAGGCCAAGGTTCCAAATTTTCCTTCTCCCTTCCCCTCGACTCCTAGCTCACCGCCGCGCAGCTTCTCGCTTGTCTTCATTTATTTACGCGCGGTTTATGCTCTTGCAATCTCCCCAACCGATCCTGTAGACGCCGGTAATAAAGCACAGCTGCATCCACAGGAGGTTTCCCGAAGTGGCATCCACTAAAACAAGTGCGGACGGTATCTTTCAAAGCGTGCTGGTGAATTACCTCGTCTCGCAAGCCCGCACGGTTGAGGCCTCGGTCAATCGCGCTCTCTGGGCCCTGCTCGAACGCAACGAACGGCTCGCCAGCGAAGTCTTCCTCACCGAGCCGCGCATCAACGAAATGGAAATCCTGATTGACGAGCACGCCATCCGCATGCTCCGCCAAGGAGAAATGCTCGATACCGACGTCCGCCTGATCGTCGCCACTCTGAAAATCAACAACGATCTCGAGCGCATGGGCGATCTCGCCGTCAATCTCAGCGAACGCGCCATCTCCCTCTCCCAAATGGGCGAAGTCCACATTCCGGTCGAACTCGAGCCCATGACCACCGCCGTCCGCGCCATGGTTTCCAAATGCCTCGGCGCCCTCATCTACCAAAACGTGGATTTAGCCACCCAAGTGCTCGAAAGTGACGATGTCGTTGACCAATATCGCGATCAAGTCTTCGAAGCCTTGCTTGCCGGCATGACTGCCAATCCCGCCCTCGCCGCGCCCAATCTCCACTACGTCCTCGCCTCTCGCCATCTCGAGCGCATCGCCGACCACGCCACCAATATCGCCGAAGACATCCTGTTCTGGGTCCGCGGCCTCGAAGTCCGCCACGGCCGCGCCAAACAAATGGAGCTCAACGCCGGCGCGGGCAACAGTGCCAGCGCCGCCGCATCAGCAGGGGAGTAGTTGATTTTTCACAGCCCGGTCATCAGCGGTTCAACTGCGCCGCTTAAGATGCGTCCGGTTTGGAACGCAAGTCGCAAAGCCGTCGCACCACAGCATCCACAAGTTCCTGCGCTTAACCACCAAGCGCCGGAAGCAGCACACCTCGTGCCACCAACCCGCGAGGCGCGGCTCGACCACACCCCCGGGGCCGCGCCTCCCCTCTTCCCAAACGCCTCGCGCTTATTTCATTCCCAATTCGCACCGATGTAACACGTCCGTAACATTGCAGTCAAAAAATGGTACAGAGGAGATTCCCTGAACATGAAAAAGACTCTACTGATTGTGTGGCTCATGGCGCTCACGATGGCTCTCGCAATGGCGCTCACCGCGCCGCGCGCCGCAGCACAAGGCACAGTCAATCTCAACGCCGCCGGCGCCACTTTCCCCTATCCCATCTATTCCAAATGGTTCGACGTTTACCACACCGCACATCCTAATATTCAAATCAATTACCAATCCATCGGCTCCGGCGGCGGTATCCGCCAACTGCAAGCCGGCACCGTTGATTTCGGCGCCTCCGACGGCCCCATGACCGATGAGCAACTCGCGCAATCCAAATTCAAGGTCCTGCATTTCCCCACGGTTCTCGGCGCTGACGTGCCCAGTTACAACATTGCGGGAGTGACTGGAGATTTGAATTTTACCCAAAAAGCTCTGGCCGGAATTTACTTGGGTACCATCACGAAATGGAATGATCCGGAAATCACCAAAGCCAACCCTGGCGTGAATCTCCCAAACGCCGATATCGTCGTCGTACACCGTTCTGACGGGAGTGGCACAACTTACATCTGGACCGATTTCCTCGCCAAAGTCAGCGACGAGTGGAAAAATAAAGTAGGCAAAGCCTCGACGTCCGTGAATTGGCCCGTCGGCCTCGGCGGCAAGGGCAACGAAGGCGTCACCGGTCTCGTGAAGCAAACTCCCAATTCAATTGGCTACATCGAGTTGATTTACGCGGTTCAGAACAAAATTCCGTACGGAAATGTTCAGAACGCTGCCGGTAAATTCGTCAAAGCTGATCTCGCCGGCGTCACCGCCGCGGCCGCTGCCGATGCCGATGCCAAAAACATGCCGGAAGACTTCCGCGTCTCCATTACCAATGCCCCCGGCCCCAAGGTGTATCCCATCTCTAGCTTCACCTGGCTGCTGATTCCCGCGCAGATTCAAGACGCCGCCAAACGCGAAGCCATCAAAGATTTCCTGAAGTGGATGCTCACCGAGGGCCAGAAGTACAACGAAGGTCTGTCCTACGCGCAGCTACCGAAAGAAGTCGTCGCCAGGGAGACCAAAGCAATTTCCCTGATCCAATAGCCATTAACCTTAACCAAAATGTCCGCAGCCGCCACCACCATCGCGCACGAGGTTCCTCCGCAAGCAGGGCCTCGTGCGTTTCTTCATCGGCTCCGCCAAGGCGATCAGATCGCGCACCTCATCACCCTCACCTTCGCTGCCATCATCCTTCTGCTCACCTCCATGCTGGTGTACGAGCTGTGGGTGAATTCGCACCTCTCGCGCACGGCATTCGGCTGGAATTTTTTCTGGACCAAAGTCTGGGATCCCAACTTCGATAATTTCGGCGCCGCGCCGTTCATCTACGGCACCCTGGTCACTTCCGCCGTCGCGCTAGTCCTCGCGGTTCCACTTGGCCTCGCCAGCGCCATATTTCTTTCCGAGCTGGCTCCCCGAAACGTCAGCGACGTCATTTCATTCCTGATTGACCTTCTCGCCGCCGTCCCCAGCGTCATCTACGGCTTGCTCGGAATCTTCATCGTCGTCCCGCTCATGCGCACCACGCTCGGCCCGCTGCTCATCAATACCGTTGGCAACGTTCCCTATATCGGCGCGCTCTTCCGCGGCCCCAATTACGGCGTCGGCTTTCTCACCGCCGGAATCGTTCTCGCCATCATGGTCGTGCCTTTCATCATTTCCGTCTCACGCGAGGTTCTCCTCACCGTCCCGCGCGAACAGCGCGAAGCCGCCATGGCTCTCGGCGCCACGCGCTGGGAATCCACCTGGCAAGTAGTCGTTCCCTGGGCGCGCACCGGCATCATGGGCTCGGTGTTCCTCGCTCTCGCCCGCGCGTTAGGCGAAACCATGGCCGTCACCATGGTGATCGGCAACGCAGCCGCAATCAAAGCTTCTCTGCTTTCTCCCGGCGATACGATTGCCTCCACCATCGCTAATCAATTCACCGAAGCCACTGGCGATTTGTACCTGAGCTCCCTGATCGAATTGGGCCTCGTCCTTTTCCTCATCACTTTCATCCTCAATGGCCTCGCGCGCATCTTAATCGTCGCTACCGAACGTGGTGGAGGCCGCCCCGCGTGAGCTCCCTCCGCATGATCTGGCGCAAATCGCTGAACTACGTGATGCTCACCCTCACTGGTGTCGCCGCCTTCGCGGTCGTCTCGGTGTTGTTTCTCATCCTCGGCTACCTGATCTGGAACGGCGGCGCGTCGCTCAGCCTGAATTTCTTCACGCAGCTTCCCAAACCAGTCGGCGAATCCGGCGGCGGCATGGCCAATGCCATCGTCGGCAGCCTCAAGCTATTATCCCTCGCCGCAATCATGGGCCTGCCTGTCGGCTTGCTCGCCGGCGTCTATCTCGCCGAATTCGGCGGCAAAACTTTTTCTTTCGTTGTGCGCTATACCACCGACTTGCTCAACGGCGTCCCCTCCATCGTCATCGGCATCTTCGCTTACTCGCTCGTAGTCCTGCCGGTAAAACATTTCTCCGCGTTAGCCGGCGGCGTCGCTCTCGGCATCATGGTGATCCCCATCACCGTCCGCAGCACCGAAGAATTTCTGCGCGCCGTCCCCGGCAACATGCGCGAAGCTGCCATGGCACTCGGCGCCAGCAAATGGAAAACAATCGCGACCGTCGTCCTACCAGCAGCCAGTGGCGGCATACTCACCGGCATGTTGCTGGCCCTCGCGCGCGTCGCCGGCGAAACCGCCCCGCTGCTCTTCACCGCCTTTGGCAATCGTTTCTGGAGCCAGGGCTGGGGCCAACCCATCGCCTCGCTTCCGGTTATGATATATACCTACGCCGTCGCGCCCTACGACGACTGGCATAGGCAAGCGTGGGCCGCAGGTCTGGTCCTGTTAGGTTTGGTCTTGATCTCGAATCTGGGCGCGCGCTTCATCCTGGCGCGTAGTAAAGCGGTTTAGTGGCAATTGCAGCGACGAAGGGAAAAATTGTGAGTGGATCACCTCAACCCGCGCTTTCAGTCCAAGCCTTCAGAGATCCGGTGCTTATGGAAAAAACTACGTCACCAACGATCGAGCAAAAGCTGCGCTTGACGATTTCGAATTTGAACTTCTACTACGGCCCCAAGCAGGCCGTCTTCAATCTCAGCCTCAAAATTCCCACCAACCGCGTCACCGCGCTCATCGGCCCTTCCGGCTGCGGCAAATCCACATTCCTGCGCACCCTGAACCGCATGAACGAAACCATCCGCAACACCCGCGTCGAAGGCGAAGTCCTTCTGGATGGCCAGGATATTCACTCGCTCGATGTCGTCGGCCTGCGCCGCCGCGTCGGCATGGTCTTCCAACGCCCCAATCCATTCCCGAAATCAATTTACGACAACGTCGCCTACGGCCTGCGCATCAATGGCTACAAAGGGCGCCTCGATGATCTCGTCGAACACAGTCTGCGCCGCGCCGCTCTCTGGGACGAAGTGAAGGACTACCTGAAAAAATCCGCCTTCGCCCTCTCCGGCGGCCAACAGCAGCGCCTCTGCATCGCCCGCGCGCTAGCCGTAGATCCCGAAGTCCTGCTCCTCGACGAGCCCTGCTCCGCTCTCGATCCCGTCACCACCGCGAAAATCGAAGAGCTGATGTTCCAGTTAAAAGACAGCTGCACTATGGCGATCGTTACCCACAACATGCAGCAAGCTGCCCGCGCCAGCGACTTCACCGCCTTCATGCTCGATGGCCACTTGATCGAGCACAGCGAAACATCCAAACTTTTCACCACGCCCACCGACCCGCGCACAGAAGCCTACATCACCGGCCGGTTCGGCTAAGCAGCACCAAGTTTCCGCGCGCCCCATTCCGCGCGCCAGCCTTTGACGTGGTAGCGCCGGCGTCCCGCCGGCTCTGTTGTTTTTGACTTTGTAGCGGCCGCCTGCTTTTGCTTTTTAGGCGGGCGTCTTGACGTTGCAGTTGAATTTGCTTTGCCGTTGTAGCGGCCGGTTCGGCTTCATCGAACCGGGCAGCTGTTGGTGTTGGTTGGCACCGCCGAGGCAACAACAACCGATGGCAGATGGAAGGGCGGGGCTTCAGCCCCGCCGAAATGCTAAGCAAACAAGCGGGGCTTTAGCCCCTGAAGAACCGTGACACCGGCCACGCAGATTTTGAATTGCAGCAGACGAACCGAGGAACCATGGAACGACATTTCGATCACGATCTCGAAGAACTAAAACAACGCCTCCTTTGGATGGGCAGCCTAGCCGAGCGCGCCGTCCACCAGGCCGTCCATGCCGTGCTGGACGCCGAAGAACATCTCGCCGAAGTCGTCCTCTCCGAAGAAGACGCCATCAACGAAATGCAAATTGAAATAGACGAGCGCGTCCAGCGCCTCCTGGCCACTCAGCAACCCATGGCCGCGGACCTGCGCTTCCTCCTCGCCGTCTCCCGCATTAATGGCGACCTCGAACGCATCGGCGACCAGGCCGTAAACATAGCCCAATCCGCCACCCGCATCCTCCGCCATCCGCAGGTCAAACCATACGTGGATCTCCCGCGCATGAGCGAACTAGCCGAAGCCATGGTCCGCGACAGCCTGAACGCCCTAGTCCGCGGCGATCAAGACCTGGCCCAAAGCGTCCTCCGCCGTGACGATCAAGTTGACCGCCTCCGCGATCAACTCTTCCGCGAGCTCCTGACCTACATGATGGAAGACAGCGCCCAAGTCTTCGCCGCTTTCGAGCTAATCCTCGTCGCCAAAAATCTGGAACGCATCGGCGACCACGCCACCAACATAGCTGAAGACGTAATCTACTTCGTAGCGGGTCGCGACGTCCGCCATCCAGCCCTGGACAGACGTTGACGTAGCGCAATCAAACAAATCGGAATTCACAACAGGAAGGTTTACAACCAAAAAGAAGAAACCACTAAATCCGTGTCAAAGCTGTAGCCTCATCTTCAGCCAAATCCAAAATCGAATCCAATCTCACCATCTTCAACAACATCATCACCCGTTTATTCGCCGCAAAATAAGTAGCCTTCCCGCCCGCCCGCTTCAAAGTAGTAAACGCTCGCACCAAAGCCCCAATTCCCGAACTATCCAGCTCCGTCACGCCCGCCAGATTCACCGCGATATGCAGCGATCCCGCTTCGATCAGCTGCTGCACCTGATTCCGAAACGCTTCCTCGGCGTCACCCAACTTCAGCGGCCCATCCAGATCCAAAATCGTCGCCCGCCCCGCTTTGCGAATTCCAATATTCACGATGCCCCTCGTTCAGCCCAGCAAAGCTAACCGAATTGCGCCCGCCAATCAAGGGGCCTTCACAAACTACTCCGCCCGCAAAGCATCCACAGGATCTACGCCAGCCGCCCTCCGCGACGGCAAATAACAAGCCAGATATGCGGTGACCACCACCCCCAAAGTCACCGCTCCATATGTAACCGGATCCACCGGGCTAACCTTGAACAATAGCGACGACATCAACCGCATCACCGCAATCGCCGTCACCAACCCGCACAAAACTCCAACGCCCGTCAGCCACAATCCCTGGCGCACAAACATTCCCACCAGCGTCTTCCTCTGCGCCCCCAGCGCCATGCGAATCCCAATCTCCCGCGTCCGCTGCGACACCGAATACGCAATCACTCCGTAAATCCCCACAATCCCCAACAGCAGCGCCATCCCTCCCGCCACTCCCAGCATCACCAGCGTAAAAGAAGTCCGCGCCATGGACTGCGTATAGAAATATCCAAGCGTATGTGCGTTCGCGAGCGGAATATTCGGATCCACCGACCACACCGTCTGCCGCACCTCATTCAAAAACGCCTGCGACCCCGCCCGCGGGCTGCGTATCGCAAAAGCAATCCCCCGCCGCAGCTCCTCTTTCTGCCCTTCAAACCGGTCCATCATCACCGGCCAATAAACCGCGCTGCCCGCCGGCTGATCCACTCCGCGCTCGTACACATCTCCCACCACGCCCACAATCTCGCGCCAGTCGTCCGTGCTCCCAACCCGAATTCGCTTCCCCAGCGCGTTCCGCGCGTCGTGCCAATATTCCTTCGCGAAATTTTCAGAAATCATCGCCACCGGAATTTTCTGATAAGTGTCCTCCCAAGTGATATCGCGCCCCGCAATCAGCGGTGTCCCCATCGTCGCCAAAAATCCCGGTGACACAAATTTAAACCGCCGGATCGGCGGCAGCTGTCCTTCCGCGTACGCGTGATCCTCCGCAAATAAAATATCGTTCGACCCGCGCCCATCCATCGGAATATCACTCGAAAAACTTACCGATGTAACGCCCGGAATCGCCCCCAGCTTCCCCATTAACTCCTGCTCCATGCGCACCAGCCGCTCGCGGTCGCTATCCGGAATTTCCGTCTCCGGCACGTAGAACCGGAACGTCTGCACCGAATCCGGTCCCGTGAATCCCGGCGGCACATGCTCCAAAGCGCGAAAGGTCCGAATCATCAGCCCCGAACAAATCAGCAACACCAGCGCCAGTGCCACCTGCACCACCACCAGCACATTGCGCGCGCGATGCTGCTGCCGGCTCTGGCTCAGCGCCCGTCCGCCCTCGCGCAGTCCGGTATTCAAGTGCGCCCCGGCATATTTGAAGATCGGAATAGACCCGAACAGCAAGCTGGAAAACAGCGCAATCGCAAACGTAAACAGCAGCACCGGCAAATCAATCCCAATCTCATGAATCCGCGGCAAACCCGTCGGCGCCATCGCCACCAGCACCTGCAATGCCGCGTACGCCAGCACCAATCCCAGTGAACTCCCCAGCACTCCCAGAATCACGCTCTCAAACATCAATTCCATTGCGATCCGTCCCCAACCCGCTCCCATCGCCGCGCGTATCGCCAGCTCCTGCCTTCTCCCATCCACGCGCACCAGCAGCAAATTCGCCACGTTCGCGCAAGCGATCAACAGCACCATCGCGATAGATCCCATCAACACCCACAAAACCTTGCCGATATCTCCCACCACATCCTGCTTCAACGGCCGCAAGTTCGGCGCGATCCCCGCCTTCTCAAACAGCGCCACGCTGAATCCGTCCGGCGCCGGGAATGATCGGTTCGTGATCGGCAGCATTCGCGCCACGTCCGCGCTCGCTTGCGCCATCGTCACCCCCGGCTTCAAACGCGCCAACCCTTGGAAGCTGAAATTCCCCAGCTTCAGCTTGTTGCGGTCAAACTTGAATGGCACCACCAGCGCCGCATCCTCGTAATCCAAAAAGTGAAATCCCTGCGGCAGCACTCCAATAATTTCCCGCGGCTTGCCATCCACCGTGATCGACCGCCCGATCACCGACGAAGCTCCGCCAAATTTCTGCCGCCAATATCCGTAAGAAAGCAGCACCGTATCCGGCGACCCCGGCGAATCGTCTTCTCGCGTGAACAATCTCCCCAGCGCCGGCCGCACTCCCAGAATCGGCAACGTTCCATCCGTCACATCCAGCCCCACCACCTGCTCCGGCTCTCCTGCTCCCGTCACGCTCAGCGAATCGCTGTCATAAACTCCAATGTCTTGAAAAGTAGTATTCTGCTCGCGGTCAATAAAATAATTGGACGGCGACATGTTCAAATTCTCGATCCCTATCCCCGGCGCCGTGTGCCACACTCCAATCAATTGCTCCGGATGCGGATAAGGCAAAGGCTTCAGCAGCACTCCCTCCAACACGCTGAAAATGACGGTGTTCGCCCCCACGCCCACCCCCAGCGTGATCAGCGTAACAATCGTAAATAGCGGCGCCCGCCCCAGCCGCCGCAATACTTGCGTCAGTTGATCGCTGAACATTCCCATCACGACCCTCCCATCCGCGCACACCGTTCAAAATTGGGACAGCACGACGCCGAGCTCCCACGCAATTTGCCGTGCAGTAGTGATACGACGCCAACTCACAAAATGTTTCCGAGTTCATCGCGCAACCCCGCGCCATTAACGCAACTCTTCTAGCCACTAGCCACTAGCCACTAATCACTAGCCACCGCCTTTATCACCGAATCGCAAAGCCACTATTTCTCCGCGCACTTCGCGTCTCAGCGGTAATCCTTTTCCACTTTTCCACTTCCTTGACGCCGACTCTCCCGATTTGCTAGGCTGCGCCCATTCACTTCGGTCGGCGGCGTGGGTGACGCCTGCCGCCAGCAAGTGAATGTCCCCCTTCCCCTGGGAGAATAATGGAAACATTTTCCGCGCTCTTTGAACTTGCGAGCGTGTCTCTGGCGTGCCGCGACCAGGATACCCTCCTGAAAACTTTCGCCGCGCGTGTAGGTGCCACTCTCGGCGCCCGCGCCGTATTCGTCTGGACCAACGGCGCCTCCTCGAAAGACGCCGAAGGCCTCGTCTGCCGCACCCGCTGGAACGAACCCGGCGAGCGTTTCGCTCCGCTCACCGATTCCGTCAGCGAAGGCCTCCTAGCCGAAGTGTACGAATCCGCCGAAACCCGCCGCGTCAGCAGTAAGGAAATCTCCACAGAGGACTTCGAGCATCTCGATGAACCCAGTCGCGCCCGCGTCAAATCCGCCATCGTCGTCTCGTTGCCCGGCGCCCAGCGCACCGAAGGCGTAGTCGAAGTTCTCAACAAGCGCGCCGGCGAATTCACCGCCGAAGACGCTCATTTCCTCGAAGAAGCCAGCCGCCTCGCCGGCTCCGCCCTCACCAATCTCGAAGCCATCGAAAGCGAACGCCAAACTCAACTCTTCACTCTCGAACGCCTCACCGCTCTCTACGATCTCGGCCGCACCTTCACTTCCACACTAGAACTCGGCGTCCTCCTTCCAGTCGTCGCCGGCAAAATTCGCGACATCATGGGCGCTGGCGCGTGCCTGGTCTGGCTGGCCGACCCCGGTTCTCAAGATCTCTACCTCGCCAAAAAAATCGGCGAAGATCCCACCGTCGAAGACGAAGCCCGCGTCTCCCTCACCGAAGGCCTGCTAGGTGAAATCGCCCAGTCCGCCAATCCAAAATTAGTTGAAAATCCCGCGGAAGAACCGGGCCTGGCGGAACGCATCAGCGCCTCCGAAGATTTCGAAATCCAGTCCTGGATGTGCGCCCCGCTCCGCAAAGAGAACGACATCCTCGGCCTCGTCGAGCTGGTCAACAAAGCCGATGGCACTCCCTTCAACGAAGACGATCTATTCTTCCTCTCCTCCATCAGCGAACAAGCCGCCGTCGCGCTGCACAATGCGAATCTTCTCGACGCCGAGCGCAAAGTCCATGCCCTCGACGCTCTCCTGAAAATTTCCCAGGAGATCACTTCCACTCTCGACCTCGACCACGTCCTCTCCACGGTGGTGCAGCAGGCCGCGTCCGTCATTCCCTTCGATCGCTGCGTCATCGGATTCTTCGATCGCGGCCGCTTCGTCCTCGGCGCTCTCTCCGGTGAAACCGAAGTCCCCAAGACGCGCGAGATGAGCGACCTGCGTACGCGTTTGGAATGGGTTGCGGATCAGGAAGGCGCGGTCTCAGCAGATTTGTATGACGACGGCTGGCACGTCACTCCAGAAGAGGCTCACGCCCAGATCGTCTCTTTCCTCGAAGAACACAAAGAAAATGGCTTCTATGCGCTGCCGCTTCGTGACGATCAAGGCACCCTCGGCGTTCTCGCCCTGCTCAGCAGCGATGCCGATTTCCTCACCGACAACAACAAAGAAACCGTCGCCATTCTCGCCAGTCAGACCACCGTCGCCATTCGCAACGCGCAGCTCTACCAGCAAGTCCCTCTCGCAAATCTTCTCCAGCCTTTCTCGCAGAGAAAAAAGAAATTTCTCGCTGCGATGCCGCGCAGCCGCTGGGAGCTTTACCTCCGCCGCACCGCAATCGTCATCGCACTCCTGATAATTGTGCCGTGGCCCATGCGCGTTGGTACCGACGCCACCGTCGTCCCCGCCTCGCGCCAGATGGTCAGCGCGATTGACGGCGGCGTAGTCCAGCGCGTCTTCGTTCACGAAGGCGACGCGGTGCAGCCTGGACAAGTTCTCGCCCAGCTCGATGATGGCGACGATCGCGTTAAGCTCGCCGAAGCCGATGCCGCCCTTGCGCAAGCCCGCCGCGAACTCGCCGAAGCCGAATTCCGGAACGATCCCTCCGCCGCAGGCCAGGCCAAACTCCGCGCTGACTTCCACGAAGCTGAAGTGCAACTCGAACAGCAGCGCGTCGCCGCAGCCCAGTTGCGCTCGCCCATCGCCGGCATCGTTGTTACTCCCAAAGTCGAGGAAAAAACTGGCACCATGGTCAAGCCCGGCGATAGCTTCGCCGAAATTGTCGGGCAAGACCGCATCGCCGCCGAAATGAGTGTCGCCGAAACCGACCTCGAGCTGGTGCGTCCCGGCAATAGCGTCGCCCTGAAGCTCAATGCTTTCCCCACTACCACGTTCGAGGGCACCGTCGAACGCATGGGTGCGCAAACCCAGGCCGTCGCCGGTGACCAATACTTCATCGTGCGCGCCATCTTCAATAATCCTCGCGGCCTCGCTCGCGATGGCATGGTCGGCCGCGCTAGAATTCACTCCGTCGGCGGCTGGTTCCAGAGCGGATGGTATCCCATCGGTTACGCTCTGCTGCGCTCGCCCTTCCGCTGGTTGTGGGCGAAAGCATGGAGTTGGTTGCCGTGATGTCCGCTCAAGTCTCGGACTCAGATCGCAGGATGCCGGAAGGCCGGATGCCCAATGGCGAGACATCTAAAGGCCAGAAATCTAAAGGATTGATCATGAGCAGAAGTGCAAACCTGTTCTTCGTCGCGGCCTTAACGCTCGCCGCCGTCGGTTGCGATAATTCTTCCGTCGCTTCCAGCTCCAATCCCGCGCCGCCGCCCGCCGTCACCGCTCCGCCGAACGTTCCGCCGAAAGCTCCCAGCTCCGCCGACATCCTCAGCGTCCTCACAGTCGAGCATCAAGTGGACATCACTTCTCAGCGCGATGGCTTGGTCATGTCGGTGAATCAGGATGAAGGCGCAACCGTGAAATCCGGCGATCTCCTCGCGCAACTCGACGACCGCAGCCTGCAAATGGAACTAGTCAAAGCCAACTCCGATCTTCAAGTCGAAGAAAACAACAAAAAATACAAGGAAGCCGAGCTCAAAGCCAAAAGCGCCGCCTATCGCCGCCAGCAGCAGTTGCGCGCCCTAGGTCTTTCCAGCGACGCCGATCTCGAAGCCGCCGAATTCGAAGCCAAAGCCGCCGAATACGATCTCCACGGTTACGAAGCCTTGGTCGAAAGCGGCCACGCCGAAATCAATCGCCTCAAACTAGAAGAAGAACAAACCCGCATCCACGCGCCCTTCGCCGGCGTCGTCGTCCGCCGCTATCTCCGCGAAGGCCAAGCAATCGCGAAAGGCGACAAATGCTTCCGCGTCAGCCAGCTCTCCCCGCTGCAAGTCCAATTTCAAGTCCCTGAGTCATCAGGCCGTCGCCCCGCGCCCGGCGCCCCCGTCGCCCTTTCCTTAGTCGAAGATTCCAGCCGCTCGCTCACCGCTCGCGTCATCAAAGTCAGCCCCACCATTGACGCCGCCAGCGACAGTTACGACGTAGTAGCCCAACTCAACAGCTCAAACATTTCCGACCTCCGCCCCGGCATGGCCGTGAAAGTCCTCTGGCCCAACGCCCACGCGCCCGCTGCCGGCGCGGCCCCTCAACCCAAATGAATTCGCACTCCGCAGCTAACGATTTCGAAGTTGCAGTTGAATTTGTAGCGCCGGCGTCCCGCCGGCTCTTTTGCTTTTGCCGTTGACGTGGCCTTTGTAGCGGCCGCCTGCTTTTTCTTTTTAGGCGGCCGTTTTTGAACTTATCTTTGAATTGGCACCAGGCCGTTGCCTTTGCTTTGCCGTACGGGTTTTCGATCACCAGCTCGGAGAACCACCGATGCGCTTCGGCCCCACCAGCCTGCAAGTTTCCAGCGTCCTCGCCAAAGGCCTGCGCCGCCCCAAACTCCGCACCGACCTCCGCATCAGCGAACAAGTCATCTCCGGCGAAACCAGTTACGTCGTAAAAAATTTCGAAACCAATTCCTACAATCGTTACGGCTCTACCGAATACGGCGTCCTGCAACTCTGCGACGGCACCCGCACCGCCCTCGAAATTTCCGACGCTCTCACCGAACTCCATCCCGATTCGCCCCTCGGCGAAGCCGAGGTCCTCGACTTCCTTGACAGCATCGAACCCGCCATGTGGGAGCGCTCCGTCGGCGAAAAAAATCTCGCAGTCCTCGAACGCATCCGCGACGAGCGCAAAGGCCGCGTGGACCAATCCAGCGTCCTCTATATGTCCTTCAAAGCCTGGGATCCCGACAAAACACTCGCCAAGATCGATCCCTACCTCAGCTGGATGTTCACCCCCGGCTTCGTGGTCTTCTCTATCGGCGTCTTTATCGCCGCCTGCTATTTGCTCGCCTCCGATTGGACGCGCGTCCAGCAAGACACCTCCGCTCTCTATAATTTCTCCGACAAGAGCGCCTATGACATCTGGATGTTCTGGATTCTCCTGATGGTCCTCGGTGCCATCCACGAATTCGGCCACGGTCTCACCTGCAAGCACTTCGGCGGCGACGTCCACCAGATGGGTTTCCTGCTCATCTATTTCACTCCCGCCTTTTACACGGACACCACCGACATCCTCCTCTTTAAACGCGGCTCCCAGCGCCAGTGGGTCATCTTCGCCGGCATTTGGATTGAGTTGGTCTTATGCGGCCTCTCCGGCGTCCTCTGGTATTTCACGCGAGTTGGCTCCGCGCTTAACGATATCGCCTACAAAATGATGCTGCTCAGCGGCATTCAGGGCGCGCTCCTCAACCTTAATCCTTTGATCAAAGCAGACGGCTACTACGCTCTCTCCCAATTCCTCAATATTGACAATCTCCGCGAGGAATCCTTCGCGTTTCTCCGCGCCTGGGCGCAGAAATATTTGCTCCGCCACGATATTGACTTGCCCCCGGCCAGCAAACGTCAGCGTCGCATTTTCTTTCTCTTCGGCATGTCCGCCATCGTTTACAGCGGTTCCTTGCTTCTTCTCGCCATCGCCTTCGCTAAAAATGTTTTGGTCAGCAAATTGGGCGATGAGTGGGGCTACCTTGGCACTCTCGTCGTCATCTATTTTTTCGCAAGGAAGGGAATTCAGCAGGCTTTGCCCATCCTGCGCGCCTGGCTGCGCCAGAAGAAGGAGGACTACATGGCCTGGAAAATCACCCGCACCCAACAAGCTGGAGCGCTCGGCTTGGCGCTCCTGCTCCTCATCCCCCCGGTATCCTCATCCGTTTCCACCGGCCTGGTTCTCGAGCCCGGGGCCTCGGCCCGTATCCGCGCCGAAGTTTCCGGACAGATCCAGTCCGTTTACGTCAAATCCGGCGACGCAGTAAATACCGGCCAGCTGCTAGCCATCCTCCAGAATCCGCTGCTCAGTGCCGAGGCGGATTCCCTCCGCCAGCAATTGGCCCTAGCCAACAGCCAACTCCGCAATGGCCAGGACCGCTCCGACTTTGACTCCGCCGCAAACGCCGTCCGCGACCGCACTCGCCTCCAGCAGGAACTCGCAGTCGCTGAAAAACGCGCCGCCGCCCTGGAAATTCGCGCGCCGATTGACGGCGTCGTCGCCACCACCGACCTCGACCAGACACCCGGCTCATTTCTCTCCGCGGGTGATGAATTCGCCCGCATAGTGGATCGCTCCACCATGAAAGCGCGCATCCTCGTGCGCGATTGGGATTTGCAGGATGTTCAACAGGGTGCACTCGTCCGCGTGAAAGTAGTCCCGTTCCCCTACCGCACTTATTCCGGCAGAGTCGGGCGAATCTACCCTGCCTCCGCGCTCGATCGCCCCGTAACCGAAACCGAAAACCTCGAGCGCCTCGGCCAAAAGCTCACCAATTATTTCGCGGTAGATATGGAGTTCGCGAACCCCGATGGCTCCCTGCGGGAAGGTATGACCGGCACTGCGAAGGTTTCCGGCAAGCGCTCGTCCTTGGCCTGGCAAGCTTCCCGCGCCATCTGGCGCTGGGCGCACAGCCAAGCCTGGTAGCCATTGTCTTTGAATTTGCAGCGGTCGGTCCCGTTTTGTGGGACCGGGCAGAATTTGCGGTAGGTGCTGACCAGGCTATCGTCGCGGCGCACTTTAAGGCGCCAATCGTGGCGCGCAATCGCCGAGGACCCACCGAATCCGCCGCGACGCTGGCCCGTCGCCGCGCAACCCCAAAAGAGAAAGGGCCGCCGTTCCTGGGACGGCGGCCCTTGGGGGTGTTGCTACGTCAATCTCCGATAAGGCTAGGGGCCTAACCGAAGAATCTCTGTACTGTTCCTAGAACCGGATCAGCGGCTTCACGGCCGGCAGGTCCGCGCGCTTCATCAGCGGTTTCACCGGCGCTGTTTTCTTGCTCTTCACTGGTTTCGATTTCTTTTCCATTACGAATCTCCCCGTAAGAATTGATCATTCCCGTCAGCCTTGCCCACCGCGCTTGCCCAACAAGCTTGTTCACTCAACCAGCTAAGTCTCGAAATGGGCCGTTGCCTTATCGGCAGCGGCCCGTTGGATATTCGAGATTCTCTTCTCAGGCCGCGTCGTGCCCTTCGGCGCGCTCCTGACAATAAAACCGCACCTTAGCCGCGTGGCGGTTTTGCGAACACGGTCAACGGCTTCGTTGCTTCCAGCTTCTTCGACTTCTTCAAGGTTTTCTTGGCCATTTTGTTTCCCCCTCGATTGATTTGCCCTATTGGGCATCTGCCCATGTGTATGCAACGCAACCTCCAAACTTTACCGCCGCTCCATTATTCTGCAACTCATTCAATTTACGCCACTTCGCGTCGCAGCCCGTCCGCGGCCATCCAATCGCACATCCACGCGGCGTTGAATTAATCATCATCACGTTGAGAATTTCAACACGCCCCCAGGGAACATCGCGTCACCTTGCTCGATCTTTCCCTTCCAGGGTCGCTCCAGTTCGGGAAGCGCGAACGAGAGGCTTCTTGAAAAACGCCCGAAACAAAAAAGAGGCTGCCGCCTGGGCGGCGACAGCCTCTTGAGTGATCCTAAAATCCCTTATCTATCGTGAAATCCTTGGCCCACGTGCCGCAGCATCGGCTGGGCGCGCTTGTTTCGTGGCAATTGGTTCCTACGGTTTGACGTGGTTTATCGGTGCGAGCGGTGAACGCAACAGCGGCTTCGTCGCTTCGATCTTCTTCGATTTCTTCAAGGTTTTCTTGGCCATTTTGTTTCCCCCTCGGTTGATTTGCCCTATTGGGCGTCCGCCCGTGTATGTGTAAAGCAATCGCCAAACTTCGCCGCCCCCCGCGAATCCGCAACCCACTCAATTTGCGCCGCTTCGCGTCGCAGCCCCTTTGCAACCACCCCGACGCGCATCCCGGCAGCGTTGAATTAATCATCACCCGTTGATAATTTCAACGGCATTGCGAGGCCAAGTCGCACTTTCGCGCTGAGCGCCTCTCGGGCTTGCGTCAATCTGGCGGGAAGGAATCGCGTGGCAACTCTCGGATACAGACTAAAACGCAAAAAAAGGGCTGCGGCCTTTGCAGCAGCCCTGCCTGGTATTCAACATCTAGTGGCCAGCAGCATCCCGTGTTTAGCGACATGCTACCGCGAATACAACCCGGTCTTACTTGCCCAGCTTGGGGCTGGGCCCCCACTCGATCAGCGGCTTGGTCGGTTGGATCTTCTTCGACTTCTTCAGGGTCTTTTTCTTGGCCATTTTTTTCTCCCTTGCGTGATTTGCCCCCGTGGGCATCAGCGCCCTTATATGCAAAGTCGTCGCCAAAGTCCATATTCATTTCGTCGCCCGCAACATCCTGTTTTCATTGCCTTTTCGCGTCTGCCATCTTTCATTCGTTCCGTAGTCCCCGAATTTCGTTGAATTCTTCAGTGCCCGTTGATAATTTCAACACAAGAACACGCAGCAAAACTGCTGCGCCTTCGCCGGCCCGTCGCGCGTCTTTGCCCAATACGGAAGCCTCCGCTTCAGGCGCCGTCATCAGCTCAAAATGAGCCGGAGCGTCCCCCGGCACCGGCCGGCACCACAGTGACACAGTACGCGCCTAAGCTTGACGGGATAACGGTATTTCACCGTCAGCTCTTCCCCGGCGCGTAGCTTCCGGCGGCTATAAAAGTACAGACGTCTGTGCAGGCACCGCCACACCAAATTGGGCTTGCACGAGTGGTTTATGAACTGCGCGCCGCTTCCTCTCCACCTGCCGTCTAGATATAGGTCGTTATTAATCCACGCGAGGTAAATGTCTTCGGGAGGGCGTATCTTGATCGCCTGCTTGAGCGTTACACATCTGCCGGTGTATTCGATTACGCGCTGTCCTCGCGGAATATCCTCCAGCGCAAACACTCCAAAACGATGTAGCGCCGATCGCCCGATTCGCAGACGAAACTGCGCGGCTTTGGCATTGATCCGGCGCGTCACCTCACCGTGCGCTTTCATCCACTACGCTCCCTCACAGATCGTACTTCCGGCACAGGTAATTCAGCCGGTTGCGGTCCACTCCCAGCAGTTTCGCGGCGTCTGCCTTCACGTGCTTGGCCTGCTCGATGGCTTCCTGCACCCAGCGCCGCTCAAACGCCTCCATCTCTTTGTCGAGCTTGATCCCCGCCGCCGGCAGTTGGAACCGGTTGCGCGAATCGTGCCCCGCCGATTGCGCCATTTCCGCCGGCAGATCCTTCGCCGTGATGGTGTCGCCGTCCGTCATTATCACCAGCCGCTGAATCGCATTCTCCAACTCGCGCACGTTTCCCGGCCACGCATAACGCTTCAGCGCCGCAATGGCATCATCCGCGATCCGCTTCGCCGGAAATCCGTTCGCCGCGGAATAAACGCTCACGAAATAATCCGCTAGCACCGGAATATCTTCCACCCGCTCGCGCAACGCCGGCACGAATATCGGCACCACATGAATCCGGTAATAAAGGTCCTCGCGGAAGCGCCCCTGCCGCACCATGTCTTCCAGATCTTCATTCGTAGCGCTCACCAGCCGGAAATCCACGCGGATGTTTTTCTTCCCGCCCAGCCGGCTGATCGACCGATCTTCCAGCACCCGCAGCAATTTGCTCTGCAGCAAAGGCGTCAAGGTCGCAATCTCATCCAGGAACAACGTCCCCTGATGCGCCAGCTCGATCCGCCCTTCCTTCGTCGCCACCGCTCCGGTAAACGCCCCGCGCTCGTACCCGAAAAGCTCAGCCTCCATCAATCCTTCCGGCAGCGCCGCGCAATTTACGCTCACAAACGCCCGATTCCGCCGCGGGCTCTGCTCGTGCAGCGCCTTGGCCACCAGTTCCTTGCCCACGCCGCTCTCGCCGCGAATAATCACGTTCGTCGTCGCCCGCGCCATGCGCTTGATCGAATCAAACACATGCCGCATCGCGTCCGTCGCGCCAATCAAATCTCCCAGCGCGTTCTTGCGGCTGATTTCCTCGCGCAAGATGCGGTTCTCGCGCTGGATGTGCAATTTCTCGATGGACCGTTCCAGCAGCAATCGCAGCACGTCAGTATCAATGGGCTGAATAAAATAATCGTGGCAACCCGCGTCAATCACTTTCAGCGCCGTGTTCTTGCTCTGGTCCGTGCTCAAGACGATCACCAGCGTGTCAATGTCCCCCACCGCCAGCCGGCTCAGCAATTCCGTGCACTCCCGCAACCCCCCCGATTCCATCGGCAAGGCCAGCAACAAAACATCCAGCCCCGCCTCCTGCAAAAGCTTGTAAGCCGCCGCATAATCCGCGCCCTCCACCACTTCAAAAGTTGAACGCAAAGCCGCAACAAGACTCCCGCGCATCCGCGCGTCATCATCCACCACTGCAATTTTTGATTTTAGGGCCGCAGGCGTGATGACCAGTCTCCGCTGGGAATGGCGCGGCGTAGCTCGCACCCGGCACCCACATCCATCCCAGTGGCCGCGATTCTAGGTGCCGCCAGTCCCCATGTCAACGCCGCCCCACAAATCCAATCCTTCGCGTAAATCACCAGCCCGGAAGCGTGCCGCGTAGCCCCTGCGTCCCGCCGGCTCTATCGCCGTGGCTTTCGGAGGGGGCACGGCATGCCGTGCCCGATTTCACGTGGCTGTGACTCCTGATTCGTGAGTGGCGATCCGCGCATCGCTTCTCTTCACAGACTGGCTGCTAACTAGCCACTGGACCGCTAAAAAATTATCTTTGCCGCGAGCTGCATGTTGAACGGCTCTCCCGGACCGATGCCTGGGCCGCCGAAGAAGTCTCCGATCGTGTCCGTGACAAAGCCGCTGGATCCGACCGAGCCGCCTCCGGTGGCGAGGTTGATGCGATTAAAGACGTTGAACATTTCCGCGCGCAACTGAATCGTCAAACGCTCCTTCACCGGGATGTTCTTCAAGACGGAAAGATCCACGTCCCCGAAATTGGGACCGTAATATTTATTGCGTGAAAGATTGCCGTTGGGATTGTTGGGGAGGCAGGTGGGAGAAGGCGCGCAGAACGCGGCAGGATTCACCCACTGCTCGCCCGTGCCAGGTATGAAAGCATGCGAGACGCCCGCGAACGGATTACCGATTACGTTCAGGCCGGGACGCTGGCTGCCAGACGCGCCAGTGCCCGGAAAATTAAACGGTTGTCCGGAGTGGAGCGAGATTAGGCCGCTCAACTGCCAGCCGTTGGTCAGAATTTTGGGGCCATGGGAACTGCCGGGGATTTGATAGGTGGCGATTCCGGTGAAATTGTTGCGCGTATCGAAATCGCTGCTCGCGTATTCCTGATGCAGGTTGAAGCTGTCGAGCGGAATGACTCCCCGGAACTCCGTGGCATCGTCAAGCGAATGCGACCATGTGTACGCGAATTGGGCATTCAATCCGCGCCAGGAACGGACGCGGAAGACTGCCTGCAGGGCGTTGTAATTTGAATCCACGTCGCTATTGAACTGATTGATCGAGCCGACGTTTGGATACTGCGCGTCAAACGCGCCGTTTTGATTGATGTTTTGCGTGACCGACAGTTTGCGCCCTTCCCCTCCGACGTAGCCTACCTGCAGCATGGCGACTCTGCCGAGGGCTTGCTCGACTTGCAGGTCGTAGTTGAAATAATACGGCGTGCGAAAATTCTGGCCGACGGAAAAGACGTTGTAGATATTGGCTCCAGTAACGGGATTCGGAACGCCGCAGCCGGGCTCGACGGTGTAATTCAGGCTGACGCAGGTGACGACTCCCGGAAAAATGGATTGCCCGCCCTGCTGCACGGCCTGCCAGTTATAAGCATTTCGACTGTAGTTATCCACCGCGGCGGGGCCTGCGGGATTATCTTCGAAACCGTTGGCCGCGGCATTGGGCGGACGGTTATCGAGGAACGGGCTAATCGGGATTTGTTCGTAGTAAACGCCGACGCCGCCACGCACCACCAGGTTTGCGCTCTTCGTTGGCTGATACGCAAATCCAAATCGGGGCGCGAAATTGTTTTGGTCCGGCGGGTAGATGGATGCGATACCGGCGCCTTGAATTAGCAGACCTCTTCCTGGAATGAAAACCGGGAGATCCTGATTGCCGTCGTGCAGCGGCGAGCTGTATTCGTAACGCAGGCCGAAATTCAGAGTGAGTCTCTGCGTGGCCTGCCACGAATCCTGCCCGAAGAGCGCGAACGAATTCACCAGAACGTGCCGTTGCGCGTTGCCAACAGCGATCGAGGAAGTGCTGACATCGCCAGCGAGAAAGTCGGCGAGGGCGAGTGTGTCGGCACAGGCGACGTTGGCGGCGGGACACGTGCCGGCCCACGGGCCTTGTGTGCCGTCGAAAGTGAAGCTGCCAAGCGAACGGCGGAAATAAAATTCGTCCACACGGCCTTGCCGAAATTCACCGCCGAAGCGGATTTCATGTTTGCCGGTGAGGTAGGAAACCGTGTCGGTGAGGTGTCCGGTGATGTCGTTGCGGCCCTCTGGCGGGGTGATGCCGACCTGGTCGAATCCGGAAATCATGATGTTCGGAGCGCCGAGAATAGGTTGGCCATTTATCAGCGCGCCGGGGCTGAGGTACAGACCCAGAGCTTGGGTGTTGAAAGTGTTGTTAGCGTCGTGAAATGACTGGCCGAAATAACTGACTCCAGCCAGCAGCTGATTGCTGAGTGTCGGGCGGAACTGGGAATTCAAAACCGCGGAGTAATTCTCTACGTGAAGGGGCGCGGCTTCGAAATAGTAGCCCAGGTTGGAACTCGCCTCGACGAGGACGAGAGCAGCACCGGGGGGCTGGATTTGGTCGCCTTGACCGAGAACCACGTGGCCGGACAAGTGGTGCTTGCTGTTGAAATTGTGATCGAGCTTCACAATGCCGTTGTAGCTGTAGCCCGTCGCGGGATCGTTTGCGAAGAAATTGCTGACTGTGCCGGGGAGATTGCTGATGGAAGACGGCCAGAGGTTTGAATACAACGTCGAGCTTAGTGAGCTTGGCGCCACACCGTAATGTGTTAGCAGCGCTTGAGCGTTTTGGATCCAGGCGGATGACGGTTCCGTGGCTAGACCGGTGAGCCCGAAAATATAATTTTGCGTTTCGAATCCGAAAAAGAAAAATGTTTTGTTCTTGATGATTGGGCCGCCGACGGTGAATCCGTAATTCTCGTTGCGGAGACGCGGAGCTTTGGGGAAATCGGGCGACGGGACAAAAAATGGGGAGCGGGCGGCGAACGCTTCGTTGCGATTGTAATAGTAGGCCGTACCGTGCAGTTGATTGCTGCCGGACACCAGAACCACGTTCACCGTGCCGCCGGCATCGCGTCCGTTTTCCGCGTTCGCTTCGGTCTGCGTCGAGAACTCATCAATCGCGTCGATCGGCATCACCACGCCGGCGATTCCTGACACGCCGCCTTGATTGATCGCAGGAATGTCGTACCAGAAATCGTTGTTGTCCGTGCCGTCCACTTGCCAATCCACGCCATTGTTGCGCGCCCCGTTAATCGTCCCGCCGCCGTTTATCGAATAGCCCCCGTACCCCGGCGCGATGGCGATCAATTGAGTGAAATCCCGCCCGTTCAGGGGCATGTCCTGCACGGCTTCTTCCGGGATCGAATCGCTCTGTGTGGAACTGGTGGTATCAGCCGTGAGCGCGGCGGCGGAGACCTCCAGCGACCCGCTTCCCTGCGCGAGAGACAGTTTGACGGCCAGCGTATAGATCGAACCTGCCTCGATCGAGACCCCAGCCGCGGTATACACCGCAAAACCAGGCGCCGTTATGGCGATCTTATAAGTTCCCAGCGGAAGGTCTTCCACGGAAAATTCGCCGTCGCCGGTAGTCACGGTATTGCGACTTACGTTTGTGCCCATCGAGGTTGCTAGCACCTGGGCATTCGGCACAGCTGCGCCGGACGGGTCTATCACCGTGCCATTTATCGCGCCACGGAAGGTTTGCCCAACGAGCGACGCAGGTTGTAAGAACAGAAAGGCGGTTAGTGCGAGGACGAGCCGGGTCGAAATCCTGTGAATCATTCGAGTACGAATAAGCCCTTATTTGGTTTTGTTTCGAGCAGAAGCTTACCAAGGAAGCCAAAAGTGCCGCTAGAAAAAACACTAGTGCTGGAGCAGGACTGCTGGTAATACTTACCAGGCGATTGCCACACCCGCTCGCACGTTGAATCTCATCGTTGTAGCTCCCCGTCGCACTGCGTTGAACTGCGCCGAGCGGTAGAAAGTATCGTGCCCGGTCCCTCATTCGGGGGACGGCGATCCGGGGGAATGACGGCAGCGCCGTGGGCAGAATCGCGACTCTTGGAGCACCAATGCTTGGCGAGCTTTTCGCTCCTGAATTCAAGTTTCGAATTAAATCCTGGCCCACGCTCGTGTGCGCCCTTCTCCTAACCCAGGTAATTCTCTCACTCACTTTAAAGCAGGGCGCCCGCCTGGTTGGTTTCTGCGAAACCACCTATCTCGTCCTGCTACTGGTCGCCAGCGGCGTTGCTGCGCTGAATGCGGTTCGCAGCCGCCAAGCAGTCCGGCTGTTTTGGTCGCTGCTCGCGGTGGCCTTTGCGCTGTGGGCTCTGGTCCCCTGCGTTTGGCTCTACTACGCGTTGTTACTAGGCAGAGTTCCGCCCTTCATATTCGATACTCCTCCGCTGTTTTTGCACATTGTGTTTGCGATCGGCGCTGTGGCGGCCCGCCCTCATTTGCGCCTGCCGGCTCAGCGGCCTTATCGCACCACGTTGAATTTTCTAATGCTGTTGCTCTTCCTGGTTTTTGCCTACGCCTACTTCCTGTTTCCCTACACCTATACCGACCGCCCGTCACTGATGATTCTGCACTTTGAGGCCATTTATTTCGCCGAAAACATCTTGCTGCTGGTGATTCTGGCGACGCTGATCCGCCGCGCGCAACCTCCCTGGAAATCAATCTATGCACATCTGTTCGCGGCGTCCGCGCTCTACGCACTTGGCTCCACGGTCGCGAACATCGTCTGGGCGTTGAAAGATCCATCGGGCGATTTGTTGGGAACGAATTTCCCGTCGGCCCGGGGATTGTTGGGCCTGTTTTTCACCGGATCCATTGCCTGGTTCGCCGGGATTGGTTTGCAGGGCCGAAAACACGCCTGGGAGCTGGCCAAGACGGTGCAAGTGGATACCAGCGACCCGCGACCCAGTTCTGCTCTAGCCATGGTGGCCGTGGTCGCAATTCCGTTGACGGGCCTCCTGGAGTTGTTCCTTTCGGGCGACCCCTATGCCGCGCGCGACATTCGCCTTTTAATCGTGTTGATCGCTATGTTGTTCTTATCCGCCACCGGTTTCATCCGCGACTATCTTTCGAACCGCGAGCTGGCGTCGGATGTCGGCTTAGCTAACGACCGGCTCCGTTTGGCCATGGAATCCGGGAAATCGGTAGGATGGGATTGGGACATCAAGACCGGGCACGAATCTTGGTTTGGCGACCTGCCGACGATGTTCGGAATCTCGTCCGCAACGTACGCCGGGCACGTCGAAGATTTCCTGAGTTACGTACACCCCGACGATCGAGAGCAAGTGGCGATCGCCCAAAAGGATTCAATTATGGGCCACACACCATACGCCAGCGAGTTTCGCATCGTCTGGCCAAATGGAACGTTGCGTTACGTCGCCGCCACCGGCAAATGCTATTACTCGCCCGCTGGTGAGCCGGAGCGCATGGTGGGTGTGGCTCTGGACGTCACGGACCGGAAGCGCGCAGAGCAGACGCTGCGCGAGAGCGAAGAGCGTTTTCGCCTGGTCGCCAATACCGCTCCGGTGCTCATCTGGATGTCGGGAACGGACAAACTCTGCACATTTTTCAACAAGGGCTGGCTGGACTTCCGTGGTCAGTCTATGGAACACGAATTAGGAAACGGTTGGGCCGAGGGAGTGCATCCCGACGACCTCGCGCGCTGCCTGGAAATCTACTCGGCTGCGTTTGACGCACGCGTGGACTTCGAGATGGAATACCGTCTGCGCCACTTCGACGGAAAATATCGCTGGGTCGTTGATTACGGTGTGCCGCGATTCGAATCCGATGGCACCTTCTGCGGCTTTATCGGTTCTTGTGTTGACATTACCGACCGCAAAGCCACGGAAGAATCACTCGAGGAGTTGAGCGGCCGTCTCATCAACGCGCAAGAGGCTGAACGGGCACGCATCGCCCGCGAACTCCACGACGATTTCAGCCAACGTTTGGCTCTGCAAGGAATTGGCCTCGGACAACTGCTCACGAAACTTCCTGAGTCCGTTCCCGACGGGCGTGACAAAGTGAAGGAATTGCTGAAATCAAATTTTGATCTGTCCCGTGATATCCATACGCTCTCCCATCAGCTCCATTCCAGCACACTGGAGCATGTCGGCCTGGCCTCGGCTCTGAAGGGACTCTGTGATCAAGTGAGCAGGACGCACAGGATCCGGGTGGAATTTACCGGCCGCGACGTTCCTCCGGAGATTCCAAAAGACGTCGCGCTCTGTCTTTTCCGCGTCGCCCAGGAAGCTCTGAGCAATGTCGTGAAGCACAGCCAAGCACAGCAAGCGCGAGCCGAACTTTTTGGCGGGAACAATCAAATACGCCTGCGAATTTTCGACGCTGGCCTGGGTTTTGAACCCAGACCCGGAAACACCCATTCCGGAATCGGGCTTGTCGGGATGCGCGATCGCCTGCGCCTGGTGGGTGGAGTGCTCGCGGTCGAATCTTCGCCAAAAAAGGGCACTGAAATACTCGGCATCGTACCCCTCTCCCCATCCGCGAATTAGGCGGAGGGTCGCCCGCCCTTTCGCACCAGGAATTGAAGTAGGCGTTCGACGGGCGGCGTAAACGAGCCCGCGTCTAAACTCGCACCCCTCATAAAGCCCAAGCCGTGCCCCGCGCCGGTTGCTGTTCTTCGTCCAACTCGAAGCTTATTTGATATGCTCAGTTCCGGGTAAGTCGAACATTTTCCCCTCAGCGGAGGTTCTTGTGTCTCGCACAGTCGCGCTTTTTTTATGTCTCATCACGTTGCTTTGCGTGACGAGTATCCCGGCACTCACGCAGGATACGACGGCGGCCGCGACAGCAGCGGGGCACTATCTCTTCGCCTGGACCGGCGACCAAGATAAAAAGGGCGTGGACTTTCTCGCGGTGATCGATGCGGATCCTGCTTCGCCCGCCTACGGCAAGTTGATCACCACGCTGGTTACCGACCAGACGACGATCCAAGTCCATCACACCGAATATGTGATGCCTGCCAGCGGGATGCTGTTTGCCAACGATCACAAAGCCGGCCGCACTTTCATTTTCGATGTGCGCGATCCGCTGCATCCCAAAATTGTAACGTCGTTCACGGACATGGACGGCTACATGCATCCGCATTCGTATCTCCGTCTGCCCAACGGCCACGTCCTCGCTGCATTTCAGCACAAGCATCCCGGAAATAATGAAGATCAGCTGGGACAAAGCGGCGGCCTGGTGGAGATTGACGACCAGGGCAAAGTGATTCGCTCGGCGAGTTCCGCGGATCCAGCCTTTCCAGACGCGCTGCTCACTCCTTACAGCCTGGTCGTGCTCCCGGCGATTGACCGCGTGGTGTCCACGAATTCTTCCATGCACGACGAATATGTTTTCAACGGTGTCACCTATCAGGTTTGGCGTTTGTCTGATCTCAAGCTGCTGAAGACCGAAAATCTCGATGTGGGCGCGAACCACTACGGCCAGATCAGCCCGGAAGAGCCGCGCCTCGGCGCCGACGGTGCCGTTTACGTGCAGACGCTCGGCTGCGGAATCGAACGCATCACCGACATTGCCAGCGACCAGCCAAAATCGAAACTCGTCTGGACGTTTCCTGGATCCTCCTGCGGCGTGCCTACCATCGTCGGACATTTTCTGATGCAGAGCGTTCCGGCGATGCACGGCTTGATCGTCTTGGACATTTCCGATGGCGCGAAGCCGCTGGAAGTTTCGCGGCTGAAACTGAGCGACAATTATTTTCCGCACTGGACGAGCTGGGACGACAAGACGCGCCGCCTGGTGGTAACCGGCTCGGAAAATCGCTTGTACTTGCTGAAACTCGATGAGGTAACGGGCGCGCTGGCGGTTGACACCGCCTTCCATGACGCGAACGGCAAGCCGGGATTCGACTTCGCCAATCGTGAGTGGCCGCAAGGCTGGAAGGGCTCCGGCGTACCCCACGGCGTGGTTTTTTCCCGCTGAAGTTTACATCAAGAAAGCCAACGTCATCATGGACAGCACCAAGGAAGGCGTCGCCAACACCACAGCGGCCACCGCCTATCTGAAATCCATCACCGCGAAAATTGACGACGGCCAGGGCACCATCGGCGCGCTCGTCTATAATAAGGACATGTACAACGACCTGCAGGCCACCACCGTCGGTCTGAAAGATGCCACTGTCCACGCCCAAGCCGGCATCGCCGACTTCCAGGAAAATATGGAAGCCCTGAAACAAAATTTCCTCCTGCGCGGCTTTTTCAAAAAACGCGGCTACGAAGATTCCGCCGAGCTCGCGAAAAACCAAATCCCCACCCTGCCAGACGCCGGCCCGATGAAAACTTTCACCTACGATCCGAAAACCCTCTTCGAAAAAATTGACACAGCCAAACTGAAGAACGAAGGCTCCCTAGCCGCAGCCGGAAAGTATCTGGCAGGCAACGAATTCGGCGTAGCAGTAGTAGTCGTCTCCACCGGCCTGACCGGCGACACCGAAAAGGTTTAACGCTGACCCAAGCCCGCGCCGCCAGGCTGTACTCGTTGCGGTGAATAGCGGAGCGGCCCTTCCTGTAATGCAAAGTCGGGGAAAGCGAGCATCCTTAATGGAAGGACTGGCGAGCGATCGGAGGTATGGGATTAAGGCTGATCTTTCAAAAGTCCCGCCAGTACCTCAGGCGCCGATCGGCGCAGAAGTTCATCGCGCACCGCAGGTGGTATCGCGACCTTGCCGTACGCTCTCGCGAGGATGTCGATCTCTTCGATGAGAATCAAGTAGTTGATTGGCGAGGTGTCGGCGACAACGATCATTCCGAGCGTCGATTACGGGAAGTTCACTCGTTCAAGAGTTCTTGCGGACTTTTTGCGCAGTAGCCCGATCTTGCTCCAGATCGGTAACATCGTAATGCAGGTAAACGCGATGCTGCTTCAAAAAGTCGTGCACTTCCGTCCTGGTTTCAATGCCCAGCATCTGGCGCACCGCAGACTCGGGCAGCAACTCCGTCCGATAGCCCTCCAGAGCCAGCGCTTCCAGAGCCACCCGTGCAGGGTCCTGTCCGTCAGGGCCCACTCGCCGCGCCAGTTCGTCTGGGATGTTAAGCGTAATTTCCATGTTCGCAACCTCGTCATATCACCTTAGCTCGGCGTATCGCACCCTGCGCCCCCACACGCTTCCGCGCGCCCCAGCAGCAATTGCCGCTCCCGCGCATTACGCGTCAGCGACGCCGCACGCTCAAATTCCGCACGCGCTTCCTCCAGCCGCCCGAGTTTCTGCAGCAAATCCCCGCGCACGCTCGGCAACAAGTGATAATTCTCCAGCGCACCTTCCGCAGTCAGCGCGTCCACCACCTCCAACCCCGCCGCAGCGCCAAACGCCATCGAAACCGCCACCGCGCGATTCAGATCAATCACAGGAGAAGGCACAATCTCACCAAGCTTTTCGTAAAGAGCGACGATCCGCGCCCAATCCGTTTCTTCCGCCGTCCGCGCCCGCGCGTGGCAAGCCGCAATCTCCGCCTGCAACACGTACGATCCTCCCGCGGCAGCAGGACCCAAAGCCCGCGCCTGTGCCAGCGCCGCAAGCCCGCGACGTATCAGCAACTGATCCCACTCCGCGCGATTCTGCTCGAGCAGCAAAATCGGGACGCCCGCAGCATCCACGCGCGCCCCAGCACGCGAAGCCTGTATCTCCATCAACGCCACCAGCCCATGCACCTCCGGCTCCAGCGGCGCCAGGCCCGCCAGCACGCGCCCCAACCTCAGCGCGTCTTCGCACAGCCCAGGCCGCAGCCAATCATCTCCCGCAGTCGCCGCGTACCCCTCATTGAAAATCAGATAAATCACCGCCAGCACTGACGAAAGCCGCGCCGCCAGCTCCTCCCCCCGCGGCACTTCAAACGGCACGCGTTTTTCCGCCAGTGTCCGCTTCGCCCGCACAATGCGCTGCGAAACGGTCGGCTCCGGCACCAGAAACGCCCGCGCAATTTCCTCGGTCGTCAGCCCCCCGAGCAAGCGCAGCGTAAGCGCCACACGCCCCTCGCTTGGAAGCACCGGATGGCAGGAGATAAAAACCAATCGCAGGAGATCGTCGCCGAAATTATCATCCAAAGCCGCTGCAAAATCCGGTACGGCCATCTCTTTCTCTTCCATCTCGCGGCCCAGCCCTTCGTGCTTGCGCTCCAGCCGCGCGCTGCGACGGAAATGATCAATCGCCCGATGCTTCGCAGCCGCCATCAGCCAAGCCCCCGGATTATCCGGCACGCCCGCCTGCGGCCACTGCTCCAGCGCCGCAACCAGCGCGTCCTGCGCCAGATCCTCGGCCACGCCCACATCGCGTACCATCCGCGCAAGCCCCGCAATGATCCGCGGCGATTCGATCCGCCATACAGCGTCAATCACGCGATGTATATCGGTAGCGCTCACAGCTATCGATCACATCACGTTCGATCCGCCCGCGCAAGCAAGCGAGCGAGCAGGTAGGCTGCGGCACGTCGCGTCGCGATTCCTCGGCTTCCGAGTCTGTGTCAAGACGACAGTCTTGCGTCAGGCTTTAGCCGTGCCATAACCGTCGTAACATCAGAGCGGATTCAGCCGCTGAGGGAATGAGTTGCGGGTTCCCACACGGACTCTTCATCCGCGCTTTTTTTTGCAACGATGAGAGAAAGCACCCTACGCTTTGGCGGCGCAGTCCTGCTGCATCACCATCTCCCGCACTTCCGTCTCGCCTTCCCATCCCGGCCAAAGTTTTTTGTGCAACTCCATGAACCCCACGGCTCCCTGCACCGCCTCTTCTTTCGATTTCAGCTCAAAGAGCGCGTAACCGCCGATGATCTCTTTGGCCTCGGTGAATGGTCCATCCGTCACCGTGACGCGCCCGCCGGAAAGCCGCACGCTCGCTCCCGCCGCAGTCGGCAACAGTCCGCCGTTTCCCAGCAGCGTGCCATTCTTGATCGCCTCTTCCGTCAGCTTGCCAATAGCATCCATTAGCTCTTTCGGTGGCATGCCTTGTCCTTCCTTGTGCTTCACGATCATCATGTATCGCATCGTCGTTTCTCCTTAATTATTTAATCCATCATTCCGTGCCAGGTTCCCGGCCCGCCTCGACCCGCTGAACCTAGCCTCTACTTACGCGTCGAACCAACCTCCATGAATTCGACAACTCGCAAAAACTTTTTCTCAGTTGCAGCCCGCGAATGCACCCACGTTCTCACCGCGCGAAATCCGCCGCCTCGAACACCGGCCGAATTTCCACCTCCGTCTCACGGTCAAACGGCGCGCGCTTCAGCCACTCCACCGCCTCGTCCATGGACCGCACCTGCCAAATCCAGTAACCACCCACCAGTTCCTTCGTCTCCGTGAACGGCCCATCAATCACCGTACGCTGCTGCCCCGAAAATCTAACCCGCTTCCCCTTCGCGCTGGGATGCAACCCATCCCCCGCCAGCATCACCCCTGCCTGAATCAACTCCTGGTTGAATTTCCCCATCTCCGCCAGCAACTTCGCACTAGGCATCACTCCCGCCTCAGACTCCTTGCTTGCCTTCACTAGCACCATAACTCGCATCGAATTCCTCCTTTGGTCTGGTTTGTCGCCGGATCCCTGATCGGGTTAATCGGATGCATCCCGTCCCGTGTTAACCCGCCGACCCCCAGCTCCTCTGCTGACGCGTCGAACGAACCCCGGTTAGTTCGACATCTCCTGTATTTTTCTTGCAAATTCCCCGACTCGCTGCTCGGGGCGCCCATGGTAAGCGACGCATGCAAACGCCGGCCAGTAGTCCAGGCAAATTGCAAGAACGACCGTGTTGCGTCAGCGCACGGCTTCAGCCATGCCGTAACTACCGCGAGATGGGAGCGGCTTTAGCGCCGCTGAGGTCATGAAGTCCGGACCCTCACACAGACTCCGAAGCCATCCCGGTCAAAACCGCACCGGCAGCGACCAGCATCAACGGCCAGAATGATACCAATATCCCGCAAACCCCCAGCAAAAGCTCTCGCCGATCAAACACATAAGCCCGCCACACCTGCGTCGCCGCCAAACCAACAGCCGTCAGTTCGCCAACCGCCTCCATCGCATCAGCACTAATGCCAACGAGCTGGCTCCATTGGGCCATGGTATCAGCCAGGTTCGCCCACAAGATAAAAAGCCCAATCCCGACAAGCCCCATTCCCACAATCCATCTCGAATTCTGAAGAAGTCTGAACTGCCCTGCCATAATCCCCTCCGGAGGCCTGCTTCCCCCGCCTCTACGTACTCGTCGAAGCAGCACTCCCGAATTCGACGCCCCACCCGGATTAATCTATGAGTGATCCTCGTTGGGCCCCACGCGCGGCGTAAGGGCGCCAGTACGCGCTCCCGCACCCCCGCATGTCATACACGCCCACGCCCCGACAAGCGCTAAAAAGCGCCGCAGGCGCGGCACAACTTAGCCCAGCGTGGAAACGCTGGGTACCTAGGAAAAAACTCCACCGAGCGCCGTAGGTGCGACACTCCACAGTGAAAACTTGCCCTCGCAATTTTGTTGGACAAGTATTAACTTTCTAGGTTGTTTGCAGCGAGTATATAGAAATGATAAATCGCGTTCAGCTCCTTCGAAACGTGGGCCAATTTGACTCTGTCAATGCTGGCGCCGCAATACCCCTTACTCGATACATCCTCATCTATGCCGAGAACGGTCGGGGCAAAACAACTCTGACCGCAATTCTCCGCTCGCTACGGGCGACCCACTTCCCATTTCTGAACGCCGACGCTTAGGCGCTAACGCACCTCCTCACATAGTTCTTCAGTGCACTGGCGACGTCGCACCTGCCATTTTCCAAAATGACAGGTGGAATCGCACTCATCCCGGCATGATGATTTTTGACGACCGCTTTATAAACGAGAATGTGTATTCAGGACTCGACGTGGCGTCGGGGCATCGTCAAAACTTGCATGAGCTGGTTCTAGGTGCGTCGGGCGTGACGCTGAATCGCCGGCTTCAGGAATTAGTAACGAGGGTCGAAGAGCATAATGCAGAAATAAGGGCGCAGGCCGCCGAAATTCCCGTAAGAATGAGGGGAGCGCTGTCGGTCGACCAATTTTGTGAGCTTCCTCTCGCCGAAGGCATCGATATACAGATTCGACTTTCCGAGCGCAATTTGGCTGCGGCCCAGGAACAAATTTCGGTTCGCAACACTCCTGCCTTCGATGTGTTGGAATTGCCTGCCTTCAACCTCGGGCCCGTTGCCGCCCTGCTCGAACGTGATCTGCCCGGTCTAGACGCCGCCGCTGCTGCGCACGTTCAGGAGCATTTCTTGAGGTTGGGCCGTGACGGCGAGGGTTGGGTGGCGGATGGTATGAGACGGATAGTCCGCACTCCCGCGGGCAACGAGGCCTGTCCTTTTTGCGCGCAAGATCTGGCCCCGTCAACGGTTATACACCATTACAGGGCGTACTTCGGACGAGAGTACCAGGCGCTGAAAGAGAATATCGCCGCTGCACTGGCAGAAACAAATTACGTTCATTTCAGAGAACTACCGGCTCAATTTGAAAGAGCAGTGAGGATCGCGGTCGAGCGGCGACAATTCTGGTCAAACTTTTGTGAGGTCCCGGAGGTAGATCTAGATTCGGAGTCGGTGGTTCGCGAATGGCAGGCTGCAAGAGATGGGTTAATTGCAACGCTGCAAGCGAAACAGGGCTCTCCTTTGGAGCGCATGGAAATACCCGAAGCTTTGCGCGATTCGGTAGCAAGGTTCGAGGTACAGCGGGAGATCGTTGCGACACTTAACCAGCGCCTTCAACAAGCTGCCGGCAACATTAGAGCCGCAAAAGAACGAGCCGCGGCGGCAAATCTGAACGAAATTTCGGCCGAGCTCGAAAGGCTCAAGACGATCCAAATCCGACATACTGCCGATGTTTCTGCACTCTGTCAGCAATATCTGGCAGCGAGAGTGGCAAAAGTGCTGACCGAGGAGGCGGGCGAGCGTGCGAAGACTGAGCTCGAGCAGTACCGGTTGACCGCCTTCCCCGGCTACGAGGCTGTGATAAATGTATACCTGACTCGTTTCAATGCGGGCTTCCGCATTGGTCGAGTTTCCCCTCTGGACACGCGCGGCGGCCCGACGTGCAACTATGAGATCGTGATTAACGACGTTTCGATTCCTGTCGCTGGCGGGAACGAAAGGCCGGGCGACCATGGATTCCGAAACACTCTTAGCTCAGGAGATAGGAATGCGCTGGCCCTGGCGTTCTTTTTCACATCCATTGACCGAGAGCCTGACCCTGCGGGCAAAGTCGTTGTCATCGATGATCCAATTTCCAGTCTCGATCAGCACCGGTCTCTGACCACAGTTCAAGAACTGCGGAGGCTAGAGCACCGCGTATCGCAAGTCATTATCCTTTCGCACGATAAATCCCTGCTATGCAACATTCGAAAAGGCATCGACCGTGCACAATGTACCACGGTGAAGATCGTGCGCGATGCTATAGGTTCGACTCTCGCCGTCTGGGACGCGAATGAAGACTCAATCACCGAGCATGATCGTCGCCACGGCGCGCTGCGGGCGTATTTGCGTAACGGACCCGGCGACAACAGCCGCGAAGTTGCGACGCACGTACGGCCTGTACTAGAAGCATTTCTTCGGGTGGCTTTTCCTGAACATTTTCCGCCTGAACGAATGTTGGGAGACTTTGTGGAAATCTGCCGCCAAAGACGTGGCATGAACAATGAAATCCTGAGTGGCCGAGACACAGCGGAACTGCGCGCATTGGTGGAATATGGCAATCTCTTTCATCATGAAACGAACTCCGCGTATCAGGATGTAGTCGTTAATGATGGGGAATTGAGAGGGTTTGTAGAGCGAGTGCTTCTGTTCGCGACTGGGCGACAACCGGCCTAGACAAGTTCGCGGGCGGGTGCCGATCATCTCAACGAAATTCAGCTCACAAGTGTCTTTCGGACAGGTAGTACTAGTTCTGTACCAGTTCTGTTCGGTCGTACAGGCTGCGTTTTCGACTCTGGCGTGTTAGCGTGGTGCGGGACTTAAAAAAATGAATAATTTTCACAATTTGCGCGATGACGTCACATTCGCGGCGGCGTCGCGACCAGCAATAAATCCGCTCAGCGAGCTCCCCAGCAGCTACGGCACGTGCTCGGTCCCGCTCTCAGCCTCACGCCAGCACACCCTACAACGCCCCCGCGTCCAGCCCCTCGATCGTAGAACTACGCATCAATTTCTAATCAACGGTCCAGCGATTAGAAATCACCGTAACCCTCTGAAAACAAACAACCGCACCCTATTCTAATCGCACATAAATAGCCGAATTTCTTCGGCCACATGAATCAGAAAAAAACGAACTTCATCAGACTCTACGTAAAACTACGATTCCCCGTTTTGCTATCCGCCCACCGCTGATGTTAGAAATATGTGGCACAAGCTCGAGCAAGAACTCGCAGCGGAGGAAGCATGGCGAAGTCGCGCAGGGAATTTTTGGCTGACGCATCAGCAGGATTGTTCGGCGCAGCAGCAGTGATAACGCATGCGCAAAATCAAAAACCAGCGAAGCCGAAGTCCGCAGCGTCGCAATCGGCAACGTCAGCACCGAGCGAACAACCGGGCACGCCCTCCGCGTTCGGCACCGCTCCGGCAGTCGGCTCCGAAGTGTCACCTGAAACTTTCGCCGAAGCCGAAAAACTAGTCCGCATCGAACTCACCGAGGCGGAACGCGCGCAAGCCGCAGGCAACTGGCGCAATGCGATGGCGGCGCTTTACGAACGCCGCACCGGCCCGAAAAAAGTCGCGCTCGAATCAACGCTTTCTCCCGCGTCGCGTTGGGATCCCGTGCTCCCAGGAATGCAAGCAGGCCCGGAGAAAAACCAATTCATTCGCAGCAAAAATGATCCAGGCCCGCTGCCCGCGCGCGACGAAGACATCGCCTTCGCATCAGTAACTCAACTTTCGCGCTGGATCGAATCCAAGAAACTCACCTCCGAGCGCCTCACCAACATTTATCTCGAGCGCATCGAACGCTTCAATCCAAAGCTGCGCTGCGTAATCACGCTGACCCGCGACCTCGCACTGACGCAAGCCAAACAAGCCGACATCGAAATCGCCAGTGGGAAATACCGCGGCCCGCTGCACGGCATCCCCTGGGGCGGCAAAGATCTCCTCGACACCGCGGGCATCGCCACCACCTACGGCGCCGAACCTTTTCGCAATCGCATTCCGACCAGAAATTCCGCAGTGGTGCAACGTCTCGACGAAGCTGGCGCGGTGCTGATCGCGAAGCTCAGCCTCGGCGCGCTCGCGCTCAACGATGTATGGTTCGGCGGCCAAACCATGAATCCCTGGCTGCTCGAAGAAGGCGCGTCAGGTTCCAGCGCAGGTCCAGGCGCCGCAACTGCCGCGGGACTGGTAGGTTTTTCTGTCGGCAGTGAAACCGGCGGCAGCATCGTCAGCCCCAGCATGCGCTGCGGCGTCACTGGCTTGCGCCCCACATACGGCCGCGTCGCCCGCACCGGCGCGATGACGCTCTGCTGGTCACTCGATAAACTCGGCCCGATGACGCGCAGCGTCGAAGACGCGATGCTGGTGCTGCACGCAATCACCGGGCCCGACGCTGGAGATCTCGACAGCGTTCCCAGCAAGCTTGATTTCGATGCAGGCGCGAGCGTGCAAGGCCTGCGCGTCGGCTATTTTCCCGCGTGGATGAATGGCCGCGGCGCAACCGACGTGGATCGCATGGCGCTGGATACGGTAAAAAAATTGGGCATGCTTCCGGTGGAAGTTTCCATCCCCGATTGGCCCTACGATTCGCTGGAATTAATATTGTTCGCCGAAGCCGGCGCTGCATTCGAAGAAATCACACTCAATCACGAATTGGATCAGCTGAAAATGCAGGTCCCTGACGCGTGGCCCAATACTTTCCGCCAGTCGCGCTTCCTTTCCGCGGTGGATTTCGTGCAGGCCGACCGCTTGCGTCGCAAAGTAGCCATCGAAATGGCGCGCGTTTTCGCCGAAGTGGATTTGCTGCTGGTCCCCTCGTTGCGCGACGAAATGCTGACCATTACAAATTTCACCGGCCATCCTTCGCTCACCCTTCGTGCCGGATTCGTCCAGGTTTCGCAAGCCCGCAGCGACTGGGCGCCTGATCCGCAGCACCCGCTCCCCAAATTTTCGCCGCCGCGCCGCGTCCCGCACGGCGTCACGCTCATCGGACGCCTCTTCGAAGAGGGCACGGTAGCCCAAGCGGGCCTGGCTCTCGAGCGCAGCTTCAACGTGATCGGCGAGCGCCCGCCCGGCTTCTGATTCGCGGCGCGCTATCACCCACAAAGACTCTCGAATCGCGCCCTGCCCCTACCTGTCCGCTCGACCAGTAGTTTTTATCGTCGCTTTTCTCTAACCTAGTTGTGACTGCCAGCCGATTACGAGGCTGTGATTAAAGCCTCCCGGCCCCTCCAGCCGACCGGGAATTCAGGGAGGTGCAAGAATGAAAGAAAGTGACGCGCTGATCCAATTCAAAGACGGTGTCGAACTGCTGAAGAACGGTTACCCGAAAGACGCTCTGCCTCACCTGCGCAATGCCGTCGAAATCGAAAGCCAAAATCCATACTATCTCTCGTTTTTCGGACTGGCCGTAGCGCGCGCGGAAAAAAAGTGGAATGAAGCCACCCATCTCTGCGAAACCGCCCTGCAACTGAAGGGCAAAGAGCCGCAATTTCACCTGAATCTCGCCGAGGTTTACGTCGCGGCAGGCAGGCGCGCCAGCGCAATCGCCACCCTCGAACGCGCTATCGAAAATTTCGGACCCACTGCGCGTCTCACCAAAGCTCGCAGCAGAATCGAAAAGCGCCAGGCGCCGGTGCTGCCGTTCCTGAAACGCGAACACGTATTGAACAAGAGCCTGGGCAGGCTGCGCCACCGCGCCGCGAAACGAAGCGCGTAATCAATTTATGCATTCGCAATAAACGTTCAGGGCAGGATCGGCTCGAACTTGGGATCCGTGATTCCAAGAATCACGCACACTTCTTTCATCGTGCGAACCACGTGCAGATTGGGCCGCGTATCCTGTCCGGCCAATTCGAACATGCGCGCCATCCCGAAGATCCCAGGCGCCGCCGCAACGATGAAGCGCGGAAGCTCCGGGTCGAGAATCGCCGGTGGCAAACTCGCCAAATCCCGAATCGTTTGTGGAGACACGTCTAAGGAAGTCGCAGCCGATAAGTCCGTAATGCCCGAACGCGCGCCAGTTCGCTGGAAAAACACTCCAGAGAGGCGATAGAATTCCTTCAGCAGTTCGTCGCTGATCCGGCCTTCAAAGCAGCCGCGCAGTATTCGATTTTCCGAGTCGAACTCGAAGTAGTAGGGCATCGAAAGGACCTCTGAAGCCAGAAAGTAGATGCGCCGATAATCGCACTGGTTCCGGTAAATCGCAATCGAGTCGAGCACGCTCGTTGATCGCAAAACCGATTAGACGCTTTCGGCCGTCAACCGGCCATTCGCGGATCGCCCTGTGTACCTATTAATGCTCCCATACGGCGGTTTACATTGTTTCTTCCAATTTTCACAGGTCTATCCCACATTGACGTGCCTGCGCGACTTTGCTATGTTCCCTATAGTTTTTCGCGGAGAGTGACCGTGAAACGTCGCACGATCCGGGCTAGCCAAGCCTCCCACAAAAGCCACAAACTACTGAAAAAGAAGACAATAAAGGGCAGCGGTAAGGCCAAAGCCGTTGTGCTGCCGCCGGACCCCGACGCACCCGCGAAACAAGCACAGCTGAAATTCTACGAAGAAGCCCTTAAGTACTTCCAGCAGCAGAAGTTCCAGCGCGCCAAGCAGTCCCTCGAACGCGTCCTGGAAGGCCCCAGCAAAGAACTGGGCGACCGCGCCCAGATGCACATAAGGATCTGCGAGCAGCGGATTTCGCGGCCTCCCGTTCCGGCGCTGAAGTCCGCCGAAGAGCACTACACCCAGGGTGTGGCGCTGATGAACCTGGGCCGTTGGGACGAAGCCCGCGAACATCTGGACCGCGCGCGCAAATCCGCGCCGAAAGCGGACCACATTGTTTACGCGATGGCTGCGCTGGATTGCCTGACCGGCGAAGCGGAATCGGCGATGCAAAATCTGAAAGTTGCCATCCAACTCCGGCCGGAAAATCGCTATCACGCGCGCAACGACGAAGATTTCGCATTTTTGCAGGAAGACCCGCGCTTCACTGAATTGCTCTACCCGGAGCGAGACGGTTCGGCGGGCTGAGTTGCGCGTGCGGGGCCGGAAATTAGCCAGCAAGTTCGCCCGGAACTTCGACTGGGATTTCGCGGCGTGAAACTTTCCGTTGCAAATCTTCGTGAAAATATTTTTGCGCCATTGGCGCGTGAAAATCGCCTGGTGAAAATCACTCCGTGAAAAGCAAAGCGAAGCTGCGAACTCAACCCGTGCGCATCGTGGCGCTGGGCGGCGGCACAGGGCTTTCCACGGTGCTGCGCGGGCTGAAAGAATATGTTGCGAGGCGCAAGAAAGAACGCGTGCCTCTGCCCATCTCCGATCTCGCCGCGGTCGTCACGGTTACAGATGATGGCGGAAGCTCCGGCCGCCTGCGCCGCGAATATCGCGTGCTGCCTCCCGGCGACATACGCAATTGCATGGTGGCGCTTTCCAAGGATGAGGATCTGCTGGGGAAATTGTTTCAGTATCGCTTTCCCGCGGGACGCGGCCTTGCGGGTCACAGCTTCGGCAATTTATTTCTCACCGCTCTTACCAATGTGACGGGCGATTTTCCGCGCGCCGTGCGCGTTTCCTCGCAAGTGCTGGCCATCCGCGGCCGGATTTTTCCTTCCACTGCGCAGAACGTGACTCTCGAGGCCGAGCTGGAAGACGGTACCATCGTGCGCGGCGAGACCAATATATCGCGTTCGCGCAAACGAATTCGCCGCGTGCATCTGGTGCCGCGGCGCGTGAAGCCGTTGCCCGAAGTGCTGGCAGCGATTCGCGAAGCTGATCTGGTGCTGGTAGGTCCCGGCTCGCTCTACACCAGCATCATTCCCAACTTGCTTGTGGAGCAAGTGACCGAGACCATCGTTCATTCGCGCGCGGTGTGCGTGTACATCGCAAACCTGATGACGCAACCCGGCGAAACGCAGCACTATTCGGTGGCCGACCATGTGCGCGCCATCTACGAGCACAGCCGCAAAGGCCTGTTCGATTATGTGGTAGTGAATCGCATGCCGGTGCCGCAGCCACAGTTGCAGCGCTATCGCGCGCAAGGCGCCGAACCCGTGCAGCAATCGCTGACCGAGCTGCGGCGCATGGGCCTGCGCTACATCACCGGTGACCTGTTGCATCACAACAAAGTGGTGCGCCACGATCAGGCCCACCTGACGCGCCTGCTCCTCGAAGAATTCGTAAAGCGCCAAATGCGCAAGTGAAGCGAGCGGCACCAGCGATTTTCCTTTTTTGAGGAGTGGCCTAATCAGAAAGGACGATTACGATTTCGGAATGAAGCGAGCGAAGATTTTCCAATATGAAGTCGGCGCCAGGCGTTCGAGGAGTGCCAGAAACTTTGCGTCGTTGCCGACTAGAACACGCGCCGAACGGCGTTCGATGCCCTGCACGATAATTTCACCGGCGGTTGCGGGCGGCATGCGCAGTGCTTTTTTCGCGAGGGCTCTGCGCCGAGCGACTTCTTGCGGAGGCATGTCCTTGGGCACTCGAGCGTTATCTGCAATCGAAGTTGCGACGCCGCCCGGATGAACGACCGTAACTCCGACGTTCGAATTCGCGAGTTCGTGTCGTAGTGAGTGCGAAAATCCGCGCACGGCGAATTTGCTGGCCGAGTAAGCGGTTTCGGCAGGCGGCGAGATGATTCCGTATATGCTGGAAAGGTTTACGACGCGTGCGTCATCGCTTTTTCGCAACAGTGGCAGAAACGCCCGGGTCATGCGCACCACGCCCCAGAAATTAATTTCGAACAACCATTCGAAATCTTCCTCGCTGACTGCTTCGAACGTCCCGCCGATGGCCACGCCAGCGTTGTTAACGAGAATGTCCACCCCCGGATGCGCGGAAATCACAGCTGCTGGAAACGCTGCCACGGCACTTCTATCAGCAACATCAAGATGATGCTGGCTGATGCGCAGCACACTCCGCGAAGAGGTGCGGTTTGTCGGTTCCGTGTGAGCCAGTTGCGCTATACGCGCCGTTTCTGCTAGGCCCACATCATTCACATCCGCGAGCGCGAGGTTGCAGCCACGGCGAGCGAGCGATACGGCAATACCACGACCGATGCCGCTTGCAGCGCCGGTGATCACTGCCGTGCGGTTCTGAAGATTCATTATGCTGGTCATAATCGCAAATCAGATGGCAGCCTTGGAGTGAACATTACGCACACGGCCGCCATCGTCAGCCTCCGACGTTCGAAGAAAATTCATGGTCCCGTCGTTTACCGACCCGAACATAAAGGCGGCCAGGTCTTTCACATAATTCTGCGGGACTCTCCACGGCGCTCTCTGTCCCTGCATGGGCAGCACCCCGTCGGCACGGCGGACGTAGCCTGAACTGAAATCGAGCAAAGGCTCGGGGTTGACAGATTCATCCGGAAGATTCGGCACACATACCGAAAATCCCTTGCGATCCATGTACTTGAGCAGCCGGCAGACAAAACGCGCGGTGAGATCGCACCGCAGCGTCCACGAATTATTCGTGTACCCGAAGGCAAGGGCTAGGTTCGGGATACCGCTGAACATTGCGCCTTTGTAAACCAGCTTTTCGTCAAATTTGGCGGGCACGCCATCAACGACAATTTCAGCGCCACCCATCAGCTCCACCACGAGACCTGTCGCTGAAACGATGATATCCGCCGGCAAAGTAGTGCCGGAAGTTAAACGGATGCCGGACTCCTCAACTTCCGCGATGGTGTCGGTAACGATCTCGACTCGGCCGGAGCGGATCGCGGCAAACAGGTCGCCGTCCGGCACCAGGCATATACGCTGATCCCACGGGTTATAGCGCGGCGTAAAGTGCCGCTCGACGTCGTAATCGGGAGGAAGCTGCCGCTTGATTCCCTTAAGGATCAAGCCCTTCAGCATTTCAGGTTTGGTGCGCGCGAGGTGAAACATGGTGATGCTGTAGAGCACGTTCTTCCATTTTGTGATTTTCGCGGCGAGACTTTTTGGCAAATGCCGAAACATCCAGTTGGCCTTTGCGTCCTTGCGTGGAAGAGTAACGACATAACTGGGAGAGCGCTGCAACATCGCCACATGCGCGGCATTCTTGGCAAGCGCCGGAACCAGCGTCACTGCCGTAGCACCGCTTCCGATGACGACGATGCGCTTGCCCGCATAATCGAGCGTCGTGGGCCACTCCTGCGGATGTATGAACTGCCCCTGAAACCGATTTACACCCGGAAACTCCGGGCTGTAGCCTTTTTCGTAGCTATAGTAACCGCTGCACATATAAAGGAAGCGGCAGACGAGCCGCACGATCCGTCCGTCTTTCGTCTGCGCCTCGACGGTCCAGCGCGCGTCGGCTGAAGACCAGCAAGCTCGAATCATCCGATGTCCCAGCCTGATGCGGCGGTCAATGCTGTAGTGTGCCGCAGTGTCGCGGATGTAATCCCAAATGGCAGGTCCCCCTGCGATCGCTTCGTCCGCCTGCCATGGCCGAAAGGGAAATCCCAGCGTGTGCATATCAGAATCGGAGCGGACGCCTGGATAGCGGAAGAGGTCCCAAGTTCCGCCGATTGCATCGCGACCCTCCAGAATCGCGTAGGATTTTTTGGGGAGGGCAGTCTGCAAATGGTAGGCCGCATCAATACCTGACATGCCTGCGCCAACAATGAGTACATCAAAACGTTCTGGTGATTGCGTCGGCATGTTTGGGTGGTTCTCGCGTCCAGCGCGTCGTTGTAGCATGAAGCGGCGCCGGTCCCGAGTTAATTTTGTACGGCGCCAGCAGCAAGAAAACTATTCGAGCAGATTAGGTTCGTCCTGGATGATGCGCGCGAGCAGTGGCTGGAACTGAAACCATCCTGCGAGATGGCTGCCCACCTGCTCCCTGGTTGTAATCGCCGCGGCATGATCGATCTTTACCGGCACGCCAGCCGCTTCGGCGAGCAACTGCGCATGGCAACTACGGTCCATGGTAATGAACCACCATGCGGCTTCCTCAACACAGTGGCCCACGGTGATCAATCCGTGATTGCGCAGAATCGCTGCTTTGTGTTGTCCCAAGGCCTGCGCAATCCGCTCGCCCTCCGACGTTTCATAGACCACGCCGGTGAAGTCCGCAAAGAGGCCGTGGTCTTCGTAAAAGGCGCAAGCATCCTGCGTGATTGGATCGAGCAGCCGTCCGAGCGACGCCCAGGATTTTCCGTACATTGAGTGGGCATGCGCCGCCGCGATCACGTCGGGACGTGCTGCGTGGACCTGGGAGTGGATGGCAAAGGCCGCTGCGTTAACCGGATAATTTCCTTGCACGACTTCGCCTCGATGATTTACTAGGATCAAGTCCGACGCGCGAATTTGGCTGAAGTGCATGCCGAATGGGTTCACCCAGAAGTGGTCGAGCTGCTCCGGATCGCGCGCGGTGATATGTCCCGCCACGCCTTCATCGAATCCGAAGCGCGAAAAAAGACGGAATGCGGCGGCCAGCATGCGTTTGCGATGCTGGCGCTCTTCGCCCGCGGTGGCAAACACAGGCGGCCGCGGAATGTTCAGTACGTTTGCGGGTGCTCCGGCCATTGGGACCTCCTGGTCGCGTAAATCCCGTGACTTGGCACAGTGGCAGCGATTATATAGAATGGCCGGCGCGTTAGTCACCATCATCTGTAAGCGACTATCAGCAGTCGGTTAAATTGCTGCGTTGCCCCGAATATAAAGACCCGAGGAACCACCCATGAGCGAATTGAATCATAAATTCGAGCTTGCTGCGCGACCTGTCGGTATGCCCAAACGGAGCGACTGGACATACCAGGAGGACCCGGTGCGCGAACCCGGCGACCGTGAGCTGCTCGTAAAGATTCTGTATATCTCGCTCGATCCGGCGATGCGTGGGTGGATGAACGAAGGGAAATCGTACATCGCTCCGGTAGAGATCGGAGCGGTGATGAGGGCTGGTGGGCTGGGGCGCGTGACAGAGTCGAAGAATCCCAAGTTTGCCGTCGGCGATTACGTTTACGGCGCTTTCGGCGTTCAGGAATTCGCAATTTCGAACGGACAGGGCATTACGAAGATAAATGCCGGTGCGATTCCGTTGCCCGTTTTTCTGGGGACGCTGGGAATGCCCGGAATGACCGCGTATTTTGGCTTGTTGGATATCGGCCGGCCAAAGCCAGGCGAGACCGTCGTGGTCTCCGGCGCGGCTGGAGCGGTGGGTACGGTCGTCGGACAGATCGCCAAGATAAAAGGCTGCAACGTGGTGGGCATCGCGGGCGGGGCCGAGAAGTGCGGCTACGTCGTGAAAGAGCTGGGCTTCGACGCCGCGATTGACTACAAGTCGGAGGACGTCCGCAAATCTCTGCGGCAGCATTGCCCGAAAGGCATTGACGTTTATTTCGACAACGTGGGCGGCGACATTCTCGATGCTGCGCTTGCACAGCTGGCGCGCGGAGCACGGGTGATCATCTGCGGCGCCATTTCGCAGTACTGCAACACCACGCCAATCAAAGGGCCGTCTAACTATCTCTCGCTACTGGTTAATCGCGCCAGCATGACGGGCATGGTCGTATTCGACTACGCTGACCGTTATCCCGAGGCCGGACGGGAGATGGCGGCATGGATGGCGGCCGGCAAACTCAAATCGCGCGAGCACATCGTAGAGGGCCTCGAAACATTCCCCGAAACGCTGCTGAAGCTCTTCAACGGCGAAAATACCGGAAAACTCATCCTCAAAGTAGCCGACGCGTAAAGACAGGGTTGGCGTCCCAGACAGACCGGCAGTGGTGGAGGGAAGAGCCGCGATCGGAGCCAATCATGCGCCGCGGGGGCTCTGAAAGCGCTACGTTCTCAGCCACGGCCGGTTCGAGACGAAAAGCGTGCGTCGAACGACCAGCTTCCAGCGCCCACAATCAGCAGAAATACCAATGCCATGAACATGGCGTAATCCGTGCGCGCTTCGGCTTCCATGGGCCAAAAGCCGCTCTTCAAGAGGATGGGGATTTTAGTGGAGGCGATGGCCACGGAGATGTCAACGATGAGGAAGATCGCGGCGACGCGAGTCAATAGTCCGGCGAGAAGAAGGAGCCCGCAAAGGATTTCCACGACCCCGACGAACGGCCCCAGGATGTGCGGCGCCGGAATGCCTATGCGCGCAAACCGGCCCGCGCCCCACTGATCGGCGAAGAGAAACTTTTTTGTTCCTTCCAGGAGAAAGACGCCGCCGACAAGAAGGCGGATAACCAGAACGGCGGGTGGCGCATTCGTGCGGAGCAATTTTCCGAAGAGATTCATGGCGATCCAGTTGTTAGACGTAATCGAACAGAGTCATGAAGCCAAAATCCATGTGCAGCTGCTGATGGCAGTGGAACAGAGTGAGCCCGGGATTATCTGCTGTAAAATCCAAATCCATTTCCTGATATCCGCCGAGCATCACCACGTCCTTCAGAACTCCGGCAGTGGGCACGCCGGCGACACGCGTAAGCTCAAAGCTGTGCCGATGAAGATGGATGGGATGAATGTCGTCACTGGCATTGCGCAGGCGAATACGATAGCGCTGGCCCTGCTGCAAATGAAATGCCGCGGGCACAATAGCCTGAGTCATGGGATAGGCCGCGCCGTTGATTGTCCAGCGATTGAATCCGCACTCGGCGGCATTGTCTTTGGCGATGAGCATCTCGAAAGTCTGGTCGGGCGGAGGAGGGGCCGCGCCGGCTTTGGCAAAACGCGAATAATTCCAGTGGAACGGCTTCGGCGCAGCCCATACCGGCTTCACGCTGTGGTTGGCATACTCGACGACAATGCCCATACCGTGGCTGCGATCGTCGTCCGCAAGGTCGCCCATGATCCACACGCCAGGATGATTCATCTCGACGATTGCGGAAATGCGCTCCGCCGTTCCAAGCCACAACACCGGAACTGCGGCTGGAATCGGGACGGGGTTCCCGTCCAGAGCCACAACCTTGAAAAGATGCCCGGGCAATGTCAGGCTGCGAATTTCCGTGGCGCTGCCGTTCAACACGTGAAACAGCACGCGCTCGCCTTGTTTCACCTTTATTGGGTCGCCGTGCGCCAACATGCGGCCGTTGATCGTGAAATAGCGGTAGCCCACTTCGTAGCCGGGCGGCATGCCTTTCGCCAGCGAAGCCTTCATCGCTGACTCGCCCGCCGCTTCCAGCTCTTTTACTTTCGTGGCAGGCGCGAGAAAGTCCTGCGCCATGTCGCCGCCCTGGCTGAAAGATGGCTCAAACTCTTTTAGAACGAGAAACACTTCGCGGTCGTAGTCCCCCGGCTGGTGCTGAGGCTCGATGTAAACCGCGCCAACCTGGCCGGTGTATTGTCCGGCGTAGAGATCGGCGCCGGCGCGATTGTGCGTGTGATAGAAACGAAGGCCGGCGGGCCGCGGAGTGAACTCGATTCGACGCATCCCTTGGGCAGGAATAAACGGCGTGCCTTCCTCCGCCGCACCATCCACATCAGTGGAAACGAACTGTCCGTGCCAATGGAGTTGTTCGGGAGTGTCAGTATCGTTGTGCACTTCTACCGTCACGGGCTGGCCCTCTTTGAAACGCAACAACGGGCCAGGGAACTGGCCGTTGTAAGTGACGGTGGAAACGATATGTTTTGGGGCGATTTCCACAGCGCTGGCGGCGATGCGCAGAACGTAGTCTGGCGGGTCGGCTGCAGAGCGCGGGGAAAAAGGCTGCGCCGTGAAAGCGCTCAGGCCGTCCGGACATGCCGCCGCGTACGCAGCAGTTCCGGCCAGCTTGAGGAAGTCGCGACGCGATGCGATATCGTTGCGCAAGTTTGAATTGTCGCGAGAATCTTTATGTATTATTGCACCATTCGCGGATTGAAGCCGTGGGACCCCGATTTTGCCCTGCGTGCGCATTGTAACGAAATCTGGACCACTACGACCCGTCAATCAAGAATTGAACCGTTCGTATAGAAATGCTTTTGTTGCGCACGTGGCGGCAGGTTCGTATACTGGCCGACGCTGTCTGGACGGTTTGGCTGCAGGGTGATTGTGGCAAGTGGAACGGGCAGCGTGGCGCCGCCGGGCGTGGCGCTTGATCGTTATCCATAGGTAATCCATTTACTTCGCTTGTAGTTTGTTGGACTGTGCTGGTGGCTTGGCGAGCTGTGCTTGTTGCATAGCGAATTGTTGCGCAATTTTGGAGGGGTTCATGTCGGCGGTTACTGCTGATGAATTGAATGTTTACAAGTCGGCGGAAGCGCGGTTTGAGATTGCCGCGAAGAAGCTGAACCTGGAAGAAGGGAATTTACAGTTACCTGAAGTATCCCAGCAAGGAAATCACGGTTTATATTCCGGTGGCGCGCGATACCGGGAAAATCGAGGTTTTCACCGGGTACCGGGTGCTGCATTCTTCGATTCGTGGCCCCGGCAAGGGCGGAATTCGCTTTGCGCCGGATGTGTCGCTGGATGAGGTGCGCGCGCTAGCAGCGTGGATGACCTGGAAATGCGCGGTGGTGAACATTCCCTTCGGCGGCGCGAAGGGCGGAGTGATTTGCGATCCCAGCAAACTTTCCAAGACGGAGCTGGAACGCATTACGCGGCGCTACACGGCGGAACTGAGCGAATGGTTTGGTCCGGAACGCGACGTGCCGGCGCCGGACATCGGCACGAACGAACAGACCATGGCTTGGGTGATGGACACATACTCGATGCACGTGCGACAGGCGACTACCGCGGTGGTGACGGGCAAGCCGCTGGAGCTGGGCGGTTCGCAAGGCCGCAAGGAAGCTACCGGCCGCGGTTTGATGATGTGCTGCAACAACGCGCTGCGGAAGCTGAACATGAAGCGCGAAGGTTGCCGCGTGATCATTCAGGGGTTTGGGAACGTCGGCTCGCAGGCGGCGATTCTGATGCAGGAGGCGGGCTACAAAATTATAGGCGTCGCGGATATTCATGGCGGCCTTTACAATGATAAAGGGTTCGACGTACCGAAACTGGTGGATTGGGTGTACGGGCAGCGGAAGCCGTTGCCGGAATTTCCGGGTGGCGGGGATAAGCAAACCGCGCAAGAAGTGCTCTTCCACCCTACGGAGATTCTGGTACCTGCGGCCACCGAGAATCAGATCACTTCTGGCAATGCCAACCGCGTGGAATGCAAGATTCTGTGCGAGGGGGCGAACGGTCCCACTACCTCGCACGCGGACAAAATTATCGAGGATAAGGGTATTTTCATCATTCCAGACATTCTAGGAAATGCCGGGGGGGTGACGGTCAGCTATTTTGAGTGGGTACAGGACCGGCAGGGCTTCTTCTGGCGGGAAAGCGAAGTGAACGAAAGATTGCAAGATGTGATGGACCAAAGCTTCGAACAGGTGGTAAGGTACGCCGAAACGCACCGGGTGAACAACCGGATCGCGGCTTATATCGTCGCGATTGACCGGGTGGCCCGGGCGCTGAAGTTGCGCGGCATTTACGCCTAGGCAGGTTACCAGGCTCGGTGGTTGGCGGCCCGGAGTTCGTCGAGGAGGAAACGTGTTTCCTGAATCAATTTTGCCCGGAGCACTGAAAAGCGAAGACGAGCACCGGCGCGATATGTGCGCCGTGGGGCGGTGGATCTACGACCGCGGATACGTGGCATCAATGGACGGGAATTTGTCCGTGCGGCTGGACACGCAGCACATTTTGACGTCGCCGACGGGAATTTGTAAGGGCATGATGACGCCGGAAGATATGGTGATCACCGACATGGACGGGAAGAAAGTGTCGGGGCGGCGCAACCCCTCCTCTGAACTGGCGATGCATTTGATGATTTATCAGCATCGCACCGATGTGAACGCGGTGTGCCACGCGCATCCTCCGGCGGCGACAGGTTACGCCGCGGCGGGAGTGCCGCTGAATAAAGCGCTGCTGTGTGAACTGATTCTTTCGCTGGGCTGCGTTCCGGTGGCGCCTTACGGCACGCCGGGAACTCCGGAATTGGCGGACAGCATCGCGCCGTTCGTGGATGGTTACGACGCGATTTTGCTGGCGAATCATGGGGTGGTGAGTTACGGACAAGATTTGATGACGGCTTTTTTCCGCATGGAGACCACCGAGCATTTCGCGCGCGTAGCCTTGGTGACGGAGCTGCTTGGTAAGCAGGTGCTGCTTTCCAGCAACGACGTGCAGAAATTGGTGGCGGCGCGGGCGCGTTACGGGTTGCAGACGGCGCCGAACGCGGGGCCGGAATTTCCGGTTACTTCGGAGACTGCTGCAACCACCGAGCGGATTACTTTGACGCGCCGGGAGCTTGAGGCATTGGTGGAAGAGGCTGTGAAGAACGACCGCGCGCGGCAGTAGAGGCAACGCAAAGGCAAGTGCGCCCGCCTGAAGGCGGCCGCTACAAAAGCTCCGTTCTGCTGAGATTTATTGCACACGCTCGTGGGTGTAACCGGCGGCGTCCAGCGCTGCTTTTAGTTCCGTGATGTGTTCCGGGCCGCGGGTTTCCATCGTGATATCAATCGCAGTATCCCCCAAGACGACTCCGTAGTAACTCCGATTGAAGCTGGTTTCCACGATATTCACTTTGTGTTCGGCGATTACGGTGGAAAGGCGCACCAGCGCGCCGGGATGATCGGGCAGATGGATGCGCAGGCGGACCAGGCGGCCGTCTTTCACCAGGCCGCGTTCGATGATGCGGGCTAGCAAGGTGACGTCAATATTTCCCGCGGAAATCAACACGCCAACTTTCTTACCGGCTAGCGCGGTCTTGCGATTCAGCACGGCCGCGGCGGCAACTGCTCCCGCGCCTTCGGTGAGCGTCTTTTCCTTTTCCAGCAGAAGCAGGATGGCGTTGGCGATTTCTTCCTCGTCCACGGTGACGATTTCGTCCACGTATTTGCGGACCAGCGGCAGAGTGTGCACGCCGGCGGCGCGCACGGCGATACCGTCGGCGATAGTTTTTTCGGCCGGCAGAGTGACGATGTCGTTTTGCTCGACGGCGGCTTTCATCGAGGGCAGCTTCGAAGTTTGCACGCCGATCACTTTTATCTTGGGATTCATTTCCTTCACGGCGCAGGCCACTCCGGCGATTAATCCGCCGCCGCCGATGGGAATCACGACCGCATGCAAGTCTGGTACTTGTTCGAGCATTTCGATGCCGAGCGTGCCCTGGCCGGAGATTACGGCGTCATCATCGAAGGGATGGATGAAGGTGAGGGATTGCTCGGCGCAGCGGCGCAGCGCTTCCTGGCAAGCTTCGTCGTAATTCGCGCCAAAGAGAATTACTTCCGCGCCGTGGCCGCGCGTGGCGGAAACCTTCACCAGCGGAGTGGTGAGCGGCATCACGATTTGCGAGGCGATGCCGCGCTTGGTGGCGTGATAGGCCACGGCCTGCGCGTGATTGCCCGCGGAGGCCGCGATCACTCCACGGCGTCGCTCGTCGGGCGTGAGCAGCAGAATTTTATTCAGCGCGCCGCGTTCTTTGAACGAGCCCGTCATCTGCAAATTTTCCAGTTTCAGAAAAAGCGAATTTCCAGTGAGCTGCGAAAAAGTTTCGGAGCGCATGAACGGCGAGAGGTAGATCGACTCGCGGATGCGCTTGGCGGCCTGCTGAATCGTTTTGAGCGTGACGGTCGAGGCGGGCCCTTCGGCTCGTCCGTCGGCCTGCGTTTTTGCTTTCCTGGTGCTGGACTTCATTTTATTGCCCCCTAAAAAACGAAAGGCCGTTGCCCTTTCCGGGTAACGGCCGATGGCGCTTGCAAGCAGAAGCTGGGCGCCGGCCGTTAGCCGCTGCTAATAATGGAAATAATTCGTGGAATGCCGGCGGCGGGCACGAAAGGAGCGCGGCCGCGATGAAACGCGGGACGCGCAAACGACGAAGCCGAAGCGAGCACACGCGCGCTGCGCTCTTTGCGATGGCAAGAAGGCTGTTGTTGTTGCGACGAGTTCATTGCAGAACTACGGATATCATGGCCGCGGCGACCGTGGCAAACGAAAAGATGAGAGCCCGTTACAATGCGCCATCAATGCCAGCATAGCGCAAACAAAAAACGGCGGGCGACGATCGCGATGCCGATCGCTGCCCGCCGGGTCTGCAATGGTAATGGTTATTCCGCGATGGAGACGAATTTGTTTTTGCCTCCGAAGTGGATTTCGGTGATTTTGTTGTTTTGACTCACGAACGCGGAGTACTTCGCCTTGCTGGTTTCGTCTTTCCATTGCACCGGCGCTTCGGCGACCAGCTTCCCGTTCATCGAGATGGTCACGTGAGTATCGTCGGCAGACACCGCGTAATCGCCGGGCTTGAGTTCGTGGCCCGCGAACGTGGCGGGGGCCAGCAGACTCATGGTGGTGCTGACGCCGGCTTTGGTGTCTTTTGCTGGAGCGGTTTGCGCGGCGATGGCTACGAGCAGCACCAGCGCTGCAAACACTGTCACTGCCCGATTCGTCGAACGATTCATTGAAATGCGCGACATGTTTTTTCCTCCCGGAAATGTGTTTGCCCCTCGCACGTGCTTAGACGCGGAGGTGAGCGCAGCGAAAGCAAAATGCAAAATGTTTTTCGAAAAATACACGCGAGAGAAATATTGCGAAGCGAAAAACCGGAAGCGAACACTGTTCGCGCGAAAGCGGACACTGTGCGCGGGGCGCGAATGAGCGGAATATTCCCCGCATCCGAATATTGGTACGCAAGCGCGTGTCAAAATGTTTCACCATGTTCCATCAGCGCCAGTACGATTTGGCCGCTGCCGCGTTGACACACCTGCGCCCCTAATCAATAATCGCTGGACATGATTGGATCGCTCCGCGGCAAGCTGATTGATAAACGCCCCAACCTGGTGCTGCTGGATGTCGGCGGAGTGGGCTACCAGGTGATCATCCCGCTTTCCACGTTCACCAGCCTGGGCGCAATGCACGCGGAAACCACGCTGCTGATTCACACGCACGTGCGCGAAGACCAGCTGGCGCTGTACGGTTTTTACACGGCGCGCGAGAAGCAGTGTTTCGAGCTGCTGATTTCCGCCTCCGGCGTGGGACCATCGCTCGCGCTGAAAATTCTTTCGGGCATGAGCCTGGACGAGCTGGTGCCGGCGATTCGCAAGGGCGACCTGGCGCAACTGGTGCGCATTCCCGGCGTGGGACGCAAGACGGCCGAGCGCATGGTGGTGGAATTGCGCGATAAACTTGCGGCCGTGGACGTGCCGGAAGCTGGGAAGCCCGCGACGCGTTCGCAGCTGGAATCGGATGTGGCGTCGGCGCTGGTAAATCTCGGGTACGATGAGAGGGCGGTGGAGAAGGCGATCGCGCAATCGCGGGCCACGGTGGGAAATGATTTTGAGACGTTGCTGCGCGCTTCCCTGCAAGTGCTGGGTGGCGCGGTGATGAAGAAATCGCAGCGCGCTGGTGGTGAATGATGAAGAGTGAGCGCGAGGGTGCTGCCGCGGCGGCTGCTGCGGCGCGTGAACGCGCGGCTTCGATGGCGGACGGCGGAGAAAAGAAAGTGGCGGGGAAGATGAGCGACGGCCGGGAACGAATTATTTCGGGGAAGGCGTTCGATGAGGACGCGCGCGTGGAGGCCAGCATTCGCCCGAAGCAGCTTTCGGATTACATCGGGCAGAATCGCGTGAAGGAAAATTTGCAAATTGCGGTGGAAGCAGCGCGCACGCGCGGTGAGGCGCTGGATCACGTTTTATTGTATGGACCGCCGGGCTTGGGCAAGACGACGCTAGCGCAGATTTTGGCGAACGAAATGGGTTCGGCGATCAAAGTAAGCTCCGGGCCGCTGCTGGAGAAGAAAGGCGACCTTACTGCGGTGCTGACGTCGCTGGAAGCGCAGGATTTTTTCTTTCTGGATGAAATTCACCGCTTGCAGCCGTCGCTGGAGGAGATTTTGTATCCGGCGATGGAGGATTTTCGCGTGGATTTGATTATCGGGCAGGGGCCGGGCGCGCGAGTCCACCCCTATCAATTGAATAAGTTCACGCTGATTGGCGCGACGACGCGCGCGGGGCTGATCATGGCGCCGCTGCGTTCGCGTTTTGGCATCGTGCACCGGTTGGAATTTTATTCGCCGGAGGAATTGCTGCTGATCGTGCAGCGCTCGGCAAGAATTTTGGGGATTACCATGGATGAACAGGGCGCTGCCGAGATCGCGCGGCGTAGTCGCGGGACGCCGCGCGTGGCGAACCGTCTGTTGCGTCGCGTGCGCGATTTTGCGGAGGTGCGCGCGAAGGGGCACATCAATATTGGTGTGGCGCGCGATGCGCTGGCGATGCTGGGCGTGGACGATCACGGCCTGGACGAAGTGGACCGCAATTTGCTGCTGACGATCATTCAGAAATATTCGGGTGGCCCGGTGGGATTGAGCACGATCGCTGCATCGTTGAGCGAGGAAGAAGACGCGATCGAGGAAATTTACGAGCCTTACTTGATGCAGCTCGGCTTGCTGGATCGCACGCAGCGCGGCCGCGTCGCCACGGCGCTGGCCTACAAACATTTTGGATTGGATGAACCACGCCGCCAGCCCGGGCTGTTTAGCTGAGACGCAATGCGCGCTGTTTCTAATTCAGTGCGACATTAGCGGGTAAATTCTCAGACTCAGCATCACGGCATATACTCGCTCAGTTAGCAGAACATTAACGACATTTGTGATATATCAGGTCTGACTAGTGGGTGTACCGACAACCTACTCGTTCAGGGGCAAAAAGAACGTGCCTGAGCATTTGGATCAGCTCGAAGATTGGTTCAACAGCCGTCCCAAATGGGTGCAAGCAGCAGCACGGATCCTCCAGAGTGGAAGAATTAGACCCAACGATATTCCACCGCTGGTCGAACTGTGCAAAGCGGAGGTTGGACTCTGTGATGTCCCTCTTGAGGATAATCAACTCTTGAGGATTCCGAAGGGTTCATCGCTCGGCAACAAGAGTCCTGCGACTTTCCGCCTGAACTCCATTTCACAGCCGAAAGGAATCAACGCCTTAGCGCCTCGCAAACCATTACAGTTCGGCGATGCACCGATTTCCGTCGTATTCGGGGCCAATGGTTCCGGCAAATCGGGATATGTCCGAGCGCTGAAGCACGCCTGCGGCATCCGCCAGCCGGGAGAGTTGTTGGGAAACGTTTTTCTACAGAGTTATGAAGAACCAAGCTGCAAATTTTCCTGCGCAATAAACGGTGTCACCAAGGACCCGCAGTGGTCACTTGGCCAAGGCCCGGTGGCCGAAATGGGAGTGATTCAAATCTACGACAATCGCTCGGCGGGCATCTACGTTGACGAGGAAAACGAGGTAGCTTTTGAACCGTCCATTCTGAATCTGTTTACCCAGTTGACTGAGGTATGTGCCACGGTGAGCAGGAGTCTAGAGCAGGAAATTGGTTTGAAATCCTCCAAGAAGCCGATCCTGTCCGCCGAGTTTCAAACCACAAAGATCGGAGAATGGTATGCGGGGATGACACATCTCACCGAGGCTGCGGAGATACTGGCCGAGTGCGGCTGGACGACGGAAGTGGAACAAGAGCTCACTCAGCTGAACCAAAGACTGACGGAAAACAACCCAGCACAGACGGCGAGCACGCTCCGAAAGCGAAAATCATACCTCACGGAACTGTATGACGAACTTGAAAGGTGGGCAGAGAACCTCTCTGATCACAATTGCGAGCTGTATTTGCTCGCGCAAACTGATTCCGTCTCGAAAAGGCAGGCAGCGCAAGCAGCTGCGGACACTGTATTTGCGAGCGCTCCACTGGACGGTGTCGGAACGGAGAGCTGGAAGCTGCTATGGGAACAAGCGCGTCTCTACTCGGAGCGGAACGCATATCCCGGAATCGCTTTTCCCAATGTTTCAGGCGACGCGAGATGCGTCCTCTGCCAGCAAACCCTCGACCTGGATGCGCAAGCGAGATTCATATCCTTTGAATCCTTTGTAAAAGGCCAACTCGAAACCCAGGCTCGTGACGCGGAGGAGCGCTTAAAAGAAAAATCCGACAGCTTGGCGGGAATCACCTCTGAGGAACTGCGCATTCGAATGGATTCTGCAGGTTATAACGACGAAGGTGGGCGCAGCGCAGTCGTTTCTCTGCGTGATGGTCTTGATCTTCGCAGGGCTGCCCTAATCGGCCCGCAGGGTAATGCAGGCATCCCACTCCTTCCTCAACTGGACGCTCTCAAGCGACTAAAGAATGAAGCGGATGCTCTCGAATCGCAGGCGTCGAATTTCGATAGAGACGCAGTCGCTGAGAATCGGCCGGCGTTGGAAAGCAAATGCAGAGAGCTTAAAGCAAGAAAATGGATTTCGCAGCAACGCGTGGCCGTCGAATCAGAGCTGCTTCGGCTAAAACAAGTGCACAAGCTTGGCCAAGCCCAAAGGCTAACTAGCACCCAACAGTTATCCCTAAAAAAGTCTAACTTGTCAGATGAGTTGATCACCGAGGCCTATGTTAAGAGATTTCAGTCCGAATTGGACCATTTGCGCAGCCAACATATTCGAGTGAAACTCGTGAAGACACGCGCCCAGCGCGGACATGTCCTTCACAGGATTCAGCTGGAAGGCTGCACAAAACCGGTGAACACGTCTGACGTGCTTAGTGACGGAGAGTGCCGAGTAGTGTCGCTCGCGGCTTTTTTGGCGGATGTCGAAGGCCGCGAGGACATGGGATCATTCGTTTTCGACGACCCGATCACATCGTCAGACCAATCCTTCGAGGAAGCCACTGCAGCGAGACTGGTTACGCTCAGTCAGTCCCGCCAAGTCATCGTGTTCACTCATCGGCTCTCTCTCGTGGAGCTTGTAGAAGAAGCGGCTGCGAAATCTGGCGTCAAACCCTGTTTCTTGGCCCTGCGACGCGCGAAGTGGGGAATCGGCGACCCGGACGAGACATACATGCACCAAAGCAATCCGGGAGCAGGGCTTAGATTTCTGTTGCAGAGGCTTCCACAGGGACGCAAGGCGTTTCTGCAGTCGAGTACAGAGTATGAGTTGATCGCGCAAGGCCTGTGCAGCCATTTTCGTATTGTCATTGAGCGGTTGGTCGAGAAGGCTCTACTCGCCGACGTACTGACAAGGTTTCGTCGAAGTGTGCAAACGAAGAACAAAATATTCGAATTGGCGAAAATCAACGCGGCTGACTGCAAACTGATCGATGATCTTATGACGAAATATTCTAGGTACGAGCATTCGCAGCCGTCTGAAACTCCGGCTCCCCTCCCCGAACCAGACGAACTTGAAGCGGACATCAAGAGTGCGCTTTCATGGTTGGAGGAGTTTACGGCTCGACCCATTCAGCAGTCACAATAGAATGTTCTCGCTTACATGACGGGAATCTATATATCGCTGGGATCGAATATTGGGGAGCGAGCGGAGAATATCGCGCGGGCGATAGCGGACTTGGCTGCTTTCGGTGTGCGCGTGGTGAAGCGATCTGCTGTGTATGAGACGGAGCCGGTGGAATTTTTGGCGCAGGATTGGTTTTTGAATTGTGTGGTGGAGGTGGAGACGAAGCTGTTGCCTGGTGAATTGATGCGGGCGTTGCTGGAGATCGAGCGGGGGATGGGGCGGGAGCGGTTGAGGCCTAACGGGCCGCGGATAATTGATATGGATATTTTGTTGTACGGCTTGCAAGTGGTGCGTGAGGCGGATTTGGAGATTCCGCACCCTCGGATGGCGGAGCGGAGATTTGTGCTAGTGCCTTTGGAGGAGATTGCGGCTGGGGTGGTGCATCCAGTGCTGAAGAAAACTGTCGCGGAGTTGCTGGCGGCGACGAGTGATCGCAGCGAGGTGCGATTGTTGTCTTAGCGCGTGATTGGCGCGCACGACCCGAGCGATGCTAGTCCCGCTTTGCGGGAATGCTCGTTCGATGGCAACGGCAGGATTCGTGCGGCGAAGTGCCGGACGCACAGCCAGGAGTGGCTGTGCCACGAAAACCGGGGCGTGCGCGGCGCAAACAGGGGCGGGTCTGAGACCCGCCTCTACATTCTGGCTACGCACGGCTAAAGGTGCGCAGTCGAGGAACGCCGCGACATTTTAGTTTGTGCGCAGTACTTTCAGCCAGTGGAGCGTTAGCGGAGGTTTGGTCTCCAGCGCTGTGAGTTGGATTTCGGTTTCGCGGCCTTGGCTGCGTTCTTGCCAGCGATAGACGCCGGGCTCGGTTTCTTCGCGGACGTGGCCGGTGGCGGGGCGCAGGAAGTCGCGCGCGTCAGCAAGCGACACTGTTTCACGTGTGGCGGGGCGGGTGAGCGCTTCCACCGCGTAACTGCGCAGGAGCTTCGGCCAGTACGCGTCGAAAAGTTGCGAGGACGCGAAAATATCGCTCCACGCTACTTCTCCGCCGAAGGCGATGATTACGCCGACGACGTGTTCGCCTTTCAGGCCGGACGTCGCGCGATTGAAACGCCGTTCGACTTCCAACGCGAAATTTTCAACGGAGGGCCCGACCGCAGCCGATTGATAAATGCTGCGATAGCCTTCGGTGGGAGCGGCGGAAGCCACCACGGTAGAAAGCTGGCGCGAGGTAATCCGCGGCGCGGTGACTTCGAGGCTCGAGGACATTTCCGATTGCGCTCGCGCGCGGGCTGCTGCTTCTGCCGACGTGCCTCCTCCCGATCCCACGGCATCGCCGCGAACCGCGGCCCAAACTTTGTTCTGGTCCTGATCAATGGCGGCTTGTTCGCGCACGGTGGGATGAACCATGGTTTTCGCGGCGGCGAAGGTGGCACCACCGCTGGTCCAGCGGCTGTGTTCGACGCAAAAGACATCGAGAGGCAGCGGCTGCGCGCCGATTGGGATGATACGGTCCTTGCCGATGATGCGATCTTGCTTGCCGCCGGAAACCACTTCGCCAGCGAGAAGGAGCAAGGGTTTTTTGCCGCGATTTACGAGGACTAGTTGGTTTACTTGCGCGCCGCCGCCGGAACTTAGAACGGCAGGTTCGGCGCCATTGCGCGAACGGCGCATGTATTCGCCTTGTTCGGCGACAATTGCTTCGCCCGAGGCGAGCGCTGCATCGAGGGTTTCGAAATCGGCGGTGTAGCGCTTCTTGCGACGACAGCACCGGGAAGATTGTGAGCGTTTCGTAGGTGACCGGTTCGCCGATGCGCCAGCCGCTGGCTGAATCGGGGCCCAAAGCGAGCTCAGGTTTGGCTCCGAGCTCAGGTTTGGCATAGACGCGTGACGAGGTGCTGACTGCCCAGACGATCACGGCGGCGAGCGCCGCGAGAATGATGAAGCCGGGGATCCAAATTTGTTTATGGCTGGGATGCATGGCGTTCTCCTTGCGTGCTCGCGCGAATGAGGCTGTGCGCGCGAGCCATCACAATGAGAACGAGCATGGAGTAATTCCTTGCAGGATTTCTGCGGCGGCGCTGAGCCGGGATCGGGCGGCGGCGACGCGCGTTGTTACGTTGGCCTTCCGAAATTGCTGGCAACTGACGCGAAAACTACAGGTGTTTGCGGTCTTCGAGTTCCTTTTCGCGTTTTTTGCGTTCTTCTTCTTCGGTGCGTTCCCATTCGAGCAGTTCTTCTTCGGACATTTGGTAATCGTCGCGCGAGGCGAACATGGAACTGCGTTTGCCGCGCTGGGCGGAGCGGAGGCCGCGGCGTTTTCTATTGGTGGGGGAGAAATCGCTCATGCTGCGGATGGGGTCGGCGAGCACGCCTGCTTCAACGAGGAGCTCGCCTACTTTTTCGAGGAAGTCGTGCAGATGATAGGGCTTGAGCAGGTAGGGAAGGCCTTCCTTTTCGAGGATGGGCTGCGCTTCGCGAGCCGCCAGTAGGGGGACCAGGAACAGAACGCGTATGCGTTTGGGGCGGGCAGCATCCACTTCGGCGCCTTCGGGCGCATCTGCATCGCCTTGCGCCAGGTCTTTGAGGATATTGAAGAGCGGGCCGCGAACGTCGGTCATCGCGACGTTGACGATCACCAGGCTCCACTGGCCGCTGGCCAGCTCCAGCATCGCCGCCGAGACGAGCGGGACGATACGCACGCGCCAACCCTCTGAATCGAGGACGTTTTTCAGCGCGCGCTGGCTGACGATATCGTCGTCAATGATCAGAATGCCGACTTCTGCCAATGCAGTTCCCGCCAGGAGGTGTCTTCACGAGTATATCGGCCGGGGGAGGCGGAGGCATCTGGCCGAAAGGTGGGTTTCCAGGGTTGGGCTGGCTGGAAGGACAGGCGAAAATAAAGCGAAGAATAGTGCTTGACAAAGCGAAGAAAAGGCGAATATATTGTCGGGCGTGCGGCGAGGCAATCAATGGCCACTTTTCCCATTCTTCGTGCGACACCAGCGACGCTCCAACGTCCTCGGAAGCGTGCGAAGCAGACCAGTCTCACCCTTTTCCCCACAGCCGCTCGCCACGGCACATGTGAGTCACCGTGCGAGGCTTCCGCGCCCCCTCTGGCGCCAAGCCAGAGAACGAAGCCCGCTACGGAACTGGTCGGCATTGCACGCCTCGCCGCTTCCTCCCCCTGCGCAGATGCCAAGCGCGGGACGGAGTACTTCCTGTTACCCGTCAAATCGATTCTGAATTATTGCAATTCGGAGCGGGTTCCTTTTCGTTGGACTGTTAACCCTTATCGCGGGTGCGAATTCGGGTGCCACTACTGCTACGCGCGCTACACGCATGAATATATGGAGCTGGACGGCAACGAATTCGAGTCGAAGATTTACGTGAAGCAGGATGCAGGGCCTTTGGCAGGGCGCGATCTGGCGAACGAGAAAATCTGGGGCGAGCACATTGCCATCGGAACTGCTACAGACCCTTATCAGCCGGCGGAGCGTGAGTATGGAGCGACGCGGGCAGTTTTGGAGCAGATGGCGAAGCGCGAGGGACTGAGCGTTTCGATCACTACGAAATCGAACCAGGTGCTGCGGGATATTGATTTGCTGAAGCGGATTGCGGAGCGTTCGAGGCTTTCCGTGAACCTAAGTATTACGACGCTGCGTACGCGACTGGCGCGACTGCTGGAACCGCGCGCGCCGCGCCCGGATTTGCGTTTGGAAGCTGTGCGGACTTTGCGCGAGGCGGGAATTTCGGCGGGAGTATTGGCGATGCCGATTGTGCCGGGAATTACGGATCGCGTGGAAGATTTGGACGCTTTGGCGCGGGGGGCGCGGGACGCTCAGGCGCATTGGTTCGCGGGGAATGTGCTGTTTTTGATGCCGGCGTCGCTGAAACATTTTCTGCCATTTCTGGATGCGAAGTTTCCGAAACTTTCGCGGCAGTATCGCGAGTGGTATGGGCGGCACGGGAACGCGCCGGACGGTTATCGCAAGGAAATTACGGCGCGGGTGGAGCATTTGCGGCAGAAATATGGCTTGGGCTCGCGTCCGGACCGCGGTGAGAATCGCTCTTGGAAATCGCCACAGATGCGGCTGGGGTTGGGGATTAATCAGGGAGGAGAGCCATGTACCGCTCGAGATCCATGGTGAGACCGGCGAATCGGCGACGCAGGAAAGCTGGTTCGCAGTTGACTGACGGCATTGCCGTCGCTCCCACTATTGCGCCGGTGGAAGTGAAGCCCGTGCGCGGCGTGAAGTTGAAGCATGTTTCCACGATTACGATGGTGGTGGCTTTCGTATGTTTGTTTGCATACTTGGCCGGGCGGGTGGACGTCTCGGCCGCGACGGCGGCGCCTGGATATGGGCAGGGCGCTACTAAGGAGCATGCAATGTTCTTGGGATTGCGGACAGTGAAGTATGAAGTGGCGGACGTGGCCAAGGCGAAGGAGTGGTACAGCAAAGTGTTGGGGATTCAGCCTTACTTTGATGAGCCCGCATTTTACGTGGGATACAACGTTGGCGGGTACGATCTGGGTCTGGTGCCCGCGCCGAAAGCGGAGACGAAACGAGCCGCCGCGGGCGTTGCGTACTGGGGAGTGGAGGACGCGCGCGCGGCCTACAAGCGATTGATTGAGCTAGGCGCGACGCCGGTGGAAGGAGTGCAGGACGTAGGCGGCGGGATGCTGGTGGGCGAAGTGCGCGATCCGTTCGGCAACGTGCTGGGCATTATCTTCAATCCGCAGTTCAAGCCGGGCGAGACGAAGTAGCGCTACGCATCGGGCGCGCTGATTGTGCGGCGTGCGGCGTGCGGCGAGATTAATGCGCGGCGGCGGTTTGGCGCAGCAGGACGACGTCGCTGTCGAAGTGGATGCGGAGCAGGCCGAGCGTCTTATTGTCGGCGGACCAGTGGAAGTCTTCAATGCGATCGGGTTCGAATTCGGTGACGCGGTGGCCGGGTGAACCGTCCACGGGTGAAACCCACAGGGCATACAAGCCGTTTTCGCGGATCGGGTAGCCGATCGTTTTGCCGTCCATGGAGTAGCGAATTTCGCCGCCGGCGCGCGGATCGCGTTCGATCACCTTCACCGGTTGCAGCGTTTCAAAATCCAGAATTTTTATGATGATGGCGCCGCCGGTGGTGGGCTGGGTCTGGAACGCGATGTTTTTTCCATCGGGCGAGATGTTGACGCAGCCGCAAGTGAGCAACGCCTCGGAAAGCTTCGTGGGCGGGCCGCCATCTACCGAAACTTTCTTCGCCAGGAACTTTCCAGCGTCGAAGCCGGCATAAACGAGCCATTTGCCATCGGGCGAACACATGGCGGGTGTGTCGTCCGTTCCGGTGGTGATCTGTTTCAGATTGCCGCCCGTCGAATCAGCGCGCCAGATATTCATGGAATTGCCGCCGCCGCGAGACGCGGAAGCAAAGATGACGTAGCGTCCGTGATCGCAGGAGATGGGCCCGAAGGACGGGAAATCGTCACGAAGAAACGGGACGCGATTGCTGCCATCAGCGTTCATCTGAAAGATGCCATTTTCCTGTTCGGCGAGCAGCTTGCCATCGGGTGTCCAACTAAAGGAAGTTGTGGGTGGACGGCTGCTGATCGTGACCGGCTTTCCCGCGCCAGCGGCTTCGTAGGGCGCGGTTTGCAGCGTTCCGACATATTGTGATTGCACGGTAGCGATGGTCTTGCCATCGGCGGAGAGACTGATTCCGGGGTAGTCATTGGTATCGCTGGTGACGGGGCGGTACACGCCTTCGGGATAAGAAATTACTCCGATTTGACTGCGATTGAAATTTGATTCGCGGCCACTCGCTGTTACCAGGACGCCGCTTTGGTCAGGCAGCCAGACGGGAGAGCCGATAAACATGTCCGTTTTCTTGAATATTTGTTTCTCGCCGGTGGATGCGTCGAAAAGATCCAGCGCAGACAAGCCGGCTTTATCAGCAATAAATTCTGTCGCGGCGATCAACTTTCCGTCGGGCGACCAGGCCGGCGAGCGCAGCCGAGTATCCTGCTTGGACAGGAGCTTCTCGTTTGAGCCATCGGCATTGGCGATGATCAAGTCGCCCTCGCCTTCGTTGCGTTTGAAGCGGATGAAGACGATGTGGGAGCGATCGGGAGAAAAGCTAATGCCGCTGCCGATATCGTGGACGATGCGTTCCGGATTTCCGCCGAGCACTGGCGCGCGGTACAGGCTGTACACGTTCTTTTCGGCCTTTTCGTCCTTCGTGAAATAGATCGAATTGCCGTCCGGCGAAAAGCTCAGGCTGCGGTATTGGTCATCGGATGGGGGAACGATTTGCGTGTTGCTCTTGGTGGGCACGTTGCGCAGCCAGAGACTTTGTTGGCCGGCTTCGCGCTGCACGTTGAGGATGTAGTTGGCGTCCGGAGAGAGCGCCGCGAGAGAGGCCTTGCCGGTTTCGGTGACGGGTGTAACGGTGAAGTGTTCGAATGCCGCCGCCTTTTTACGCGAGAGAAGAGAATAAACGCCGAAGGCCGCTGCGGCCACAAGCGCCAGCAAGATGAGCGCGGTGAGAACGGTGCCCATTTTGTGCTGGCCGGCTACTTGCAGCACGGCGGAGCTGGATTTGGTGGAGACGGACGGAGTAGAAGCTGACGAGGGAAGCGTCGGCGAGGCGGCGGAGCCGGAAATTGGGACCGCTGCGCTGGCGGATAGTCTGCGAAGCTGCCGCTGGCGGCGAGGCGTCCGGAAGAATCGGCTTCGCGGCGCAGGCGTTTCAGGTCGGCGCGGATTTCGGCGGCGACTTGATAGCGCATCTCGCGATCTTTTTCCAATAGCTTCTTGCAGAATTTCTTCGAGCTTCGGAGGGATATCGGGATTGAGGCGCAGGGCCGGAGGCGGCACGCGATTCAGTATGGCTTCGAAGATCACGCCGGTGGTTTCGCCGCGGAAGGGCAGGACGCCGGTGGTCATTTCGTAGAGGACGGTGCCGAAAGAGAAGAGGTCGCTGCGCGCATCGAGTTCCTTGCCTCGAACTTGTTCGGGCGACATGTAGGCGACGGTGCCGACGGCGGTTCCGGGGCTGGTGAACATTTCGCCGGAGTCCAGCGTGGCATGGCTCATTGCAGGGCTGGTGGCGCCCATGGTTTCGCCGACGCGCGCGGCGCCGCTGTGTGCGGGAATTAATTTCGCGAGGCCAAAATCGAGAATTTTCGCATGGCCGCGGCGAGTGACGAAAAGATTGGCGGGTTTGATGTCGCGATGAATGATGCCCTGGGCGTGCGCGGCGTCAAGCGCATCGGCGATTTCGATGGCGAGATCGAGCAGGCGGTCGAGCTCCATCGGGCGGCCGTTGATCACGTGTTTCAAGGTAGCGCCGTCGAGAAATTCCATGGCGATGAAGGCTTTGCCATTCTCTTCGCCGATATCGTGGATGGTGCAAATGTTGGGATGATTCAGCGCGGAGGCGGCCTGCGCTTCGCGCTCGAAGCGGCCTAGGGCCTGCTGGTCGCGGGCAACTTCGTCGGGAAGAAATTTCAGCGCGACGAAACGCTTCAGCCGGGTGTCTTCGGCTTTGTAAACGACGCCCATACCTCCGCCGCCGAGATTTTCGACGATGCGGTAATGGGAAATGGTGAGGCCAATCAGAGAAGGGCTATCGGGCATGAGGTGGCGATTTTAGATTGCAGGTGAGTGCAAGTCAACGACGCGCAAACAAGTAGCGAGCTATTTTTGTAACTGCGCGGACGGGCCATAAGTTCACAGATGCGGATGTTGAGCTAGCTGCTACTCGAGTGAAAGCAGCACTTCACTCTAATCGGGTTTGGCGGCGGCCGTGTCAATTCCTAAGAGGTGGGCAATATTCAACGCATTGGATCGGCTCAACACGCCGTGTCGGAGTTTGTAATCGAAAGACAGGTTTCCAGATTCGCCTGAATCTTCAGAAAAAAACATTGCGGCCGGGTAAGCCATTTGTCGCAATTTCAGTCAGCGCCAGATCATGCGTAGTAATCGCTCCGATCGCTCCTCGGAGCATCAGCGCCCGGACCACCCATTCAGTCGCAATCCGTCGATCATGCGAGTTTGTGCCGCTCATAATCTCATCGGCCAGGAACAAGAGCGGGGTTTGATCCGCCATTTCAATCATCCGACGCAATCGCTGCATCTCGGCCAAGAAATGAGAACGGCCATCGACCACGGAATCCTGGATTCGGATTGCGGCACCGATTGCCAGAAGCGACAAGCGAAGTTTTGCGCATCGAACCGGCGCTCCCATATTTGCTAAGACCACATTAAGCCCGATGGCACGCAGAAAAGTGCTCTTGCCAGACATATTTGATCCGCTGACGATAAGAAAGCGCACAGCGTCTCCCAGCTCGACATCATTCCTTACACAAGTAACTTCATCAAGGAGCGGATGGCCTAGCCCTTCGGCCTCCAACACGCGAGTGTTTTCCAGGAGTAGCGGAACCGTGTCTCCGGGATGCTCATACGAATAGGTAGATAGCGAAATCAGCGCTTCGAATTCTCCGAGCGCAGCCACCCAAGCTTTCAGTTCGTTGCCGTGACGAAGCCTCCAGTGCTCGATTGCCATTGCGAACTGGGTGCCCCATAACAGACAAAACGATATATACGTGAAAACTTCGTTGTCGCGTTCCTTCAGTAGGCGGATCAATCGTTGCAGATGCCCGATTTCGCTGGAAGCCGCTGGTCCGTCGTCGGCTAGAGATGCAGCCAGCGCACGAAGTTTCGCCGATGAAAACCGCTCCCGCTCCACAATTTCTAGGAGTTCACGCACGATCGGCAGCTCGACCGAAAGCGGTCCTATCGATTCGACCACTCGTTTCACTTGAGGCCGAAACGTTAAGGCGAAGATGCTCTGAATTGCGAGTACCGAAACAGCGGACTCCCACAAGCTATGCAAGTCCAAGAGACCGAACCAAAATAAAACAGGCAGAGCGAGTGCGGCAAGCGCTAACACGAGTGCCAGTGGCCGAGCCCATGACGGAAACGGCGGATGAGATTCCGTGGCCCATGTCTTCAAGAATTCCGGACGGCAATCGTATGCTTGCATGGGGCCGGCAGCCGCGAGCGACTCGGGTAACTCTCGGCGCTCCCGAAGTTCTGAGATCGCCGCCTGCCGGTCGCGGATTTCTTCGATGCTCGCCGGAGTCCTCATCCAGTTGGCAACGGTCTCCCGGCCCATTTGCGTGCGAGCCGAGCAAAGTAATTGAAAAAGCGATCCCTGACCAAACAGATCTAAATCTTTCGAGTAGAAGTGATCCTGATCGGCGAAAAGTTCACCTGTGTCCAGGGATTCCCACTTCCGGGTTAGCCGGGCAGTTCCCTTTTCGTAATATTCCGCAAGGTTCCAGAGCTGCATCAATCGGCGCTGACAGGCGTGGCGTTGTCGCAGAACAAAAACGGCAATAACCGCAACCGAGACTAGAGCCAACAGCGGCAATAGCTTTGAACTGAAGGCGTAATACAGAACCACGATGGCGATAAATCCGAGAGCGGTGAGGCTGAAGTTGTAGAACGACAGGCTGCTCACCCTATCGTCAATGTCACCGATCAGTTCATTCGCCCGTCGAGCATAAAAGGCAGACGGACGATCGTTTCCCTTATCGGTAAGGCTTGTCACAAGGATAAGACTACCATTGACTCAACCTTGATTGCGCCACAGACGTTTTGAGTAGCCTGCGTAAGGACTATCTTGGCTGAACACGAAAACCCGCGCATTCAACTGCTAATTCAATGTCGCTAGGCGGTGGCGCTGTGGAGGGCTTGATGCTTTTCGAGGGCTGCGATGTTCTGCAGGATTGTGTCGATTACGAACTCGTCGCCGAATTTGGAGTTGATCATTATGTTGTACAGGGGGCGGTGGGGCCATTGTTTGCCGAAATAGTGGCGGATGAAATCGGCGCGGTCGCGGTCCACTTCGGCGACTAGTTGCTGCGCTTCTTTTTCGGTTTTGCCGATGGATTTGATGCGGCGGATTTTTTCTTCGTCGGAGGCGTAGATGAAAACGTGGAAGGCGTCGGGGCGATCGCGGAGGAAGTAGGGTGCGCCGCGGCCGACGATCACGCAATTGCCGCGCGAGGCGATGTCTTCGATGACTTTTTGCAGCATTTCGACCATGCAATCGGTGTCGAAGACGCGCGAATCGCCGAGGCCGAGCGTTCGTTCGTAGCTGCCGCGCGCATAAACTTTGAAGAGGCGATAGAGGAAAGGGTCCACGCGCTCGTCGCAGCGCTGGGCTTCGCGATGGTCAATATTCGCGGCGCGGGCGATTTCTGCGGTAATTTCCTCGTCCCAGTGTTTCCAGCCGAGGAGTTGGGCGAGCGTTTTGGCGATGAGCGCGCCCCCGCTGCCGTATTCGCGTTCGAGGGTGATGATTTTCACGGACATTGCAGCCGCCGATGCGAGCCTACAACTCATCTAGGGAGTATGCAAGCGCGACGAAAAATGGCTTCCGTGAGCGAAAGTCCTTTGCGTTGCCGAGGCTGACGGCGGTGCTGAAGCCACGAGCTACGAAGATCGAACCGGACCCGAATCAGCGCTGACGGGGAGTCAGGCGCATCGTCAGTTCAACGGCAAAGTCAAAGACGCCCGCCTAAGAAGCAAAAGCAGGCGGCCGCTACAAAGTCAAAAACAAAGTCGAAGTTCAAAACGCCCAGCTGAAGCTGGCCGCTACAAATTCAAAGCCGACGGCCCGGCGCATCAACCTATGAAACCGCGGCTAGTGGGCCGCCATCGGTCCGCCGGGTTTTACTTTCTTCATGAGGAAAACGAAGGGGATCATGACGGCAACGGCGACACCGAGAATCCAGAAATTATCAACGTAAGCGAGCATGGTGGCCTGGCGATTCAAATTGAAGGCGATAATTCCATAGGCTTGATGAGCTGCTTCGGACGGACTGGAGCCGCGGGTGATGAGCATGTGGGTGGTATTGGCAATCGCGGCCTGGAATTGTCCATTTCCAGAATTAAGGCGGGCGGTGAGATTGTTTTGATGCACCTGCGCGCGGCGGGCGAGCATGGTGGTGACGAAAGAAATGCCGACGCTGCCGCCGATGTTGCGCGCGAGGTTGATGAGCCCGGAGGCTGCGTTATTTTTTCCGGGCGGGATGAAGGCGTAAGCGGCGGTGTTGATGGGCACGAACAGAAATGCGAGGCCCATGGCCTGGAATACGCGCGCGGTTGCGAGGGTGCGGAAGTCAATCGAGGTGTCGAAATTGGTCATGTGAATGAGGGAAAAAGAAACCATGGCGAGGCCGAATAGAAGCAGGCGCCGCGCGTCTGTGTGGCCGAGCAAATAGCCGACCAGCGGCATACATAGAATAATTGCGAAACCTCCCGGCATCAAGGCAAGGCCCGCCCTTTGCGCCGTGTAGCCCAATAATTCCTGCGAAAACTGCGGCAGCAGCACGGTGCTGGAAAGCAGCGCGAATCCGACCATGAACATGAGCATATTGCCGATGCCGAAGGAGCGGATTTTGAACAGATGTAGATCAATGATGGGATCTTTGTGATGCCACTCCCAGATACAAACGGCAATCAGCGAGACTACGCAGATGGAGGTCATGATCACGATGAAATTCGAGCCGAACCAATCGTCGCGCTGGCCTTTATCGAGGACGACTTGCATGGCGCCGAGGCCGAGGGCGAGCAGGCCGAGTCCGATGAAATCAACGCGGAAGCCCTTGCGTTTTTCCTGCTGCATATACGGGGGGTCGCTGATCAGCATATTAGTGAGCAGCAGCGAAATGATGCCGACGGGAATATTGATAAAGAAAATCCAGCGCCAGTTGAAATTGTCAGTGATCCATCCGCCGAGGGTGGGACCGATGGCGGGAGCGAGCACCACGGCCATGCCGTAAACGGCAAAAGCCATGCCGCGTTTACGCGGCTCGAAAGTGTCCGCGAGAATTGCCTGTTCGCTGGGTTGCAATCCGCCGCCGCCGACGCCCTGCAGCACGCGAAAAATAATCAGCATGCTGAGATTGGGCGCCAGGCCGCAGAGAAACGAGCTGATGGTGAAGAGCGCGACGCAGGACATGTAAAAACGCTTGCGGCCGATGAGCTGGGAGAACCAACCGCTCATCGGGAGAATGATTGCGTTGGAAACCAGATAGGAAGTGAGCACCCAGGTGCTTTCGTCCTGGCCGGCGGAAAGGCTGCCGGCGATGTGCGGGAGCGCGACGTTGGCGACGCTGGTGTCCAGGACTTCCATGAACGTCGCGAGAGTAACCGTGAGCGCGATGATCCACGGATTGATGACCGGGCGCGGACGCCAGGCGGAATCCATCGGAATGGCGGCAGCGCTCAATTTATTTCACTTTGACTTTGGGCTCGACGGACATGCCGAGGCGAAGGTAGTGATCGCTGTTCTGTCCTTTTTCGAGGACGATTTTTACAGGGATGCGTTGAACCACTTTCACGTAATTTCCGGTGGCGTTTTCAGGAGGCAGCAGGCTGGTGCGCGCGCCGCTGGAGCCGGCGATGCTGTCCACGCGGCCCTGGTAGGTGCGGCCGTTGGCGTCCACTTTAATTTCCGCGGGTTGGCCGGGCCGCATGTATTTCAGCTGGGTTTCTTTGTAGTTGGCGGTGATCCAGACTTCGTCGAGCGGGACAATGGAGAAAAGTTGCTGGCCGGGTTGCACGTTCATGCCAACTTCGGCGTTCTTGCTGACGACACCGTTCACCGGGGCGATGATTTTCGTGTATTGAAGATTTAACTGTGCCTGCTCGACCGCGGCTTGCTTTTGTTGCACGGTGGCGTCGGCGGAAAGTGCGCGAGCGCGCGTGGAAGCCACCTGACGCGGACCGGTTTGCGCATTGCGATAATTTGCTTCGGCTTGCGCGAGACGGCTGCGCGCCTGGGTTACTTGCTGCTCGGCCGCAGTGGCGGAGGCATGGGCTGATGCGACTGCCGCACTGCTGGCTTTGGCGGCGGCGACGGCCTGGTCGTACTGCTGCTGCGAAATTTCCTGCTTATCCACGAGCTGTTTGTAACGCAGCAGGTCGTTTTGCGCTTTGACGTCGTTGGCTTCGGATTCGGCGAGCTGAGCCTTGGCGGCGGTGTATTGATCCTGGGCGACGGAAATTCCTGCGCGGGCATTTTCGACGTCCGCTTCCGTGGCGGATACCTGGCTATCGGAATTCACGGAGGCGATGGGGACGTTGATATTGAGAGCTTGCGCGGTGGCTTGGGCATCGGCGAGCGACGCGTTGGCCTGATCCAGCGCGACTTGGTAATCGCGCGGATCAATTTCGGCGAGCACGGTGCCGGCGTCCACGTATTGATTGTCGTCCACGTTGACTTTTATGACGTAGCCGGTGATGCGCGCGCTGAGCGGCATTAGGTGGCCGTCCACTTCGGCGTCGTCGGTGGATTCGTACATCGAAAAATAGCGAAACGTGAAGTAGCCGCCGACCAGCAGCAGCAGCGCAACGATCACCAGAATCATTGGCGCGCGCGGATGCAATTTGAAATAGCTCTCGGCGGGCGCGGGCGGCGGCGAAGCCGAATGAGTTTCGGCGGGAGGCTGCTTTTCCGCCGGAGGATTTGCCGAGACTTCGGTTTGCTGGGGCATCGCTTATTTTCCTTTGAAGTATTCTTTGACGCTTGCTTCGGCCTGGCCCAGCGCGCGTGCCAGGGAAATTTTCGCGTAGTTGTAGCTGTAGAGGCTGGAAATATAACTGTCGTTCGCGGTGGCTACTTGTTCCTGGGCCTGCACTACTTCCACGGTGTCGGCGACGCCCGCGGCGAAGCGGTCGCGTGACTGGTCCAGAGTTTGCTGCGCCAGGTCAATATTGCTTTTGGCGACTTCCACTTGCTCGGCGGAGGACTGCAGATTCAGGAAAGCGGTGCGCACATCCGCGTCAATCTGCCCGCGAAGGTTTTCCAGGTTCTGGCGCGCCTGTTCGAGCTGCGCGTCAGCCTGCAATTCATCGCCGTGCACTTTGCCGCCTTGGAAAATGGGGAAGCTCAGCGTGGCGCGGACGTCGAAGACGCCGTGCGTGGCGAGAGTTGAAGCGGTGCCGGCGACACCGTAATCCCCGCTGAAATTAAACGTGGGAAAATATTCGGCGTGCGCCGCTTTTTTCGAATACTCCGTCGCGCGCAGGGTGGCGCTGGCGGCCATAAAATCGGAGCGCGAGGCGTAGGCGCGCTGCAACGCTTCGTCGAGAGTCATCGCGCTGAAGGGCTCGTAGGGTGATTTATCGGTGAGTTCGTATTGCTGGCTGGGGGCAAGGCCAATAACGCGCGCGAGCGTGAGTTTCTGAATCGCGAAATCATTTTTGGCCTGGATGAGCTGTTGCTGGCGCGTTTTCAATTCCACTTGAGCGCGCAGGCCGTCAATTGCGGGCGAAGTGCCTGCGGTCACCTGATCGGACGCTTGCTTGTAGAGAGCTTGCGCTGTATTGACCTGCGCCGCGACGGATTCAATGCGCGATGCGTCGGCGATGGCTTGCAAGTAATTGTAGCCGACAGCGAGGACCACCAGATCGCGAGCGTCTTTGGCGGTGTACTGCGCGGCCTTCAAATTTTGCGTGGCCGCGTGGGTGTTATTGATCGCGTTGAAATCGATCAGAGACTGCGTGAGGTACACGCGCGAATCGTAATAGCCGAATGGCCCGATGATGCTGGGAATGGTCACGCCGGGAATGGAGTTGAATCCGAATTCCGCAAGATCTACTTGCGAACCGTCGGCATAGCTGGTGGTGGTGATGTTTGGTAGCAGCGAGCTTAATTTTTGCCAGCGTGCGCCGCGCGCCGATCCGATGGACTGATCCGAGAGCAGCAATCCCAAATTGGTTTTCAGCCCGCGGTCAATTGCGTCCTGCAGTGAGAGCTGAAGCACGCCTGGTTCCAATTTGCCCGGCACGCTGCCTTGAAACGTGCTTTGCGATTGCGGAGCCGCGGGAACGCTGCTTGCTGGGCTGCTGCTGGAGGAGGACGAAGGTCGCGCGGGCACCGGACCAGCAACCGCTTGCGCTTGTGTCTGCGCCGCCCCCAGCGAAAGCAGGATTATGAGAATTAAGAATTGCAGTGGTCGAACTGTCACGGATTCCTCCTGCCCGGAATATTGCAAATTGGATGAAGTTTCGCGATTCCAAGACTCAGCGAAGTTTCCAGCAGATGCCTTGACTGGGAACGGGCCGATCATGCGTGAGAACTCCGCGGCCGCTTGCGCATGGTGCGCGTTTCGGCCGGTACCAGACTCGAATGAATCAGGTCCCAAATTTCCTCGGAAGTTTTGCGCAGCGTGGATTCGGGCTTGATGGACCAGCTCATGGTGACGCCCATGAAGATGCGCTGGGTCATGCGCGCGAGGTCTATCGCCGGAATGTCGCGCCGGATTTCGCCGCGTTCCTGCGCGAGGATAATAATCTGCGCGAGAATGCGGCGGGCCACGTGCATGCGTTTCACGAGTTCCTCACGGACGGAAGTGCAAGAAGCGTGGGCTGCAAAAATTGCACGAAGCAGCGCGGCGCTTTTGTCGGCTTGCCCCACGGCGTCTCCCACCATTTCCCGCAGTACGTCCAACACTGGACCTTTCGTCTCGCGGGCGCTTTGCAGCGCGCGTTCGACTGCGGCGGTGCGCTGGCCACCGAATTCGCCCAGGATGTGCTCTTTGGTGGGGAAATAATTGAAAAAGGTCCCTTTACCTACATCGGCCGCTTCGGTGATGTCCTCTACCGTGGTTTCCAAGAAGCCGCGTTCAGCGAAGAGGGCGAGGGCGGCGCGGTAGAGGCGATCGCGGGTTTCGGTGCGATGGCGTTCACGGCGCCCGGCGCGCGGAGCGGTTTGGGTGGGGCGAGAGGCCGAAGATAGAGGAGTGATCTTCACGAGCACACCATAGCTGACTATAGGGCAAGTCCGACCATTAGTCAACATTGGACTTTGGTCACTTAGAGATTGTTTTGGGGGGGGGTTGCATGCCGGGCGGCGCGGGGCTGGCGGAACGAAACAAGGCGCCGCGCAGAAAGAAAAACGCGCCGAAGGCAACGGCCTCCGGCGCGAGTTGGGATGTCGAAGCGAGAGCGGGCCGCTTACTTCGACAGGTTCTTGGGGCTGTGTGCGCGCAACACTTCCAGCATGAGTTTCGCGTCGGGCGTGGGACGGACCGCGTTGTGCAGAACGATATCGCGCGCAGAGACTGGCTTGCCGTAAATGCGTGTGTTGGCGTCGTTGTCCGGGCGCACGGTGGAACCGGCGAGGGAAATTCCGGCGAAGAGGCCGCGGGCGCGCGAGTAGGTGAGCATCTCGGCGCGCAGAGTTACGTCGGTATCCGCCGCGGCGTTGCGGCCGACGGGACCGGCTGCGACAGAAGCGTCGCCGCCCAGCTTAACTTTGCTGGCGAGGATGGCGTTGGCACCGGCGGTATTCATTACCAGAATGACGAAGTCGGTGGCCTGGCCGCCAGCCTGAAGTCCGAAGCTTGCGCCTTCGAGGGCCATCATGGACGGGGCGCTCCAGGGTCCGTGGAAAGTTGGGCCACTGCGGCAGGTCATCACGCCACGTCCGTAGCTGACGCCGACGACAAATGCGGCTTTGAGGACGGTGGGATAAACGATGACGCAGTCTGCCTTGTCGATGAGGCTTTGCGGAATATTGTCTGGAATATCCATAATTTCTTTCAGAACTGTGCCGGCGGTGCGAATCCGGTCTTGATCGGTGGTGGTATCGTCCGCATGCGACAGCGTGGGACTAATAAGGGTGGGAAGGCCAATCAGAGCAGCAATCAGCAGGGCCGAAAGAACTTTGCTTTTCATGCGGTGTACCCTCCTATGGGTGGACGACAATCATATGAATATTGTTGGAGAATCGCAACATTTCTCCTGCGCGGGCCGCGCGGCCGCGAAGGATGTCATATAATTTGGACGTTTTTTGATTTTGCGAATCATGGCCGAGGTTGATTTGAAAATTCGACGGGAAGTTTTCGAGCGTGCGGGGTGCCGTCAAATTTTGGCGGCAACTATTTGGGGGATTGCACCGCTGATTTTTGCGGCCGCCGCGACGATTGGCCAACAGGCTCCTTCGGCCCCGCTAGCGAAGAAGGCATCGGGCGGGGCGCTGAGCGGGAAACCGCGGGCTGATGTGGCGCGGTTTCGGGCGCGCGTGGATGCCGCGATGGCGGAAGCGCACGCGCAGAAAGCGCTGTGGGGCGTGCTGGTGACGGATCGTGATACGGGCGAAGTTTTGTATGAGCTCAACGCTGATCGATTTTTTACGCCGGCATCGAACGCGAAGATTGTGACCACGTCACTGGCGCTGGCGACGCTGGGTCCCACGTACCAATTTCGCACCACTTTGGAATCCTCCGGCAAGTTCGGCGAGGAGGGACGCTTGCTGGGGGATTTGGTTTTTGTGGGGCGCGGCGATCCGGATCTCTCGAACCGGAAATTTCCTTATGCTGGAAAAGTGGAGCACGAAGGGCCGGCAGAGCAAGTGCTGTCGCAGATGGCTGATGACGCGATCGCCAAGGGTTTGAAAGAAATTGACGGCGATATCATCGCGGACGACAGCTACTATCCTTACGATCCTTATCCGCCGGGATGGAGCGTGGGGGATTTGTACTTCACGTTTGGTGCGCCGGTGAGCGCCATCGCGTTCAACGATAATTCCATGACCGTAGAAGTCAGTCCTGGATTGCGCGTCGGGGATCCTGCTGTGATTGGGGTTGAACCGGCAGCGGCGATTGGCACGTTTGGACACGAGCTTGCGACTGGCGCAACTGACAGCAAGCCGGAATTCGGTGTGGTGCGCCAGCCGGGGCCGCAATTTTTGCTGCTGCGCGGTTCGATACCGTTGGGACACGCGCCGATGAAGCTGGATCTGGCGATGCCGGACCCGGCGGAGACGACGGCGCTGGCATTGAAGCAAATTCTCGAAGCGCGCGGCGTGCGGGTTACTGGAACGATTCGCGTGCGGCATGCTGCGCCGCCGGAAATTTATCCGGACGCGCAGGTGGTGCTAGGGCCTACGCCGCTGCCGACTCCCGCGGATACGATTGTGTTTGCGGTGCATATTTCTCCGCCGCTTTCGGAAATTGTGCGCGTGACGAACAAGGTGAGCCAGAATTTGCATGCGGAATTATTGTTGCGGGCGGTGGCGCACGAGAAAAAAGGATTTGGCGTGACGGATGCGGGAATCTGGGCGGAGCAGGATTTTCTGAAGACCGTGGGCGTGACGGATGGCGATGTGGTTTTCACGGATGGTTCGGGGTTGTCACGCGACGATCTGGTGACGCCGCGAGCGGTGGTGCAGCTTTTGCGCTGGGATGCTGCGCAGCCTTGGGGCGCGGATTATATTTCGACGTTTCCGATTGCGGGGCAGGATGGGACGCTGGAAACGCGATTGAAGGATACGGTGGCATCAGGGCGGATCGAGGCGAAGACGGGGGCGCTGGATCACGTGCGGGCGATATCGGGTTTTGCTACTACGCTGCGCGGGGAGCAATTGATATTTGCGATTTACGGAAACAACAATCCACAGCGCGGGCGGGATGCGACTGTGACGGCGGATGCGATTGCCGTGGCGATGGTTGAGGTGCTTGGGTCGCCTGCGCCGGGACAGCGTAAGAAGAAAAAATAAGCGTGTGTGTGCTGGAGTGGGCAACTATTCGCGTTGGCGGTTGTATGTCGCGTTCATTGGACGGAAGCTTCAGCGGCTAAAGCCGTTCGGGTTCTGCGCGGTTAATGTCGTGGCCCTTCGAGCCTGGCAAACACAGGCTCTCAGGATAAACTAAAGCCACGACCCACAGAGATTCCCTGGTTCTGACGGAGCCCTTAAGTCACGACCTACAAAGATTCTCGAATCTCGGCGCGGAACGCGGTGCGCTGATTCCCACAGGCAACGGGGCTACAATAACCTGAACAAGTTAATGTTGTTAATTTTGCGTTGAGGGTTACGTGTCGCGATCGTCTGCGCAAGTACTGGAATTCGACCAATTGAAAGAGATTGTCGGCGGGTACACCACTTGTGTGCCGGGGCGGCGCGCGATTGAAGCATTGGTTCCGCAGCAGGACGTGGCGGCGCTTGATGCGGAATTTGTTTTGGTGGGCGAGGCGGCTGGATATTTGCGCGCGGGGTCCGAGTTGGGATTCGGCTCGTTTGCGGATCCGGAGCAGTGGCTCGCGCGACTGACCGTTCCTGCTTCCGTGCTTTCCGTCGCCGAATTTTTGGATGCCAGCTCGCTGCTGGAGATTGCGAGTTCGGTGCGGCAAGTGTTTAAGGCTGACGCTGCGAAGTATCCGCAACTTGCGGAGCGCGCGGCGGCGCTGGGGGATTTCCGGCATCTGGCGACGGCTATTCGTCGCGCGATTTTACCGAACGGTGACATTAGCGACGATGCTTCGCCGCAGTTGCGGCGGATTCGCGCGGGGATCGCGCAGGGACGCGCGACGATTCGGCGTTCGTTGGAAAGCATTTTGCGCGCGCGGGGCGAAAGCAGTGGCGTGGCGGGCGGCGAGGATTACGTCACGCTGCGGAATGACCGCTTCGTGATTCCGGTGCGCGCTTCGGATCGGCGCGGCGTGCCAGGAGTGGTGCATGGAGCGAGCGCCACGGGGCAGACGGTGTTTGTCGAGCCGCTGGAAGCGATTGATCTGAATAACCGGTTGGTGCAGCTTTCCGAAGAAGAGCTGGTGGAAATTGCGCGGATTCTTGCGGAGCTGACCGAGCGATTGCGCGCGGATCGCGGCGCGCTGGCTGGGGCGGCCGCGCAAATTGCTCACTTGGATTCGGTTTTTGCGCGCGCGCGGTTTGCTCGCGAGATTGATTGCGTGATGCCGGTTTTTAGGACCGGAAACTTATTGCGGCTGGATTCCGCGCGGAATCCGGTGCTGGAAGCGAAGCTGCGGCCGTTGGGTAGGAAGGCTGTGCCGCTCTCGCTGGAGCTGGGCGGCGATGAAACGGTGATGGTGATCAGCGGGCCGAACACCGGCGGCAAAACGGTGGCACTGAAATCGGTGGGACTCGCCGCGCTTTCGGCGCAATCGGGAATTCCGGTGGCTGCGGAGCGGGCGGAGATGCCGATTTTCGATCACGTGCTGGCGGATATTGGGGACGAGCAATCCATCGCGGCGGATCTTTCTACTTTTTCGGCGCATATCGTGAATTTGAAAGCGATGTTGGACGTGGCGACGGAGCGGTCGCTGATTCTGGTGGATGAGATGGGCACGGGCACGGCTCCGGAAGAAGGCGCAGCACTGGCCGTGGCGCTGCTGGAGGAATTTCGCGCGCGACATTCGCTGACGATTGCTACCACGCATCACGACCGGCTGAAGTCTTACGCTTCGACTACGCCTGGGCTCGTGAATGGGGCGATGGAATTTGACGAAGAAAATCTGCGGCCCACTTATCGGTTGCTGGTGGGCGTGCCGGGGACGTCGAGCGGGATTGAAATTGCGCGGCGGTTGGGTCTGCCGGAACGCGTGGTGGAGCATGCGCGGGCGAGTCTGACTCCTGAATCGCGGGAGGCGCGCGATCTGATTGCTTATTTGCATCGCAGCCGCGACGAGATGGAGCAGATCAAGCGGCAGTCGCGCGAGGAATTGGCGCAACTGGAAGGCGAGCGGCGGTCGCTGCAAACGGAATGGGTGGAGCGGCAGAAGAAACGCATCGCGGAGCTAGAGCGAAATTTTCAGGAGACGCAAAGGCGCCTAGAAGCAGAGGTGGCGCGGCTGACTGCCGATATTCACGACCGCGCTTTGCGCGCGCAGCTCGAAAAGCAATCTGGCAAGCGGCTGGGAAAAATTGGCGCGGATGCGCGGGCGGATACCAACGCGGCGGTGGTGGAAACTTTGGCTGATTCGCAGGCGGATCTGGGAGTTGCGGCTCCGGTGGCGGGAAAACCCGTGGCGCCGGAGTTGCTTTCTTCCGGACAGCGCATCTCGGTGAAAAATTTCAAGCAGCCGGTGGTTTTTCGGCGTCACGATGGGCGGAGTGCGGAGATTGAGGCTGGGCCGCTGCGGATGCGCATCCCGCTTAGTGATGTGCTAGGGATTGCGGACGAGGTGCAGGCGGCGAAGTCGGGCGCGGATAGTGCAGGGCGGCGATCCGGCGTCACGGTGCATGCACAACCTAGCGATGAACCTGTGGGCGACGAGATTAATGTGATTGGCTGTACCGTCGAGGAAGCCACGAATCGCGTGGACAAGTTCATTGACGAGGCCTCGCTGGCTGGCAAACCGTCGGTGCGGATTATTCACGGTCACGGCATGGGTGCGTTGAAGCGTGGGCTCGCAACTTTTTTGTCTGCGCATCCATTGGTGGAGGGTATCCATCACGAAGCGGCCGATCGCGGCGGAGAAGCCATCACGATCGCGGACCTAAAGGAGTAAGTCCTTGACATTCAACACTATAACTACTAGAATCTAGTAGTATCTACTAGAATCTACTGGAGTCAAATATGGCTAAGATGATCACCATTGAACAGCGTGCCGTTGGCGTTTTTAACTGGGACGCAGACGAGCAGGCTCGGATCGAGCGAAACGTCTTCGCGCAGGACGGAGAAATTCGCGAGGCGCTGCGTTTCTGCAAGAATCGAAACGGCCGGCACAACCGCGTGCACCTGGTGATCGAAGAGAAGGATTTCATCGATCTGTTTCGAAGCGCCGTGCAGAACGGCGTCTTTCAGGAAGAAACTGTTCAGAAATTACGCGGAATCTTGGAGCAACGACGCGATCCCTTACTAGAGGTTATTGGCACACGCACTGGGGGCGACGGCAAACTCACAGAGAACATTGACGAGGAATTGTACGGAGAAAATCCGGCTTGAAACTTTTCGTGGATACGTGGGGATGGCTGGCGCTCGCCGAGCCACTGGATCGAAAGCACGCGGCGGCGCTGCGGTGTTACGAGGAATACAGCGGGTCTGGACGAGTGGTGACATCCAATTTTGTTCTGGACGAGACGATTACTCTGTTGTTTCTGCGCCTGCGCTCCGATGCGGCCCATGATTTTTCCAAGGCGGTCCTGGAATCGTCCTTCATTGCTGTGGAGGCCGTCACGGAAGCGCGATTTCGCAAAGCGTTTGATCTACGCCGGCGATTTGCGGATAAGCCGAGTATATCTTTTACCGACCTTACGAGCATCGCGATTATGACGGAACTGAAAATGACGGATATATTGACGGCAGACGCACACTTTGCACACGTGGGACTGGGATTTCACTTGCTGCCCAGCTAAAGGAGCCGCTGAAATTGGCGGAAGCGGGATCATTTGCGGATCGGGTAAAGCAGCAGGCGGACATCGTTCGCGTGATTGGCGAATACGTGCGTTTGAAGAAGAGCGGGCAGAATTTCAGCGGGTTGTGTCCGTTTCATCAGGAAAAAACTCCGTCGTTCAGTGTGAGCGCGGTGAAGCAGATGTATTACTGCTTCGGTTGCGGGAAGGGCGGAGATGTTTTTCAATTTGTGATGGAGTTGGAGAAGGCGCCGTTCCCGGAGGCAGTGCGCACCGTCGCGGAAAAATGCGGCATCGCGATTCCCAAGCCGCGGGAACGCTCGCCGGAGGAGCGCAAGGAAAATCAGCAGCGTTCGGCGCTGGTGGATATGCACCGCGAAGCGGCGGCGTTTTTTGCGCGGCATTTGCTGCAGACTCCGGAAGGAAAAGTGGCGTATGCGTATCTGGAAGACCGCGGGTTGAACAAGGAAGCGGTGACGCGCTTTGGATTGGGATTCGCGCCTTCGGCGGGTGACGCTTTAGCGCGGTTTTTGAAGCAGAAATACCCGGAAAACATTTTGGAAGTCTGCGGTTTGGTGGGGCGCGATCAGAGCGGACGTTTCTACGATCGATTTCGGCGGCGGATCATGTTCCCGATTTCGAATGAAGCGGGGAAGGTGATCGCGTTCGGCGGACGGGCGATGGGCGACGACATGCCGAAGTACATGAACTCGCCGGAGACGCCGATTTATTCCAAGAGCGGCGTGTTGTATCACCTGGATCGCGCGAAAGAAGCGCTGCGGCAGAGCGATTTCGCGGTCTTGGTGGAAGGGTACATGGATGCGATTGCGGTGGCGCGCGCGGGGGTCGGAAATGTGGTGGCGAGTTGCGGCACGAGCTTGGCGGAGCCGCAGACGAAACTGCTTTCGCGGTTCACACGGCGCATCGTGGTGAACTACGATCCGGACACGGCGGGGCAGGCTGCGACCGAGAGGTCATTGGTGCTGCTGCTGGAAAAAGAATTCGATGTGCGCGTGTTGGCGCTGCCGGGCGGGGCTGATCCGGACAAATTCATCAAGGAGCAAGGCGTCGAGGCCTACAAGAAATTGCTGACACAGGCGCCGCCGTATCTGGATTATCTGATTGCGCGCGCGCGGCTGATGGATCGGACGACTGCGGCGGGAAAGGTGGCAGCGCTGAATTTTCTGATGCCGTATGTGCAGCGACTGCCGAACCGGCTATTGCGTTCGGAGTGGGCCACGCGGATTGCTTCGGAATTGCGAGTGGACGAACCGGTGCTGCGCGCGGCTTTGCGTCGCGCGGCGGATGAACGGCGCAGCGAAGTGAAACCCAAAGCCGAGCTGCTGACGCCGGCGGTGAAGCGCGCGGAGCGGCAGCTGATTCGGATGCTGTTTGAGGCGGCGGAATTCCGCGAGAAGCTGGCGCACGAAATTGCGTCGGCAGAATTGCATCGCGGTTTGGAGACACGAAACATTTTCGAGGCGTTGATCGTGGCGATAGCCACTGGAGAAAAGCCCGACGCGGCAGCTGTTGCGGCGACGCTTGATGACAAGGATCGGCGGCTGTTCTTCGAAATCCTTTTTGAGACGCTGCCGGAAGGCGCCTGGGAAGACGCGGAGAGCTGCCTGGGATTTCTGCGGCATCGGCCTGTTGCAGAGGAACTGACAGACCTGCAGAGGCAGATCGAAGCGAACCCAGCGGCGGAGGAATTGAAAAGATTGGTGATTCGAAGGATGGAACTGTTGCGATTGCTATCACGCGAGCGGGAGCCGGAACCGGGCAAAATCCTTCCCGAGCAGTAGGTTACGGCGCATCGTTGACGGCGGCTGGGACAGTACTGTATATTCGTAGGGTTTTGGAGGAAACGGGCGGCACGTTTCGCGCATCATATAGGTGTGCAAGGGCAGGCGCGGGCGTGGCGGCACGGGCGCGGAATCGGCGACGGGTTCGAAAGTTCGTACTAAAAAACCGTTTAAATGCAGCTAATTTGCAGTGCGCCGGGGTGTCTCACCACGGCGGCTTTGCATTTTGCGGACCTGTTTGCGCGCATCGCCTGACCTCTGCGAGGGAGGAAGTGTGACGGTAGCCTTAGAGGAAAAATACGATCAGGTACGGCAACTCATCGCCATGGGCAAGGAACGCGGATACTTGCTCTACGATGAGGTGAACGACATTTTGCCGCCCGAGGTGCACTCCTCGGAAGAAATTGACGATTTGCTCTCGACGTTTGAGCGCTATGGGATTGATGTGTACGAGGATCTGGCGAGCGCGAAAGTGGCGCTGGCCGCCGCAGATGCCAGCGATTCCCCTGAGCCGGCGAAAGACACTGAGGCAGTTGCTTCGGAAGACGGCGAACTGGACCTTACTCCGGGATCGCTGGAGAAGACGAACGATCCGGTGCGCATGTATTTGCGCGAGATGGGGACGGTGCCGTTGCTGACGCGCGAAGGCGAAGTGGCCATCGCCAAGCGCATTGAACGCGGACAGCTGCTGGTGCTGAAAACGATCACGCGGGCGCCTTTGATTTTGAAAGAACTGCTGCAGGTGGGCGAGGATCTGCGCAACGGGTCGCGGTCCATCAAAGAGATCGTTCAGTTCGACGACGAAGAACTCACCGAAGAGAAGATCGAAGCCAAGACCAAGCAAACGCTGAAGCAGATTGACAGCGTGGCGAAGCTTTATCTGCTGGCGTTGAAGCAGGCGTCGAAACTCGGCAACATGGCGAAGTCCAAGAAGCGGCCGTATCTGAAGGCACGCTACGCATTGGCTCGCACGCGCGTGGAGATGTCGAATCGCATGCGCGAACTGGAATTCAACCCGCTTGAGAAGAAGCGGCTGATCGAAAAAATCCGGCAGACCGTGGAGCGCGTGCATTTCCTCGAGCGCGAAATTGTGAAGCTCGAGCGCCGCGTGGATGCTTCGAAGGCGGACGTGCAGGCTGAGGCGCGCAAGGATCTGCGCGCGCGCAAGCAGGAGCTGGCGGAAATTGAGTTGGCGAGCGAAGTAAGCCCGACAGAATTGAAGCGCGGCTTACAGGTGATTCTTCGCGGCGAAGCCGAAGCGGAGCAGGCGAAGAAAGAACTAATCGAAGCCAACTTGCGTTTGGTGGTTTCGATTGCGAAGAAATACACGAACCGCGGGTTGCAGTTCCTCGACCTGATTCAGGAAGGCAACATCGGGTTGATGAAGGCCGTGGATAAGTTCGAGTGGCGGCGCGGTTATAAGTTTTCCACGTACGCGACGTGGTGGATTCGCCAGGCGATTACGCGCGCGATTGCGGACCAGGCCCGGACGATTCGTATTCCGGTGCACATGATCGAGACGATCAATAAATTGGTGCGCACACAGCGGCAGTTGGTGCAGGAATTGGGGCGTGAGCCGACTTCGGAAGAAATCGCCAAGCGCATGGACATTCCTGTGGCGAAAGTGCGCAAGATTTTGAAAATCGCGCAGGAGCCGATTTCGCTGGAGACTCCGATCGGCGAGGAAGAGGATTCGCATCTGGGGGATTTCATCGAGGACAAGGCGGTGGTTTCGCCTTCGGACGCGGTGATCAACCTCAGCCTGAAGGAACAAACCTCTTCTGTACTGAAAACGTTGACGCCGCGCGAAGAGAAAGTGATCAAGATGCGGTTTGGGTTGGACGACGGCAGCGAGCACACTTTGGAAGAAGTGGGGCAGTCGTTTGCCGTGACGCGGGAACGCATCCGGCAGATTGAAGCGAAGGCATTGCGGAAGTTGCGGCATCCCTCGCGTTCGCGGAAGTTGCGAGCGTTTTTGGAAGGTTCGGCGAACGATTACTAAAAGGCATCTCATAAATACCTCAGGAGGATGACGGCACAAGCAAGCTGAACCATCCCGAGGAAATTCTCTGGGTAGTATTCCCAGCGAATGACGACGCGGCGAAAATTATGAAGCCACGCGAACAAGCGCTCGATTTTCCAACGACGCCGGTAACGCCGCAGGACGCGGCCGTCTTGCGTCGCGGCTTTGCTTCGCCTGGAATTGTGCGGCGCAATCAACTGCACTCCGAAGCGCTCGCGAATCTGCACATCCAGCGGGTCACTATCGTAAGCGCGGTCGCCGATCAAACGTTCGGGAGTTTCGGCCAGGAAGCGTCGTTCGATGGTGGATTCAACGAGCTTTGTTTCATGAGGCGAAGCGCTGGCCACGTGCACGGCGAGAGGAAGACCATGGCCGTCGCTGATCGCCATGATTTTGCTGCCTTTGCCGCGGCGAGTAGGGCCGACAGCAGAGCCCCTTTTTTCGCCGAACGGAAGGTCGCATCGATGAAGGACTCGCTCAAATCCAGCTTCCCTCGGTCGCGTAAGTCTTCGGCCAGTTTCTGGAGCAGTTGGGTAAGCAACCCGGACCGCTGCCACTGCTGGAAGCGGCGATGACAGGTTTGATAGGGAGGATAACGACGCGGCAGATCGTGCCAAGGAGCGCCGGTGCGCAAAACCCAAAAAACACCGTTCAGCACCGCTCGCGTATCTTGCCACGGCCGACCGCGTCCATCCTCCCGCCGTTTCGGACGGAACAGCGGTTCGAGAACAGCCCATTGGGCGTCGGTAAGGTCCATGCTCTCGATTTACGCCGTTTGTCATAAGTTTCAACCGTTCACGAGCTTGAATGTGTTTATGAGATAACTTCTAGCCGTCGTGTGCTAGGGCAGGCGCGCGATCAGCTCTTGTTTTGGAATGTTGTTCCACAGACTGACGCGCGTCAAGATGTCGTTGAGCGTGCCTTTGGCGAGTGATTTGTGGTCAGGCACGGTGATGTTGTGTTCACCCACCGCAGTGATTTTTCTTAGCCGGACATGACTTCCTTTTTGGCGAAGAGTTTCGTAGCCCAGCGAATGCAGCAGTTGAATGAAGTCGTGCCCGCTAACTTGTGGTAGCCGTGGCATCGGAGAGTTTTAGTTCCGAGACAATGAGAATGTCGATTTCGGGTGTTTGCGCGCCACTCTCAAAGTGGACGGCCACGGCTTCTTTGATATTGCGAAACAGTTCGTCCGCGGTTTCGGCTTGGGTAAAAATGTCTTCGCCGAGGCCTCTAGCGCACCAGATGTCGCCATCCTGATAGACTTCCATTTTTACCAGCATTTTGCACCCTCTTGATAGTCATCGTACTCCGATTGCCCTCAATTGGATATACCGCCCCTCCGGCGATTTACGCGCAAGACACCACCTCGTTGACGACAGACGGTGCAACTCCGAATCGTTGCTGGAGCTCAGGACTCGAGAATTTCCTGCAGGCGATTCAGCGCTTCGAACCAGTAGGCTTTCATTTTTGCGCATTCTTTCGAGCTTGGAAGCTTCATGTGATCCACTGCTACTTGGCATTTTCCGGCGCCTTTGGGGTAGAAATTCACGCTTAGGCGGCTGGCGCCGCCGTTCCATTTGGCGCGAAGGGATTTATTTTTTGTGGCGGTGGTGATTTCGATTTTTGCGCTGGGCAGCCAGTGCTGGCGGAGTTTTTCGTCGGTCCAGCCGTCATAGGATTTGCTGATGGGGACGCTCAGTGTGCGGCTGCCGGAAGCGGCGAATTCACCGTCGCATTTCTGGAATTTTTCGCGCAGGCCACGCTCGTGTTCGTACGGGACGGCGATCATCTGGCACCACCAGGGGCCGACTTTTTGCTCCGTCTTCAGGTAAGCGGAGATCTCCTGGTGCTTCATTTTCTTGGCGCCGGCTTTATCGAGGATTTTGAACCACTCCGGCCACGTCTTTCCTGTTCTTTCCTTCACGGCTGCATTGCTCATACGTTTTGCTTCGCGTGGTTTTTTCATTTTTGCGACTCCCGAAATTAGTTCTGCTGCTGGGCCGTGGACCAGTTCACTGCCGAGCCATATTCATAGACGAGCTGCGCGCCGCGGTCGGCGCCGATGGTGAGGAGGATGCCGAGCACGACGAGGCCGAGCAGCAGCACTTTGCGTAGATGGAGCGGGAAATCCTTGCGCATGAAAAATGCGAAGCTGCACAGCGCGATCGCGAGGCTGGTGGCGGTGAGCATGAGCGTTTCGTGAATGCCGACGGCGCGTTGCGCTTCGCCGGGCGGGACGGAATTTTGCGCTTCGAGGCCGGTGATCACGGTAACGATTGCCGCGAGGGTGCCGAGATAGAGCAGGCGCGAAGCGGCGCGCTGCAATTCGTCGCTCGCGCGCCAGACCGCGAAGATTTCGAACAGCAGAGCGGCGAGCCACAACACGATGGGGAAATGCACGAACATCGGGTGGTAGTTCAGCGCCGCTTTTAGTCCGGGGAGCATGGCAGCGTGCCTCCTTGCGTGGATCGCGCATGGTAGCAGCGCATTATGTGACAAAGGATGGCTGGGGTAAACGAAGTATAATGTGCGCGGTTGGAGGCCGGGATTTGCGACATTTGAAAAAATGGCGAGGGGAAAGATTGTGATGCGCGGGATCCGGGCGGTAATTTTCGTGCTGGTCGCGCTGTTGGTGTTGGTGGTACTCGTGGTGGTGACGATTGGCGCGTTTCTGCCGTCGCAGCACATTTCCACTAGAGCGGCGAGGTTCCACCAGCCGCCGACGGTGATTTGGGAGGGGATCACGGATTACGAGAAATTTCCGGCTTGGCGCAAGGACGTGTCGCGAGTGGAAGCTCTGCCGGAAGTAAACGACAAGCCGGCGTGGCGCGAATTTGATCGTCACGGGGGATCGATTCCGTTTCAAGTGATGGTGATGGTGCCGCCGCGGGCTTTAGTGACGCGCATCGCCGATCCTAAGTTGCCGTTTGGCGGGACGTGGACTTATGAAATTTCATCGCAGGCGGACGGCAGCTCGCTACTGCGCATCACCGAGGATGGCGAGATTTACAATCCGATATTCCGATTTGCGGTGCGGTTCGTGCTTGGTTATTCGCGGACGCAGGAAGAATATCTGCAGGCGCTGGGGGCGAAATTCGGGCAGAGCGTGACGATTGAGAAGTAACGTCGCGAAAAGTTGCGCCGGAAGAAGTGACGACAGAGCGGAAAGCTACAGCGAAATCTGGGGCGGGGGGAATGAGCGCTTTAAGTGACGACTTCGTGGAGCGTGCTGCAGGCTGCAATTTGACGCTTGGGGTTATCGCGGTCGTAGAAGACGGCGACGGGCATGCCTTCGAAGAGTTTTTCGGTGTAGTCGAAGCCCATACCTCTGCGGGTTTCGCCTTGAAAATCTTTGAATTCGTATTCGACGGACGATGAGCCTTTATCGCCTCTCCACTGCCTAACCACCGTCGCCAGAGCGACTTCGCCGTTCTCCAGCAAATCACATTCGCGCACTTGCGAGCGCCACATTCCGTAAGGAAGGAGCAACAGAAGCGCGACGATGGCGGCGATGACCCAGTCCCCGGGCTTAAAGACAGCGAAGGAAAACTTGCGCGCCCAAATCGTGTAGAGATGCAGGCCAAAGATTGCCGCAAAACCCACCACCGCCACGAACGCCACGGACAAACTGACGCGTCCGCGCGTGAACATACGGATTTCGCGCGGGCGGGAAGTGCGGAGGAGAGCTTGTTGTTGCGCGCTCGGTTCGACGACCGCGCTGGAATTTGCAGCGACAGCGGCTGAGGACGCGAAGGAATTATAGGGCACGGTGGCGGAGCGCATCATTGGCGCGGGGAGCGATTGCAGCGTCGCGAGGCTGCGCCGCGAGACGATGTAGTTGATGAGAATCCCGATAGCGGGGAAAACGGTGAAGATCGCGATCTGATATGGATTGCGGAAATGCCAGAAATGAATCAGGAAAAAAACGAAGCCACCCATCAGGAAAATGCCGAACGGCAGAATGACCAGGGTGCCGCGGACGTCGGCGAGGGCCGCGTCGCGATTCCAGCCGCAACTGGGGCAATAGGGCTTATTGCCCGCGAAACGGGTGGCGCCATGGCAGAGAGGGCAGGGCGGTGCAACCATATAAAATGGTAGCGTAATTTTTCGCCGCGGCAAGCGCCTGCGGCTATCATGTTTCCATGGCGACAAGCCTTGAGGTTCGCGGATTGACCGTGGAGCTGCCGACTCCGGACGGATGGGTGCGGCCGGTAAATGATGTTTCGTTCACGCTGGAGGAAGGCGAGACGCTGGGGATTGTGGGGGAATCGGGGTCGGGCAAGACGATGCTTTCGCTGGCGTTGATGGGGCTGGAGCCGCATGGGGCGCGGCATACGGGCCAGGCTTGGTTGAATTTGCGCGCCGGTGGCAACGGTAACGGCGGCGGCAAACAGGTGGGTGCGGGGCGCGAAAATTTGCTGGGGATTTCGCAGGACGAAATGCGCGGTTTGCGCGGGCGCGAGATTGCAATGATTTTTCAGGAGCCGATGACGGCGCTGAATCCGGTGTTGCGCATTGGCGCGCAGATCGAAGAAGCGATTCGGGTGCATGAGCCGCGCGCTGGCGACGGCGAAATTCACCGGCGGGCGCTGGCGGCATTGGAGCGCGCGGCGTTGAACGATCCTGAGCGGCGAGCGCGGCAATATCCGCACCAGCTTTCGGGAGGACTGCGGCAGAGGGTGATGATCGCGATGGCTTTGGCGGCGGGGCCAGGCGTGCTGATTGCGGATGAGCCGACTACGGCGCTGGATGTGACGGTGCAGAAACAGATTCTGAAGCTGCTCGCGAATTTGCGGCGCGAGCTGCGGCTTTCGATGCTTTTTATCACGCACGATTTGGGAGTGGTGGCGCAGGTGGCGGAGCGCGTCGCGGTGATGTACGCGGGACGGATTGTGGAGGAAGGGCCGGTGGAGGAAGTGTTGCGCGCGCCGCGGCATCCTTATACGGAGGGTTTGCTGCGGGCTGCGCCGCGGTTGACACGGGAAAAATTAGTGCCGATTCCTGGGACAGTTCCGTCGCTGGACGCGTTGCCGCCGGGGTGCGCATTCGCACCGCGTTGCGCGCATCGCGTGGCGGAATGCGATGCGGCGATGCCGGAATTGCGCGCGGTGAACGCAGATCACAAGGCGAGGTGTATTCTCGTTCCATGAGCGGAGCGAACGAATCACGGAATGGGTCGCCGGACGAATCGCAGAAGGGGCCGGCGAATCGGGCGAGCGTCAGCGATCACGAACTGAAAGCGCTGGTACGCGAACGGTTCACGAAGACTGCCGAAGTTTTCGGAGATTATGCCGTGGCGGAGCGCGTGGCCGAGGCTGAGTCGCTGGCGCGCTTGGTTGCGGCTGGTCCTGCGGACGTGGCAGTGGATCTGGCGTGCGGGCCTGGAACGCTGGCTTTGCGATTTGCGAAACACGTGCGCTGGATGTGCGCTTACGATTTGACGCCGGGGATTCTATTGCGCGCGCGGCAGAATGCCGCAGAGCATGGCGTGCTCGGCAAGATTGGTTTTGTGATCGGAGATGCACAGGCGCTGCCGTTTGCGGATGGGTCGCTGGATCTGGCGGTGACGAGTTACAGCTTGCATCACATTTCGGATCCGGCGCGGGTGATACGCGAAATGGCGCGGGTGGTGAAGCGCGGCGGGCGCGTGGGATTGATTGACATTATCGTGCCGGAAGATCCGAAAGTGCGCGCGCTGAATCATCGGATTGAATGGATTCGCGATCACTCGCACTGCCGTTCGCTGACGCTCGCGGAATTCCGGAAGATGATGGATGACGCCGGCCTGCGGATTACGGCGACAGAAACCAGGGAGCATCCGCGGACTTTTGAGCACTGGATGCACGTGGCGGGGTGGAAGCCGAACGATGCGGAATATATCGAGGCGCACGAGCTGATGGTTTCTTCGATTGCGGACGATGGATCGAATTTTCATCCGCGCATGGAGCCTGCGGACGTCTGCCAACCCGGCGCGAAGCCGTGCCTGTATATGATCAACACCGGAATTCAAATCGCGGCCGAGAAATTGTAGGGATGGCCGGCGAAATACTTCTTGAGGCGCGGTCACTGAGCAAGTCGTATTCCGTTTCTACCGGTGCGTTCACGCAATCGGCGCGGCGCGCGCTGGCTGTGGACGGCGTGAGTTTTACATTGGAGCGCGGCGAGACTTTGGGGATCGTCGGCGAATCGGGCTGCGGCAAGACGACTTTGGCGCGGATGCTGATGCGGTTGATCGAGCCTGATTTGGGCGAGATTATTTTTCGCGGAGAGGATTGGCTGGGGGCGCGCGGCGGGGAATTGCGTGGGTTACGGCGACGGATGCAGATGGTGTTTCAGGATCCAATCGCATCGTTGAATCCGCGGATGCGTGTGGGGAGCATTGTGGGTGAGCCGCTGGCGATTCACGAGCCGCAGCTTTCCGCGGAGGAGCGCGGGGCGCGTACAGCGGAAATTCTGGAGGCCGTCGGGCTGGGTGGTGAGGCGGTGACGCGTTATCCGCACGAATTTTCCGGCGGGCAGCGGCAGCGGATCGGAATTGCGCGGGCGTTGATTTTGCGGCCGGAGCTGGTGATTGCGGACGAGCCGGTTTCGGCTCTGGATGTTTCGGTGGGCGCGCAGATATTGGAACTGCTCGCGCGTTTGCAGCGGGAATTTTCGCTGACGTTGATGCTGATTTCACATAGCTTGCCGGTGGTGGCGCAGCTGGCTTCGCGGGTGGCGGTGATGCAGACGGGGCGGATTGTGGAGATTGGCGCGGCGGAGCAGGTTTTACAGGCGCCGCAGCATGCTTATACGCAGGCTTTGTTGGCGGCGGTGCCGGAAATTCCCGGTTCGTGATTTTGCGCGCATTCGCTCGTGTTGGTGCTGTGGGCGGGTGCGCTCCTCTTGATGACAACCTTCGGTGGGATGTGCTAAACACTGGCGCGAGACTGAAACATTCGTTCACGCCGGGCGTAGTTAGAAGCAGGACCGGTGCCACCGAGCATTTCGATTGAGCCAGGAGGAAACCAGCATGGCCAGCGCAGAAACTCCCACTCCCTCGACCTCTTCCGCGCCTTCTTCCGCAGGCGGCGGCTCTGACAGTTCGTTTGGGCGGATTTTCGGCGTGCTATTTAGCCCGAAGCCGACGTTTGAAGCGATCGTGCGACGGCCGACCTGGATTTTGCCGCTCATCTTAATCGTCGTGGTTTCCGTCGGAGTCATCTTCACCTTCAGCCAGCGCGTGGGCTGGCGCAGCTTCATGATTCGTCAAGACCAGCAGAACTCGCGGACTCAGAAGCAGATGGAATCCATGACGGAAGAGCAGCGCGAGAAACTGATTGATACGCAGACGAAGGTGGCGCCGATTTTCGCCTATGTAGCGGTAGTCGTGGGACCATTCATCGCCGCGGTAGTGGTGGGGGCGGTGCTGATGCTGGCGTTCAACCTGATACACGGGACAAAAATCGGATTCGTGCCGTCCATGGCTATCGTGTCGTATTCCTGGGTACCGGGAATCATCGGCGCGCTGCTGGGCATTCTGATTATTTTCCTGAAAGACCCGTCCACTGTGGATCTGGATCATCTGGTGGCATCGAACGGCGGAGCATTTGTGGCGGATGATGCGCCGAAATGGATGCTAACGCTGTTTACAGCGTTCGATCTTTTTGCATTCTGGAACATGATTCTGATGGCGTTTGGATTCAGCGCGGCGGACCCTAAGAAAATTTCGTTTGGCAAAGCGGTGGGCACGGTGGTGGGAGTGTGGCTGATTTATGTGATCGTGAAGGTGGGGCTGGTCGCGGCTTTCTCCTGATACACTCGTTCGGATGGAGACGCAGCACGAGGGATTCAAGTTCGAGGTGCTGGCGACGGATCCCACCGGCGCGCGGCTGGGAAGACTGACTACTCCGCACGGAGTGATTGATACGCCGGCGTTCATGCCAGTGGGCACGGCGGCGACGGTGAAGGGCCAGACACAGCGAGACCTGGAAGACCTCGGCGTACAAATTCTGCTTTCGAATACCTACCATCTTTATTTGCGTCCCGGACATGAGTTGATCCGCCAGATGGGCGGGCTGCACAAATTCATGGGGTGGCCGCGGGCGATTCTCACCGATTCCGGCGGGTTCCAGGTTTTCAGCCTGAGCGAATTGCGCAAGGTTACGGACGACGGCGTGACGTTTCGCTCGCATCTGGACGGCTCCGAACATTTTCTCTCGCCGGAAAAAGCGCTGGAGATTGAAATCGCGCTGGGCGCGGACATCGTGATGGTGCTCGATGAATGCATCGAGGCGCCGGCGACGGAACAGCGCGCGCGTGATGCAGCGAAACGGACGCTGGATTGGGCGCGGCGCTCGCGGGATTATTTCGCGCAGCACGGAGACGCGGCGCGGCAAATGCTTTTTGGAATTGTGCAGGGCGGGACGCACGCGGCGCTGCGTCGTGAGAGCGCGGATGCGCTGGTGGCGCTGGATTTTCCGGGTTATGCGATCGGAGGACTGGCTGTGGGCGAGCCGCATGCGAGCACGTGCGAAATGGCCGGCGTTGTGGCGTCACGTTTGCCTGCGGAGCGGCCGCGCTACTTGATGGGCGTGGGCAAACCGGAGCAAATCCCGGATTATGTGGCGCTGGGGATTGACATGATGGATTGCGTGCTGCCTACGCGGAGCGCGCGGCATGCGTGCCTTTATACTTCGCAGGGGCGGATGCTGATCAAGAATGCGAAGTACGCCAACGATCCGCGGCCGATCGACGAAACGTGCGAATGTGCGGTGTGCCGGCGGTATTCGCGTGCGTATCTGCGGCACTTAGCGACGAGCGGAGAATTCCTCGCGATCATTTTGAACACCCACCACAACACCCACTTTTACCTTGACATAATGCGCAAAATTCGCGAGGCTATCCGTTTTGGGAAGCTCGAAAAGTTCCGCTCTGACCTTCAGGCTCGTCTGAAATAAGACAAACCCAAGCGGGTGTTGGGCGCGGTCGCAGGGCGGAGCAGCGTCTTCGGCGAACGAGTTTCCCGGCTTGCCGTCCCCGGCAAGTTGTCCGTCCTGGCGGAATTGCCCTGCTGAGCCGGTGGTGAGGCGCACGAGGGATTGCCCTCGGCGGCCGGAGTGCCGGCGTAAGAGGGAGAGGCATAATGATCGTGACCATTTCTATTTTGGCATCAGCGAACCTGGCTTTCGCCGCATGGGCGCAAGCGCAGCCGGGCGGGATCGCGCTATTCCTGCCGCTGATCCTGATCATGGTAATTTTTTATTTTTTGATGATTTTGCCGGCGCAGCGGCGGCAGAAGAAAGTGAACGAAATGCTGGCAGCGCTGAAAAACGGAGATAAAGTCATCACCAACGGCGGAATCTATGGCACGATTGTCGGCCTTGAAGGCGACACGGTGCAACTGCGCATCGCCGAGCAAGTGAAGATGAAGGTAGCCCGCAGCGCGATCGCGGGAATGCAAGCAGAACCACCGAAGGAGAGTTAGGCAGCCCGCATGAATTCCCAGATCAGATGGAAGTTCATTCTCATACTCATCGTCATTTTGATTTGCTTGTACGGACTTTTGGGATTGCCGACGTTTCCCACTTCGCTGACGCAGGTGAAGGCTAACCTGGCGGACCGCATCAAGCTGGGGCTGGATTTGAAGGGCGGCAGCCACCTGGTGCTGCAGGTTCAGGTGGATGAAGCGATCGGGCAGCGCTGCGACCAGGCGGTGGATCAGCTCACCAAACAAGTCCACGAGAAGAAGATCATCGTGGGCGATATCCGCCGCGTGGACGACACGCATATTGAAGTGGACAATGTGGACACGAACACATCGGGCGCGTTCCGCGATTTGATCACCACACAATTCAGCGACTGGGCGATGTCGCCGGCCGCGGGCGTGGTGAACGGATACTTGCTGACGATGCGGCCTACGGTGATTGCTGATCTGCGACACGACACGATGGAACAGGCTCTAGAGACGATTACGCGGCGCATCAACGCGCTGGGATTGACTGAGCCAACGATTGCGTTTACCGGCCGCGGCGATAACGAAATCCTGGTACAACTGCCGGGTGAAGGCGATCCCAGCCGCGCCAAAGCAGTGATTCAAGCGGGCGGACAACTGACGCTGAACCGCGTGGCCGACGATCAAACGTATCCTTCGGAAGCGGCGGCGCTTGCGGCGAAGGGCGGCGTGCTGCCAATTGGAACCGTCATCGTGCCGGGCAAAGCGGAAGCGCAGAGTGGTTTTCCCGCGCAGACCGTTTATTACATTCTGGATCGCGCGCCGATCGTTACCGGGCAGGATTTGCGCGGGGCCAGCCCCGCTCCGAACGGCAGCAATCCTGGACAATTTGAGGTGCGTTTCCAGCTTTCGACAGCCGCTGCGACGCGCTTTGGTCCGTTCACAGAACAGCAATCGCAATTGACGCCGAAAGGGCGCATGGCGATCGTGCTGGATCATCAGGTGTACAGCGCTCCGGTAGTAAACAGCCGCATTGATGATTCCGGCGTGATCGAGGGAAATTTTACCGAGGAGTCTGCGAACGACCTGGCGCTGGTATTGCGCGCCGGCGCGCTGCCCGCTTCGATTAAATATTTGGAAGAGCGGACGGTCGGCCCATCGTTGGGGGCCGATTCGATCCGTGCGGGCGTGCGAGCATCCATCGGCAGCCTGATCGTGGTGATGATATTTTTGGTGATCTATTACCGGCTGAGTGGTGTCAATGCAGTTGTGGCCCTGATTCTGAATTTGATTATTCTGGTGGCGTTCATGGCGATTGCTGGGGCAGTGCTGACACTGCCTGGGATTGCCGGCGTGGTGCTGACGATTGGCATGGGCGTTGATTCCAACGTGCTGGTATTCGAACGCATACGCGAGGAATTGCGCAACGGGAAGGCTCCGGCGACGGCGGTGGATTCGGGTTTTCATAATGCGTTCCGGACGATCATTGATACGCACGTGACCACGCTGGTTTCGGCGGCGTTCCTGCTGCTGTTCGGGACGGGGCCGGTGCAAGGGTTTGCGATCACGCTGATTATCGGGTTGCTTGCCAACGTATTTACTTCGATTTTTGTTTCCCGGGCGATTTTCGATTGGCACCTTTCGCGGATGGATCGTCAAGAGCAGCTTAGTATTTGATGGGGATTTTCCGCAGCGTTTGAGCGGTGTTTTGGTGGCGCAAGGACGCTAGCCTGCGCAGTATTTTGGGGCAGCGGGACGCGGAAATGGTTGATAGCGAGCATTGCAAGGGCGCGGTGCTCATTGCAGGGGCGGGACTTAAGCCTGTTGGGCTATTACACGATTAGCGATACCGGCGGCCGGGAACTTAGCTGGATGCTCCGGTGTCAAACAAAGGTGGATAGGTATCGGAATGGAATTATTCAAGGGCGTTAACGTTGACTGGATGGGGAAAGCGAAGTACTTCGTTACGCTTTCACTTATCTTGCTGGTGGTGGGCTGGGCTTCGATTTTGAAGTACGGGGGGATGCGTTACGGCATTGATTTCCGCGGCGGCACTTTGGTGTACGTGCGGTTTGCGGGGCCGGCGCCGCTAGATCAGATTCGCAAGGGGCTTTCGTCGGCAGGGCTGAACGACAGCACGATCCAGACGATTAGCGACAGCGTGTTGGGCGGCGGGGCGCAGAACGACGTGGTGATTGGTCTGGAGCAAAAAGGGCAGAGCGACGAGACGTCGCTGGATGCCGGCCGGGAAGCGATCCTGAATGTGCTGCACAAGACTTTCGGCACGGCGGATACGGGCGGCAAGCAGGACTTCAATTCGGTAACCAAAGAAGGACTGGCCGCAATGCTGACTGAAAAGGATCCGCTGGCGCTGGGCGCGGCTGCCGGTGATCGTTACAATCAGCTGGCGCAGAGATTGCTGGCGGCGCGCGACGCCGACCACAGCGGCATCCTTACCAGCTTTGATCAATTGAAGAGTGTGGATGGCGTCACGCCGGCGGTGCTCAATACTTTGAGCAATAATTTGGTGCTTGGCAACTTTACAATTCGCAACGTGGAGATCGTGGGCCCGAAGGTCGGGGCGCAATTGCGGCATCAAGCGATTTGGGCGACGATGTATGCGCTGGGCGGCATGTTGATATATATTGCTTTCCGGTTTGAGTGGGTTTACGGAGCTGCGGCGGTGATTGCGGTGTTCCACGACGTGCTCATCACCTTGGGTTTTTTCTCGCTGTTCCATTTTGAAATTTCGCTGACGGTGATCGCGGCACTGCTGACTTTGGTGGGCTATTCGATGAACGACACGATCGTGATTTTCGACCGGGTGCGCGAGGACCAACGTTTGATGCGCCGCGAACCGTTTCCGGACATCGTGAACAAGGCCATCAATCAGACGCTTTCACGGACGATATTGACCAGCGGATTAACGTTCCTAACCGTCCTGGTACTTTTCCTCATGGGCGGCGAGGTGCTGCGCGCTTTCTCTTTTGCCATGGTGGTAGGAGTTGTGGTAGGAACATACTCCAGTTTCGGAATTGCCGCGCCAATCGTGGTGGTTTGGAACAAGTACCGCGGTCAGGGAACTGCCGTACGCGCCGGATCCGCAGCCGACAAGCGCGTGGTGGCAGCTGCTAGGAGGTAGGTGCCATGTTTGACGATCTAGTTGTCTCCAGTGCCAATCCGAAACGGACGAACAATTCGTGGACGGTGGCCCTTTCGGCCATCATTCAGGCTGGTTTGCTGGGCATCCTGATTTTGATTCCGCTCATCTATACGGAAGCGCTGCCGAAACAGTTGCTGACGACTTTCCTGGTGCCTCCACCGCCGCCTCCCCCCCCGCCGCCGCCTGCCGCGGCCGTGCAGAGAATCGTAAAGCCGGTAGTGCGCCTGATTCACAACGGGCAGATGATGGCGCCGACGGTGGTCCCGAAGAAAGTGGAAATGATTAAGGAAGAAGAAATGCCGCCGGATGTTGGAGCGGTTGGCGTCGTCGGTGGCGTCCCTGGCGGTGTGCCGGGTGGACAGGCCGGCGGCGTACTGGGCGGCATCATCGGTGGATCAGGCGGCGGAATGCCACCTCCGCCGAAAGCGGCGCCCTCGCGCATCCGTGTTGGCGGCAACGTCGCGGCGGCCAAGCTGGTGCGCCAAGTTACTCCTCTGTACCCACCGATTGCCAAGACGGCGCATGTTTCCGGCACGGTGATACTGCATGCCGTGATCGCCAAGGATGGCACGATCCAGGAATTGACGTACGTTTCCGGACCTCCACTGCTGATGAAGAATGCGATGGATGCGGTGCGTCAATGGCGCTACAGCCCCACCCTGCTGAACGGTGAACCGGTGGAAGTGGACACAACAATTTCGGTCGTCTTTACTTTGGGCGGTTAAAGCAAGGCTTGCTACTAGTCCTTCGCGGGGCTGGGGTGGAGCGGAAATAAAATCCGACCGGCAGAAATTTGCTGCTTAGGTCGTTTCACAGGAACGGAGGATCAGATAATGCTTGCGAATTTACTTTTTGCCGGTGTGGTGATGTTTCAGCAGCCAACGGGTGAAGTGGGCTGGGACCTGGTGAGCATGTGGCACAACATGGGTATCCCTGCCAAAACCGTCGTAATGATTCTATTCATCATGTCCGCCTGGTCAATCGGTATCATGATTGACCGCGCGTTGATGTACAGCGCCGCGCGCAAGCAGTCGCGGATATTCGTGCAGCAAGTGGCGGGCGCGCTGAAAGACAACAAGCTCGACGAGGCGATCTCGATTGCCGAGCGCAACAAGAAGAGCCACATCGCCAAGGTAGTCGCGACCGGCTTGTCTGAATTTCAGGCAGCGTCGGCGCAGGTGGGCGATGAAGAAGTGATCGAAGCCGCGAATCGAGGTCTGGAACGCTCGGTGGCGATCGTGCACGCCGAAATGAAGCGCGGCCTATCGGGTCTCGCGACGATCGGCTCGACGGCACCGTTCGTCGGACTGTTCGGCACGGTGATGGGCATCATCAACGCGTTTAAAGGCATTTCGGCATCGAAGGCCACCGGGTTGTCGGCGGTCGCCGGCGGTATCGCTGAAGCGTTGGTCACCACGGCGCTGGGCTTGGTCGTCGCGGTTCCTGCGGTGTGGGCGTTCAATTATTTCACGAATAAAGTGGAAGCCTTCGACGTCGAAATGGATAACTCTTCGATGGAGCTGATCAACTACTTCATCACACGTCGCGGCGGGAAGAAGTAAGCCATGGCGTACAAGCCCAAAGCACCGCCGGTGATGGCCGCGCCCAATGTGATTCCAATGGCGGACATCATGCTGGTGTTGCTGATTATTTTCATGGTGGTCACGCCAATGTTGCAGAAGGGCGTCTCCGTGGATATGGCCAAGGTGAACAACGCGCGGGATCTGCAGGACGCCGATAAGGATGACGCCATCATTCTGGCGGTCACCCGCAGCGGCGATATGTACCTGGGCAGCACCAAGGTCTCGCTCGACGACATCACCACGAAGATCAAGGACCTGATCGCCAACCGCCTGGACAAGACTGTGTTCGTGCGCTCGGATTCTCGCGCGAAATACGGCGACGTGGTCAAGGCAGTTGACGAAGTCCGCGCAGCTGGTGTGGATCATCTCGGATTGCTTACGGAAAAGATCAAACAGAAAGGTGGAGCAGCTCCGCCAGCACCTCCGCCGGGCAATTAGCCTGGGGCGCGAGGTTCAGTTTTAGCACGAGCGTAAAAGGAGTCTTCCCATGGGAATGGCAGTAGGTGGAAGCAAAGGTTCGATGTCCGAACCGAATATCGTGCCGCTAATTGACGTGTTGTTGGTGCTGATCATTATTTTCATGGTGATCACGCCCACGGTTCCGCAGGGGCTGGATGCCCTGGTGCCGCAGCCGACTCCTCCGAACCAGAAACAGGACGATGCGCTGCTGGCGAAGACCATCGTGGTGCAAGTGACGGCCAACGGAAAGGTCATGATCAACCAGGACGATACTACCTGGGATGCCCTGGGACCGCGGCTGGAAGATATTTTTAAGCAGCGCGCCGAGAAAGTGGCTTTCGTGAAGGGCGACGACGCGGTGGAATTCGCACAGGTGGCTCGCGCGATCGATATCATGCGCGGGGCGGGGATTGACAACGTCGGCCTGATTACCGCGAAGATCGAAGCAGGGCAGTAACGCCTATTTGGCGGTTGTATGCGCCGAAAGCTTCGCGGAATTGCGAGTCCTCTGGTTTTTGGCGCAGCGTTCATCAAGGAGAGCACGGGATGCAGCGGAAGCCTCACACAGTCATTCTTCTTGCCGTGGTAGTGGCGTCACTGGGCGCAGGCGCTGGTTGCGACAAACTGCGCGCGCGCGACAAGCTCAACAAGGGCGTGCAAGCCTATAAAGCCGGACAGACCGATCTGGCTATCGAAGATTTCAAGACTGCCAAGGACCTGGACCCGGGGCTGACCAACGCGCGGCTCTATCTGGCGACCGCTTATTCCGCGCAGTACATCCCGGGCGCTCCTTCTCCTGAAAATGTTCGCAACGGCCAGCAGGCCGCGCAGGAATTTCAGGAAATTCTGCAGAGCGATCCCAACAATCTCTCCGCGATTGATGGCTTGGGCTCGACTCTCTACAACATGGCGGGCGGGCCGCCGTTCGATCCGAAGATGATGGAAGAATCGAAAAGCTACCACCAGAAGCACATCGCGCTGAAGCCCGACGATCCGGAGCCTTACTACTGGGTGGGCGTGATTGACTGGTCGCTGGCGTTCCGCGGCAACCGGGAGATGCGCGAGGAGTACAACAAGACGGCCAAGAAGTCCATTTCGGATACCGACGCCATGCCTCCGGCGCTAGCCACGCAGTTCCAGCAGAAGTATGGCACGGTGGTCGATGAAGGCATCGCCAGCCTGCAGAAAGCCATTCAGTTGCGCGAGGATTACGACGACGCCATGGCTTACCTGAACCTGCTGTATCGCCAGAGGGCGGACATGGAAACCACTCCTGCGGCGCACGATGCTGACATCAAAATGGCCGAAGACCTGGTGGACAAGGTGAAGGCCATCAAGCAGAAGAAAATGGAAGCGCCGCAGCCGGCGTCGTAGGCGCGGCGGATTATCGCGGTCGCAGCAATTCGAGCCGGCGGGTTGCAAAACCCGCCGGCTTTTCTTTTTTTTTCGCGCGCGTTTTAGAATCTTGGCTGCGCTGGAGCCCGGCAGCGATCGGAGAAAATCCTGCAAATGAAAATAAATCGCGGCATCGTGGGGGCACTGGTCTGTTTTCTTTTCGTGGCCCTCTTGATGGTGGTGAATTCCCGAGCAATGCGCGTCATGGTGTTGGCGCACGCCGAAGACGCCGGTGATCCCTGGTCCAGCGCGCAAACGGTGCAGCCGGCGGATCTCGTGAAGGAACTTGCCGCGCCGGCTCATCCTGACGAGCCTGCGGTCGTGTGCGTTGGGTTCCGGCCTTTGTATCAGGGTGCGCACATACCTCACGCAGTGTTCCACGGAGCTGCTTCCAGCGAGCAGGGGCTGGCCGAACTAAAGAGCTGGGCGCAGAAGATTCCCAAGTCGTCGAACGTAGTGCTGTATTGCGGTTGCTGCCCGCTGGCGCACTGCCCGAATCTGCGGCCGGCGTTTGTAGCGATGCGCGATATGGGTTTTACGAATCTGCGCGTGCTGATTCTGCCGAACGATTTCAATACGGATTGGATTGAGAAGGGCTATCCGGTAGAGAAGGGGAAGTAGCGAAGCGTTGGAATGAAACGACGGGCTCGATTGGTACGAGCCGGTTGGCTCGACTACGGCTTATCGGCCGCTGGCTTTTGTGGCTGCAGGGCCATGCCGAGCAGGCCGGCGATGAGTACGGCGGGATAGAGTTGGCCGATCAGGCCTTCGCAGACCGCCAGGGTGCGCGCGATGGGATGCAAGGGGACGATATCGCCATATCCCAATGTGGTCAGCGTGGTGAAACTGAAATACACGTAGCGCGCCATGGGCGACACCATTTCCTGAGCGTTTGCCGTAGGATGGATCGAGCCGGGAATGATCATGTCCGCGAGGAAGTAGGCGTAGGACCACATCAGGCCGATCAGCAGATAGGCCGCGATGGCTCCCAGCACGCGATGCAAATTGATCGCGCCGGGACTGAACACTTGAACGAGAGTAATCACGGCAAACACCAGCAGGCAAGTTAGCAACAGAACGGGTTCCAGCACCGGATGGCTGAACTTGGGGACGTAAACCCCGGTCCAATGGACCACCAGACCAGCGATCGTCAGTGAAACCACCAGCACCGTCAGCGCGCGGCTGCGGTTGGTGGCCACCGCTCCCGAGAGGAGCAGAATCGAGAGCACCAGATCCACGATGAACTTTCCGAGCCAGCCAAGGCCGGCGAGCGGGAAGACCACGAAAATTATCAGGATCAGGACGGCCAGGAAAAACGTGAGGCTCTGGTCCAGCAGCCGGATGCGCCCGAAGATTCCTTGCGGTTGCGGCGTCGTATCAATTTTGAATTCTGGTGGATTCAATTTTCAGGCTCCGCGTTTCGGCAGTCACGGTACTTCCGCGGCGGCTGAGTGTCAATGTTGTGGCAACATGTTGTGGCAACAGGGTGGTGCGCCCGCAAGAGCGCGGACAGTAGCAGTGGAGAACATTCAGTTGGAGCTCGCGAGCGAGACGCGCAGAACAGATTCTGAACAGGGCTACTCGACGGGGTTCCAAGTGCTGTCGCGGTCAAATGCGTCAATCGCCTTGGCGACATTGGCGGTATCTGCGCCCAAATCCTTTTGCAGCACCAGTCCTGCCTGATCGATCATGAAGGTCATCACGCCGGAATTGCGATAGTCCGCAGGATAGGCAAGGATGGCAAAGCCTCCGGTCATGTTTCCATTAACGATATAGCTTTTGGCGCCGCCTGGGGCGTGGCTGCCTTGCTTGGTGAGCATCCGATAGAAATATCCGTGGAACGGCTGCGGCGCCTGTTGCGAGCTGCCACCATAGCCGTCTGCGCTGGCATTCGCAGCGAGAGGTCCCAGCGGGCTCTCCGGTTCATTTTCCGCAACTTTCCAGTACAGGCCGTTCTGTTTGCCTTCTTCACTCATGAACCTCTGGGCGTATTGATGGACCTTGCTGCCGTCGTGAGTGTCGCTGAGGTATTCCTCCTGGGCGTCTGCCATCGCGTTGAGACTGTCAATCGTCGCCAGCTCGTTGCCGCCGATACGGCGGACCAGAATCTCGTCTTTTGCTTCGGTGCTGTCGAAATACCACTGCCCCGACGAATTCCTGCGAAGTGGGAAGGGAAAGGGATAGTTGTCCGCACCGACGTTGAGAACCATGGCGCCGCTGGTCAGCTTTCCCCAGCGATGCATCTGATCGTAGCTGGATGCGAACTCTTCACGGGCTGCCTTGTCTTGGACCGGATCACCGGAGCTGACCAGGTCCGTTGCACCCGGGCCGAAGATTGCCAGCAGAGCATTCCCATCCTGTGCTTTTGCGGCATCATAGACTGCGCTAGCGGCAGCGTCGGGGGAAGCGAACGTTTTCGGCCCGCTCGGGGCTTGCTCGGATTTTTGGCATCCGCCCAAGAGAGCAAAAACTGCGGCGAACGCAAGAAGAGCAGTGCAGCGCCGATTGCGCCTCTTGCCGGTAAACGTCAGGCCTATCATCCCAACCCCTCCATCACGCCAACTGCTTGCCGCCAAATTTTTGTTCTCTGCGTTCATAGGAATTCGCGGGGTCGCTCGCTACTTGCGAGACCCGCCTCCTCGACTGCCGCCGCCACCCATACTTTGGCTTCCGCGTGCACTTTGCGCACGCCCTCCGCCCGAACCAGACAGAGCGTTGGGCCGCGCCGCCTGAGTAGAAGGCGCATTCGTTGTCTGCGGGCGCTGATAGCCGCGAGCCTCGTTTGTACTGGGACGCGTGGACGGTGTCTGGCCGGGCCGGGTTCCGGGATTTACCGGCTGAGTTGAAGGTTCTCCGCCGCCACCGGGCCGCGAGCCAGGATTATTGCCCGGCCGGGTCCCCGGATTGACAGGCTGGATTGAAGGAGCTCCACCACCGCCGGGCCGCGTGCCTGGATTGTTGCCTGGGCGGTTTCCGGGATTCGCCGGCAGAGTAGAAGGCGGTCTGCCCCCTCCGTTGCCGGGACGATTGCCCGGGTTGGCGGGCGCGGGAAGGGTTGTGGCCGGAGGACGCCCGTAACCAGGATAGCCTCCCGGTGGACGATACCCCGGATAGCCGGGCCGGTAACCGGGGTAGCCGGGAGGGCGATAGCCGGGATAGCCAGGCGGCCGGTAACCCGGGTAGCCGCCGTAGTAGCCACCACGCCAGTATGGGTTGCCGACGTATATGTTCCGGTTGTAAACAATCGTGTGGCTGTGCCAACTTGTTCCCCAGTACCCCCAGCCCCACCCGCAGCAACCACCGTAGATTGCCGCACCGACCGCGATGCCAACGCCAAACGAAATAATTGCCGCAGCGGCCACATCAGCGGAGCTGTAGCCTGGAACCACCACGGGCGCGCCATAAATCACGGTCGGGTTGTAGGTCGGCACGTAAACGATCTGAGGATTCGCCGGTTGAATGACGATTGTTTGCGGGCTTTCCTGCACTACTTTGATCTCTGGACTCGATTTCAGATTCCCCGCGGCCTGAGCCTTAGCGCGCATTCTTTGTATGGCAGCCATCACGTCCTGCTGCTGCGTGGCTGAAGCCTCGCCAAGGGAAGAGGTCCAAGCCAGATTCTTCGCCAGGTTGTCGAGTACCGTGGGGAACTGCGTGAGGGCCTTCACCGCTGGATCCCAGGACTGCTGGTCCACCGCTTTCGCAAGCGCCTCGCCGGTGAGCGACGAGTTTTGCTTCAGCCAGACCACTGCATCCACGATTTCGTACGGAAAAGTAGCCGCGCCCAGCACCTGCGCAACCAGGGCATCGGGATAAAGAGCGATGGGAGCGACAAGGCCGTCGAGCTCGTCGGCAGTGAGCAGCGCATATTCATCCGGCTGGGATGGTGGGGCAGACGCGCTCTGCTGGTTGCTCTGTGCGGTTGCGTCAACCGGAATTGCCGTAAAGACGAGAAGGAAACTCATCAACACAGCCAGTGCTTTATATAGAAGAGTCATAGTGTCCCAAGTTCTAGCGATCATCTCGAATCAAGCGCGCCGTAGCGCGGACGCCCGCAGGCTCCCACAGGGAACTGTCACCGGCAGAATATAGGCGGCGAGCGGCGTCGTGAAACATTGTCAAAAGTGACAGTAGGATGCGCGCGAAGATTCCTTTCGGTTGTGATGTCGCATCCATTTTGAATTCCGGTGAATTCAACTCTCGGGCCCCGTGAATCCGGCAGTCACGGTACTTCCGCGGTGGCGGGGTGTCAATGTTGCCTCCACGGAGTTGGACGAGCCGCGTAATCGGAGGCTGTCCCCTCGTGGGCGCAGGAAGGGCTCGCAGTGGGGCGGCGCTGCGAATATAATAGTTCATGGACCCGGCTGGTAAACCCGCCATATCGCAAGCTGCGCGGCGGACTGTGGATTTGCGCTTTGTCGAATTAACGGACAAAGTGCGCCGCAATCGTCCCGGCGACGATCTCGATCTGCTCCGGCGCGCTTACGATTTCGCGGCGGAACAGCACAAGACGCAGACGCGCCTTTCCGGCGAGCCGTTTCTCTCCCACCCTGTAGAAGTGGCGCACATTCTTGCGGATATGAAGCTGGATGTGACCTCGCTTTGCGCTGCGCTGCTGCATGACGTCGTCGAAGATACGAAAATGCCGCTGGAAACAATTTCCGAACAATTTGGCGCCGATGTGGCGCGATTGGTGGAAGGCGCGACCAAGATCAGCCGCTTGGATCTGCTGGCGCCCGAAGCCCGCCAGGCGGAAAACGTCCGCAAAATGCTGCTGGCGATGGTGAACGATGTGCGCGTGGTGGTGATCAAACTCGCCGACCGGCTGCACAACATGCGCACGCTGGAATATCTGGATTCGGAGAAGCAGCAGCGCATCGCGCGCGAGACGATTGATATCTACGCGCCGGTCGCGAACCGGCTGGGCATGGGCTTGATTCGCGGAGAGCTGGAGGATCTGTCGTTTCGTTATCTGGAGCCTGAAGCATTTTTTGAACTGCAGAAAAAACTCGCCACGAAACAGAAGGTGTTCGATAAGTTTTTGCTGGAAGTGCAGGATTCGATTCGCGACAAAATGGTAGAGACCGGCATCCCTGCGGAAGTGCAGGCGCGGGTGAAGCGAATCTATTCGCTGCATCTGAAAAGCCAGAAGCAGCAGCGCACTTTGGATCAGGTGTACGACTTGCTGGCAATTCGCGTGATTACTGACACCGTAAAGAATTGTTACGCGACACTCGGTGTGATTCACCAGATTTGGCCGCCGGTGCCGGGCCGCTTCAAGGATTACATCGCAATGCCGCGGCCGAACCTCTACCAATCGTTGCATACGACGGTGATTCACGGCGGCCAGGCCTTCGAAGTGCAAATCCGCACGCAGGACATGCATCGCATCGCCGAACAGGGCGTGGCCGCGCACTGGAAATATAAAGATGGACGCACGGAAACTTCCAGCGCCGATGACCAGCGCATCGTGTGGATGCGTCAGTTGATCGAATGGGTGCAGGAAATGCAGGAGCCGAGCGAATTTCTCTCGACGCTGCGCGTGGATCTTTATCCCGAAGAAGTTTACACGTTCACGCCGATGGGGCGCGTGGTGGTGCTGCCGCGCGGCGCGACGCTGATTGATTTCGCGTATGCAGTACACACCGAAGTGGGGCACCAGTGTACGGGCGCAAAAGTGAATGGCGCGATTGTGCCGCTGCGGCATTCCGTGGCGAATGGCGACGTGATCGAAATCATCACGCAGAAAGGCCACGAGCCTTCGCGCGACTGGCTTTCGTTTGTACACACTTCGCGCGCGCGCAGCAAAATCCGCCAGTGGATCAATTTACATGAGCGCGAGCAGGCCAAGGACGTCGGCAAGCGGCTGCTTGAGAAGGAAGCGCGGCAGGCGGACATCGTCCTGAAGAAGATTCCGGCGGAAACGTGGCAGCGCGTGGCTTCGGAATACGGCTGCGGGCGCATTGACGATCTTTACGCCGACTTGGGCTATGGAAAATGGTCGGCGCGGCAGGTGCTGGCGAAAGCCAGCGGGCTGCCACTCACCGATCCCTCCGAAGAAAAGCAGCCGAAGATCGTGGACACCGTGAAGCGCATGCTGGGCATGAACGACGGCGCGATTCTGGTGCGCGGGCACGACGATCTGATGGTGTATCGCTCGAAATGCTGCAATCCGATTCCGGGGGACGACGTGATCGGGTACGTCACGCGCGGCCGCGGGATCGCCGTGCACGGGAAAAATTGTCCGAACGTGCAGAATTTGCTTTACGACGCTGAGAGGCGCATCGCCGTCGAGTGGGCGGGGCAGACCCAGGCGACTTTTCCCGTGCGCCTGCGGATTCTGACCGAGGATCGTCCGGGGATGCTGGCGAGCATTACCACTGTCATCAGCGACAGTGGCGCGAACATTCGCACGTTTGAGAGCGGCGGCCAGGATTTGCGGGCGCGCATTGAAGTAGCGCTCGACGTGCAGGACCGCAAGCAGCTGGAGCGCATTCTTTCCGGAGTTAAGCGCATCCCTGGCGTTTTTGATATCGAGCGCGTTTATAACGTCTGATTTTTTGCGGCGCTGCTGATTTTCGCCGCGCTTTCGTCCCGTTTCCGCAGGCCCTGATCCTCCAAAACCCGTAATCTTTGCGCGTCACGGCGTTCCGCGCGACCATTCACTCGGTACAATAAAAGCAATGGGGACGGTCCAGGCAACCGGTTCCACCCGCGGATTGGGCCGCGCTGTGCGCCGCACGAGCTCGTTAACCGCAATCTTCCTATCTGCCGTCCTGTTGTTTCAAGTCGCATGTGAAAGTCTGAAACCTCTGGATACCAAGCCGCTCGATAACGCCGGGATTGGCTACAGTGCTATCAAGGTATTGAGAGCGCAGCACATCACGGCTGCGGAGGTGGCTGAAATTGCCAAGGTCAGGCAGTCGGGGCTTTCGGATGAGGATTGCGTGACCTTGCTGCAGATTTTTCACGGACGCGGCGAAACGTTTACCGCAGGTGACGCCATCGCTTCGTTGCATCAGTCTGGCATGAGCGAAGGCACGGTGCTGGCGCTGGCCGGAATGGATCAGGTGGGCCTGGGTTACGGCGAGTTGCAAGCGATGCATCTGGCGGGGCTTTCTGACGCGATTGTTTTGGAAGTGGCGCGGCGTCACGAGGCGGGGTCGCCCGCGCTTTCGGGCGCTTCGTTGGGCACGCTGCGGAATCTGCGGATGGACAATGGCGCTTTGCTGGAATTGGTGCGGCGCGGCATTCCTGATTCCGAGGCGGCGGAGATTATCGCGGCGCGCCGCCACGGTTCCACGGACGCGGAGATTTTGCGTCATTTCACTGCCTCTTAGTTGTGGCAGTGCGGCTTGCGGCCCTTCGTGCGCGCAAAACGTCGAGCTCTTTTCCATTTTCTATTTTCCCTTTTCTGCCCGCACAGCTAGAATCCTTGCATCTTGACTCGCGTCGCGCCGCGTTCGCTTTGTGCATTGCTCCCACTTGCCGTCCTGTTGCTTTGCGCTACCAGCTGCACCGTCCCACTGGCTCCCGGCTACGAAATTCTGAAAGAATCGCGCGAGAGTTCGCTTCAGCGCCGGCCCGCCACCGGAGTTGCGGATTCGCACGAGTTATACACTGCGAAACTCCGGACTCAGTGATTTGGCGTTCATTGACGTTATTTTTCCAGACGAAAAAATCTACGGACGAACCAACCTGCGCGTGGAATGGAACGGGCACGAAGTAACGCCCGAGAAACTTCCCGCGGACTATCAGGCGGAGCATCCGGACACTTTGCGCCTGCGGTGCGATCCGCCGTGGACGCTCAAGGAACAGCGCAGCTTGCAGGTTGATTACAGCTTTCTCGCGCCGGCCGAGCAGGGCGCGCGCATCACGCTGGGCGATGCTAATTTTCACCTCGGTTCGCGCGGGTGGATTCCGTTGCCACAGCCCCCGGAGCGTGTGCTGGCGCCTTATCCGGCGCGGCCTGCGAAAACTTTTTATACCGTGCGCGTGCCGGAGAATTTTCTGGTTCTTGGGGGTGGCGCGCCGGCGGGCCGGAAAAAAGACGAAGGCGAAACCGAATACCGATTTGAACTGCGCAAGGATGATTTGCCGGCGTACATCGTGGCGGGGCGTTACGTGGATTCCTCGTCGCGGGGAAAGCCGGCGGACAAAACCGACGTGGCTTTCTGGACGTCGCAGCCGCTGCAACAGGTTCCCGCGGCCGCTGCGCAGAGGATTGCCGCCGCGTGGTCCGCGCTGCAAAAAGATTTCGGGCCGCTCGATAAAAATATCCCCGGGCCGCATGTTGTGGAGGTCCCGGAATTGCGCGCGGATCTGGGAGAAGAAAATCAGGCCGCGACGGCTTCATTTCCCGGCGGCGCATTGCTGAATTCGAGCGCGCTGGCGCTGGGAGTTCAGAGCGACGAGCTGGTGCAGGATATTAACCGGGCTCTGGCGCACAGCTGGTTCGGAGTGGAAATGTACCCCGCGCCGGATGCGGCCGTGGGAATCGGCGAAGGGCTGCCCGATTACGCGACGATCGTGGTGGACGAAACCAGCGGCGGCGAGCCGGCGCGCCGCCGACGCATCCTCCAATTTCTCGATGCGTATGACAACGCGGTGCGGAAAACGGCGGGATCGCCGAACGCCGAAAAGTCCATCATCACGACGATGCTTTACGATCCGTTTGAGCAACAGCGCATCGCGGCGGCCAAGGCTGCGTTGTTTTTTGTCGCGCTGGAAGACGCGTATGGAGAAGCGCCGGTGCGCAGCGGACTGGCGCAGGTGGTTGCATTGCTGCGCGGCAAGGAAGTAGGCTTCAATGACTTGCGCGCGGCGCTGGAGCAAACTACCGGAAAGAATCTGGCCGAGCCATTTCGCGTGTGGCTGTATCGCACGGGAATGCCGCAGGATTTTCGCGATCGTTATGCCGCGGGGAAGTAGGAAGTGAGTTTAGCAAAGTGAAAATGGAAAAGAGAAAATGGAAAATGCGGCGGCTAGCAAGCACGGCCCAATGATTTACCGCGCTGGATTTGTTGTTCTATTTTCTTTTTTCCATTTTCTATTTTCAATTTTGAGGAGGGCTCGTGAGGGAAGTGATTTTCACGGAAAAAGGACCAAAGGCCATCGGGCCGTATTCGCAAGCCATCAAGGCCAACGGATTCATATTCGTTTCTGGCCAGACGGCGTTTGACCCCACCACCGGCAACGCGCTGACCGGCGACGCGGCGCAACAAGCGGAATGCATCATGGAAAATTTGAAGGCCATCGTGCAGGCGGCGGGTTCTTCGCTGGATCGCGCGGTGCGCCTGGGCGTGTTCCTGAAGGACATGAACGATTTTGCGGCCGTGAACGAAGTGTACGCGCGTTATTTTCCGAAGGATCCGCCCGCGCGCACCACCGTCGAAGTGGCGCGCCTGCCGCGCGATTTCCGCGTGGAGATTGATCTGATTGCACTAGCATAGCGCGCAGTAAGAAATATCGAAACGCCTCGAGGCGCTCGCAGCGGAGGCTGACAATGAACAAAATTACTTACGGGCTGATTTTAGGCGGCATTCTGGGGATTTTCGACGGCTTGACATCGTGGTTCACGCCCGCGGTGCGGCCGCAGTTGATGGGCATAGTGCTAGGGTCCACGTTCAAAGGATTGCTGGCTGGCGTGTTGATCGGGATATTCGCGCGCAAAGTACATTCGCTGGGTTTGGGCGTGCTGTTTGGACTGAGCGTCGGCCTGTTGTTCGCATTTTTTATCGCGCATATGCAGCGGAACTATTACGTCCAGATTATGGTGCCGGGCGGGTTGGTGGGGCTGATTGTTGGTTATGCGACTCAAAAATATGGGGATTCCTCTACTGCCTCGTCGTCACGAACCTGATCGGGCGGTTTGCGCTGCCATCCAGCGCCGGCCCAGGTGTGCGCCGCTTCGTCCACGGCACGTGGCGCGGGGCGCGATTTTTCAGTATGCTAGTCCCGTTCATATTTCTGTAAAGGTCCGGCGGCAAAATTAGAGTGGTGCGCATTTCGGTCCCCTCCGCGCGATTGAAGCTGGAACTTTGCTCAGCGTCCTGCATCCGCAGCCGATACGCCTGTCACCCAGCCGCGATAATGATGCTGCGCGTGATTCCATTTTCGGGATTGTTCGGCAATAATTAGCGGTGAGCGAATGCCTGAGACCAATTTTGATTTGATCGTGATCGGCAGCGGCCCGGCGGGCCAGAAGGGCGCGATTTGCGCCGCGAAACTGCGCAAGCGCGTTGCGGTAGTGGATCGCACGCTGATGATTGGCGGCGTTTGCGTGCATACCGGCACGATTCCGAGCAAGAGCGTCCGCGAAGCAATTTTTCAATTGACCGGCAACGCCGTGAAGGCTTTTTACGGCGATAATTATCGCGGCAAGAACGATATTTCGGTGCAGGACCTTTCCTTTCGCGTGCGGACGATTATTTCACGCGAGACGGAAGTGATTCGCGCGCAGTTGAAGCGCAACGGCGTGCAGATATTTCAAGGCACCGCGCAATTCACCGACCCGCACACCATCGAGGTACAGGGCGACACTGAAAAGCACGTCCTGCACGGCGAGCACGTTCTGATTGCCTGCGGCACCCGCCCGGCGCGGAATCCGGAAATTCCGTTTGACGATAAGCGCATCGTGGATACGGACCGGCTCACCGTGCTGGAAGGTCTGCCGCGCGAATTGATCGTGGTCGGCGCGGGCGTGGTCGGGCTGGAATACGCATCCTTCTTAGCGGCGCTGGGCACGGAAGTTACTTTGATTGATCAACGGCCCACTTTGTTGGATTTTGTGGACCGCGAAATTATTGAGTCGCTGGCGTATCACCTGCGACAGATGGGAACGACGTTCCGGCTGGGCGAGAAAGTCACGCGCGTGGGCATTGACCCGCAGCGCGATCGCGTTTTTGCGGAACTCGAAAGCGGGAAGAAAGTTCAGGCGGATGCTTTGCTCTACGCCGTCGGCAGGCAGGCGAATGGGGACCAGTTGCGCATCGAAGCCGCTGGGCTTGATTCGGGAGAACGCGGCAAGATCAGAGTGAACGCGCATTACCAGACGAATGTGCCGCACATTTATGCGGCGGGCGACATCATCGGTTTTCCGGCGCTGGCGAGCACTTCGATGGAGCAGGGGCGCCTCGCTAGTTGCCACATGTTTGGCGCGCCATCCGAACACATGCCTGAGCTTTTCCCTTACGGCATCTACACGATTCCGGAAATTTCGATGGTGGGGCAGACCGAAGAGACCCTTACGGCGAACAAAGTTCCTTACGAAGTGGGAATTGCAAAATACAACGAGCTGGCGAAGAGCATGATGCTCGGCGATGAAAGCGGCATGCTGAAGTTATTATTCGATCGCAATACGCGCAAACTGCTGGGCGTGCATGTGATCGGCCAACGCTCCACTGAAATTATTCACATCGGGCAGGCGGTGCTGTATTACGGCGGCTCCATCGAATATTTCCGCGACACGGTATTCAATTATCCGACGCTCGCGGAAGCGTACAAAGTCGCGGCGCTCGACGGCTTGAACAAACTCTAGCGAGCGTGTATTTCTTGTTTAGATGCATCGTACCTGGGCTTCCACACATCCAACCCCTCACATAATATTTTGCATGGAAGGAGGAGTTCCTTGATCGCATTCACCGTCAATGGCAAGCCTGTCACCGTGGAGGATCCTCCATCCACTCCTTTGCTTTGGGTAATTCGCGATTCGCTGAACCTCACCGGGACGAAATTCGGCTGTGGCATGGCGCTGTGCGGCGCTTGCACGGTTCATATTGACGGCCAAGCGGTGCGATCTTGCGTTGCGCCGGTTTCGCGCGCCGAAGGAAAGAAAGTCACTACAATTGAAGGAATTTCTCCCGAGCTGACGCATCCGTTGCAGCAGGCCTGGATCGAAATTGACGTGCCGCAGTGCGGCTACTGCCAGTCTGGGCAGATCATGAGCGCCGCGGTGCTGCTGGCCGAAAATTCCGCACCCAGCGATGAGGATATTGACGAAGCGATGTCTGGCAATATTTGCCGTTGCGGCACATACCCGCGCATCCGGCGCGCCATACATCGCGCCGCGGAGATTCAGGCGCAGCGAGGTGGCAAGTGAACGCCGCCACGGAAATGAAGCGCCGCGAATTTCTGAAGGCCGGCGCAGCGCTGGGCGGCGGGTTGCTGATCAGCCTGTACGTACCGGAGTTTGTGTCTGAGGCGCGCGCCGGCGCCGATTCCGCCGCGAAGTCCGCGGCGCTGAATGCGTTTGTGCGCATCGGCACGGACGAAACCGTCACCGTGATTTCCAATCACTCGGAGATGGGCCAGGGGATTTACACATCGCTGCCGATGCTGCTGAACGAGGAGCTGGAAGCGGATTGGGCGCAGGTTCGCGTGGAGCCCTGTCTGGTGGAAGCGGTTTACAACCACACTGTGTTCGGCATGATCATGACCGGCGGCAGCACCACTACAAATTCCGAGTACGATCGCTTCCGCAAAATGGGCGCGATGGCGCGCATTATGCTGATTGCAGCTGCGGCGCAATCCTGGAATGTTGATCCGCAAACTTGCCGGGCCGAAAAGGGCTTCGTTGTGAATGCGGCGAGCGGCCGCCGCGCATCGTATGGGAGCCTCGCAGAAGCGGCAGCCAAAATCGCGCCGCCAAAAGATATTCCGCTGAAGGATCCGAAGGATTTCACGCTGGTCGGCAAGCCGACGCACCGGCTGGACACTCCTTCAAAGACCAATGGCACGGCGCAATTTGGGCTGGATGTTTACATTCCCGGAATGCTGACGGCAGTGGTGGCGCGCGCGCCGGTGTTTGGCGGAAAAGTTGTGAGCTTCAATGCGGAAAAGGCCAAGGCGATTCCTGGCGTCGTGAATGTTGTGCAGGTTCCCTCCGGAGTTGCGGTGATCGCGAAGGGATTTTGGCCTGCGAAGCTTGGCCGCGAAAAATTGGAAATTACATGGGACGACGGGCCGGGCGCTGCGATTTCCACCGTTGAAATGCGCAAAAAGTACTCCGCGATGTCGAAAACTTTTGGGGCCGTCGCGCGAAAAGTGGGCGACCCTGCTGCTGCGTTGGCGGGCGCGGCAAAGACGATCACCGCCGAGTACGAAGTTCCGTACCTTGCGCACTGCATGATGGAGCCGCTGAACACCGTGGTGGATTTGCACGAAGATCGCTGTGAGATTTGGACTGGCTCGCAGTTTCAGACCGGCGATCGCGCGGCTGCCGCAAGGGTGGCGGGGTTGAAGCCCGAGCAAGTGACGCTGCACACGACACTTCTGGGCGGAGGATTTGGCCGGCGCGCGAATCCGGCGAGCGATTTCGTCACAGAAGCCACGGAAGTCGCGAAAGCTGCAAAAGTTCCGGTGAAGGTGGTGTGGACGCGCGAAGACGATCTTCGCGGCGGATGGTATCGCCCGATGTGGTACGACCGTTTCGTCGCAGGGCTGGACGCGAGCGGCAATCCTGTTGCGTGGACGCACACCATCGTCGGCCAGTCGATCATGGCTGGCACCTTGTTTGAAGCCTTCGGCATTAAGGGCGGGATTGATTCGGCATCTGTCGAGGGCGCTGCGGACATTCTCTACCGGATTCCCAATTTGCAAGTGGATCTGCACAGTCCGAAGAATGAAGTTCCGGTGCAGTGGTGGCGGTCGGTGGGGCACTCGCACACGGGATTTTCCGTCGAGGCGTTTTTGGATGAAGTGGCGCACGCTGGCGGAAAAGATCCTTACCAATTGCGCCGCGCTTTGCTTGCGGATCAGCCGCGTGAACTGGCGGTGCTGGATCTTGCGGCGCAAAAAGCGAATTGGGGCGGACCGCTTCCTGCAGGCCACGCGCGGGGAATCGCGACGCATTTTTCGTTTGATAGTTATGTGGCGCAGGTCGCAGAGGTTTCGGTTGAAAAGGACGGCACGGTGCGCGTGCATCGCGTGGTCGCCGCTGTGGATTGCGGAAGGACTGTGAATCCGGACACGGTGAAGGGGCAGCTCGAGGGCGGAATTATTTTTGGGCTTACCGCAGCGCTGAAGACAGAGATCACGTTGGAAAAAGGGCGCGTGCAGCAGCGCAATTTTAACGATTACCCGATGCTGCGGATGTTCGAATCGCCGGCGATTCAGGTGTACATCGTTCCCAGCACCGAGCATCCCACTGGCGTTGGCGAGCCCGGCGTGCCGCCGGTGGCGCCCGCGGTGGCCAATGCAGTTTTCGCGGCGACGGGCAAGCGAGTACGGCGCCTGCCGATTAAACCTGAAGATTTGCGTTCTGCGTGAGGATTTACGGCGAGGGATCGAACATGAACAAAATTGCGAACAGAAATTGGCCGATCTTGATTTTGCTTTTCATTTCGACGATTTTGTTGATGTGTTTCCCGGCGCTCGCGCAGCAGCAGGCCGCCCTCGCTGCTTCGTCGAATTCAGTGCATGCCGTTTTGGCCGCTCCTGGCGCGGATGGCGGCGCCGCTAAATCGGATGCGGTCGCAGCGCAGGCTGCATTCAATCGCGCCTGGACCGTTTTTGACTCTCCGCGCTGCCGCAATTGCCATCCCTCTGGCGACGCGCCTTTGCAGAGTGACGATGGCCACGTGCACATACAGGACGTGAAACGCGGCGCCGCTGGCATAGGTGTGTACGGGATGAAATGCAGCACGTGCCATCAAGCCGCGAATATTCCCGGCGCCAACATGCCGCCGGGGAATCCGAAATGGTCGCTGCCGCCTGCGAATATGAAGATGGTGATTCAGGGCGAAACCGCCGGGCAATTTTGCCGCCAGCTGAAAGATCCGGCGACGAACGGCCATCGTACTCTCGCGCAGATCATCGAGCATGTTTCATCGGACGATCTCGTCGGTTGGGGCTGGAATCCGGGCGATGGACGCACGTTGCCGCCGCTCAGTCGTCCGGAATTTGTGGCGGCGATGAAGGCTTGGGTGGATAACGGCGCGGCCTGCCCGCAGTAAGCTCAGCGCCAGTTTTTCTCTGCGAACTCTGCGTTTAATCCTTTCGGTTTTTCCGCCGGTCGACCGCATTTCGGCCCAAGTGGAGTATGATACCCCCGCGACGTCCTCGCATCCCCGGCCGGAAGGGGCCTTTCATGAGTCACCGGTTCACGATTGGTGTCGAAGAAGAATTCCAGATTGTCGATCCCACCTCCGGAGAACTGCGTTCGCACGTCAGCGAATTGATGGAAGCTTCCTCGCCCGGCCTCGGCGAGCAGGTGAAGCGCGAGATGCACCAATCCATCATCGAGATCGGCACGAAAATTTGCGCGGACGTGCACGAGCTGGACGCAGACATGCGCCGCACGCGCGGTGAACTGGTGCGCGCAGCGGAAAGCCGCGGGTTGCAAGTGGCCGCGGCCGGCACGCATCCGTTTTCATCGTGGATTGATCAAGTGATTTCTCCCGGCGAGCGTTACCAGAATATCGTGGAGGAAATGGGGCAGCTGGCGCGCTCGCTGCTGATTTTTGGTATGCACGTGCACGTGGCGGTGCCGGATCGCACCACGATGATTGATTTGATGAACATGGCGCGTTACTTTCTGCCGCACTTGCTGGCGCTTTCCACCAGTTCGCCATTTTGGATGGGCCGCGACACTGGTCTGAAATCATTCCGCACTACGGTGTTTCGCAGGTTCCCGCGCACTGGAATTCCTGACCATTTGAATTCGTGGAATCAGTATGAGGATTATGTGGAGCTGCTGGTGCGGCTGCATTGCATAGACAACGCAAAAAAGATCTGGTGGGACGTGCGGCCACATCCGACTTTTGGCACGCTGGAGTTTCGGATTTTCGATGTCGTGACGCGCGTGGACGAAGCGATCGCGATTGCCGCGCTGACACAGGCCATCGTGGTGAAGTTGCATCGGCTGTACACGCGCAACATGGGATTTCGCATGTACCATCGCGCGTTGATCGAAGAAAATAAATGGCGCGCGGCGCGATGGGGCATCGAAGGCAAGCTGATTGATTTTGGCAAGCAAGCGGAAGTGCCGATGGCTGTGTTAATCGAGGAGTTATTCGAATTCGTGGACGACGTGCTGGACGAACTGGGCAGCCGCGCTTCGCTCGAACCGATTCGCGCTATTTTTCGTCATGGCACCAGCGCCGAACGCCAGTTGCGAGTGCACAAGGAGACTGGCGATTTGCACGCCGTGGTGCGCCATATCGTTGCGGAGACGCGCGAGGGTGTTTCGCTCCCGGCTAGTTCTGCGGCGGGCGCGCCGCAAGTTTCGTAACGCGACTGAGTTGAAGTGGCATTTTTATACGCTGTGCATCCATGCGAAAGGAATCGTAAACCATGAAAATCGGAATACTCTGCGGCCGTGAATACAGCTTTCCGCCGGCGTTCATTGATAAGGTGAACGAGCTGGGCAAGAAGGACGGCATCACCGCGGAATTCGTGAAGCTCGGCGGCACGGTGATGGGGGAGCTGGCGCAATACAAAGTGACCGTGGACCGGATTTCGCACGAAGTGGAATATTACCGCGCGTATTTGAAGCACGCGGTGCTGCAGGGCACGTACGTCATCAACAATCCTTTCTGGTGGACGGCGGATGATAAATTTTTCAATTATTCCGTAGCGGCGAAACTGGGCCTGGCAATTCCGAAGACTGTCGTGTTGCCGCAGAAATCCTATCCGCCCACGGTGGACATCAATTCCGAATCGCTGCGCAACTTGATTTATCCGATTGATTGGGACGCGCTGCTGGATCACGTCGGGCGGCCCGCATATCTGAAGCCTTACTCCGGCGGTGGATGGAAGCAGGTGTACAAGGTACACAATCGCGAAGAATTGATCGCGGCATACGATGGCACCGGCTCCACATGTATGACGCTGCAGGAAAACATTGATTTCAGCCAGTACGTGCGCTGTTTCACGTTCGGCAAAATGGATATTCTGCCCGTGGTGTATGACCCCGGCGAGCGGCGCTATTTGGTGGAGCACAATTATCTTTCGGCGGAATTGGGCGCGCGCGTGGTGCGCGATGCGCAAACCATCAATCAGGCGCTGGGCTACGAAATGAACACCATTGAGTTTGCGATCAAAGATGGTGTGCCCTACGCGATTGACTTCCTGAATCCCGCGCCGGATTTCGAGCGCGACCGCATTACGGATTTTTATTTCACGCATGTGGTGGATCGCATGGCACGGCTGGCGATTGACCGGGCGCTGCGTGGCGATCCCACATATCCCTGGCCGCGCTGGGAAGAAATGCTGGGAATTGGCGCGGGGGCGGCGGGATTTATCGGCACGCCGGGCAAAAAAACCGTGGGGGCAAAGACTGCATGAGCGGTTCGGCGCCTGCTTCCCATTCGCAGCCTGGTTCTTCGGAAGCGGCTGCGGAGCTTTGGCACCGGCTGCTGCGGCCGGATGTCGAGCTGGCGCCCGATTTTCTTGCTGAGCTGAATGCGCGCATGCGGGCCGAGCGGCTTACTTTCGGCGAACGCGTTCACTGCCCGTTTCTGCGCCCATTCTTTCTTACCGCTGAAGACGAGCAGCGCGTTCGTGTGGTGGCCGAAGCCATCGCGGCGCTGGGCGAGCGTGTGGTGAAGCAATCGCTGGCTGACCCGCGGCTGCTGGCGCAATCGGCGTTGAGCCCTCAGGAAGAGCGGCTGGCGCGGATCAATCCTCGCTACGGCACTTCGAGCACGGCTTCGCGGCTGGATGCTTTCCTGCTGCCGGAATCGCTGCAGTTTGCGGAATACAATGCGGAATCGCCGGCGGGACTGGGCTATGCGGAAACTCTTGCGAGTGTGTTTCTGACGCTTCCAGTGATGCGGCGATTCGAGGAACATTACACCGTTCGGAAATTTCCGTTGATGAAATTGATGCTGGCCGCGCTGCTGGAAAGTTATCGCGAATGGGGCGGGACGGCTGCTCCGCCGGTGATTGCGATTGTGGATTGGCGCGAAGTTCCCACGTGGACCGAATTTGAGATTATTCAGGCGTACTTTCAGAAGGAAGGCGTCACTACTGTATTAGCCGATCCGCGCGACTTGGTCTTTGCGGAGGGCCGGCTCACGGCGCATGGCAAGCGCATTGGTCTGGTTTATCGGCGTGTGCTGATTAACGACATCGTCGCGCGCAGCGCGGAGTGCGCGGCTCTGGTGAGCGCTTACAGTTCCGGCGCAGTGTGCGTGGCGAACGCGTTCACCTGCAAAATTCCGCACAAGAAGGCTTTCTTCGCCGTACTTACCGACGAGCAAAATTCCGAGCTCTTCAACGCTTCCGAGCGCGAACTGATTCGCCGCCATATTCCGTGGACACGGTTGCTCGCGGATACGAAGACCACTCGCGACGGAGCATCTTTCGGCCTGCTGGAATATGTGCGCAGCCGGCGCGAGAATTTCGTGTTGAAGCCCAATGACGAGTACGGCGGCACGGGAGTACAGCTTGGTTGGGAAAATGATGAGCGCCAGTGGGATGCGGCGCTCGATCGCGCGCTGGCCGATCGCGGTAGCGCCTGGGTGGTCCAGGAACGCATCGCCATCCGCCGCGAAGTTTTCCCGATGCAGACGGAAAACGGCGTGCAGATGCGCGACATGCTTGTGGACTTCGCCCCGTACATTTTCCGCGGCAAAATGGCCGGATGCCTCACGCGACTGAGCTCCACCGGCCTCGCCAACGTCACGTCCGGCGGCGGCCAAGTTCCCAGCTTCGTAGTCGAGCCAAAGACGCCTCGCCAAACCAGCTCAATCCAATAGCAAAACTGGCCGACACTATTTACAATATCTGGATGGAATTTGGACCTGCACAACCTGAGCTGTTGCCTGGCGCGCGCAACGCTATTGAAACTTGTCTTGCGGTTCAGCCTGGCGAACGCGTGGCGCTGATCGCTGATCTTCCCAGCAAGGTTGTCGCAGCTAGCCTCGCCGCTGCGTTAAAAGAACGCGATGCGAACTGCGAAGGATTCCTGCTGGAGGATCTGGCGCCGCGACCGTTGAAACGTGCGCCGCAGCAAGTGCTGGATGCGCTGGGACGCGCCGATGCTGGAATTTTGTGCATGCAGCCGATGACTGGCGAGCTTGGCGCGCGCAAGGACATCGTGGGAGTCGTCGAGCGGCGGCACATTCGCTACGCGCACATGATCGGCGTGACGCCGGAAATCATGCAGCAGGGCATGCGCGCGGATTACAACATGGTGGATCGCCTGAGCGAAAAACTTCTGCAGCGCATGCATTCGGCGCGCTCGCTCACGGTGCGCACGGAGGCGGGTACTTCGCTTGTGGCGACTTTCGATGCCGCGCTCGACTGGGTGAAGACCAGCGGACTGATCAGCCGCCGTTACTGGTCGAATCTTCCTGCGGGAGAAGTTTTTACTACGCCCGCGAAAGTGGATGGCACTTTCGTGTGCGACGGCACCGCTGGGGACCATTTTTGCGGGAAGTATGGCGACCTGCAGCGCACGCCGCTGGTACTGGAAATTCAAGCGGGCCGTTTGCAGAAAGCCACCTGCGAGCGCAAGGATTTGGAAGCGGAATTCTGGAGTTATTGCCACACGGATGAAAATAGCGACCGCGTCGGAGAGTTGGCGTTCGGGACCAACCTCAGCCTATCGGACATGATCGGCGTGCTGCTGCAGGACGAAAAACTTCCCGGCGTGCATTTGGCGTTCGGCGATCCTTATGGCAGTCAGACTCACGCGGCGTGGAGTTCGCGCACGCATGTGGATGTGCTGGCGCGGCGCTGCGATGTGTGGATTGATGAAGAACAAGTGATTGAAAAAGGCCGCTACATGCTGGCGCGACTGGGGCTGGCCTGAAGTTGAATCCGGTTTTCTCTGCGGCCTCTGCGTCTCTGCGGTAGATTAATCTTTCTCTGTGTTCTCCGCAGTTCTCTGTGCACTCTGTGTTAAATCTTTCCGCAAAGTAACCGCAGCTCATCCGCCCGCGAGAACCTCAAAATAACCTCGTAATATATTCCCACATCTGATGCTTCCAGAACGGCCAATCGTGCCCGCCCTGCGGCCCCCAATCGTCGAGCGAATGTCGAATCCCCTTATCCGCCAAAATTTTCGATAAGCGATATGACGGCCCGCTGTTTTCCCACGGCCCGTTGCCGGTGGCGATGTGTATGTCGCACTGCGCCAGCTGGCCGAAAATCCACGGATCCGAAAGATTCGCCAAATAATCCACGGGATTGTTGAAATAAGTGTTGTCGTCGTACATGCCGCTCATGAATCCGCGAATATCGTAAACGCCGGAAAGCGCGAAGCAGCGGCGGATCACGTCTGGATGTTTGAACAAAGTATTCGCGGCATGGTATGCGCCAAAGGAAGCGCCCATAGTAGAAATTGCGAGGCCGGGTGATTGGCAATTGTCCCAGATAAAGGGGACGACTTCCTCGCGGACGTACGCATCGAACTGCGATTGCACGTAGCTGCGATGGAATGGATGTGCGCTCTTATTGTAAAGGCCGGCCCAGTTCACCGAATTCACGCTGAAGAATTTCACGCGGCCGGCGTCAATCAACGGCGCAAGGCTGCCGATGAGGCCTTGGCCCTCGAGTTCCCATTCGTCGCCAGCGCTCGTTGGAAATCCCAGCAGCGGCGGGCCCCAGTGGCCGTACACGACCACGCCCAATTCCATCCCCAGGCGGTGCGAATACCAGCGATGATATTCCCTTTTCATGTTGCTCCTGCGCGCAGGCGGACGCCGGGAACGCGGGCGAGTGCCTGGAGCGCGCGATATTATACGGCGTTTGCGTGATGGCGGAATGGAAAGAATCCTTTCTGGAATTTCAACTCTGTTATCCTAAATCATTGTTAGCAAACTACAATTGAATTGTCATTCCGAGTCCGTGCCGCGGGCGAGGAATTTTTCCTGTGCCATCATTCATGCAACAACTGGAGGAACGCGCTTTTGCCTTTTACCCCAGAACTGACCGCCGAACTCGCCGCCGCTGGCCCGGGGCAATTGCAGAAACATGAGAATTTCTCTTCGCGTTTTCTGCGCAAGAAACGCGATTTGATCGTTTATCTGCCGGGGATTTATCAAAAGCGTCCGGACCTGCGATTTCCCGTGCTGTATCTGGAGGATGGTCAAAATCTCTTCGATCCGGCCACTTCTTTTATTCCCGGCATGTACTGGCGCGTGGGCGAAACCGCCGACGCTTTGATTGCGCAAGGCGCGATTCAGCCGCTGATCATCGTCGGCATCTACAACACCGGCAAACAGCGCATCAACGAATACACTCCCACGCGCGATCAAAAATTGGGCGGCGGCAAGGCTGACAAATACGGCCGGCTGCTGGTGGAAGAATTAAAACCGCTCATCGAATCGAAATACCGCGTGCTCGGTGATGCGGCGAACACCGGACTGGGTGGCTCGTCGCTTGGCGGGCTGCTGACGATTTATCTTGGGCTGAAATATCCGCAAGTTTTCGGCAGGCTTGCCGTGCTGTCTCCCTCGGTGTGGTGGAACCGGCGCGCCATTCTTGATATCGCGACCCACGTGCCACTCGATGCGCGGCCGCGGATTTGGCTAGACGTCGGTACGAAGGAAGATACGCACACCGTCGCGAATGTCACCGCTCTGCGCGACACTCTTTTCAAGCGCGGCTGGCACGATGGCCGCGACCTGCACTTCGAAGTGATTGACGGCGGGCAGCACAACGAAGCTGCGTGGGCCGCGCGCGTCGGACCCTTTCTGCAATTCTTATTTCCTGCCGGGGAGTCCGCAGTATAATCCGCGCTCGCGATGAAGTTGGGCCCGGCATTCGCGCGGTAAATGTTCGGAGGGCATCGGTGCCTGAAGCGCGCCCGTTGACGATTCTCTGCATCACCTCCTACGAAAAAGGCCAGGAATTTCTGCGCGCCTGCAAGGATCAGGGCTGCCGCGTGCTGCTGTTGACGGTGGAAAAATTCCGCGACGGCGACTGGCCGCGCGAATCCATTGACGAAACGTTTTACATGCCGCCGGACTTGCCCACCTGGGCGATAATCAACACGGTGAGTTACATGGCGCGCTGGCAGCCGATTGACCGCATCGTCGCGCTGGATGAATTCGACATGGAAAACGCCGCGGCGCTGCGCGAACACCTGCGCATTCCGGGCATGGGCCTCACCACGGTACGGCATTTCCGCGACAAGCTGGCGATGCGCGGGCGCGCGAAAGAAGCCGGCATCAACGTCCCGGAATTCATTCACGTGCTGAATCACGCCAGCTTGCAGGAATTCATGGAGCGCGTGAATCCGCACTGGCTGCTGAAGCCGCGTTCGCAGGCTTCCGGCATCGGCATGAAAAAACTGCACGCCGCTGCCGATCTGTGGCCGCTGCTGGAGCAATTGGGCGACGAGCAATCGCATTATCTGCTCGAGCAGTTCGTGCCCGGCGACGTGTTCCACGTAGATAGCATCGTTTCCGAAAGCAAAGTGGTGTTCGCCGACGTGCACGCCTACGGCGCGCCCCCGCTGGATACTTCTCATGAGGGAGGCGTATTCACCACGCGGACGATTTTGCGCACATCGCCGGAAGCAAAAACGCTGCGGAAAATAAATCGCGAATTGATTCAGGCGTTGCGGCTGGTGCGCGGCGTAACGCATGCGGAATTCCTGCGCGCACATGCCGACGGCAAATTCTACTTCATCGAAATCGCTTCGCGGGTGGGCGGAGCTTACATTTCAGACGCTGTGGACGCTGCCACCGGAATTAATTTGTGGAGGGAGTGGGCGCGCATCGAGACGAATTCAGGCAATGCACACTATGTGTTGCCGAAGCGCCGCCGCGATTATGCCGGCGTGGTCCTTTCGCTGGCACGCCAGGAAACGCCGGACACTTCGGCGTACAACGATCCGGAAATCGTGCAGCGCATCACGAAAAAACATCATGCGGGTTTTATTTTGCGCGCGCCGAAGCCCGAGCGCATCGAGAAATTGCTCGATTCCTACGCCGCGCGCTTCCGTGACGATTTTCTGGCGATTGCTCCGGTGCCCGACAAGCCCTCTTCCTAATCAAGCGAAACGCATGCCGCGCCGTTGTTTGACGAATGCGCCAAATCGCGTAAGATATTCCCTGCCAGCAAATTGGGCCTGTAGCTCAGGTGGCTAGAGCGCACCCCTGATAAGGGTGAGGTCGGTAGTTCAAGTCTACCCAGGCCCACCAGCCTTCGCCTGCTCCGCACGCTTCGACACGGCGAGCCATCCACAAAATGCGATACCATGTGCTCGTCAGACCAACAGAAATTGAAGGCTATCGCGCCGATTGCATTCCCGCCTTCACAGTTCCTTTAATTCCCGTGAGAACGAAACGGCGCACTCCGCCGCGCCGCCCGCGAATTTTGGTAAGATGGCGGCACGCGCCCGTAGCTCAGCTGGATAGAGCATCTGGCTTCGAACCAGAGGGTCGGGAGTTCAAATCTCTCCGGGCGCGCCATCGCTTTTCAAGAACTTGGTGAATGTCCGCTCAGCCTGCGCCTCGGTGGCGGTGCGAAACTGGCGCGCCACGCAAAAAAATTGCGTTTATAATCCTGCGCGGAAATCTGAACAGAATCGGGCGTGCTTAGGCACGGGAGCTCGCGGCCTAGATTCTCCGCCAAGGGTGATGTTCAAGCCTGCGGCTCTTGTGTGAGGAAGCAGCATCGGTGATCAAAGAGCGACACGTCGCGCCCATCACAGCGATCGCGGCGAACGCGCTGCGCAATCTCTCTCTGGTGCTGGCCGCGGTTTCTGGAAGGGATATCGTGCGCGCCCAATCGTGCAGTTCTCTGGCGTTAAGCGCCACGCAAGCGGCCGCCAGCGCCAGAATCAGCAGCATAAGAGCGCCCGCGAGGGCCATGCCCGCGATTGCCTCAGACACCGGCGCGCGGCCTTCGTCTCCGGTAGCGACCATCACGCCAACCACAAAAAAAGCGCAGGAGGCCAGCGCGAATAACATCGCGCCGGAAAACGTCAGTACCGCGGCGACCGTTACGCCAGACGGACGATTCATGCGCCGTGCCTCATAATTTACCCATTACCGCGAGAATCAACAGAATCAAGAGCAGCAATCCAAGCCCGCCACTCGGGTAGTAGCCCCAGCCGGCGCTATAGGGCCATGTTGGCAGCGCTCCCAAAATCAGGATCACCAGGATAATCAGCAGGATCGTTCGCATGTGGTTCCTCTCTTGGGGCGCAACGGCCCGAGCCGCAATCGTGCTCGCTCGTGGTACCAGAAAATACTTCTGGCTGCGAGCTTTCCAAGCGGGCGCAGTATCGCTGAATCGCGATGAGTGGACCATCGGGGGAACACCCTACACCTCGAGGAACGTTGTGGTATCGGAAGCATGCGCGGCGCTGGCGTGGCCATTCTCGCCGTGATATTTTTTTGACGGCAGCAGGCAGTTACGGCCACGGGAGACGTAAAGGGATGATCCGATCGAATTTTTGCAGGGGCTTGGCGCAAGGTGCGGTTTTTCTGTTGTTTGTGGCGGCTGTGGTCTCGAGCGCCGCAGCTTGGCAGACGGCATCTCCGGCTTCTTCACCGGTTTGGCAACGGCCGCCTGCCACGACGCCAGCACCGGCGCCCGCTCCGGTGACGCGCGCGGACATTTTGCGCGGCGCCTATGGTCCTTACCGCGTCAACAACGATTTGCTTTCCTACCATCTGGACATCCGCGTTGATCCGGAGAAGCAGACCATCAGCGGCAAGAATTCCATTCGCTTCAAGATGCTGCAGGACAGCACGCGTATCCAACTGGATCTGCATCCCCAGCTGAGTATAGACAAAATCCTACTCGGCGCGACTCCGCTGACGTACGTACGCGATTCCGGCGCGGTTTTCGTGGATTTTCCGGAGACGCTGCGCGCGGGGCAGGAATACACGATTGATTTCTATTACTCGGGGCATCCGCTGCAGACCGCGCGATTCGGGGGTTTTACTTTCGGCAAAGATCCCGCGGGGCGGCCCTGGATTTACACGGCGTGCGAGGACATTGGCGCGAGCGTCTGGTGGCCGAACAAAGATCAGTGGCGCGACGAAGTGGAGAATATGCAGATCAGTGTCGCGATTCCCAATGGATTGGTGGACGTTTCAAACGGAAAATTCGTGGGCAAGATCGACCTGGGCGACGGCTACACGCGTTGGGACTGGCTGGTGCAATATCCCATCAACAATTACGATGTTTCGCTAAACATTGGAACCTACGTGCACTTTTCGGATCAGCTAGGCGACGTGCCGCTGGATTTTTACGTGCTGCCTGAAGATCTGGAGAAGGCCAAGAAACAATTCGTGCAGGCCAAGGGCATGATCGAGGCCTACCAACATTATTTCGGCGAGTACCCGTTCATAAAGGATGGCTACAAGCTGATCGAGGCGCCTTACTCCGGCATGGAGCACCAGAGCGCGGTCACATACGGCAATCATTTCACCAACGGCTACCTGGGCCGCGACTGGACAGGCGTGGGCGTCAGCCCGAAATTCGATTTCATCATCATTCATGAGAGCGGGCACGAGTGGTTCGGCAACAGTGTTTCGACTGCGGACCGCTCGGACATGTGGATTCACGAAGGCTGGGCGACTTATCTGGAAGTCCTCTACGTCGAATACACCTTCGGGCACGAGGATGCGCAGAAGTACGTCAACGGTTACAAATCCAAGGTGCAGAATCGTGAGCCGATCATAGCCGAGCGCGGCATCGCGGCGACTCCGCCGCAGGATATGTATTTCAAGGGCGCGCTGTTTCTGAATACTTTGCGCAGCGTGATCAACGACGATGCGCGCTGGTGGGCGTTGATCCACGATTTCTACCAACATTTTAAATATCAGAACATCATGACGGAAGACGTGGCGGCGTATTTCAATCAGCAGACCGGGATGTATCTAACGCCGCTCTTCGATCAGTATTTGCGCCACACCGCGATTCCCACGCTCGAGCTGAAATTCAACGAGGCGGACGGCACGGTGGATTATCGCTGGCAGGCGGACGAACCCGATTTCGCGATGCCCATCCGCGTGGGCAAGAAAAACGATTGGCAGATTATCCAGGCCACCACTTACTGGCAGACGTTGAAGACGCCGCTAAAGAAAAACGATTTCGATGTCGCGACGGATCTCTATTTCGTGAACGTTTCCAAGGAGTAGCGCGGAAAGATTCTTTCCGCGTCATGCGTGAATTGTGCGGCCGCAAAAAAGAATTAGAAGTTAGCGGCCGAGAATCTTTTCGATCTTCGTTATTTCCGCGTCCGCTTGTTCCATGTATTTTTGCGCATTTTGCACGTCAGCAATTTGCAATGCCTTTTGCGCCAGCGCCAATTCGTTGTGCGCGCGCTGCTGCGAGGCGGCGACATCGGCGCCAGGCTGCTGCGACAGCGCCGCGATGCGCGCGTTCACTTTATTGTCGCGCGCCTCAAGCTCATCGAACTCCTCACGCTCCAGGGCCGCGAACTGCGCAACGGATGCCACTGTCTTGCGCGCGGATTGTTCTGCCGCGCGCTGATCCGCCTGCGGGTTTGAAGATGACCGCGTTGCTGAGGCAGCTTGCTGCGACGCGTTTTCCTGTGGAGTCGCTGGCGCCGGCTGCGGGGCTTGCTGTTGGGGCGTTTCCTGCTGCTGTGGTGCTGGGTTCTGCGCAACTCGCGGTTTGGTCCCGCGCGGCTTCGCGTTCGCGGCTGTGACGGACTTGCCGAGAGCTGGATCCGCCGCGGGCACAGTCGGCACCGCAGGCATCACGGGAGCGGGCGTCGCATCCACTGTCGGCGTTTGCGTTTCGGGAGTCGGATTGTCCGCTGGCGCAGTGGCGGAACTCTCCGCCGAGTGCGCATCCAACCAACGTTTGGCGCCAATTCCGGCTGCAGCCAACACCAGCAGCGCGATGACGACGCTTAATGTGATGTAGAGCGGGCGGCTGTTGCCCGAGCTCGTCAGCGCCGTCGCGGCCGCTGACGCTGGAGCTTGTGCTTGGGGGTAATGCGAGGCCGAGCCGGCTAGTGGCATCGTCGGCGGAGGCGGTGGGGCCGGAGTTGCGGGCGCGAGCGGCTGCTGAAGCGGCTGCGCAGTTACGGGACGCGCCGTGACCGGACGCGCGGTGATGGGCTGTGCAGTTAGTGGCCGCGCGGTAACTGCACGCGGAGCGCTGGGCGTGGCAGGATGCGAGGCCTGCGGCGCTCCCACGTCGAGCGTTGATTCCGGAGGAATCATCGGCGCAAACGGAGTTGGTTCGCCTAGCACGGGCGCGACGCTGCGCAGTGCGCCGCGCATGGCGTCAGCGGTCTGAAAACGTTGCGCAGGATTCTTTGCCATGGCCATGAGAATTAGTTGGTTCAGGCCCGGCGGAATATCCGGCTTCAAGTCAATCGGCGCGGTCGGCGGCACTTGCAGATGCGCTTGCATCACTTCGAAATTGTTGTCGCTGACGTAGGGGCGCTGCCCGGTGATGGTCTCGTACAGGGAGACGCCGACGGAATAAAGGTCGGAGCGGCCATCGAGAGGTTCGCAGCGAACTTGTTCGGGAGACATGTAGGCGACGGAGCCGAGCGTGGTGCCGGTCATGGTGAGGCCCATATCGTTGCCGGAGCGGGCGATGCCGAAGTCCATCAGCTTAACGACGCCGAAGGGAGCGAGCATGATGTTGGCGGGCTTGATATCGCGATGCACGATTCTTTGCGAGTGGGCGCACGCGAGAGCGGCAAGCACTTGATCGAAGTAAACGAGCGCGTCGGCGTAACGGATGTCGCCTTGCTGCAGGCGGGAGGCTAGCGTGGTGCCTTCGACGTACTCCATGATCATGACGAGTTGATTGCCGATGGTAAGCGCGGTGCGCAGCTCGGCGATATTGGGATGATGCAGGCTGGCGAGAACTTTTATTTCGCGCAAAAAACGATCGGCAAGTTCTTGCTGTTCGGAAAGATCGGGCAGCAGAACTTTCATGGCTTCGACGCGATCAGAAAGCGTGTTGCGAACTTTATATACCTTGCCCATGCCTCCGGCGCCCAGAGTGCCGAGGATCAGGTAGTCGCCTTTGCGTGCGCCAGTGACGTCGTCAGTCATTTGGTCTCTGCCGGTCTGAGAACGATTGTGACGGAAAGCTCGAAAGCTGCGGACATAATACGACATTTGCGCCAGACTGAAAGAGGCTGCTGCACGAGATGTGAGCGCCGCGCAATTGGAAGGAGAAAGCTGGCGAGGAGCGGCCGGCGATGAAGGAACTGGGCGATTTTCCGCGCTTGACAGGGGCGCGTAGCGGGCCTATGTTCTTGCACCATAGCTTCTAATTCGAGCGGAAGCCTCCAAAACGTGACGCTCCCGAGGATGTGCCGGATCGTGGGTAGCGGTCCGAAGGCCGCCGCGAATTAACTGGCAGTGCAAAAAACTTTCCCGGGTGTGACGGTTTTTCCGATGCTTTTGCGCAATGTGAACTGGAGGGCCGCTTCGGGGCGAGCCGCCGCGGAGTTGATGTGAAGCCAGCCTATTATTCTCGCGGCAGAATGTAATCCATCCAGACAGTGCCGGCGCAACCCTTGAAGCAGTTATCGAGAGCGAAACACAGCGTCGCGCTGTGCCGAATTCAGGGCAGCAGCGACAGGATGGCCTGGCACAGCGCGCTTCGGAGAGTTTTCGGGGATCGTACGTTCGAGGCAATAGAGTCAGAGGCGGGATTTCATGTCATTTCACATCAAGAGGAGAATTACGATGAAATGGACCAGGCCCATGAGCAGCATCGTGGCACGGTGGCTGTTAGTCCTAAGCTTGATCACGGTCCCCAGCCTGGCTTTTGGGCAGAAGACTAAGAGTGCGCCAGCGCCCGCATCGCACCCGTCGGCCCCGGCCCCACATCCGAGCGGAGGCGGTGCGGGAGGCTCCCACCCGAGCGGTGGCGCCTCGACGGCCAACCACGGCACCACGACCACGGCAAACCATGGCACTACGACGACTGCTAATCACGGCACGACAACCACGGCCAATCACGGCGCGACGACGACGGCCAACCATGGCACCACGACGACTGCCAATCACGGCACCACGACCACGGCTAACCATGGGACGACTACTGCCACGGCGAATCACGGCACTACGACGACCACGGCCAACCATGGGGCAACTACGACCACTACAGCGAACAAGGGCGCGACGACTACCACGGCTAACAAAGGAACGACAACAACGACCGCGACTAAGGGTGCGACGACCACCACTGCGGGCAAAGGGGCGACGACAACCACCGCAGGGAAGGGCGCGACCACGACCGCTGGCGCTAAAGGCACGACAGCAGCTGGGGGTAAGAGCGCGACGACCGCTCACGCAGCGCCTGCCAAAACCGTAACTACCAAGAGCGGAAATACGGCGCGTGTTTCGAACGGCCACGTCACTTCGATCCATACCGCGCATGGGGCAACGATCACACGTGGACCGCACGGAAGCACGAGGGTCGTTTCAACCCGCCCGGGCGGCGGCCGGCTGGTGAACACCGGACGCCACGGATACGGTTATGGCGAACGTGGCTACCGGGGACGCGACGGGCGCCGGTATATGGGGCGCACCTACTACCGTGGCGGCCACTACTACGCGTACGGATACCGCGGCTACTACTACGGCGGTGGCTACTATTATGGCTATGTGTCGCCCTACTACTACGCTCCGGCATTCTATGGTTGGGCATACAATCCGTGGGCCGCGCCAGTGGTTTACTCATGGGGTTGGGGCGGAGCGCCGTGGTATGGATACTACGGCTACTACTTCAATCCGTATCCGGCTTATGCGACCGCAGCGCTTTGGATGACGGACTATGTAATCAGCCAGAACCTGCAGGCGGCATATGAAGCGCAGGCAGCGGCGAATGCGAATGCTGCGGCGGCGCAAGGGCAGGGCGATGCCGGCGCGCAACAGGATGCTAGTAACGGTGGTGGTGGCGGTGTTGCACTCACCCCCGAAGTGAAACAAGCAATCGCGGATGAGGTGAAGGCACAGCTCGCTGCGGAACAAACAGCCGCGCAGGCACCGCAACCCGCGGCAGCGGCCCCAGCAGCGGCGAATGCGTCCGCTGATGCAAACCCGCCGGAAGAGACGCCGGCGGCGCTGGATCCCAACCACCGGACGTTCATCGTCAGCGACGTGCTGAACGAGACGGGACCGGACGGGGCGGACTGCTCGCTATCGGCCGGAGACGTGGTGACACGAATTGACGACACTCCGGATGCGAACAAGAACGTAAAGGTGCTGGTCAGCGCGAGCCAGAAATCCGACTGCGCGTCGGGTTCGCAGGTGGCGGTGAGCGTTGACGACCTGCAGGAAATGCACAACCACTTCCGCGAGCAGTTGGATTCCGGGCTGAAGACGCTGGCCGACAATCAAGGCAAGAACGGATTGCCGGCGGCTCCTGACACCAAGACGAAGCCGAATCCTGATGGCCAGGTCAAGCCGGATACGTCGGTGAAAGACGAACTGGCGGCGCAACAGTCGGATGCGGACAAGGCCGAACAGGACGTGCAATCGGACCAGGCAGCGGCGCCTAGCGGCCAGGGCAACGACTAAAACAAGCTAACGCTCACGGTTACGGTGCCAACATCGCAATGCCGTAAACCGCCAAACAGGATCGCAGCGCCGGTGGTGCAAACCACCGGCGCTCCAGATGCAACGAGTTTCGAGGCATAAACGCAGACTCCGAGTTCCACAATTTCCGAAGAACACCGCAGGGCTTGCTATGCCCGAGGAGAAATTTTCAATGAAGGCCAGACTTCCGATTCGGATGAAAATTGCCGTCCTGGCGGTTGCGGGAATTTTGCCTTGGTTCACGGCCGGAGCGCAGGGGTCGCTGCAGAGCCAACTGGAAGCGAAGTACAAGATTACCAAGCCGACGGACGATAAGAGCGACATCGTCACCGCAGGCGCCGTGCTGGTGCTGCAGAAAGACAAGTTGCTGATGTATCCCACCTCGACACAAATCCCCCCGGTGAACACCTATAGCGCCGGCAGGCTCTCTGAGGGCGCGTATGGAGTGCATCAAAAGCTGCAGGGTTTTGGCAGCATGATTGGACATCCGCCGCCCCAGACCATACAAGGGCGGCAATTTGTTACCGGCGAGAAATTTTGGGTGACAGCTATTGCCGTGCAGCCCGACGGCGTTCTTTTCACCTTGTTCAGCGATCCTTATCAGGATATCCGGTACTACTCGCAGCTTAAATTCATTTACCCGAAAGGCTCGAACCTCAGCGCGGACCAGGTGCTGAGCCTGGTAGCGGAAGTCTTGACGGTTGAGGCGGACGATTCGGCGAAATCGGACGACAGCGGAAACCAACAGCAGGCGGCAGGAGGCGATGCGAATCAGCAACCCGCGGCGGCAGCGGATGCTCCGGCAGCAGCGCCTGCGGAAGCAGCGGCTCCGGCTGCTCCCGCTGCACCCCCCGCCACAGTGGAGATCGGGCAAACGACGGATCAAGTTACCGCAATACTCGGCCAGCCGGAAAAAATCCTCAATCTCGGCACCAAGACAATTTATGTATATAAGGATCTTAAGGTAACGTTTGTGAAAGGCAAGGTTACGGACGCGCAGTAAGCAGTTCGTGGGCGTTCGCGGCGGGCGGTGCGGTTCAGGTGACGACCCGAAGGTTGCGAAGCATGCAGTGATGGCAGGAGCGTTGAGCCGCAGCGCCGATCGTTTCGAAATGGAGTAAGGACAGACGCAAAAAGGGCGGCCCGCGTGGTGGGGCCGCCCTTTTTGTTTCTTCGTGCTACCTGCTGGGCCCTAAAAGCTGAACTGCAGTTTCGCCTGGATGATGCGCGGCGATGCGTTGGCGCCTAAACCTGATCCGAACGCAGTGGTTGGCGGGTTCACCGTTGCCACGACGCTTCCGAACAAGGCTGGGTTGCTGACGTCTGCGACCGGAGCCTGGAAGTTGGGATGGTTGAACACATTGTAGAACTGCGCCCCGAATCCAATCTGCCCTTTTTCCCAGCCTGGAATCTTGGTCTGCTTCATCAGCGTGAAGTCGCTGTCGAAGTAGTTGGGACCGCGGAGTTGGTTGCGCGTTACATTGCCGAAACCCGAGGGCGACGTGGTGAAATCCCCCGTGTTCAGGCAGATCTTCTCTTGTGGCTGGCCCGCCGCACAAGTCACGTAAAGATTCGCGGACGAGATTTGATCGGCAAAGACCGTGCCGGGATAGTTCAGGCCCAGCAAAGCTCCGCTGGTGCCAAGATCCACGGGAGTGAACGGCAACCCGCTGCGAGCAAAGACAGTTCCGGAAACCTGCCATCCGTCGGTAAGCGAGTGCCAGCCACGGTCACGGAGAAGTCTGCGAATCGGCAGCACCCAGACGTAATCGGCGCTGAGGTAGTGCCGCGCATCGTAATCGGCATTGCCATAGTTGAATTCGCGGGGATTGAATGGATTCTCCGGGAAGCTGATGGCGCTATTGGTGGCACCGAAGGCGGTATTGACGAACGGCACGCCAGGGTTACCGCCGTTGGAGTAGTCATCGAGCGCATGGCTATAGACATAATTGACCTGGACGATTCCGCTGCTCCAGCGACGCGTGAACGTCACCGCCAAACCATTGTAGTTGGAGACGCCGCCAGAGATGGTTTGAGTGACTGTTCCAAAGCGTTCGTCGAGTGGAGTGAGCGGGAGTCCGTTGAAGCCATTCGTAAAGCCCGGCGTGCCGAGAGGAACGGCGGCGTTCAGGCCATTGTCGAAGAACAATTCGTGGATGCCGTGATTGCCGACGTACTGAACGTCCAACGACATGTTCTGACCAAAGCTATGTTCTACCTCGAGACTCCACTTCTGGTATTGGGGGTTCCGCGGTTGAGCCGAAGCTGAAAACAATCCCGGCGGAGAGAATCCCGGAACGGTTGCAGAGATTTCGGGGAACGTGGCGCCGCTGCTGAACCCCGCAAGGAACGCAGCGTTCGACGCGGCGGTTGCATTGAAGAGATTGTTCACTTCGCCCGGAGCGATGTTCGGCGTGGCTGGCGATGAATTGATCGAAAACGCGTTGAACGCCGGCGAGTTCTGCGCGAAGTTGTCCACAACGATGCCAGGAAACGCGTCGTAGAAGATGCCGATTCCTCCGCGAATTACCGTGTCGCCTTTCATCCCGAACATGTGCGGAGTGTAGGCAAAACCGAAGCGCGGTTGCACCGCGACGGGAGTGAGGTACGGCAACGCTTGCCGTCGTCCGGTTTGGATGGCTGCGTTGTAAGGCGTGTTCACGTCGTGATCGAGCGAGAGGAAGGGTTCGACGGGAGCCGCAAAGCAATTCGTGGTGCAGATGGGATTGGAATTGTGCTCAAGTCGCAACGCCAGAGTGAGCGTCAGGTTGCTCTTGATCTTCCAATCGTCCTCCACGTAGCCGCCCAAGTTGTACAGTGCGGCGGGGAATTTGGTGGACTCGGTAAAGGCTTGCGCGAGGTTGCTTACCCCCCCGACGGCTCCAGAATCAAAACCTCCGAAGAAGAAAGCTCCCAAGTTAGAAGGCGTAACGACTCCGTCCGTAAATAAGCCCAGATCGAAATCGGTTACGTCGTCGCGCCGGAACTTCAGCCCGACTTTCAGCGTGTGGACGCCAATGGTTTTGGAGTAGTCATCGGATACCCCATATTGAGTGACGTTGCGTCCTTGCGGCAAGTTGTTGCCCAAGCCGAAGAATCCGCCGAGCGTCTGGAACGCGCCATTGCCAAAATTTAGGAGCGTGGGGAACGCGGCGAGTGTGGCGGTGCGATCCACATTGTTAAATACGGCCGAATACCACTGACCGGAGCCGATGAACTGATTGACTGCGTTGTCGGCGAACGCATGCGTCCATTGAAATTGACCCTGATATTCGGGCTGATCGCTCTGGGCGTTGAAGATCGGATTGATCGGATCGGTGATCGAAGCTTGCAATCCATGTTCTTTCTGAATGCGCGTAAACATTCGATCGTTGTTCCCGATGTTCCAATCCACGCGACCGGCGACCAGCCAATCGTGCGTCATATTGCTGGCGACTGCTGTCAGAGTGTTGGCGCAGGGAGTGGTCGTGCCGAACGTTGTGCCGGCCACGGCGTTGATATCGGCCACGGAGTTGTCGCAGCCCAGACCAGGAGCGGCTACCGGAGTGCCCGGACCGCCCGGGGTCCCGGCGTAAAGCGAAAAAATCTTGTTGTAGAAGGTGCCGGTAGGAGAGTTGGCGCCGTACGTTGTATTGATGTAGCTCTGCGTAGCGGCGGCGAATTGCGGGCTGGGAATTGAGATCGTTTCTCCACCCGCGGGTATGAAGAGATACAAGCCCTCCGTGTTGAAATATCCGAAGACCTTGTTCTTCACGATTGGTCCGCCGATGTCGGCGCCCCATTGATTGGCGTTTACGAAGGAACGCGGAAGACCGTCAGCATTGTTGAACCAGCTGTTGGCATTCAGCGCGCGTCCGTTCCAATAGTAGGAATCCTTTCCGTGCCACTGGTTGGTGCCGCTCTTGGTGACGAAGGCAACGTTCGCACCTGCCAGCGTCCCATATTCCCCGGAATAGCCATTCGTGGTGACGGAAACTTCCTGCACTTCGTTATTTCCGAGCATCAAGTTGGTCGCGCCGGAGTTGTTGAGGCTGAGGAAGGGATCGTTATCGTCCATGCCGTTCAGCGTAAAAAGATTGGCGGTGGCGGAAATGCCGAAGCTGGAGAAATTTCCAAGGCCGCCGCCGGCGGTGTTGGCGACCGTACCAGCGGCCAATTGCGCGCTGTACGTGATGTCGTTGCCGGGGTTGGGCATCTCCTGAACTTGTTTTTCAGACAAAGTGCTGGAGACATTGCCATTTTCGGATTCAACCAGCGGCGTTTCTTCGGTCACAGTGACCGTAGAGGTGGACGCTCCGACGGCTAGATGCACGTCTGCCGTGGCGATTTGGCCCAGGCTGATCTCCACGATCTGCTGCGAGGTTTGAAATCCCGCGGCGCTGACGATCACCGTGTAGCTGCCGGGTGCCAGCAGGAAGAAGCGGTACACGCCGTCTTTGCTGGTGGTGACGTCTTGCTCACTTCCGCGATCATTGCTCTTCAGAACAACTTTGGCTGCGGGCACGACGGCGCCGCTCGCGTCCGTCACCACGCCGGAAACGTCGCCCGTGGTCTGGGTTTGCGCGGACAGTCTGGCGCAATTTAATGAGAGCGCCCAGACGACGGCGAAAAGCGTCGCGAGGCGTTTGATGTGCTTGAGTTTCATCTTCGCAGCTCCTGTTGCGGCTTGATTTGAGGTGGGGCTGGATGCGCAAGTTCGTACGTCCACGTTACCGTGGCGGCCGCCGCCTGCGCCGCACCCCGTGGCTGGGAAAGCAACGGTTCTGCCATTGCGAATTGTTTTTATCTGAATGAAATTAAAGCGGTTAACTCGTAGTTTTATGCGAAGAAGTAGGCCCGCTATCCGAGTTCTAAAATCTAAACGAAAGGGTATATATGGCGATTCGCATACGGGGATTGAGCAAATCTCGGAAGGCGGCAAGACGACGTGGGGCATATCTCACTCGGTGTGGGACTAGACGGTAGGAAGTCGGTCCCGCGATACATACAGATTTGCATCCGAGTATATGAAAAATGGTATGTCAAATGGCATGTGAATATCTGTATGCTCTGTAAACATCTGATTATGAACGTATTATTTTTGGTTTTGCATGGAAACAAACGTGCGTTGTATCGGCTCGCTACAGGTTTTCTTGTATGGGGGCTGGGGTGGCGTCACAAGTTTCCTCGACATTCTGGGCACAATTTCTAGGAGGACATATGAATTGGAAGCGGTTCTTTGCAGCAGTGTTTGCGCTGCTGGTGGTTTTTTCGCTGAGTTCGACGCGGGTGGGTGCGCAGACGACGACAACTGGCGACGCAGCGGGCGTGGTCACTGACCCAAGCG
>CAWGFF010000008.1:0-268312 GCA_963821765.1 uncultured Acidobacteriota bacterium
GTCTCCGGCTTTTTCACCGAAAATCGCGCGGAGCAGCTTTTCTTCCGGCGTCAGCGTGGTTTCGCCTTTAGGCGTCACTTTGCCCACCAGAATGTCGCCCGGCTTCACTGTGGCGCCGATGCGGATTACACCGCTCTCGTCCAGATTGCGCAGGAAGCTCTCGTTGATGTTGGGAATGTCGCGAGTAATTTCCTCGGGACCGAGCTTCGTGTCGCGCGCTTCGATTTCATACTCTTCGATGTGAATCGAAGTGTAGTAATCCTCTTCCACCAGCTTTTCGCTGACCAGAATCGCGTCCTCGAAGTTGTACCCGCGCCATGGCACGAAGGCCACCAACACATTGCGGCCGAGCGCTAGCTCGCCGCGATCCGTGCAAGGACCGTCGGCCAGCACTTGACCCTGTTTCACGCGGTCGCCCGCGCGAACCAGCGGCTTCTGGCTGATGCAGGTGTTCTGGTTCGAGCGCTTGAACTTCGTCAGCAGGTAAATGTCCGACCCGACTTCGCGGCTCAGTACGCCGGATTGATCGGATTCCACGCGCACGATCACGCGTTCGGAGTCCACTTGGTCCACAATGCCGTCGCGCTTGCACACGATCACAGCGCCCGAATCGCGAGCCGTGACGCGTTCCATGCCCGTGCCCACCAGAGGAGCGTCGCCACGAATCAGCGGCACAGCCTGGCGCTGCATGTTCGAGCCCATCAACGCGCGGTTCGCGTCGTCGTTCTCGAGGAACGGAATCAAGCTGGCTGCGACCGATACCAGCTGCTTCGGCGAGACGTCAATGTAATCAACCTCCTCGCGGCTCTTCAGCACGAAGTTGCCCGCCTGGCGGCAGTTCACCAGTTCCGTGGTGATGCGTTCCTTTTCATCGAGCGAGGCGTTAGCCTGCGCTACGACGTAGCGGTCCTCTTCCCAAGCCGAAAGATAGAAGCAATGCGCCGCCCAGACTACGCGCCGCCGCTTCAACTCTTCGTTGGCATCCTCAACCTTTTCCTTCTCGACGATTTCCCCGGCCTTGAATTCGCTGTCGCCCGAATTGACGATCTGCACGAAATCAATTACGCGCCCGTTCTTCACCTTGCGGTACGGCGATTCGATGAAGCCGAACTCGTTGATCCGCGCATACGATGAAAGCGAGCTGATCAAGCCGATGTTCGGGCCTTCCGGCGTTTCAATCGGACAAATGCGGCCGTAGTGCGTCGGGTGCACGTCGCGGACTTCGAATCCCGCGCGTTCCCGCGACAAGCCGCCTGGCCCCAAAGCCGAAAGACGCCGTTTGTGCGTGATTTCGCTCAGCGGATTCGTCTGGTCCATGAACTGCGAAAGCTGCGAGCTACCGAAGAATTCGCGAATCGCCGCCATTACCGGCTTGGCGTTCACCAAATCGTGCGGCATGGCCGTGGACATTTCCTGGTACACGGACATCTTTTCCTTGATCGCGCGCTCCATGCGAACCAGGCCGATGCGGAACTGGTTCTCCAGAAGTTCGCCCACCGCGCGGACGCGGCGATTGCCCAAGTGGTCAATGTCGTCCACCGAGCCCACGTTCTTGCGCAGCTTCAGCAAATACTTGATCGCCGCGACGAAGTCCGAAGGATCCAGCGTGCGCTTTTCCAGCGGAGTTTCCAGGCCCAGCTTTATGTTGAACTTCAGCCGGCCCACTTTGCTGAAATCGTACTTGCGCGCGTCGAAAAACATTCCGTTGAAGAGCGCCGTGGCGGTTTCCAGCGTCGGAGGATCGCCCGGACGCAGCTTGCGGTAGATTTCGATCAGCGCTTCCTTCGGCGAACGGATGGAGTCCTTTTCCAGTGTGCGCGTCACGATGATGCCGGTATCGTCGCGGTCCGGGAAGCAAACGTCCACTTCGGTGATTCCAGCTTCAGCGATCGAAGCCCACATTTCCGCCGTCAGCGGCTTGTTGGCCTCGAGCAGCACTTCGCCGGTCTGGCGGTTCACCAGCTCGCTTACGGTGACGGCGGTTTCCAGGTCAGCCACGCCGATCTCGGCTTGGGTGACGCGCGCCTTCACCAGTTCCTTGTACAGTGGCTCGGTGACGCGCTTGTGCGCGCCCACCAAAGTCTCGCCGGATTTCGGATGCTTGATTTCCTTGCTCAGCTTGCGGTCAATCAAGCCCTCCGAAGCGTTCCAGTACAGCTCGCCATCGCGCAGCGAGATGCGCTCCACTTGATAGAACGTGCGCAGGATGTCTTCGTTCGACTTCAATCCCAGCGCGCGCAGGAAAATCGAGCCCAGAAACTTGCGCTTGCGGTCAATGCGCACGTACAGAATGTTCTTGGTATCGTACTCGAACTCCACCCACGATCCGCGATAGGGAATAATCTTGCCGAGGAAGTAGCTGCGATTATTCGACGTCTCAAAGAACACGCCGGGCGAACGGTGCAGCTGGCTGACGATTACGCGCTCCGTCCCATTAATGATGAACGTGCCGTTCTCGGTCATCAGCGGAATATCGCCGAAGAAAACTTCCTGCTCCTTGATGTCGCGAATGGACTTCGCGCCCGTGTCCGGATCCTTGTCGTAAATCGTCAGGCGGATCGTCACCTTCAGCGGCGCGGAATATGTCATGCCGCGTTCCTGGCATTCGTTCACGTCGTACTTCAGCTGCAGCGTGACGGGGTCGCCGCACTTGTTGCAGAACGTCGGCGTGTTCTTGTTGAACGTGCCGCACTTCGCGCACAGCACATCGCCAGTCTTATAAGGATTGGTGACGACCGAAGCTCCGCAATTGCGGCAGGTGGCGCGCAAGTGGTGCAGGCCGCGCAAATGGCCGCACTTGCACTCCCAGTTTCCGATCGCGTAGTCCACGAAATCCAGTTGCGACAACCCGCGAAAATCCTGGATCGGAAACACCGAGGCGAACACCGACTGCAGGCCGGAATCTTCCCGCTCGCTCGGCAGCAAATCCATCTGCAAAAACCGTTGATAGGACTTCTTCTGCACGTCAATCAGGTTCGGAATCTGCACCGTGGTCTTGATTTTTGCGAAGTCCAGGCGTGCTCGTTCCCGATTGGCGCGATTACCGTTGCGATTGCTCATGGACCATCCTTAAATATAATTTCATGCCGGAAATGACGAAGCGGATAGACACCCGCCCCGTCAGTCCGGGAAGGACGTATTGTGAGGTACCAGGATCCTCAGGAGTGCGCGCGTACGCGAATTCCTTCGCGGCCCGACCGCATTGTTTTCGCGGGCCGCACCGCCAGGCGTTACTTGACTTCGACTTTCGCGCCGGCTTCTTCGAATTTCTTCTTGATGGTGGCCGCTTCTTCTTTGTTGACGCCCTCTTTCACCGTCTTGGGAGCGCCATCCACCAGATCCTTGGCTTCTTTCAAGCCCAGGCTGGTGACTTCGCGGACCGCCTTAATCACGTTGATCTTGTTGGCGCCGACTTCGGTGAGCACGACGGCAAATTCCGTCTTCTCTTCCGCCGCTGGCGCGCCTGCGCCACCGCCGCCTGCGACCATTACGGGCGCCGCCGCTGCCGCCGACACTCCGAAGGCTTCTTCCATCTTCTTTACCAGGTCAGAAGCTTCGAGCAGCGTAAGACCCTTGATTTCTTCCAATATTGATTCGACTTTGCTGGCCATTGCTGTTTCCTATCCTCCTCCGAATTGAAAAACCGTTGCTAGAATTGCGGTACTGCTTCGTTGCCCTGAAAACCTTACGACTGAACCGCTTCGGGCGCCGCTTCCGCGCTGCCTGTCTTGCCGCCGCCCACAAACTTGTTGGCCTTCACTGCTTCGCTCGTCACCACCGCCAAATTGCGCGGCAATGCTGCCAGCGCCGTCGCAATCCGCTGCGCCGGAGCATTCAGCAGGAACATCACCTTGCTGATCAATTCTTCCTTGCTCGGCAGGTCCGCAAGCTGCTTGATTTCCTGAATGGAAATCACGCGCCCTTCCACCCAGCCGGCGCGAAATTGAAACGCCGGAACGTCTTTCGCGACCTTGGTCAGGATCTTCGCCAACGCCACCGGATCCGTCTTGGTGTAGGCGATCGAATTCGTGCCCTTCAGATTCTTCAGCAAACCTTCAGGAGGCGTGCCCGCTCCCGCGCGCTCCGCCACCGTGTTCTTCACCACTTGATATTTTCCGCCGGCGGCTTCCACGCTGCGCCGCAGCTGCGTGTCCTGCTCCACCGTGATTCCCTGAAACGTCGAGAGAATCACCGTCGAGACAGTCGCCAGCTGCTTCTTCAGCTCTTCCGACTGCGTAACTTTTTCGGACTTCTTCTTCATGCCCAAATCTCCCTGTCGCTCGCTCTGCTTACGCTGCTGCCGCTACCGCCGTATCCGCTTCCGCTTCCTCGATCAGAATTCCCGGGCCCATCGTTGAGGTCAGCGTAATTTTCTTGATGAACTTGCCCTTCGCCGCCGCGGGCTTGGCCTTGATAATCGCCGCCAGCAGCGCATGCGCGTTGTCGGCCAAATTCTTCGCGGTAAAACTGATCTTGCCCACAGGCGAGTGAATCAGCCCGGTCTTGTCCAAGCGAAATTCCACTTTGCCGGCCTTGATTTCCTTGATCGCCTTCGCCACATCGGTCGTGACGGTGCCAGTCTTCGGATTCGGCATCAAGCCGCGCGGTCCCAGCACTTTTCCCAGTTTTCCGGCGGAGCGCATCATGTCCGGCGTCGCGATCACCGCTTCGTAATCCGTCCAGCCGCCCTGAATCTTCTCCACCATGTCTTCGCCGCCCACAAAATCCGCGCCCGCTTCTTCCGCCTCGCGAACTTTTTCACCGCCGGCGATCACCACTACGCGCTTGGATTTTCCCAAGCCGTGCGGCAGCACCACCGTGCCGCGCACCATCTGGTCCGACTGCTTCGAATCAACGCCCAGATTCAAAACCAGCTCGACGGTCTCATCGAACTTCACGAAGTGGACTTTGCGGAGCAGTTCCGCAGCTTCTTCCAGCTTGTACGGACGCGCCTCGACCTGCTTGCGCGCCCGATCGATATTTTTCCCGCCGACTTTTGCTGAACGACCCATCGTTTTTTCTCTCCTGCGCAGTCAAAAATTGCTCGCGTCCGATTCTTTCGGACTCCTGCGCGTGCTGCAAAACTAGTCGCTTACTTCCACTCCCATGTTGCGCGCCGTGCCCCGGATGGACTTCACCGCGGACGCCAGGCTCATGGTGTTCAGGTCCGGCAGCTTCAGCTTGGCGATTTCTTCCACCTGCTTCGCCGTCAGCTTGCCGACTTTGTTGCGGTTCGGCTCGGGCGAGCCTTTTACGATGCCTGCCGCGCGCTTGATCAGCTCGGACGCAGGCGGAGTCTTCATGATGAACGTGAAGGTGCGGTCGCTGTAGATCGTCACCAGCACCGGAATGATCATGCCGTCCGGTTCTTTTGCGGTCTTGGCGTTGAACTGCTTGCAAAAGTCCATGATGTTCACGCCGTGCGGGCCCAACGCCGTGCCCACGGGCGGCGCCGGAGTCGCTTTCATCGCCGGCAACTGAAGCTTTACGGTAGCCTGTACTTTCTTTGCCATTTGTTCCCCGTTTTAATTCACAGCGCGGCGCGTTAAATCGCGCGGCGCGTCTTGCGTTACGCTACTTTTTCCACCTGCGCGAAATCCAATTCCACCGGCGTCGAGCGCCCGAAAATCGTCACCGAGACTTTCAGCGTCGAGCGGTCGGAATTCACTTCCTCCACCACGCCCGTAAAATTCGCAAACGGCCCTTCGCCGATGCGCACCTTCTCGCCGCGATCAAACGACAGCTTCGGCTTGGGCTTCTCCGCCGTGGTCGTCGCGCGGTTCAAAATGTTCTGTACTTCTTCTTCGGTCAGTGGCGACGGCGTCTGCCCCGACCCGACGAATCCCGTCACCCGCGGCGTCGAACGCACCACGTGCCAGGTGTAATCGTCCATATCCATTTCCACCAGCACGTAGCCCGGATAGCACATCCGCGGCGAAATCACTTTCTTGCCGCCGCGCACTTCCACCACCGATTCCGTCGGGATGATGATCTGCCCGATTTTGTCGGTCAACCCAAACGCCGCCACGCGGCCTTCCAGGCTTTCCTTCACTTTCTTCTCGAAGCCCGAGTAGGTGTGCACGATGTACCACTGCTTCGTCGAGGGGATTGCCCCCGCCGCGGCGGCTTCGTCGCGCCCTTCGGGCATTTCCGGCGCTGCGTTCACTTCGCTCACTTCGTTGCCTTCACTGCTCGCGTTGGTTTCTTCAGAATTTCTTTGCATAGGCCATCAACCAGCCGATCACTCGCGTGAAAAGCGAGTCGGTCAAAAAGAAATACACGCCAAAAAACGCCACCGTCACCGTCACCACGATGGTCGTGGAAATCACTTCCGCGCGCCCCGGCCAGTTCACCTGCCGCATCTCCACGCGCACATCGTGCAGAAATGAGCGAAAGCGTTTCGGATACCCGCCCAGCTTCTGCACCGGCTCCAAAAGCGCAAATCCGCTTACGCGATGGGATTCTTCGTCTCGATTCGTGCGTATCGCGTCGGCCATTTCACTCCGTGTCCCGCTCCGTCAACTCTATCTATCAATAACCCTGCTGCATTCCCTGCCCGCTGCATCTCCATCAAACTGGCAGGGGAGGAGGGATTCGAACCCCCACTCTCGGTTTTGGAGACCGATGGTCTACCGTTAAACCTACTCCCCTGAAATTTCGGGCCTGCGGCCCGAAATTTCACCCTGAGCCCGAATTTCAGGGCGAAGGGTGAAAATACCGCTAATCCCCGTGAGCGCCGTTAGCAAGCTGAAACTCCCGCACTAGCCTCAGCTTCTTCTCCCGCCGCCAACCCTTCAATTCCCGTTCCCGCTCGCGTGCGTCGCGCTGACTCTCAAATCTCTGCTGCCAAACCAAACTCACCGGCCTGCGTTTCGCCGTAAAAGCTGCCCCAACGCCCCAATTGTGACGCTTCACTCGCTCTTCCACGTCGATTGCAATTCCCACGTAGAACGACCGATCCGCGCATCGCACCATGTAACAGAACCAAGAGCCCTCGACTTCTTCGGCCACAAAAACCTCGCCGAATCCGGGAGCCTATTTTACTTCCTTATGCCCGGTGTGCTTTCTGCACGTATTGCAGAATTTAGACGTTTCCAGCCGCTCGGTATGTTTCCGGCGGTTCTTGGTCGTCGTATAGTTCCGGTTCTTACAATCGTTGCACTGCAGTGTGATGATTTCTCTCATGGTCGTTTACTCGATGATCTCGGCAACTGCTCCGGCGCCCACGGTGTGCCCGCCTTCGCGAATCGCGAAGCGCAAGCCCTTCTCCAAGGCTACCGGCGTTATCAGCGTAATCTCACACGATATGTTGTCGCCCGGCATCACCATCTCCACCCCGGCCGGCAACTTCACATCCCCCGTCACGTCCGTCGTGCGGAAATAAAACTGCGGCCGGTACCCCGTGAAAAACGGCGTGTGCCGCCCGCCCTCTTCCTTCGTCAAAACGTACGCTTCCGCCTTGAACTTCGTGTGCGGCGTGATCGAGCCCGGCTTCGCCAGCACCTGCCCGCGCTCCACCTCATCCTTCTCCGTGCCGCGCAGCAGCAGGCCAACGTTGTCTCCCGCCATGCCCTCATCGAGCAGCTTGCGGAACATTTCAATCCCCGTCACCGTCTTCTTCATCGTCGGACGGAAGCCTACAATCTCAACTTCCTCACCGACCTTCACTTTGCCGCGCTCGATTCTTCCCGTCACCACCGTTCCTCTACCAGAAATCGAGAAAATATCTTCAATCGGCATCGCAAACGGCTTATCAATGTCCCGCACCGGCTGCGGTATGCTCTTGTCCACTGCTTCCATCAATTCCAGAATTGACTTCTCCCACTTCGCATCGCCTTCGAGCGCCTTCAAAGCAGAACCGCGAATCACCGGCAAAGTGTCGCCAGGATATTGATAGCTCTTCAGCAACTCGCGCACTTCCAGTTCCACCAATTCAAGCAACTCAGGATCGTCCACCATGTCGCACTTATTCAAAAACACCACGATGTACGGCACGCCGACCTGTCGCGCCAGCAGAATGTGCTCGCGCGTTTGCGGCATCGGACCGTCCGTCGCCGCCACCACCAGAATCGCGCCGTCCATCTGCGCCGCGCCGGTGATCATGTTCTTCACATAATCCGCGTGCCCCGGGCAATCAATGTGCGCGTAGTGCCGGTTCGCCGTCTCGTACTCCACGTGCGATACCGCGATGGTGATGCCGCGCTCGCGCTCTTCCGGCGCGTTGTCAATCGAATCAAACGCGCGGAAAGCCACCTTAGGATTGTTCTTCGACAGCACTTTCGTAATCGCCGCCGTCGAAGTCGTTTTGCCGTGGTCAATGTGACCAATCGTCCCGATATTCACATGCGGCTTATTCCGTTCGAATTTCTCTTTCGCCATCGTTCGTCCTGCTCCCAAGTCAAATTAATTTCTGCTGCCGGCCTTAGCCAATCGCTGCGTCCTAGGATGGCGCTTGATCGCCCTACGCTTTTCGTCCGACATCCGGATCCAATTACCAGCTCCAAAGTCCCGTTCGTACTCTCGCTTGGTAATCGCGATGCACAACGAGATCTTCGCAATCAAGCCCTTGGCTCCAAACGATTCCAAAATAGAAAAAACTTCATCCAATCGGTGCTTTTCCCCCACCCCCCGGAAGTAGTCTGACACCACATACATCCTGATGAAATCCTTGTAGTCGCTTTTCTCGGCAGACACGTAAACTTTCGCGCCCTTTTCGGAAAAGCCCTTCTCTAAGGCTTTCGTCACGGTCGCAATTGCGCCTGCAGCCAATTCCGTAGATCCTTTGTGTCCCGCAAAAACTGAGCCGACGCCGCTTTGGTCTTTCGGCTGGCCTCGTACCTCATTTCAACCGACCACTCAGCGTTAACCCTTTGAAACGCCAAGAACAGCTCAATTTGTTCCTGGCGCAGGCTGACTGCCAAATGGCTGCGATCCAGCAGTTCCACCAAGTTGTGTCCCTTCACTTCTTGCAATCCAATTGACCGCTGGCTTTTCCGCTCGCAAATTACGAACTTCAAAAAGCACTCTGAAACGTATCCGCACAAATAAATTGCACCGTCGAATCTCGCCGCCGCGTGAAGGCACTGGGCGTCCGTTCATCGCTCATTTGCCGCGTCACGAAAACGAGAAGCCCTTACTCGCCGCAGGCCTAGGTTCTTCCCGCGCATCCAGACGCCTCGTTGTTGCGCAGCAACCGAGTGCGTTGCTCTCCGATTGCGCTATGGAGCGGGGGACGGGACTCGAACCCGCGACCATCTGCTTGGAAGGCAGAGACTCTACCACTGAGTTACCCCCGCTCATGCCCTGCAAACTTTTCGCTTGCGTAACGCCCAACCCTACTCTAATTCCGTCGCGTTCGGCTCTACCGCCTGCGATCTGGAGCCTGGGACCGGGATTGAACCGGTGACCTCGTCCTTACCAAGGACGCGCTCTACCAACTGAGCTACCCAGGCTCGTACCGGTCGCCCCACTCCCCTGCGCGCTGCCTTCAGAATTGCCGCTGGGGCTGCCGCGCTTCTGAATTTCTTAAAACCCGAAAAAAATCTTCCGTCAGACTGTCCTACCATTCGCTTAGGTAACGTAACGCGGGTTACTGGTGGACGGGGAAGGATTCGAACCTTCGTAGCCCGCAAGGAGCGGCAGATTTACAGTCTGCTGGTTTTAGCCACTCACCCACCCGTCCCGCAAAAACTTTCGAAACGCTACAGCAGCGTTCCGTGAAATCCTCCGGGACACAACTGCATCCCGCATCTCTCACGCAACCTGATTGAACAGCAACGTTGTACGGGGCACTCCGCAATGCAGAAAGGGCTCGTGTCCAAAGACACCAGCCCTAGCGCTTTTGTCGCGAGGAGTTTCGTCCGCAACCCTTGCCAAAATATTCCCGGTACCGCAATCTCAGCTGGCGGAGGGAGTTGAACCCCCGACCCTCTGATTACAAATCAGATGCTCTACCAACTGAGCTACGCCAGCACTGGCAAACCGAGCAAAAGTATCACACAGGCAATCAAATTGCAAGCAACTTTCTCCCGCCCGCAAAACCATTGCCAGATCGCCACTTACCCTGCTCCTCCGAGTACTAGGCGTGCCCTATTATACAGCTAATCCCACTTTTTGGCGATTGCAGTTTCCTTACTCAGGCTTGTTCTCCGCCGGCGTAGCGGGCGCATCGGCAGCTGGCTCTGCAGCCGGTTTCGCAAATTGCGCGTCCGTCAACTGCACGTTGTGCTGCACCTCAGTGAAGTGAATCACAAACGCCGATCCGCCGCCGGATTGGCGCACCGTAAACGGCAGCTTCACGCCATCCAGCGCTGTGTAGTCCTCTACATCCGCTTGAAATTCCGTCAAGCCATCCGGCGTATAACGTTGATTCACGCTGCGCACCAGCAATCCGCTTTGCACGTCGAAATACATCTTGTCCGGCGCGCCTTTTTCCCGCATAGCTACCACTACGTAGGTGTCGTGCTCGTTCACTCTTTCGATTCCGCTGATAGTGAGCTTGGTGTAGTTCTTCTGCAGCTCCAGCGGATGATAAAAATTTGCTTCCCGCTTCGCATCCTCCAGTTCCCCGCCGGTCAGAACGCGCAAGCCGTCGCGCGGATTATCGGACCACGCCGTCGTGCCGTCGAATCCCTGCTCGAAAGCGGCGCCGCCCAGATTGATCACCGCCAACATTAAGCTCGGCGCTTTCTCGTGAATCTCCACGGTCCCGCTGAGATTGTCCATCGCCGGAATTTCGATGCTGCCCTTGGAAACGCGCGAAGTCAGCTTCATCCACGCCGCTCGCCCGCCGATGGCTTGCACGTAGTGGTCGAGCACCTGATCGGCGGTCGGCGTTGCGGCCGTGGCTTGCGTTGTGGATGCCGGCGCTGCTGCAGGCTTTGCCGGATCCTGCGCGCGCGCGCTGAAAACGCAAAGCGAAGTGAGGATGCCGACGCCCAGCGCTTTGTTCCAGATAGATTTCATACGCCACACCTCGCGACGTCAATAGCCGGCACACACGCCGCGCTGAATATTCTACGCAGCCGGGAATAAAAACATTACACTAAGTTCGTAGCGCCGAACATTCATTTAACGTGCCGCTCTCTTCCGCCAAACGCGCCCTGATCCTAATCGCCGTCGTGCTGCTCTGCCTCGTCGGCGCGGTCGTCGCCTATTATTTATGGCAAAGCAAGCCGCTTCCGCCCATCGTTACCACTGTTCCAGGTGTGCCGGCAGAAGGCCCGCCGCCGGACATTCTCAGCCAGCTTCCAGCCGATGCGCCGGTCGTCGCGTATATAGACGCCGCAAGTCTGCGCAAGTTACAGAATTCACCGCTCGCCGCCGCTCTGGGCCTCGCGACGCCCGGCCCGCAAGCCGATCGCGACTACGCCAATTTCGTCCGCGATACAGGCTTCGACTACACGCGCGACCTCGACCACGCCGCCATGGCCTTCTGGCCCGCGAACTTCGGGACCTCGCCCAAAGACATCAACGCCAACCGCGCCCTCGTCCTTGCCGATGGCCGCTTCGACGAACAAAAAATCATAGAATACGGAAGCAAAGGCCGCCCGGTCGTGACGACCGGTTCGGACTCGCCCTCTTCAGTTAGGACGATATCCGGGGATCCGACGATCTCATATGAGTTCCTCTTGCCAACGAGGATTGCGCTTGCCAGTGGCGACGATATGGTGCGAAAACTTGCCGACATTTCCGTCAAGCGTTACGGCGCCCGCGATCCCGCCATGCAGTCCCGCATTCAACGCGTAGCCGGCGCGCCACTATTCGCCGTCGCCCGCGCTGATCGTCTCCCACAAAGCATCTACGCGCCTCTCCACAATTCGCCCCAGCTCGAACAGATCGCCCGCAGCGTTCAAGCCATCACGCTCGCCGGCCAGCCCGACCGCGAAAACCTCAGAGTTACTCTCGACGCCGAATGTGACTCCATGAAAAACGCCGTGCAACTCGCCTTCCTGCTCGAAACCGGAAAAATGGCCGGCTCCATGGCGCTTTCCGATCCCCGAACGCGGCGCCAAATTACGAAAGAACAATTCGTCTTCCTCGAAGCGCTGCTCAACCGAGCCACCATCAATCATCAGAACAAAATAGTACGCATCATCCTTCAAATCACGCCAGATATTCTGGCCACCGCGCCGCCGAGGGCCGCCGCATCGCAACCTCCAACTCCGACCACGCCGCGCACCGCTGCACCGCCTCCTGCCGCATATCCACACACTTCTCAATAACGCAGACGTAGAACGACGCAACGAACAATCAATGCTGCCAATTTCAGATCGGAAGAACTAATCCGCTGCGGAAGCCGCGGTAGCGGCACTGCTGAGGTAGCGCCAGGGATTCACAGGCGTGTTGTAAATTCTCACTTCGTAGTGCAGGTGCGGCCCGGTCGAACGCCCACTCTGTCCTTCCAAACCAATAATATCTCCGCGCTTCACGTGCGTGCCCACATGCGTGCTGAACGCCGAAAGATGTCCATACCAGGTGCTCACGCCGAATCCGTGATCAATCACTACTAGCTTGCCGTATCCCGCTCGCTGATCCACCACCGCGACAATTCCATCGGCCGTCGCATGGACTGAATCGCCATAATGCGAAGCAATGTCCATCCCCGCATGGAACGCGCCCTCACCACTGAACGGGTCCAGCCGCTCGCCGAAATGTCCGGTGATTTCTCCCACCACTGGCCAGAGCGTCGGCACAATTCCCAAACTGCTCAGCTGCGAAGTAGGCAGCAGCCGCATCCCGCCGTCAGACATCGTCACCGCCGAGGCGTTCCTCTGCAGGTAGCTGAATTCGTCCACCGATTCCTGGTACTCAACGTCCGACGCGCCAGCAACGGCATCGTCTCCAAACGCAAAAGGAGTCTGCCGGAACCGCGTGATCCCGTAAGCGATCGCCACTTCGCTTGCCAGCGATTGCAGGGAATCCAGGCGTTGGTTCGTATCCTTCACTTCGGTCTGCAACACCTTATATTGCTGCTTCAATGTGTCTTGCTCGCGCCGCAGCGAATTGTAACTGGTCGCCTTCCACAACATCCGCGAATACGACCCCATCCCCGCCAGCACCGTCACTCCGCCCACCGCCGCCAGCATCGCCAGCGCGTGCAGCACGTAGAACGGCACACGCACGCGCCGCATCCCGCCGGAAGCGCTCGAAGCAATAAAAAACGTGTAATACTTGCCTTTCATAATCTCAATTTTTTCCGCTGTTAGTTTGAATCGGTTGATCGAATCCCGCGTTTCCCCAAGCGCGGTACGAAGGCTTCTGACTAACTCCAATCCCGCAAGAGCGATACAAAACCCGGTGAATTGTAGCCAGCGCGTCCATCGTGGTCAACCTCTAACTTCAGTTTTCCACAGCGTCCCCATCTATGCAAAGGACTTATCGGCGCATCCCAAATTTATGATTAGGGATTCCCGTCTCGAAACCTTACCTTATTCTGGTTTCGGGATACAACTGTACGGAAGTTCAGTATGCCGCGCGAACGCCAACTCGTCGAAAAAATTGCCCGCGGGCTCGCGCCGCATCGGGTTGCGTCGTCACGTCTCAAAATAGGAATCGGCGACGATGCCGCCATCCTCTCGCCCGCTGCTCGCACCGAATGCGTCCTCAGCTGCGATACATTTCTGGAAGACGTCCATTTCCGGATGCGGACTCATCCGCCCGACTCGGTCGGCTACAAAGCTCTCGCCCGCGCATCGAGCGACCTCGCCGCCATGGGCGCCACCCCGCGCTTTTTCCTGCTGACTCTCGCGCTACCCGCCGCCCGCACCGGCGCTTGGCTCAATACGTTCCTCAAAGGGATGGCCCGCGCCGCCCGCGAACTAGGAATCACCATCATCGGGGGCGACACCACCCGAAGCCGCACCGTGTTTATCAGCATCACAGTACTCGGCGAAATCGCCCCAGGCCGCGCGCTCACCCGTTCCGGCGCACGCCCCGGCGATATCATCTATGTAAGCGGCAAACTAGGCCGCGCCCAACTCGGCCTGGACCTCGTCCTGCGCGGCCATGCGCGCGATCGTCAGATGCGCGCTCTAGTCCAGCCCCACCTCTACCCCAAAATCCGCATCGCACTCGGCGCCTGGCTAGCCCAACACCAAATCGCCACATCCGCGATGGATCTTTCCGACGGCCTCTCCACCGATCTAGCCCGCCTCTGCACCGCCAGCAACGTCGGCGCGAATATTTACGCCAGCAAAGTTCCCACCGCCACGATCCCGCCGGCAGCCGCGCGCAAACTCAACAAACGCAACCTCGATCCCCTGCAGCTAGCCCTGCACGGCGGCGACGACTACGAACTCCTCTTCACAATCCCACCCCGCCAAGCTAAAAAACTCAACCGTGCGCCCGGCGCCGCAACCCTAACCCCGATTGGCGAAATCACGCGCTGTCGCGAAGTTCTCCTCATCGCGCCCGATGGGAACACTTCGCCGCTGAAGTCTCAAGGCTGGGATCCATTCAGGGTTTCGTAGCGCCGGCGTCTCGCCGGCTCTTTGCAGTTGCGAACCGAATTCACTTCTGGCTCAGAAGATAAATATCCGCATGCCCACCAGCACGCGCATAAACTACAGTGGAAAGATCACTCGAATAATCATAAGCATTCCCGCCGCTGACCAACGGAAACGCAAACGGCAGCTTCAGCGCTACCTGCGGCTTGCCTACGACTTTCCCATCCTCCCATCCCTGCCGGTAAATCGTCACATCCTGCTGCGACGGAATCGCGTACGTGAACGACTTGCCATCCTTGCCATTCACCACGCCGAACGTCACCACTCCCGGCACCAGAGCCGTGCACTTTCCGTCGGCAAGCGACAGTTGGTAAATTCCGATCTTTCCCGCGCCGCCCAGCAGCGTGAACAGATACTCCCCACCCGGCGCCGCGCTAAACGCAAACCCGCACGTGTCGCTGACCTTCTCCGGCGCCGAACCCTCCGCGCTTTCTCGCGAAATGGTCGCCGCGTTGACCGTCTTTTCGAAGCTATTCATATATACGGTTTTCCCGTCGGGGCTCATCAGCACATTCTGTACTGTGCCACCGGACCAACTCAGCGCCCGCTGGCCGCTTCCATCCACGCCAACGAAGTAAGGTTTGTCCGGCGCGCCTGCTTTTTCCGAGATGAATCCAATTCGGGCGCTGTCTGCGGACCACATGCCCGTAGCGAGCGATTCCCCCGTAGCGAGCTTCGTCTTGTTGCCGCCGTCAATGTCTGCTACCCACACCTCGTTGCGGTCCCGCGACGGTATCGTGATGTAAGCTACTTTTTTTCCATCGGGTGAAATCGCAGGCTGGGTGGCATTCTCCGAGGCAATGTCAGTGGTCTGCTTGGTGCGCGTATTGTAAGCCGTCAAAAACCCGGAAGATTTTCCGTTCACGAAATACAGGCCCTTGCCTCCGGGATCGGGCATCGGCCACGTATCCGGCCCAGGTCCCTGTGTGATCTGTTCGAGCTTCTTGTCGGCCAGTGTGTACTTCCAGATATTCGTAAGACCGCTTAACGTGCGGCTGAATACGATGCTATTGCCCGGATCAGCCCACACCACGCTTGCCGCGATGCCCGGAATTTCGTCCAAATCAGTTGCCGTCTTCTTGGCGATATCAATATCGTGCGCGCGGAATCCTTCGCGCGAAGAAACCGGATCCGCCGTGATCGCGAGCAAATGATTGCCATCGGGATACGGCAAGATGCGGCTGACCGGAAGCGTCGCCGCGCCGAACGTATATATTTTTTCCGCATCCAGCCCCGATTTTCCCGCGCGCGAAATCACTCGTTCATCGTTGTCTGTATAGAAAAGGTAGGCGCCATCCGCAGAAGGAGCCAGGTGCGAACCCGAAATAACCCTCGTCGGCTTCCCCCCGAGCGTCGCCACCGACCACTCCTCGGTTCGCTCTTCGGATTTGCCGTAGTAGATCTCGGCGCCATCCGGCGAAAAACTGTCCACGATCTTGGCGCCGTTGTCGCTGGTTAATTGCAACGGCTGGCCCCCTGAAGCGAGTATCACGAATACCTGGTCAACGCCATTTACCGGCGAACTGAACGCCACAGTGTGCCCGTCCGGCGAAAGCCGCGCAAAATCAATCGGCTTATCCCACTGGCTGATTTGCGTAATCTTTGCGGGCCCGCTTGGAGCGTGCGTTCCGCCCCAGAAGTGATACGCCGCAAATCCGGCCACCGCGAGCAGCACAATCGCGCAAGCGGCGATCACAACATAGTTTTTCCGCGCGGCCGGCGTTCCAGCCTGGGCCGGGATTGCCGCGCTCGAGCTGCTAGCTGCCGCCGGCGCCTGTGCAACATCCTGCGCCGCGCGTCCACTTGTCGAAGAGATGCGCCCCGAATCCGTATCACGCCGCAGCCGCTTCAAATCGGTGCGAATATCCGAAGCCGCCTGATAACGCAGGTCGCGGTCCTTCTCCAGCGCCTTGTTAATGATGTCTTCCAGCTTCGCGGGCAATTCCGGATTCAATCGCACCGGAGCCACGGGCGCGCGATTCAAAATCGCTTCGGTAATCACCCCGGAGGTTTCCCCGCGAAACGGCACCGCGCCCGTCGCCATTTCGTACAACACCACGCCAAACGAAAACAAATCCGTCCGCGCATCGAGCTCTTTGCCTCGCACCTGCTCCGGCGACATGTACGCCACCGTGCCAACCGCAACACCTGGACTCGTAAGATCCTCCGGCCGCACCCCCGCTGCCATCCGTGCCGGTTGCGTTGCGTCCTGCGTCATCGCGTGCACCGCAGTGCGGCTGATCTGCTTAGCCAGCCCGAAGTCCAGAATTTTGGCGTGTCCGCGCTCTGTAACAAAAATGTTCGCAGGCTTGATGTCGCGGTGCACGATTCCCTTGCTGTGCGCCGCGTCCAATGCGTCCGCAATCTCGATGCTCAGATCCAGCAGCAGCTCCAATTCCAGCGCACGCCCCGAAATCGAATGTTTCAGCGTTTTCCCGTCCAGGCATTCCATCGCGAGGAACGTGTGCCCGCCTTCCTCACCAATCTCATGGATCGTGCAGATGTTCGGATGATTCAACGCCGAAGCAGCCCGCGCTTCCCGCCGAAATCGTTCCAAAGCCTGCGGGTCCGCCGCAAATTCATCCGGCAAAAACTTCAGCGCCACGAACCTGCCAAGATTCGTGTCCTCAGCCTTATACACCACTCCCATTCCGCCCCCGCCCAGCCGCTCAGTCACGCGGTAATGCGAGAACGTCTTCCCAATCAGCGAATCGCGAGTCTCCATGTGCCGCACATATTAGGTCGCGGAGCAAACCAAGTCAACGCACGCCACCGCAAGGAGTGCGCAACAACTCAAGAATCTTTCTAAGTCGTGTCTTCGTTTTTGACTTTGTAGCGGCGGCCTTTAGGCCGGCGCCTTTGACTCTCGTAACGCCGGCCTGCCCGCCGGTAGGCAGGCGTCCCGCCGGCTCTTTGCAGTTGCAGTTGAATTATGTAGCGGCCGCCTGCTTTTGCTTTTTAGGCGGGCGTCTCTGACGTCGCCTTTGAATTTGACTTCGACTATGTAGCGCCCGGTCCCGCGAAGCGGGACCGGGCAGCCGTTGACGTTGCTCAGAATTTTGATAAGTCGTGGCTTCAGTTCATCCTGAGAGCCTTCAGGCGGCGGGATCGAAGTGCCACGACATAACCGCGGAAAAAACGGCGCGCGTTCCGGAGCTGTATCCGCGCCTCCGCGCCACATTCCTCACTGACGCGAAGGCGCCGCAGCCGGCTTCAACTGCGTGGACGACGGCGCCGCTTGCGTCGGCGAAGGCGCAGTCGGTTTTGGCGCCGGCGCAGGCTTCGGTTGCGCAGCAGGCCCCGCCTTCGGCGCAGCCGTCTCCGTCAACCCCTGCTCCGCCGCATCCGCCGGTGGCGCGGTATCCGGCACATCCACTTGCACCGGCCGGGTCGGCGCAATCTGTTCCAGCGGCACCACATTCGGAAAACTTTCCACCGGCGCACCCTGCATTCCCTGCTGCATGAACTCGAGCCAAATCGGCAAAGCCGCCCGCGCCCCTGTTTCCTTTTTCCCCAGCGAAATCCGCTTGTCGTCGTTCCCGACCCAGACTCCCGCCGTAATCTGTGGCGTAAATCCGATGTACCAAGCGTCCGTAAAATCGTTCGTCGTCCCAGTCTTCCCCGCCGAAGGCCGCGCCAATTCTTTCGCGCGCACGCCCGTGCCGAACTGCACCACTTCCTCCAGCATCGCCACCATCGTCCGCGCCACGTCCGGCGGAATCACATCATTCACCTTCGGACGATTCTCCTCCAACACCGCCCCATCATAGGAAGTCACCCGTTTGATGTAATGCGGCTCGATGTGAATGCCATCATCCGGAAACACAGTGAACGCGGAAGTGTGCTCCATCAGCGTCAAATCGGCCGCGCCCAACGCCAGCGGCAAATACGGCGGCAACGGACTGGTAATCCCAAATTTGCGCGCCAGCTCAATCACGTTCTGCACGCCCACGTGATCGAGCAACCGCACCGCCGGCACATTGCGCGAATCCGCCAGCGCCCGCCGCAGCGTAATCCGCCCTTCGAATTTCTCGTCGTAGTTCTTCGGCGAATAATTCTGCCCGCCGCTGCGGAACGTCACCGGCTCGTCCACCACCGTATCGAACGGATTCATGCCTGCCTGCAGCGCGTCCGCATACACATACACCTTGAACGAGCTGCCTGTCTGACGCAGCGCCTGCGTCGCGCGATTGAATTTCGATTCCTCGAAATCGTAGCCGCCCACCATCGCCTTGATTTCACCGGTAGCGTTATCAATCGCGAGCAGTGCGGCCTGCGCCGCCGGCACCTGCTCCAGCTGCGCGCGCACCGTGAATCCGGAAACCTCTTTCACCGATGCGCAAACCAGATCGCCCACCGTCAAAATCTGCTTCGGTGACTTAATCCCCGTCCAGGCGAAGTCCGCCGGCGTGAGCATCGCGTGATACGTCCCAATCTTCAGCGTCGCGAATGTCGGTTCAACAGCCGTCACCAATCCATTGACGTAGTCGCCCTTGCGCGGCGTATTCCGCCAATCCTCATCCTGATATTTTTCCAGCGGCCCCAGATTCTGCACCAGAATGTTCGGCAGCTTGCCGCGCCACCCGTGCCGCCGGTCGTATGCGTGCAATCCATCGCGCACCGCCTGGTCCGCGGCTTTCTGCATCCCGACATTCAACGATGTGTACACGCGCAATCCCTGCTCGTGTACCGCCGCCGTGCCGTAGGTGTGCTCCAGATACTGCCGCACCTCTTCCACAAAATAAGGCGCCAGATCATTGCGCAACGATTCCACGTGCAGCCCCAGCGGCTCTTTCATCGCGGCCTCAGCTTGCGCTTCGCTGATTTTGCGGTCGTGCGCCATCAACCCCAGCACCAGGTTGCGCCGCGCTAGCGCGCGGTCCGGATGATTGATCGGCGCGTAAATCGGCCCGCGAATAATCGCCGCCAATGTCGCGGCTTCCGCCAGCGTCAATTGCCCCACCGGCCTGCTGAAATAATATTCCGACGCCGCTTCGAATCCGTAATTCCCCGACCCCAGATAAATCTGGTTGCAGTACATCGTGAAAATTTGCTCTTTCGTGTAGTGCCGCTCGATCTGGATCGCCAGAATCGTTTCCTCAATCTTCCGCCGCGCGCTGCGATCCGATCGATTCAGAAAAAGTCCGCCCGCCAGCTGCATCGTCAAAGTGCTCGCGCCTTCCGCCAGACGATGTTTCGCGATGTCGTGCCACGCCGCCTGCAGCACACGCGGAATATCCACTCCCCAGTGCTCTTCGAAGTGCTGATCTTCGGTGGTAAGGATGGCGTCCTTCAAAACCTTCGGTATCTGAGGGTAAGTGAGCAGAATCCGCCGCTGCAGTGCGAACGTCCCAATGGATTGCCCATCATCCGCATACAGCTCAGTCACCACATTCGGCCGGTAATCCTGCAACGCATGAATTTCCGGCAAATCACTCGAGTAAACAAACAGCAACCCGACAGCCGCGCCAAACCCAATCGCGCAAAGCACCAGAAATGTAAACGCCAGCCGGCCAAACACCGTGTCGCCGGTAATCTTCATCGTAGCGCGGTAGAAGCGTTCCATCGCCCCAATATTCTATCGCATACTCAAGCCGCAAGCCGGAGCCGACCGCGTACAATGTTCCCAAATTGCCGCCGCGCACGCGGCGCTACTTGGTAGGGGCGCTGCTTGTGAATCGCGCTGCAGCGCGATTCATCCTGAGATCCCACAGTGCGGGACCGAAGGGCTGCGCCCCTGCTTGCCACTCTTTTTCGCGTTGCCACCCAGCACCCCACCACGTAAATTGTTTCCGCCGAGCCACACCACGAGGCCCCCATGGAAGCCAGTCCAGTTCTCTTCCGCGATCTTACTTTCATTTTTCTCGCCGCCGTCGTAGGCGGCCTGCTCGCCCGCAGCATGAAGCTTCCGCTCATCCTCGGATTCGTCTTCGGCGGCATCCTCATCAGCCCCTTCACTCCCGGCTTGAAAATCTCAGACCTGCACGCCTTCGAAGTCTTCGCCGAAGTCGGCGTCGTCCTGCTGATGTTTTCCATCGGCGTCGAATTTTCCATTCCCGACCTGCTCCGCGTGAAATGGATTGCCCTGGGCGGCGGCACGCTCGGCATTCTGCTGTCGATGGGCTTCGCGCTCGGCACCGCGTGGCTCGCCGGATGGCCCATCACTCAAGGTCTCGTTATCGGCGCCACAATTTCAGTGGCCAGCACCATGGTCCTCGCGCGCTTGCTCGCCGACCGCAACGCTCTGGGCACCAAGTATGGCCGCGTGATGATCGGCATCACCCTCGTCGAAGACATCGCCGTCGTCTTCATGACCATCATCATCCCCATCTTCAGCGGTCCCGCCGAAGGCCGCTTCACCAAAGCCGCCTGGACGCTCGGCAAAGCCGCACTCCTGCTCATTCCCCTCGCATTTCTCGCCATGACCGTCGTCCCGCGCGTGCTCCGTCGCGTCGCGCGCATCAACGATTCGGAAATTTTTCTGCTGGTCGCCGTCGCTATCTGCCTGGTTTCCGCCGCCACCGCGCAGGCGGTAGGCTTTTCAGTCGCCCTTGGCGCGTTTCTCGCCGGCCTCTCCATTAGCGGCGCGGAAGATTTGCACGCGGCCCACACCACGCTCATCCCCCTGCGCGACGCCTTTGTCGCGCTGTTCTTCGTCTCCCTCGGCACGCTGGTTGTGCCCTCGGTCATTCTCCACAATCTCCCGCTGCTGGGCGTGATGCTCTTGCTGATCGTTGTCGGAAAATTCATCATCTGGCTGGCGGTAATGAAGCTGTTCCGCTACTCCCTCTGGACCTCCCTCGCCGTCGCCGCAGGCCTCACCCAAATCGGCGAACTATCCTTCGTGCTCGTCGAAGTGGCGAAATCGTCCGGCTTGGTGGGCCAGGAAATTTTCACCGCCACTTTGGCTGCATCGCTCATCTCCATTTTTCTGAACGTCTTCATCGTCCGCGCCGTCTTCCACTGGATCCAGCCAAAACTCGATGCCCAGGAAGCCGCCGCAAAGGCGTAACGCGCGATCAGACTCGGTAGGGCGCTGCGCGCTGCGCCTCAACTTGCCAAGGTGTCCGCACCGGTGCAGTTGGATTCGTATCGGAGTGCAGCACAACTATCGCAGCCTGCGGATTCTTAATGCGGATGAATCACAGAAGATAACCAAGCCCAGAAGACCAAACCGCGCGCCGCGCGATTTTCTATTTTCAATTTCCCAAATCTACCCCAGCGCCTCTTCCGCTTCCTGCACCGTGCCATAAGACTTGATCAGCGTCCCCACATGCGTCATATCAATTAACGCCTTCACCTGCGTATTCATTCCCGCCACAGCCAATTTCCGCTGCGTGCGCTGCGCCGCGACGTAAGCCCCCACCAGCGCCCCCAACCCCGCCGAATCCACATAAGGCACGCCGCTGAAATCCACGATCAACTTCGCCGCGGTTTCTTCGCGCGTCGCTTTCTGAAAATCAAAAATCGTCTGAATGTTCAACGAGCCCTTGAGCGTCAAAATCTTCTGCCCCTCGCGGCTCCCTGCTAAAGTCACAATCTGCAAAGTGTCCCTGGCCATGGCTCGCGATTCTAGCGAATCGCCACCTCGCACATTGTGAATTTTGTGTTACAACCACCGCGCCACCGCCGGCGCGCGAGGCGCACGTGCCGCTACCCTTTTTCCACAATCGCTTCCGCCTCAATCTCCACGAGCATCTCCGGCGAAATAAATGCGCTCACCTGAATCATCGAAGTCGCCGGCAAAATCTTTCCGAAGAATTCTCCGTGCGCCCGCCCCACCTTCTCCGAATCCTCCGCGCGCGTAATGTACATCCGCGTCCGCACTACATCCTTCAACCCCGCCCCCGCCTGCAGCAGCGCCCGCTCAATATTCTTCAAAGTCTGCACCGCCTGCGCATACGCATCTCCCACGCCGACAATCTTCCCCTGCGCGTCCGTCGCCGTAGTGCCAGAAACCCACACGTTCCCACCCACACGCACCGCCCGCGAATACCCAATCACCGGCTCCCAAGGCGTTCCGCTAGAAATATTCGTTCGTGTCATCGCGTCTCCCCCACGTGGAATCTCGCCTCAACCATTTTCATCGCTCACGCTTTCCCATTTTCTATTCTCGCTTTTCCATTTTCCGCCATCCTACGGATCAAACCGTGCCCGCAATTCCGCCGGCACAATCGGACACAACTCATCGCGCCTGCCAAACACCCGATGACGAATCCGCGCCACAAAGTCGTACACAAAATCCCGCAACGCCCGCGGCACCACGCTCAAAACCGCCCCCAGCACCCGCCACCCGCCGCCCAATCGCCGAAAAATATGCAAAAACGCATCGGACCGCACCAGCAACTCCCCATCGCGCGTCAAAACCACCACGCTATCCGGCAACCCAACCCGCCGCTCCGCCGTCACCCGCGCCAAAAAAGTCTCGCCCTGCAGCGGCGCAAACCGAAACGCCTTCCCCTCACGGTCGTGCTTCAAAACAAACTTCACCGCCCGATGACACAACCCGCAATGCCCATCGTAAAAAAGATATTCCGCGGCCTGCGCATCGGTCTCCACCAGAAAAGCATAGCACGAGCACCTCACGCACCCGCGCAAGCCGCCACCCGCCACGCCAATCGCAACTATCAATCGCAACTACGGAAACGCTTCGCCCTTCCCGCTTGCCACCGTTTCCAAAAATCTCTAAGCTGGTTTAGTCCGCCACTGAACGCAGGAGCTGATCCGCGCACATGAAGTGCAACAACATCCTCGAAGCCATCGGGCAAACGCCGATCATCCGCCTCAATCGCCTGGCGAAAGATTTGCCCGCCGAAGTCTGGGTCAAGGCCGACTACATGAATCCCGGCGGCTCCGTGAAAGACCGCATCGGCCTCGCCATGATTGACGAAGCCGAGCGCTCCGGCAAACTGAAACCCGGCGGCACCATCATCGAAGGCACTTCAGGCAACACCGGCATGGGCCTCGCCCTGGTCGCCTGCGTGCGCGGCTACAAAGTCGTCTTCACCATCACCGACAAGCAATCCCGCGAAAAAATTGATCTACTCAAAGCGTTTGGCGCTGAAGTGATCGTCTGCCCTACCGCCGTCGAGCCCGAAGACCCCCGCAGCTACTATTCCGTCGCCGCCAAACTCGCGCGCGAAATCCCCAATTCCTTCTATCCCAATCAATACGAAAATCCCATGAACCCCGAAGCCCACTACCGCACCACCGGCCCAGAAATCTGGAAGGATACCGAAGGAAAAATCACCCACTTCGTCTGCGGCGTGGGCACCGGCGGCACCATCTCCGGCGTCGGCCGTTACCTGAAGGAAAAGAATCCCGAAGTCAAAATTATCGGCGTGGATCCGATCGGCTCGCTCTATTACGAAAAAGTAAAATCCGGAAAGACTGGAAAAGCGCTCACCTACGTGGTTGAAGGCATCGGCGAAGACTTCTTTCCCGGCACCATGAACCTCAAAATCCTCGACGACATCTTCCAGGTCAGCGACGAAGAATGTTTCGTCTGGGCCCGCCGCCTCGCCAAACAAGAAGCCATCTTCACCGGAGGCTCTGGCGGCGGCTGCATTTCCGTGGCCCTAAAAATCGCCCGCAATGCAAAATCCGGCGACATGATCGTCGCCTTCATGCCCGATTCCGGCTCGCGTTACATGTCCAAAGTTTTCAACGACGGCTGGATGCGCGAACACGGCTACGTGGACGCCGAAGTCGCCCTCTCCGCCGCCGACGTAATCCGCGTGAAACGCCAGGCCGGAAAAACCCGCGACATGATCGTCGCCGGCCCCTATCAAACCGTCTTTCACGCCCTGCAAACCATGCAGCAGCAGGATATTTCGCAACTCCCCATCTTCGAAGAAGGAAAATCCATCGGCACGGTCTTCGAAGATCAGATCCTGAATCTCGCGCTGCAAGGAAAAGATCTCCGCAAACTAGTGATCCGCGAAGTGATGGGCGCCCCCCTGCCGCAAGTCCCGTCGAGCGCCCCCATCGAACGCGTAACCCACATCCTCAGCCACGATAGCCCCGCCGTATTCGTGGAAATGCCCGGCGCCAAACTAGAAGTCCTAACCAAGTTCGACCTAATGGACACCATCGCCGGCCTAGTCGGCCAAAAACGCTGATGGCCGTACCGGGCTGTTGACTCGCATCTGTAGCGGCCGCCTTAAGGCGGGCGCAGTTGAAGCTGATTCTGAATTTGTAGCGCCGGCTCGTCCCGAGGGTCTGCCAGCAGCAGGGCCGAAGGGCGTCTCGCCGCCTGTCTTGCTTTTGACTTTGACACTGTAGCGGCCGCCTGCTTTTGCTTTTTAGGCGGGCGTTCTCGCCGTGGAATTTCTCTGCGGCCTCTGCGCTCGGGCCTCCGCGCCCTCTGCGTTTAAACTTTTCGCCTTTCGCTTCGCACGCCGTGATCGCTGCCTTTATCATTGTTCATCTGTGGTGCCTTTGCCTTTCCGTTCATGCTTTGCGCACGACCCACGATCCGCCCCCCTCGCACACGTCATCCTGCCTGCCTTGAGTGATTTTGCGAAGGGAGCGCAGCGAAGCCTGCCGCAGGCAAGGATCTCTCTTTCTGTAGCCGAGGCGTATTCGCGAAGTGCGCCCGGGCAACCTAGAAAAACACATCCGGCGAAACGTGAAAACGCTGGCTAAGGCGCTCGATGTGTTCCTTGTTCAACTTCCTCTTGCCGCTCAGCACCTCAGAAACAATGCTGCGCGTTCCGAATACATCCACCAAATCTTTTTGCTTGAGCTTGTGCTGCTCCATCAAGAATCGCACTATCTCCAGGGGCTCGGCTCGTGGAAGCTCGTAGCGCCGTGACTCAAAATCTTCGATCAATAGCGTCAACAGTTCCGCCAGTTCTTTCTCCGCGCGGGTCGGCTTCGCACTGCGCTGGTCTAGCTCGTACAAAGCTCGCGTGTAGGTCTCGTTTTCCTTTTCGCTATGAATCACTTTGGGCGCGATTTTAGTGAACAAGCGGCTGTATTCCGGAGTTACCATTTCCAGCCCTGTTTTCGGAAAAATTCAACAACCTCGATGCATGGGATACTCAAATCCTTGCAAACGTCCGGTATTTTCGGTTTGGCCAAATTCCCAGACGGCTTCTCGGCAGTCACAACTGTCCAACTACGCGCCTGCGCTAAAGCTATGACCCACGGGTCGCAACCCGACCTGTTTTTCTTTGAATCAACCAGTCGGGGGAATTTCGACATAAGTTTTACGAGACAAATCTGGATGTCCTCGTCAATCCCGACAATCATTCCTTCGCGCTGCTTTACCCATTTGTGAACATCGTCATCTTTGCGTTCCAACTCGGTGACCACATCCTCAATCACGAAGATTTCCCCATTCTTTGAGGCGTCCTCCATGTGTGTCCAGATCGCCGGAAAAACGTCCGGGGGATAGTGACGCACCCACGCGTCGAGTATTCCGCTGGTGTCTAAGCTGTACGGCACGGCTCAGGTTTTACGCTCTCCTCGTAGATTCTCCCTGCAGTTCTTTCAGGTGTTTGAGCCGGATTTGAAGGTAATCGCTGACGTCACTAATCGTGATCTTGTCCCGATTGAGGTTCTCGAGTACAAGTGCTGTAAAGAGGGGTCCCGCGCTCGAGAGGGCAATTACATGTGGCGGCGCAAATCCCTCTGCGTCTTGCTTTTCCTTTTCTCGTTGTTCGTATTGTTTGACAAACTCCTTGCGCATGCGGTCATAAAAAGACGGCGTGGTGAGCTTTAGGGTGAGAAGGCGAACTAGGGCGGCCTGGCGACTTCCGCCAAATTGTCGCGACAATTCCTGCAATTCCTGGTCGGTCCAAGCTGGATCGCCCTTCTTGTGGCGCTGCACTGTCACACTGCGAAGTAGCGGTTCTTTAGGAAAGAGCGCCGCGCCTGCAACCCGATTGCAAAAGGCCTCGCCGCCTCCATCGTGTAGATCACAAATCCCACCATCATTCAGCATGATATGTGTCGCCTCATGCAGGAGCGTGAATATACGCCCTCGTGGGGCGTCCTTGTTGTTCACTACGACGACCGGCAACGGCTTCAAACTGATTGAAAAACCCCGAGCCTCCTCCAATGGGATGATAGTAGTTTGCAGCGTCAATATTCCCGCCCGTTCAAGTATAAGGCGCCATTGTTTGAAAGCATCACTGTCTGTTCGCCAAGTCGACTGCTGCCCCAGCTCTATTCCGATGGCGCTGCGTAGACGGGTTGCTACCTCCTCGACACCCTCGCGTAAAGTTGCGGTCGCGCGGAAGTCGGGGGGTGATTCATCGAGATCTCGCATGAGTTCTAAGGCCCACTCTCTGCGGTCATAGGCCTTCCGTATCTCAAACGCCAAGTTTGGAGATCGGGCGGACGGTAACTCGTCGGCCGACAGCCGGCGAAAATCATGCATAACCTCGAAACGCGACGGGGCTTCGGGTAAGTAAAATGCCGCCAGAGGTCGGCGATAAACCGACGCGAGTTTCCGCAGTTGCGGAATGCTGGGCTGCGCTTCGCCGAGTTCCCACGCAGATAATTGCTCGGCGCTGACGAGCGCCTTGCTGGCCGCAGCATCAACTGACATTCCAGCTGATTTGCGCGCCCAAACCAGTATCTGCGGATTCGGAGTAGCCTTAAGGCGAGCCATAAGTCGAGCGTCTCATACTCCTCAACGTTTTCGGCATTTTGAACCTATTTGTTCGGATAATACAACCGCGTTATGCACAACGGCTGACATCCAGCCAACCGCGTTCGGACGAGCCACACCAGAAACGTAGAATCGAGGCAGTAGTTTCACGAGTTCCTCCGCTGTCTTCACGTGACCTGCATCAGTATTTCTACGAATATTTTTTTGCTCACAAATCTGTTAGCGTGAGTCGGGGCACTATTGAGCCCCCAACAAATTTAAAAGGACCGCACATGAACAAACTTACCCGCGCTCAAAAGGCCGCTATCACCCAATGCGCAGCCGACATCGCCGAAATCCAAGAACGAAACCTCGACCGCCATCGCCGCCTCTGCGAAGTCTGCAAACACCCCGCTTGCTTCCTGATCCAGGACGCCTTTCTCCAGTGGACCAGCCCCGAAGTCATCATGAAGAAATACGGCCTGAAATCCCGCGCCACGATCTACCACCACGCCCACACCTTCCGGCTCTTCGCGCGACGCGACCGGACCCTTCGCTTCGCCTTGGGCCACATTATCGAACAAGCCGATCGCGTCAACGTAACCGCTCGTGACGTCATCCAGGCTGCCTACACTTACTCCCACATCAACGACGACGGCCTATGGGTGCAGCCAGCCTCCAAATCTGAAATTGTCGTTTCCAAGAACGACGCTGCTGCCCCTCCGCTGGAATCATTCTCAGGCTCGCCCTCACCGGAAGCGCGCTCCGCAGCTCAATCCTCCTCCCGCAGGCGCCGCCCTAAATACGCTCCGCCCGCCCAGGATCTCGCTAAATCGCCACAAGAACTCGATGCCGACATGGTCGCAGCGTATGTTCAGGTTGCGGCTCCTGACGTGGTCGTTCCAGCTCGCGGTGGGCCGGATCCCGCCGGGTTCATTCTTGTGCACAACGTACCGAGACCCAACAGAAATCCCAGCGATCCCTACGGCACAGGTCTAATCAGTACAAATGAAGCCTCTGGAATCAACACAAAATGACGCAACTCATTGAAAACAAAGGAAAGCCTCCATTTCTATTCGGTACTTTTGGCGGGCCGCGCGCGCCGTCGCTTCCGCGCTTCCATTCCGCCTCGTGCGCCAGCAGTCACTCAACGCATGTCTCACGGCGCCGCGCTGGGCTTGGCGGTCCCTGGCTCCGCGAATGGTATAATGACGAACTTTTTGCCCGCGTCCGGAACACGCAGAAGCGGCGCTTGAGCGACCGGCGGCTACGTCGCAGGCAAAAACCAAAAACCATGCGCATCGAAGATTTCAATGAACGGCTGAAGCAGGCGATCCTGGTGAGCGACGGAGCTATGGGCTCGCTGCTGTATGAATCCGTCGGCCCGCAGCGCTGCGTGGACGAGCTCAACGTCACCCACGGCGAAGCCGTATTTCACGTGCACCAAACCTACATCGAAGCCGGCGCGCAAATCATCGAGACCAATACCTTCAGCGCCAATCGCCACAAGCTCGGCCAATTCGGCATGGCCGACCGCGTGGCCGAACTCAATCATCGCGCGGTGAAAATTGCCCGCGAGGCGCGCGAGGCCGCCAAACACGAAGTCCTGATCGCCGGCTCCATCGGACCTCTCGGAATCCTGCAACATGTGCGCGAACTGCCGCACCAGGACATCGTCGCCATCTTCAATGAACAGGCCGGAGCGCTGGAAGAGCGCGGCGTGGATTTATTTCTCCTGGAAACTTTCAGCGACATCGAAGAGCTGCTCGCCGCCGTGGACGGAATCCGCTCGTTTTCGCGGCTGCCCATCGTCGCGCAGCTCACCTACTCCGACGAAGGCACCACGTTCGGCGGCACGCGCCCGCAAGACGCCTGGGACAAACTCAAAGACAAAAATATTCAGGCCATCGGCGCGAATTGCACCATCGGTCCGCAGCTTCTGCTGCCGGTGCTGCGCGAACTTGCCGCCAGCGCCAAGCTGCCGCTTTCCGCCATGCCAAACGCGGGATTTCCCAAACGCATCGGCGATCGCATCGTGTATCCGAAATCTTCGCCCGAATATTTCGCGCTGTTCGCCCAAGAAGCCGCCGAAATCGGCACGCGGATCATCGGCGGATGCTGCGGCACCACGCCGGAGCACATTCACGCCATCGCCGAGGCAGTGAAGAAACTGCGCGCAGCGAAACCGCGGAGTTCCCAAGCCGCCGATGGACGTGGCGCGGGCGGCACCGTGGAAGTTTTCGAGCCGGCCGAGCGCTTTCGCCGCATCGCAGCCCGCGAGCCGGAGAGCAAGCTCTGGAAAAAAATTCAGGCCGCAGAGTTTGTCACGTCCGTGGAAATTGATCCGCCCAAGGGCGTCACCATTGACCGCATTCTGGAACAAGTCGGCCGCGTGATGGCTTCCCCTCATGTGGATTCGATTGATATCAATAGCGGCACCCTGGCGCGCGTCGGCATGGATGCGCTGGTATTGGCCGGAGCGCTCGAAGCCCACGGCTATGAAACCGTGCCGCACGTCACCACGCGCGACGCCAATATTATCGGCCTGCAAGCCATGCTGCTCGGTGCTTGGGCCGTTGGCGGCGTGCGCAATGTGCTGGCGATCACCGGCGATCCTCCTTCGCTCGGCGATCATCCCGAAACGAGCGGCGTGTATGAAGTGGATTCCATCGGCCTGGTGAAAGTTCTCTCGCGCTTGAATCAAGGCACGGACTGGGCCGGCAAAAGTCTGGGCGGCGCGACGAATTTCACGATTGGCGTCGCGGTGAATCCCGTCGCGGAAGATATTGACGAGGAGTTGCGGCGCTTTGAAGCTAAGATCGAAGCCGGCGCGCATTTCGCGATGACCCAGCCGATTTTCGATCCGCAGCACTGGCAGGCATTTCTGAAACGCCTCGGCGGAAAGTCTCCCGTGCCCATCATCGTCGGCCTGTGGCCGCTAACCAGTTACAAGCAAGCGTTGCGCCTGAACAATGAAGTTCCGGGAATCGTCATTCCCGAAGCCACGCTGCGCGAAATGGAAAAAGCCGGCGACGCCGCCCGCGAACGCGGCTTCATCCTGGCCCGCCAAATGCTCGACTGGGCCCGCACCGCCCGCAGCGAAAGCATCGCCGGCGCCTACCTGATCGCGCCCTTCAAACGCTACGAAGAAATCCTGGAGCTGTTTCGATGAATCGCGTGAAGCGCGCGGTCTTCGGCGTTGCGCAGGCACCAAGGGCACTGTCGATCTTCGGATGGCTTTCTCTTGAGTTTGTAGCGGCCGCCTTCAGGCGGGCGACTTTGGTGCTGGAGTGTATGAGCGCGAGTTGCTCACTCCGTTTTTTCACATTTCTTGCTGATCGTCAAAAAAGCCAAAACCGTTTCCGCTTGCGCGGCGTAGCGCCCGGACTCAATCCAATATCTTCATCCATTTCCGGAACCCACGGCAGCGATCGCCCTTCGAACGCTGCCAGGGGATTATCCACCAACAGCGCGCGCGCCAAATCCTCCCCGCGTTTTTTCGCGACGTGCTCAAACACTTCCTTCAATCGCAGCGGACGCGTCGTGACGTTGTGCGCGTCGCTCGCCAGAAAATGCACCGCGTTCATTCCGATCCATTCCTCCGCCACTTCCTGCGCCGCCTTCCCGAATTTTCCCAATAAGGATTGCCCCGTCACCTGCGCGTAACACCCTTGCCGCAACCAGCGGAACAACCGCTCAGGTTTCGCGCGAATTAAGGGATTGCGTTCGGGATGAGTGATGATCGGCACCAAACCGGCGAGCTGCAAATGATGCAGCGCCTGATCCATCGAAGGCGGAATCGAAAAGTCGGCAAACTCTACTAGCAAATAGTTCTTTTGGTTCAGCGTGAAGCGGTTGGGAATGCGCTGAATCTCCTGCAGGTTCTCAAAACTCAGGTGAAAGTCGCATCCGGTCGCCAAAATCAGGCGTCCTTCGACCCGCGCCTGAATTTCATCCCGGCGCAAGTTTATCAATTCGGGAACGAAAGCGTGCTGCGGATGCGCATGCGGCGTCGCAATCACATGCGTAATGCCATCGCTGATGGCCATTTCCGCCATTTCCAGTGACATTTCGATGGAATCAGGACCGTCGTCGAGTCCTGCAAGCAGATGGCAATGAATATCAATCATCTGAGGCGAGGATAACGCAGCAGATGGGAGATGACAACGGAGGAGCGAACGAGCGCAGTGAAAGTGCGACCAAGATGCAGCGACAAGCCGCAATGCGATTGGCAGAAGTCTTGCTCTCTAGCCTGCTGGAGCCGAGCTGAACAGTTTCATTTGCGGAATCGTGAAAGCATTTCGGTAACTCGTCGAATGCCGCGATTCACGTTGTCGAAAATGACTGAAGCAACAGGCTCGACCGGTCGAATTGGTAGATCTGGCGCGGCACGAGAGCCGGAACAGGCCGTTTCAGAGAGCAGACCATATGACAATCGCTTTTCCAGCACATCGCAAGCGTGCGTTCATCACCGGCATCACCGGTCAAGATGGCTCCTATCTGGCCGAACTGCTGATCTCGAAGGGCTACGAAGTACACGGAATCAAGCGGCGCTCGAGCAGTTTCAATACGGAACGAGTGGACCATTTAATCTCGGATTGGCACGACCGCGAGGCCGGTTTCTTCCTTCACTTCGCCGACTTGTCTGACGCCACCAGCTTGTCCAAATTGCTTTACCGCATCGCGCCAGACGAAATCTATCACTTGGGCGCGCAGAGCCACGTGCGCGTGAGCTTCGATATTCCGGAATATACCGGCGACGTCACCGCGCTGGGAACGACGCGGATACTGGATGCGATTCGCGAGACGGGAATTCCGGCGCGGTTTTACAACGCTGCGAGCAGCGAGATGTTCGGGCAAGCGCATGAGTGCCCGCAAACCGAAACCACCCCGTTCCGTCCGCGCAGCCCGTATGGCTGCGCGAAGTTGTACAGCTACTGGATGACCGTGAATGCGCGCGAAGGTTACGGGCTGTACGCGGTGAACGGAATACTTTTCAATCACGAGTCGCCGCGGCGCGGCGAGATTTTCGTGAGCCGGAAAATTACGCGCGCGGTCGCGCGCATCCTGCACGGGCTGCAGGAAAAACTGTACTTGGGCAATCTGGATGGCGAACGCGACTGGGGCTACGCACCGGAATTCGTCGAAGGGATCTGGAAGATGTTGCAGCAAGACGAGCCGGAAGATTTTCTGCTCGCGACTGGCGAAACCCATTCGGTGCGGGAATTCGTGGAGCGCGCCTTCAGCGAAGCCGGCCTCGACTGGCGCCGCCACGTGGAAGTGGACCCGCAATATTACCGGCCCACGGAAATTGACCGCCTCGAGGGCGATGCCTCGAAAGCGCGCAAGAAAATCGGCTGGGCTCCGCTAACAAAGTTTCGCGACCTGGTAAAAATCATGGTCGAAGCGGACGTGCAACTGCTGGAAGACAAGCTGAGCGGTCAAGTCGAGCGGCGCATGGCGATGCGAGGCGGTGAATGAGAGCGCTCGACAACGCCAACGCGGCCATGGGCGTGTTTCACGGCCGACGCATTGTGGTTACGGGCGGAGCCGGATTCCTGGGGCATGTGGTGGTGCGCAAACTGCACGAACGCGGATGCACGGACATCACCGTGCCGCGACGCGCCCGCTGTGAACTGAGCCGCTGGGATCATATCGAGCGACTGCTCGACAAATACCGGCCGCATCTGCTGCTGCATCTCGCCGCCACAGTGGACAACCCCGCCGCATATCGCGACGTCGCGGAAAGTTTCTACAACAACGTGATGATGACCACGCAGTTGATGGAAGCTTCGCGCCGGCATGGCGTGGAGAAAATGATTTGCATCGGCAGTGCCAGCTCCTATCCGGCGAATGCGCCGGTGCCACTGCGCGAGCAGGATTTGTTCAACGGACTTCCGGATCCGGCGCGCGCGATTCACGGGATCGCCAAGCGCTTGCCTTTTATTCAAGCGCAAGCGTATCGGCGGCAATACGGTTTTCATTGTGTGTTCTTGATCCCCACGAATTTTTATGGCCCGGGCGACAATTTCGAACCCAAGACCAGTTACGTGATCGGGTCATTGATACGGAAATTCGTGCACGCAGTGGACACGGGCGCGACCGAAATCCTCATTGGCGGCACCGGGCACGCCACGCGCGATTTCATTCACGTAGAAGATTGCGCCGAAGGAATTGTGCTGGCGCTGGAGCATTACAGCGGCGGCGATGCCGTGAATCTGGGCAGCGGCATCGAAGTGCCGATCCACGAACTAGCGCGCCGGATCGCGCAGGTGACCGGCTACACCGGACGGATTCATTGGGATCCCAGCTACCCGGAAGGAACCACGCGCCGTGTGTTGGACGTGGCTCGTGCGCAACAAGAATTTGGTTTCCGCGCCCGCCGCGGCTTGGCCGACGGGCTGGTGGAAACCGTGGAGTGGTACCGTGCGACGCTCGAGCGGAGCATCGTGCAACCGGATGCAACGGCCCTGGCGCAAAGCGTCTAAGCAATTCTGGGGAATATCCGTGATCGAACAGATCGCCGAACTCGCATCGAGAATGCATTCAACTACGCAGCACGCCGAAGTGAAAGTCCGCACGACTTGCCGGTCGTGTGAAAGCGACCGCCTGCAAAGCGTTCTGGATCTGGGGAATTTGTACGTCTCGAATTTCGCGGATGTGCCGGATAGCGGGCGCTGGCCGCGCGTGCCGCTGGACATGCTGCTTTGCGGCAACTGCGGCTTGGCGCAATTGCGGCATACCACTCCGCCGGAATGGCTTTACACCCATTATTGGTACAAGTCCGGAATCAGCGCCACGATGCGAGCTGCGCTCACGGATATTTCCCGGCGCGCCGCGCATTTTGTGGGACTTCATGCCGGAGACAGCGTTCTGGATATCGGCTGCAACGATGGGACGCTATTGCGTTCGTATGATTACGACGATGTCCGCCGCGTGGGTTTCGAACCCGCGGAAAATCTGGCGTGCGAGGCGGCGGCCGGAACCGATCGCATCGTGCCGGATTTCTTCAGCGCGCAACCCGTGGCCGGCGAACAATTTCGGGTGGTGACGTCCATCGCGATGTTTTACGACCTGGAAGATCCCAATGCGTTTGTCGCGAACGTCGCGAGCGTTCTGCTGGAAGAAGGCGTGTGGGTGCTCGAGATGCACTATCTGCCGCTGGTGCTGGAGTGCAATGCGTTCGATGCAATCTGCCACGAACATATCGAATACTATTCGCTCAGTTCGCTGGAGCCGTTGCTGGCGCGGCATGGTTTGCTGGTGGCGGACGTGGAGACGAACGACGTGAACGGCGGAAGCTTTCGCGTGTACGTGGTGCACCGCAATTCACCGGCTGCTTCGGTTGCGGCGCGGCGCGAGCGCGTGAGTGCTATGCGCGCGCGGGAGCAGAGCGCGGGATTGCTGGGTGCGACGCCGTACCAAGAATTCGGCGCGCGCGTGCGGCTGATTGGAATCAAGCTGCAGGAATGGCTGCGCAACGAGCGGCGGCAAGGGCGGGAAATTTCCGCATACGGAGCTTCGACGAAAGGCAACACGCTGTTGCAAGTGTTTGGGCTGGATCACACCGTGATTCGTTCCGCGGCGGAGCGCAACCCGGAAAAATGGGGGAAATATACGGTGGGGACGTGGATACCGATCGTCTCTGAAGCCGAGGCGCGATCGCACGCGGATGATTTTCTGGTTCTGCCGTGGCACTTCATGGACGAGATTCAGGTGCGCGAGCGGGATTTTCTGGCGCGAGGCGGAAAGCTGGTTGCACCATTGCCAAATCTGCGCGTGATTACTGCGAACGAATGGAGCGCGATCGCCTGATCGCTGCATCGCGCTGATTCACACCCGCGGTTGCTTCCATCGCAACAAAATGGCCGCTATAACACTGCCGAAGCATTCTGCCGGAGGAACGACACACCAATTGACTGGATGGTGTTGCATCCACCGGTTGAGCTGGCACGACCTACCTGGACTTGGCGGCGAAGAGCACTCTACCGGTCAAGCACTAGAGGACGCACCTGCTCAACGAGCACTTTCAAGGTCAAGTCTAATTCGGTGGACGATGGTTCATGGCCAGTTCCAGACACTAGATAGAATTGCTTCCGCGGTGCCGTGATGCTGTCGAAATAGACTTTGGCCAGTTCGGGCAGGGCCGTCAGATCTTGTTGACCTTGAAGAATGAATATTGGAATTGCAAAGTCCGTTCCGAGAGCCGGAAGATCGACCTGCTCCATTGGTCCGGACATTTTCAACCCCCCAAAATGCTCAAAGGAAAAATCGTCCGCCGCCTCATATTGAGCTCGCTCTTCAGGCGAGGCGTACGCGGGGCTGAGCTTCTCTGGAGCTGGTGGTGCGGTCACATTCTTGGATTGATAGGCTCTTCTCGTTTTTGCGAATACGGGCCACTTTTTAAGCGAATCCCAAGGCGGCGGGCCAATCGTCGTCAGTGCCGTGATCGCCTGCTGATCGCCAGCCGTACGTGCCATTTCAAGCACACGCGCATAGCTCGCCGCGTCATTCTTGCGGATATTCACCAATTGCGCCGAGCCGACATACGCATAGAACAAATCCGGTCGAGCGTGGGCCATATAAATGCCGAGAATCGATCCCCATGAACCACCCACTATGATGATCTTCTTCTTGTTGAGATGTTTGGTGAGAAACTCGGCAACTTCGACGCCATCCTGGGCCATGCGCTCGACGGTCATGGTGCGTTCGATCGATGGGCCGCTCTTACCAAACGTTCTGCCTGCGCCGCGTTGATCCCATTGCGCAAGTGTGAACTCGCTTTCCCAACCTCCGTAGATCGAATCGGCGTATGGGCTCAACGCGTCTCCCGGTCCACCGTGGAGAAAGAGCAGCACCGGATTGTTGGGGTCATCCCCTTTTATTGTGATCCATTGGTCGATGCCTCCGATCCGGACGAACATTTCTTCGTCAACTCGCTCCGGCGCGCGTGCCGGTAACGCCTGCGCAATTGCATAGTGGGGAAAGACACAATAGGCAAGACTCACGGAAACTACCGCTAGAAGCGCCGCGAGAAACCGCTCTGCTGGTTTCATAGGTTCAGCTGATCCCGGCATCTGAGAGCCTTTTAGAAAAGACCAGGGTTGGGCTTGTCCTGGGTCATGCAGTTCACCAAAATCAACGCAGATAGAAAGGTGACTAGGAATACAGGGGAAACCATGGCGGGCCTCCTTCAGTGCAACGAACCTTCAGCCAAAATGTAGCACGAACGAAGGAGATCTAAGTGCCTGATAAACGCGGCTACCTGAGAAGTGGAAAGCGGACCAGTACCTGTGCCCGGTTATCCTGACGGCCGATCAGTGGGCCTTTTTCTTGATCCAATTGATAAAGTCAGCCAAAAGCAGGGGCAGCCCTAGCAGGAGGGAAATGACTGCCGCAAGTAGCGCGGCCCGAAATTGCGCAGGCAAAGGGGAGGCCACGGAGCCTAATTCGTATCCAAAGGCCGACTTGTTGACTTCGTTGATAAACCGCGCGAGATAGATCCTGGATGGCAAACCAGTCGCTAGGATGATGGCCCCTCGAACGCGCATCAGATTTGCAAACTCCCGTGTAGAGGCTAAAGGTTTGATACCGTCACACAGTCGGAAGTGCCTGGCAGAGCTAATGCCTAATTAACGCTGCGGGTATCGGAAGCCGACCCATTACCGGCGATGCCGTAGTCTATCTGCCGAGATGGTTTCTTGCTATAGTAATTTTTCGCCTCACATTGCGGCTTCAGCCCCGATCGGGCGCAGCTGCCTTAATTCGCAGCACCGAGGGAGAGAGATGGCCGCGGATCGCCAACCGGAATTTTTTGCTGGGAAAGATATCAGGATTGGAATTATCGGGTGCGGCTACGTGGGCCTGCCGCTGGCGCTGCGATTTGCGGACGTGGGCCAACGCGTCACTGGCTTCGACACTGATGAGAAAAAAATCACGGCGCTGAACGCCGGACAGTCCTACATCCAGCACATTTCCGCGGACAAAATTAAACAGCACGTGCAAGGAAAACGGTTTGATGCGACGACGGATTTCACGCGCTTGCGCGATATGGACGCGGTGCTGATCTGCGTGCCCACGCCACTGGATGAGCGGCGCGAACCGGATTTGAGTTACGTGGAGAAAACGGCGCAGTCCATCGCGCCCAATTTGCAGCGCCGCCAGCTGATCGTGCTGGAGAGCACCACGTATCCGGGAACCACGGAAGAATTGGTGCTGCCGATTCTGGAGAAGGGCGGACTGAAGTGTCCGCTGGCGCGGGGGGCGGGCAGCGAACATGTGGCCACCGATTTTTACCTGGCGTTTTCGCCGGAGCGCGAGGACCCGGGCAACAAGCAATTTGGGTTGGCGCAGATTCCGAAAGTGGTGGGCGGGATCAATCCGGCGAGCGGGCGCGCGGCCGTCGCGCTCTACGCGCAGATCGTATCGAAAGTGGTGCCGGTGAGTTCGACGCGCGCGGCGGAGATGGTGAAGCTGCTGGAAAATATTTTTCGCTGCGTGAATATTGCGCTGGTGAATGAACTCAAGCAACTTTCGCTGCGCATGGACTTGGATATATGGGAGGTGATTGACAGCGCCGCGACAAAACCGTTTGGGTTCATGCCGTTTTATCCCGGGCCGGGATTGGGCGGACACTGCATTCCAGTGGATCCTTATTATTTATCGTGGAAAGCGCGGGAATACGATTTTGCGACACGCTTCATTGAGCTGGCGGGCGAAATCAATACCGCCATGCCCTACAACGTGGTGGACGCGCTGGTGAGCGCCCTGAACAGCCATGAAAAAAGCGTGAAGGGCTCGAAGATTTTGCTGCTGGGCGTGGCTTACAAGAAGGATGTGGACGACCTGCGCGAATCGCCATCGCTGAAACTTTTGGAATTACTGAGCGCGCGCGGTGCGGTGCTGGATTACAACGATCCTTATTTTCCAGCGCTGCACAAAATGCGGCACTATGACTTTTCCGACATGAAGTCCGTCGAGCTTTCAGCGGAACGGCTGGCAAGTTACGACTGCGTGCTGATCGCGACCGACCATAGCAGCTACGACTACGAGGCAATCGTGCGGAATTCAAAGCTGGTGGTGGATACGCGCAACGCGACGCGGCATGTGAAGCAGCACCGCGAAAAAGTGGTGCATTGTTAGAGCGCGCGCGACGAGACACTCAGCGGCTGAGCAGTTTGCAAAAAAAGCGGAGTGGATGTCATCCCGAGCGCAGCGAGGGGTCTGCTTTTCGCGCAAATGCCAAGGAAAAAGCAGATCCCTCCGGCAAAAGGCGCCTGCGGGATGACAAACTGAGCGTTTTTCCGCAAACTGTGAGGCCGCTTTAATTCCGTTGCGATAATGGCACTGAAGCCGTCCCCTCACGCAGATCAGCAATCATCGACCAGCCTCCCGGACCCATTGCTTGTTCGTGACGCCTTTCGTCGCGAGCCGTTGCAGTGTTCGCAGCCCATTTGCGCCGTTAACCGCGCGACAATTCCTCCGCCGGATTTTCGCCTGTACTTACGAACAGGGCGAGCGTGTGTTTTCGAACATGGGAAGATAGTTCCATTGCCCAGTACGGCGGCAAAACTTATAGTACTCGTCATGCGAGCAACTACCACCAAGCCGCAGCAGAAGAGTGAGCCGCTATTACTGGATCCCGGGCGGCGCCGCAGCATGCGCGTGCTGCTGAGCGTGCCGATCACGGTGAGCGGCAAGAACACATCCAACCAGGATTTCGAGGAAGAGACGCGTACGCTGGTGGTGAACGCGCATGGCGCGCTGATATCGCTGGCCGCGAGGGTGGCGGCCGCACAGGAAGTTACGCTGGCAAATAAGGCCACGCAGCACACGCAGAAATGCAAAATCGTGTATGTGGGCGCCGCGCAGGCTGGAAAGGCGCAGATGGGTATTGAGTTCGTAAAGCCTTCGCGCACTTTCTGGCAAATTGATTTTCCACCGGATGATTGGGTCGTTCCCGAAGATTAATCCGCGCTTCTGTTTCGTTTCTGCGCGGCCGCTGTTAGCTAGCGCGGTGCGGCCAACAATTCCACGCGAACATTTCCCACGGGCATTTCCGCAAGCATCAGAACGGGTGAGCGCGCGGGGTTGTGCGCGAACCACACCAGGAAACCAGTGTGCGGAACCGCTTTGCCGAATTCGAACAGGCGCAGTGAAATTTTGGTGGCTTGAAAATTTCCCGCGTCCAATGTGACCGCCTCCGACGCTGCTTCCTGGCGCGCGCGGACTTCATATAAATCGCTGCCATCGTAAACGGGGACGTGAAATTCTGGTGTTCGCTGCCAATCCACGGCGCGCAGCGCGTAAAAAGCACCGAGAGGATCGCGAGTGCCGGGTTGCACGAGCACTGGTGCGACAGCGCCGCGAGCCGATTGTCCGACGGGGATGAGGTGCAGCACTTCGTTCTGCTGCGAACCCATTTCGTTCAAGTACAGTTCGTATTGATGGCTTTCGAGCGTGGTGGTGTCAGTGTAAGAATCAAATTGATCGTCAACTTCAAAAAGCGCGCGCGCGGGATTTTCGGAGTGTGCCGAAGCGCGGAAATGCCAAGTCTGCCAGCCGAGAAGATTGCGGCGCTCGACTACGTTCATTTGAAGCGCGGCGGCATTGGGTAAGATGGCCCAGGCGACGCGGTAATTCAGAATTTCACCGGCGCGGAACGGCATCGTGGGTTCCGGGATGGTGATTTTCGCGGCGGAGATTTTGTTGCTGCGGGCCGTGGAACTCGCCGGGTTTGCGTCGGCGCGCGGGCGCGAGGTGCGAGCCGTCGCTAGAACGCCGCTACAAATAAGAATGGATGCGACGGTGATGAAGCGGCTTGCAATAGTTACGCGATGATGCGATTTCATCGAGGTGTCCGACTGACGATCCGTCTTTCTGAATGCGGCAAAGACTTGCACTCGCGCAAATTGTGCTGCAGCCATCTATTCTGATGCCGGAGGTTGCTCGTCCGCAAGCGGCGAGGATATAGTCAGGCGTACCTGAAAAATGTGGGGGCAGTTCTGGTGACGGGCGGCGCGGGAGGATTTTCAGAATGCGTTATCTGGTGACGGGCGGCGCGGGATTTATCGGCTCGAACATTGTGGATGAGCTGGTGAAGCGCGGCCAGGAAGTGGTGGTGCTGGATGATCTTTCTGCGGGCAAGGAAGCAAACCTGGCGGCGGTGCGCGACAAGATTGATTTGCACATTGGGACTGTGACGGATCTGGCCGCGGTGCAGTCGGCGTGCAAGGGAGTGCAGTACGTGATTCATCTGGCGGCGCGAACTTCGGTGCCGCGCTCGGTGCTGAATCCGCTGGAAACGAATCACGTGAATATTGATGGGACGTTGAACGTGCTAGTGGCGGCGCGGGATGCGCAGGTGCGGCGGTTTGTTTTCGCGGCGTCGTCGGCGGCGTATGGCGAGACGCCGACACTGCCGAAAGTGGAGACGATGCCGGCGCAGCCGATTTCGCCTTACGGCGTGACGAAATATGTGGGTGAAATGTACGCGCAGGTTTTCGGGCGCGTCTACGGATTGGAAAATGCGTGCATCCGTTACTTCAATGTTTTTGGACCGCGGCAGGATCCTTCGTCGCAATATTCCGGCGTGCTTTCGCGATTTATGCTGGCGGTGATCGAAGGACAGGCGCCGGTGATATATGGCGACGGGGAGCAATCGCGCGATTTCACTTATGTGGAAAATGTGGTGGATGAGACGCTGCGTGCTTGCGAGGCGCCTGGGGCGTCGGGACTGGTGTTCAATGGAGGGACTGGCGCGCGAATCACTTTGAATGAGGTGTTGAAAATGCTTTCGCGCATTACTGGAAAAACCATTCAGGCGAAATATGATGCGGCGCGCAATGGAGATATACGCGATTCGCAGGCGGACGTTTCGCTGGCGCGGAAGATTCTGGGTTACGAGCCGCGGGTGATGTTCGAAGAGGGATTGCGGCGGACTTGGGAGTGGTACAGGAAAAGTTACGCGAAGAGTTAGTTGGATTCTGTTGCGCGATTGACGAATTCAAGAACACGGCGAAACGCTTCCAGCGAACGAGTCTGCCTGAGAGCCGCAAGGGCGGAACTTCAGCGGCTGAAGCCGCTCGGATTTTTCTGCGTTTATGTCGTGGCTAAAGCCACGACCCACAAAGATTCTCCATATTTCACTCCGAATATATCGATGGGGATTTTTCATGCAGCGATTTATTTTAGATTTGCGGGCAGGTCGCTTAGGCTATCGAGCATTATGTCGGGCGGATGCGCGCGCAGGCTTTCGGTGCCGAAACCGTAGGTTACGCCACAGGCGTGCATTCCGGCATTGCGCGCGGTTTTGATGTCCACGTCGGAATCTCCCACCATCATGGCTTCGTGCGGCGCGGCTTGCAGCTCGCGCAGCAGAATTTGCGCGCCTTGCGGGTCGGGCTTCTTGGTTTCGAAGCTGTTGCCGCCGTACACATTACGGAAATAGCGGGAAAGGTCCAGGCCTTCAATAATCGCGCGGCTGAAATGCACGGGCTTGTTGGTGAGTACCGCCATGGGATATTTGTGCAGCTGCACGAGGGCTTCGCGCACGCCGGGATAGACGTCGGTGTTGTCCAGCATATGCGCGCGATAGTAAGCCAGAAAATAGGCCAGGCCTCCTTCGATGTCCGCTTCCGTGGCATTTTCACCCAGGGCACGCTGCACCAGCACGGGCGCGCCATTGCCGATGAAGCTGCAGATTTTTTCGTGGACGTGGGGTTCGCGGCCCATGTGTTCGAGCATGGCGTTCACGGAAAGCACCAGGTCGAGCTGGGAGTCAATCAGCGTGCCGTCCAGATCAAAGATTAGGGCGCGCACGCCGGAGAAGCGGCCGTTACTTGCTGACATGCGTTAAGGGAACCTCGCGTGGATTTTTCGTTCGACGATTCCATTTTATGTGGCGGGATGGGAATTGTCACTGCGGCGCCAGGGCGAATCTTTTATGTTGCGTCCGCAACATATGTATGTTGTAATAGCAACATGGAGGCCGCATATGAGCCACGTACTCGAAGCTATCCTGCGAAGAAGGGCTATTAAGGTGTTCGATCCCGTGACAATTTCAACTGACACGCGCGAACAGATTCTGCATGCGGCGCGGGTGGCACCTTCGAACTTTAACATTCAGCCGTACCGGTTCTACTGGGTGGAAACGCCGGAAATTAGGAACGAGGCTGCGCGGCTGTGCTTCGGCCAGAGTCCAGCCGCAACTGCATCGGCTTTGATTGTTGCGGTGGCCGACATCGGGTCGTGGAAATCCACGAAGGAGAGCGAACTGGCGTGGATGCGGGCTGCCGGCTTTCCAGCGAAGAAAATCGCGGAGTATGAGCGGCGCGCCAAATTTGGAAAATGGTTTTTCGTCCAGGGGTGGTTTGGCGTGTTCGGGCTGCTGAAGTGGGCGATTCTGCGCGTGGTGCATTTGTGGAAGACGATGGGGACGCTCCCCGTCGCGCGGCAGGGAATGTTTAAGTGGGCAACGAAGAGCGCGTCCCTGGCTTGCCAGAATTTGATGATTGCGGCGGAAGCGCTGGGATTGAATACGTGTCCGATGGAAGGGTTTGACGGGCGGCGGCTGGGGAAATTGCTGGGGCTTTCGGGGAAGAATCATGAGATTGTGATGGTCATCGCGATCGGGAAAAAATCGGCGCGGCATGTGGACCAGCCGCAGTGGCGCAGGCCGCTGGAAGAGACGGTGCGGATCGTATGATCATTGTTGATAAGAAACTGATCCCGCAGGAAATCCTGAAGGATTCGGTGCTAGTGAATCTGGCTTCGGCTTATTTTTCTGTCGGCAAGAAGTTGGAGCAGAAAACGAAGTGTTCGCAGACGCGGGGATTCATCTTGTCCACGCTGCGTGGGGGTGCGGCGCTGAATCAAAATCAGATCGCGACGATGCTGGGGTTCGACCGGACCGTGGTGCATCGGGCGATCAAAACGATGATTCACGAGGGACTGCTTTCGGAGCGGAAGGCAGATACCGGCAGAGCACTGCTGGTGCAGCTGACGGCGAAAGGAAATAAATACCGCGAGGGGCTGGTCAAAGAACGTCGCGCGGCGGAAGACAAACTTCGCAAGGAACTGACGGCGGGTGAGGCGTCAACCCTGATTCGCCTTTTACAACGGATTGCTGAGCTGGAGCTTTAGCACCGCATAAAAGTCGAAACGGACCGCAACGGGTGCCCGGTCCCAAAAAGCGGGACCAGCCGCTACAAGATCGAATCCAAAAACACATTCAAAGACTGGCGGCGTCAAGTGGGGTGAGGGTCGCGCGAACTTTGGATTGTTGTGGCGCGGCTGGTACAATCGGTGTTTCTCAAGTTGCTGAAACCGCCACCCGAGGCCCACATGGCTGAAATTCAACCCTTTCGCGCCTTTCGCTACGATACGAACCGCGTGCCGCTAGAGAAAGTCCTCACGCAGCCCTACGACAAGATTACGCCGGCGATGCAGGAGCAGTATTACGCAGCGAGCCCTTACAACTTGATCGCGATTGAGAAGGGGCGCACAGCTGCGAGCGATTCGCCGGAAAATAATGTGTACACGCGCGCGGGGCAGAAGGTACGCGGGTGGATCGCGGAGAAAATCCTGGTGCAGGACGCGGCGCCGGGAATTTACATTTATTCGCAGGAATATCTGGTGCCAGGAACGCACACGCGCAAGACGCGGATAGGCTTCATCGCACTGGGTCGGGTGGAAGATTACGACGCGCAGGTGGTGTTCCGGCACGAGCGGACGCTTTCGGCGCCAAAAGCGGATCGCATCGAGCTGCTGCGGCATACGCACGCGCAAACCGGGCAGCTTTTTATGCTGTACAACGATCCGGCGAGGCTGATTGACAACTTGCTGGAAGAAACCATGCAGAAATCCGCGCCGCAGGAACTGCACGATGAATTCGGGGTGACGCATCGGCTGTGGCCGGTGGCGGATGTGGCGACTATTCGCCGGATTCAGAGCGCGATGGCGGATAAGAAGTTGATCATTGCGGATGGACATCACCGCTACGAGACGGCTTTGAACTTTCGCAACGAATCGCGCGCGGCCGCTGGCGTGAACGATCCTTATGCGGCGGCGGAATTTGCGATGATGACGTTCGTCAACACCCATTCAAGGGGATTGACGATCCTGCCGACGCATCGGTTGATACGCAACGTCGCGAATTTCGATTTTGACAAGTTCCGCAATAACGTCGCGCAGGCTTTCGATTGGTATTCCTACCCGTTTCCGAATGCGGAGGAACGCGCCAGCGCTTACGCGGAATTCCGCAAGGATTTTGAGGGGACGAATCACGGGCGGCGGGCGATTGGCGTTTATCCGGGCGGCGGCGCGTTCTATGTTTTTCTGTTACGGCGCGATGCTGACCTGGAAGCAATGCTGCCGGATGTGTCGGAGGCGCAGCGCGGGCTGGACGTGGTGCTGCTGCACCGGCTGATACTGGAAAAGGGGCTGGGGATTAGCGCGGAGGCTGTGGCCGCGGAAAAGAATGTGGGTTACGAGCGTGAAATGGATGCGACGCTGGCGGCTGTGGATCGCGGCGAAGCGCAGCTGGCGTGTTTGTTGAATCCGGTGCGTGTGCAGCAGGTGGCGGATATTGCGCTGGGCGGCGATGTGCTGCCGCAGAAGTCCACGGACTTCTACCCGAAGTTATTGAGCGGGATTGCGATTTATCAGGTGGAAGGGCACGTTACGGGGCAAGCGGACGCGCGCAGCGGGAAGTGATTCGTATTAGTGTCGATCGTAGGGGCGGGTCTGAGACCCGCCCCTACAACCACGTTTCATTCGGCGTGATGCAAAACTACTTCGCGAAGCTGGCGACGGCTGCTGCTTCGTTGTCGTAGGTGTCGAACACCGTCATCAGCTTGGTGACCTGCAGGACTTCCTTGAACTTCGAGCCGAGGTTGGCCAGCTTCAGAACGGCGCCTTGCGAGCGGGCGCTATGGAAGGTGGCTACTAGGGTGCCGAGGCCGGCGCTGTCAATGTAGCCGACTTGGGCCAGGTTCAACACGATCTGCTTCTTGCCGGCGGCGAGCAGGCTTTTGACCTTCTCACGGAAGGCATTGCTTTCTTCGCCCAGCACGATGCGCCCTTCAATTTCCAGCACCGTTACGCCGTTCACTTCGTTGTCAACCATTCTGAGTGCCACGTTCGCGCCTCCTGGAAATTTCGAAATCGTATTTGGAATCGGTAGAGCCGAGAAGTCACTGCCCGGGGGCGGCGATCTTTCTCTTCAGTAAAAATCCGAGCAGGACATGTAATACCCGCAAGACGCGCAGAGCATTTTGCAACTGCGCTGCTCCAGCCGGGCCGAACATCTCGGGCAATACTGAGAAGGCTCCGGCTGCGCCCCGCGATCACTGATTTCCGACTCGGCTGCTTGCGCCTTCGGAACTACGGCTTCCGGCTGTCCCATTTCTAGTAGTCCTTCGGACGCACGTTTATAGCACATCCGGGGTGCAGGGAAAAGCCAAGCCCAATTTCGGGGCAGGGCGCCGCGAGAGCTCGCCGGTGACTCCGAGCGGCTGGGTTCATAGACACCGGAGCGAGGAGATAAGTGCCCGGCTAGCGTGTGAAAGCTGAAGGATTGGCGTGCGGCGGATGGTGGTAAAGTATCGGCAACCGTCGGGGCTTTTGAGGCGTCATATGAGTAGGGCGCGGCGGAGAGAATGATGAAACCGCGGTTGCTGATCGAATTGGTTGCGATGCTTGGGCTGGCGATGCCGTCCGTCGTCATAGCGCAGCGCGGTGGGTCCGGCGGATTTGCTGCTGGCGGGGGGCATGTAGCCGCCGTCTTTTCTGGCGCACCGCACTCTTCTGCCAGCGTCGTGCGCACATCTTCAGCGCTTCCTACCGCGGTTCCTGTGGGCATTTCTTCGGTTCGAGCGCGCGGCACTGTTTATGGCGCAGACGTGCCTTCACGTCATGCGGGATTGTCTTCTTCGGCGCAGCGAAACCCGAACACAGGCAAGCGAGTTTTCACACCGATCGGCACGCCATTGGGTCCGCGACATAATCCGCCGCCGGTTACCACGCCTGCTACTTCGCCTCGGGTCGTCTATCTGCTCGGAGTTGGCGGATATTATTACGCAGCGCCTGGCGATGCGGCGCTGGAGCAGCCGCAGGAAGCGGTGGAGCAAGAGGACCAGCAGGGTGATGAGCAGCAGGTCGCGGCGGAGGATCAGCAGGTTGCGGCGGACGAGGATCGCGGACACGAACGCGCTGAGAATCGCGATGACAGGCGCGGCGAAGTGAGTGTGGTGGCGCCCGCACCCGAACCGCAAGAAGCCGAGCAGCAGGAGCCGTTGCCGGATGTGGGTACGTTGACGCTGGTGTTGCGCGATGGCAGCCGGCTGGACGTAGTGGCTTTCACGATGACGCAGGGCAATGTGATTTACATCACGCCGGAAGGCCGGCGCCTCGCCATTTCTGCGGAAATTCTGGATGCAGACGCTACGCAGCGCGTAAATCAAGAGCGCGGAACCCCGATGCAACTTCCTCTGTAACCGCCTAACTCACACCTTTGTATTCTTGCTTCCGAGTTCGGCAAGACGTTTCGACGCCCTGATGCCGAATCGTCCGTTTGGCAGCGCTTCAACCGCGTTCTGATAGGCCTGACGAGCTCCTGACGGGTTACCTAGCGCGGAGTATGATTCTCCCAAGTAAAACGCGGCGGTGGCCTTCCTGGAGGTATGGTCCGTCGCGGAGCCGTAAACTTCTTCAAGTTGCGGCACGGCTTCGGCGGCCTTCCCCATCAGGAAAATCGATACACCGAACGTAAGCTGTGCACTTGCCCGGTATTCTGGACCCATGGCTTCCATTTGAGGTAGGACCGCACGAATAAGATCTGCGGCCTTCGCGGGATCCCCGAGTTGTGCGATGCACCAAGCGATTTGACTCTTTACAACTGGGATTCCCTTTTCCCCGATCTTTTGCAATTCGAGTGCTCGAAGCCCATCCAGCGCTTCTTGATAGCGCTCTTCCAGTACGAGGACATTGATCCCATAAGTCTTGATTACTTCGCGGCCTCGCCACCTGTAAAAATCAGTGAGGCCTTCCAGCAGTCGTCGTGCGGCGGGTACGTCTTCTTGAGCTATGGCCAGCCGAAATCGATTTAGGTACCCTCGCATTACCAAGCTTGCAAAGAACATCCCTATAGCGACGGCCAGAAACGCCGAGAGGAGCGTCCATCCGGTTCCGAATCGCTCCGAACGAAGGAACCACACGTTAACGACAACCCAAAGCGCAGGAGGAACTATAGCTATTAACCGGACCCGATTGCGAAGGCTCATTTTAATCTCGATTGGGAGAAATGCTTGGACCGTACGCGCTGATTCTGACGACGGCACGGGAACCTAGCACATGAGCGTGCACAACTCAATCTAACCGTCGGAACGGCGGATGGGTTCGGGCATGTAGAGGCCGGCGTCGGCGGGGAGGCCGGCGCGCTCGAATTGAATTGTGGTGTGGGTGATTTTGAATTGCTGGTCGAGGACTTCGTGGATTCTAGCCAGGACTTTTTCGCTTTCTTCCATGTGCATGTCCGGGATGCAGATGTGGCAGGAGAGCGCGTTGAGGTCGGTGCCGAGGGTCCAGATGTGGATGTCGTGGACTTCCTGGACACCTTCGATTTTTAGCATGGCGCGGGCGACTTCTTCCAAGGCGATGGTGCGCGGCAGGCCTTCGAGCAGGATGTGGGTGCTCTCGCGCAAGATGCCGACGCCGGACCACAGCACCATCGCACCAATGGCGATGCCGATGACTGGGTCGGCCCAAGTGGTGCCGGTGTAACGAATGGCGAGGGCGCCGATTACGATAGCGACGTTCGATAGTGCGTCACCTAGATTATGAATCCATACGCTGCGCAGATTCAGGTCGCGGCGGCCGCTGTGCAGCGCGAGGGTGATGCTGCCGTTGATCACGAGCGCGAACACGGAGACCCAAAGCATGAGGCCGGTCTTCACTTCGACTGGGGTGCGCAGGCGCAGAACTGATTCGTAAATCAGGCCGAGCGAAACCAGCGTGAGCAGCATGGCGTTGACGAACGCCGCGAGGATTCCGGCGCGATGGTAGCCGTAGGTTTTTTGCGGCGTGGGGGGCTTGGCGGCCCAGCGCATGGCGAGCCAGGACAGGACCAGAGTGGGGACGTCGGTGAGGTTGTGCACGGCGTCGCTGACGAGGGCGATGGAATGTCCGGCGTACCCGGCTAGAAGTTCCACGGCTACCAGTGCGAACGTGGCGACGACTGCGGCGCCCAATGCGAGCGTCATGCCCTCGGCAGGAAGAGAGACATGCGAATGGCCGCCTAGGCCGTGGCTGTGACCGTGATCATGGTCGTGCGCGTGATCATGACCAGGGCTGTGGCCCTCGTGAGAATGGCCGGCGGATTTTTGAGCTTCCTGGTGCATCGGCTCGATTCTAACCGCGAATGGGTTTGGCTTACAGGGTGGATTCGCGACGTGGTTTGGACAAGTTAGCCGGTAGCCGGCCTGATGCAGATCGGGCCTCGCGATTGGTGCGACAAAGACAAAATCGGAACTTCAGCGGCTAAAAAGCAGGATCCGCCGGCACGCGGCAGCGGATACGGCGGGAAGAAATTGCTGCGCGACACGCACGAGAGCAAGACGGATCCGGAAGCGCGGTTGTACAAGAAGAGCGCCGCGGGAGAAGCCCGGCCGAGCTACTTGGGGCATGTACTGACGGAAAACCGGAATGGCTTGATCGTGCAGGCCTGCGTCACGCAGTCGGCGACGCGCGCGGAGCGGGAGGCGGGGTTGCAGATGTTGCGCAAGATTCGCCGGAAGCAGGAAGGGGGCAAGGTGCAGGCGATCACGCTGGGCGGAGACAAAGGATTTCAGGAAGAAAAATTCATTGTGGAGTTGCGCGCGATGCAAGTGATACCGCACATCGCCGAATATGCGAAGCAATCGTGGCAGTGGCCGAACTGGTTGACGCCGAGCGAGCGCGAGGGGGCCGGCTACGCGCTCAGTCAGCGCAAGCGGAAGTTGGTGGAGAAGGCCTTCGGATGGATCAAATTTGTGGCCGGGCTTAGGAAGATAAAAGCCGCTCGTACGTTGCGAGAGTTATGTCGTGGCTAAAGCCACGACCCACAAAGATTCCCGAATTCTTAGGCATACTGTGAGGCCGCGGGCCACCAAGATCCGCGAATTCGTACGTAGCCGCTTGAGCACCGCCGAGGCGCAGAGGGTCGCGGATTGCGATGATCGCCGGGAACGAACGCGCGCGCCGAAACGCAATTGACTTAGCGCGCTGCACCCGCCTACCATGGCACAGTTTCGTGAACCTCAACTCTCAGAGGGGGCGCAGGCGCGCAGCGTCGCTAACCGCCCGGCGATGACGCACCAAGGTGCCAAACTGGTTTTCTGGGGAGTGCGCGGCTCGACGCCGACGCTCGAGCGCGACACGTGGCGCTACGGCGGGAACACGCCTTGCCTGGAACTGACGGCGCCGGACGGGACGAAATTTATTTTGGATTGCGGCACGGGGTTGCGCATGCTGGGCAACCACTTGACGGAAAAGCAGCGCGGGATGGGGATCGAGGCCCACATCCTGGTGACGCATTACCATTGGGACCACATCCAGGGCATCCCGTTTTTCCATCCGTTCTTCGAATCGCAGAATCGCTTCCATTTTTATAGTTTTCAATCGAAATATCTGGGGCCGAACAGCCTGGAGCAGGTATTCGCGGCGCAGCTGGCCAGCCCGTATTTTCCGGTGGACGTGACGATGATGACCGCGGCGCGCGATTTTCGCGAAGTCGCCGACGCGGAATCATGGGAGGTTCACGGCACGCATATTACGGCGCGATATTTGAATCATCCGCAGGGATGCCTGGGATACCGGATCGAAACGACCGGCGGCTCGATCGTTTACGCCACCGACAACGAGCCTGGGAATCCGACCTGCGATCAGAACCTGCTTCAACTGACGCGCGGCGCGGACGTGCTGATTTACGACGCGCAATATTCTCCGGAACAGCTGGCTTCGGACCGCAAGGGCTGGGGACATTCCAGCTGGCTGGAGGGAGTAAAGATCGCGCGCGAGGCCAAGGTGCGGAATCTGGTTTTGTTCCATCACGATCCGGATTCGCCGGACAAGGTCGTGGACGGATTTCTTTCGGCGGCGCGGCAGGAATTTCCGGCGACATGGGCGGCGACTGAGGGCATGTCCATCAGCTTGAGTGAACGCGGCGTGGCCGTGGAGATGAAGGAAACGCGGCTGGGAATTCGGCGGCGGCTGCGTTTTTCTGCGGTCATCAGTGGGCAGACCGAGGACGGCAGGCCGTTCGAGGAAAAGGCCACGGTGCGCGATATCAGTTTGCAGGGGGCATACCTGGCGCTGCATAGCCGGCCGCGGCTGCAGTCCGAGGTGCGCGTGGTGATTGAGGCTTCGAGCGATCCGACGGTTTCCAGCGTGATGACGTTGCGCGGGACGGTGGTGCACTTCGAGCTGGGGCGCGAAAAAAATCAGAATGGCGTGGGTGTGGTATTCGTTGAGGATCCGGATCCGGGTAGGCCGCGCGATTAGCTGAGAACGCGCCCTTTACTTTGCATCATTGGGGAGTTGCGCGAGTTGCGCGTCGAGATCGGCGAGCGCGCGCTCGAGTTGTTCGCGGTAACGCGGGCCCTGGCTGGCCTGCAATTGTTTTTCGACGCGCGCGCGCGATAGCAGCAGCACGCCTCGCTTGCGGCGGTTTTCCAGCTGGTCCTGCGAAACTTGCTTCTTGTTCTTGCGGTCCTCTTTCGATTGAAATTCCTGGACCTGACCTTCTACTGCCTTGCTTTCCCAGCCCCTGGCCATGGGTTCGATTCTAATTTGTCGAGGCGAAAAGCGGGACGCATTTTTTGCGGGAGTTTCCTTGAGTTGTATTCGCCTGAAAGCGCGGCTGAGCGTGAGAGCGCTGCCAGGCGAGGGTCCGCGGCTGCTCCGCGGAAGGTGCGCGCGGTGCGAAAATTTGGGTACACTGGGGCGCGAAATCTTTCAGGTGGCACGGAGGGAGTGGAATGAAATTCGACGCCATCATCATCGGATCCGGGCAGGCGGGCAACCCGCTTTCTTTTGCGCTGGCCGATCGGGGATGGAAGGTAGCGCTGATCGAGCGAGCTGAATTGGGCGGCTCCTGCATCAACACGGGCTGCACGCCGACGAAGACAATGGTGGCGTCAGCGCAGGTGGCGCATTACGCGCGCGAGGCGGCTCGCTGGGGCGTACATGCGAGGAATGTGAGCGTGGACATGCCGGAAGTGGTGGCCCGCAAGAATCGCGTGGTGGAAAATGGGCGCAAGGGCGTGCAGAAACGCATTGACGCGAGGCCAGGCGTGAAGTTGGTGCGTGGGCACGCGAAATTTATTGGGCCACACCAGGTGCAGGTGGGCGCGGAAGTTCTGGAGAGTGAGAAAATATTCATTGATACCGGGACGCGGCCCGCGATTCCGCAGATTCAAGGGCTCGACACGGTTCCGTTTCTGACCAATGCGACGATTATGGAGTTGCAAACCGTGCCGGAGCATTTGATCGTGCTCGGCGGCGGATATATCGGGCTGGAATTCGGGCAGATGTTCCGCAGGTTCGGCAGCCGCGTGACTATTATTCACAATGGCGAACGCATTCTGCCGCGCGAGGATCCGGACATTACGTCGGCGCTGACGGAGGCGCTGGAAGCGGAAGGCATCGTGCTGCGGACGAGTGTAGTAACGAAGCGCGTGGAGAATCGCGGCGGCGCTATTGCGTTAACCTTGGAATCTGGCGGACGCGGTGAATCGTTGCAGGGATCGCATTTGCTGGTCGCAACGGGCCGGAAGCCGAATACGGACGATCTGGGCCTGGCAGCTGCGGGCGTTCTGACGGATGCGCACGGCTACATCAAGGTGAACGGGCGGATGGAGACGAACGTTCCGGGCGTTTGGGCGCTGGGCGATGTGAAAGGCGGGCCGGCGTTCACGCACATTTCCTACAATGATTACCAGATTGTGTACGCGAATATTATCGAGGGGAAAAACCTCAGCATCGTAAATCGCTATTTGCCTTACGCGCTTTTCACTGACCCGCAGTTGGGGCGCGTGGGCATCACCGAAACCGAGGCGCGCGCGTCCGGCCGGAAATTCAAGATGGGCACGTTTCCGATGTCCAGCGTTTCGCGCGCGATTGAACGCGACGAGACCGCGGGCCTGATGAAAATCATCGTGGATGCGCAGAACGATCGCATCCTGGGCGCGGCAATTCTGGGCAGCGAAGGCGGCGAGACGGTACAGATCCTCGGCGCGATGATCTGGGCGGACGCGCCGTACACGGTGCTGAAAGGCGCGGTGTATATACATCCGACGATGGCTGAAGGACTTTTCGGACTTATGGAATCGGTGAAACCTGCGAATTAAGCCCACTGGCACTGTAGCCTTACATGCGTTCCCGACTCGCCTACACCTCAGGGCTCAGTCAGCCGATTCGGCGGATAACATCCGCGGGCAGCCGATTAAATAGGTAATCCGGACGCGCAACAAACCTCCGGCCTATTCCCCGACCTCTCAACAGCATCCCTTGGCCGCAAGTTCGCCGGTCAGCTCGCCATTGGCCTCATCCAGCATCGCGATCTGTTGGTAGCGCGTGTGAAGATCACATCTTGTAATCATCATCGCTCCGCTCTTTTCTTCCGAGCCTTGGTCGTTAGCGCTACCAAGGCTACTCGGAGGAAGGAGCCGACATCGTCATCTACTCAGCCCGTTTATCTTTTTTCATCTGAGGTTGTTTGGCGATTTGCCGTGCCCAACCCAGCGACCGCCGTCGCATCCGGCTGACAAATACTCCGATAGCCGCGAGTCAACGTCTCTGTTCTCGTCTTTCAGATAAATCACGTCGTCAACGACAAGGTGGCCGTTTTCACGAATCACGATTGCGGCCACGCGCCAAATCCATGGCTTCGAGGGCGACCCCCAAGTAAGCCTCACATACACGCGAAACGATCCATCACTTTCCTCTTGCGTTCTTTCGATGTGGAAAGTGCGAGGAGAGGCTTGCTCATCGTCACCCGAGAAGAGTCCAGCTTCAAGCCATGCGACTTCCGGCTTTGAGTGTGGGTCCGAATGCTGCCGAGCCTCATCAGCTGAGCAGGCAATAGCTAAATCGATTCTGTGGCGTAGTGATTCGCTGAGGTACGGAGCGAAAATCTTCATGTCCGCGTCCCCTGGGATACCGATCGGGTGACGATCAACCACCTCGCGATAGAGGCTCCGGACCATCGCATCGGGTTGCTTGGGCGCGCTAGGTGGCTTACTCGGTTGAGCAAGCTGGCCAAAAGCCATCATCGTCGTGAATTGTAGAAGAATGATACACCGCAAAAGCGTCATTTCATCACCTCGGCGCTACCAAGATCACGTGATACGCATTGGAGTTGTTTGATGCGCCCCGACTGTTGTCCGTGAGTAGCGCTCGCGGCCGAGGTGGGTGCTCTCTCTGGCCCGTGCCGGAGCGCGCGGGCCACTGATCCAGAATCCAAATGCTACCATTTGTCCCTCGCCCCAGATAGATTCCAGAATTTTTCGGTTGATCTCCTTTGGGATAGCGGCCATTACTCTCAAAAGTCGCAATCGCTGTACCTGGCTTGATGTCTTTGTCGGTCGTTACCTGCGGGCGGGTGGGCGACCCTTCCATACCACCTCGACGCACGCAGTTGAATTTCCGGGTGCCTGCCTGCCGCAGGCAGGCCCGATCCTTCGCGGCTTTGTTTCATGCGAAGGGCCGGGGTTTAGACGCAGCGTCGCGGCAGCTGATCGCTACGAATCGTAGCCGCGGGGGTGGCGCTGGTGCCAGCGCCAGGCGGATTCGATGATGGTGTGCAGATCGGATTTCGCGGGGACCCAGCCTAGGACGGATTTGGATTTTGTGGGGTCGGCTACGAGGCGGGGGGGATCGCCGGCGCGTGGGGGTTCTACGCGAACGCGAATTTCGCGGCCGGTTACTTTGCGCGCTGCTTCGATGACTTCGAGCACGGAATAGCCATGGCCGGCGCCGAGATTGAGGAAATCGGATGCGCCGCCGCGCCGCAAATGGCCCAGCGCGCGAATGTGGGCATCGGCCAAGTCCGCCACATGAACGAAATCGCGAATGGCCGTGCCGTCGGGAGTCGGATACTTATTCCCGAACACCTGAACTTCCTGCGATTCTTTCGCTGCCGCCAGCAGAATATTGGGGATCAGATGGGATTCAGGTTCATGATGCTCACCGCACTTTTCCGTGGCGCCAGCCGCATTGAAATAGCGCAAGGACACGAATTTCAGCCCGTAGGCCACGTCGAAAGAATGCAGCAGTTGTTCCATGAATAATTTCGACCAGCCGTAGGGATTTACCGGCCACTGCGGTTCGTTTTCCGGGATGGGGTCGTGCTTAGCATCGCCGTAAGTAGCGGCGGTGGAAGAAAAGACCACGCGGCGCACTCCGACGTGGAGGAGCGTGCTCATCATGGCAATGCCCTGCTCGACGTTGTTCTCGTAATACCAGGCGGGGTCCTTCACGGATTCGCCGACGTAGGCCACAGCGGCGAAATGGATGCAGGACTCGAGCTGGTGCTCGGCGGCGATGCGCTCGATTAGGGCGCGGTCGCCAATTTTCCCATGGTAGAAAGGGATATCCGCATCCAGCGCCGGCTGGTGGCCGCGCAGCAGATTGTCCAGCACCACCACGCGCTCGCCTGCGGCGCGCAAGAGTTCCACCGTGACGCTGCCAATGTAGCCGGCTCCTCCTGCAACGAGAATCGCCATCCGCCATCCCTCGAGTCTGAATTTGCAACACGAAAACGTGAACGCAACCGCGCATTACTTTACTACGCGGGGTGTGGATGCGGAGTGAGGAATTGCGGCTGGGTGGACGAAAAAACACGCTCAGGGTTGCGGCAAGAGCTGAAACCTACAGAGGAAGGTCAACTACGGCCGCCTAAACAGCAGGCGGGCGCCGCAAAGTCAAGGGCAAACTCGAATTCAAAGACGCCCACCTAAAGGTGGCCGCAACAGCGGCAACGACAAAGGCAAAACCAAAAACAGAGGCTGCCCGGTTCGATGAACCTGAACCGGCCGCTACAAAGTCAAACGCAAAGGCGGGGGCGAAAGAGCCGGCGGGACGCCGGCGCTACGAAACGCGGGCACGCTCGATGGGGTGGCGCGGCAAATCAAGCGCGCCGGGGATTGTAGAAGATGCAGTAGAGCAAGCCGATAATGGTAAGGATTGCGCCCCACCATACGCTGGCGTGCAGGTCGTACAGAACCACTTTGACCACGGGCGGATGGGAAATCTGGTACAGCCCCGCGCCAAAAATCAGCACGCCATTGACCAGCAGCGAAACACCTATGAAGAACCAAATGGAAATCGTTCCGTCAGATTTCATGAGCCTCACCAGAAAATAATATTCAGCGCAATGAATACGATGGTCACAATCACCGCCCAGAACGCCGGTTTGTGATATAGCGGCACCTCGGCTTCCGTGGGAATTTCCGTCGCGCCATAGACCAGTCCGACCAATTCACTTTCGGGCTTGGGCTTCGTGAGCATGCTGACTACGACCGTCACCACCACGCAGATAATCCACGACCACAGCGCGCGGTACATATTTTCCGCCATGTCTTTTGCATCGCTGGAAAGCGCGACGTAACGTAGCGCTGCAGGATCGAATTTGACCCACGCCCACATTCCGACGGATGAAACTGTACCGGCCAGCAAGCCCCAGAATCCGCCAGCGGCTGTTGCGCGCTTCCACAGCATGCCGAGAATTACGGTGCCGAAAAGCGGCGCGACGAAGAAACTGAAGAGCGCTTGCACGTAATCCATGATGCTGAGGAATTGCATCACCAGATAGGCGGTTCCGATGCTGATCAGCACACCCAGAATTGTGGACCATCGGCCCATCAGCACGTAATGCGCGTCGGTAGCTTTCTTTTTGATTAGCGCTTTGTAGATGTCGTAGGTCCAGACTGTGGAAAACGCGCTGACATTGCCGGCCATGCCGGACATGAAGCCGGCGATGAGGGCGGTGATTCCCAGACCCAGCAATCCGGGGCCGCAATACCGCGCGAGCATGAGCGGCAAGACTTCGTTGTAACTGTGGCCGCCGCTCGCGACCGCTGCGGCTTCACCGGTGAGTTTGATCGGCAGGACGGCGAGGCCCAACAGGCCGGGGAGAATTACGATGAAGGGCACGAACATTTTGAACGCCGCGCCGATGATGGGCGCCATTTTCGCCGCGCGCAGGTCTTTCGCGGCCAGCACGCGTTGCACGACGAGGAAGTCCGTCGTCCAGTAGGCAAACGAAATCACGAAGCCCAGGCCGAAGACGATTCCGGTCCAGTGAATGCCCATCGGGTTGTCTTTGAATGAGCCCAGCGTGGACCACAGGTGCGTGTATTCGACAGATGCATTCGCCGCCACTTTGAGCTGCAGGGCTTTCCAGCCGCCCGCTTCGATCAATCCCATCACCGGTATCACGATTGCGCCGGCCCAAATCAGGATGAACTGCAACACCTCGTTGAAAATCGCGGAGCGCAGGCCGCCCAGCGTCACATAGACCGCGACAGTGATGGAGGAAATCCAGATGCTGAAATTGATGTCCCAGCCGAGGACGACTTTCATCACCAATGCCATAGCGTACATGTTGATGCCGCTCATCAACACGGTCATGAACGCGAAACAAATCGCGGAAAGCGCGCGGCTGGATTCGCCGAAACGCAATTTCAAATAGCCGGGCACCGAGTGCGTTTTGGAAATGTAGTAGAACGGCATCATCACCAGGCCGAGGAACAACATGGCCGGGATAGCGCCGATCCAATACCAGTGCGCCGCCAGAATGCCGTATTGATAGGACGCCGCGGCCCAACCCATCAGCTCCAGCGCGCCCAGGTTTGCGGAAAGAAAACTGAGGCCGGCGATCCAGGCCGTCATTTCGCGGCCGGCGAGGAAGAAATCTTCGCCGGTGTTCGAGCGGCCTTTCAGGTAGAAACCGATGGCCAGGACTAGCACGAAATAAAAGACCACGATCACCAGATCCACTGGCGCCAAATGCACCAGGCGATCTCCGGTGAACATCGCCATGCCGAGATTCGTCATTCTTTTTCCGCCTGTGTTCGCGCTGGCCGAGCGAGCCGGCTATTCAGACGCTGCGATGCGCTTCCTGAAAGCAAAGACTAACACTAACCGGGACAATTACTTAAGCGCGGACGACGCAAAGTACCGGAAGAGGAACCTTGGGCGCGCGATGATGCGCTGCGAGCGCCGTGAATCTCCGCACGATCCGCGTTGCAGGTAAACGTTTACCGGACAGGGGGATTTAGCACATGCGTCGCTACGGCGTCAACCATGGAATGCGTGCTTGAAGCAATTGATAGCGATGCCGTTGTAGCGGGTCGTCATCCGAGTGCCGGGTATCTACGTTGCGCCACCGATGACGCACTGAAGTGTGATGCTACGAAATCAAATACGCCCGTCCGCTTTGCGGGACGGCCGCTACAAATTCAGATCCAAACGGCAAAGTCAAAGGCGCCCGGCTAAAGCCGGCCGCTACAAATTCAAGACCGCGAACTAGGCCGTTTCGGCGCGTCGTTGTGTCACTGTCTCCGTGTTACCGCTGATTCGCGCGCTGGAGATTTAGCTCGCCACGTTTCCGGGACATCTACGAGCGACGGATTTAGCTCGCCTACGGAGGCGCAGCCCATCAGGCGGAGCACCCGCTCGACGTCGGCGCGCAATATTTCCAGCGCCCGCACCACTCCGGCGTGGCCTGCCGCGCCCAGGCCGTAGGCGTAGGCGCGGCCAACGAGCACGGCGCGCGCGCCCATGCAAATCGCTTTCACGATGTCGGTGCCGCGGCGCACACCGCCATCCATCAACACTTCCGTCTGCCCGTTGACCGCCGCGACCACTTCCGGAAGAGCGCGTAGTGTTGCCGACACGGTATCCAGTTGCCGTCCACCGTGATTCGATACCACGAGGCCGTCCGCGCCGCCGTCAATCGCGCGGCGCGCGTCTTCGCCAGTGAGCACTCCCTTCACCACCAGCGGGCCGGGCCATAGTTTGCGGAGCCAGCGCAAATCATCCCAAGTGACGACTGCTTGTGCCAGCGCCGCAGCCACGTCCGTCATCTTCATCGGCCCCGCGTCACGCGTCACGACGTTTTCCAGGCGTGGGACCCCGCCATCGAGCAAATACGCAGCTAGCCATCGCGGATGCAGCAGCAGATCCGGAACGAACGGAATTTTCGCGAGCAAAGAACCGCCGAGCAATTGTTTCACGCCGTTGCGCACGTCGCGCTCGCGCATTCCGGCGATGGCCGTATCAATCGTAATCACGAGCGCGGAGTATCCGGCCACGCGCGCGCGTTCGATGGCGGCTTCGGCGACCTCGCGTCCGCCCATCATATACAGTTGGTACCAAAGCGGGCCGGTGGAAGCGGCCTGCGCTTTCTCCAGTTTGTGGCCGGAGACTGTCGAGAGAATGAATGCAGTGCCGAACTCGCCTGCGGCGCGGGCCGCGGCCAATTCACCATCGGGATGCAACAGGCGGCTGTAACCGATCGGCGCCAGAATCGCGGGAAAAGAAATATCGTGCCCCAGCACATGGGTGCGCAAATCGCATTTCTCGAGGGCCACGGCATGGCGCGGACGGAGAATCACTTCCTGGAACGCGCGGCAGTTTTCCCGCAGCGTCACTTCGTCGCCTGCGCCGCCGTCCACGTAATCAAACACCGCGCGCGGCAGCCGTTTACGGGCGAGCCGGCGCAAGTCCTCGATGTTGATTACGCGCGGAGAATCCAGTCGAGCCATCGCGCCCTCGTGCACTTTTCTCGCGCGACGTGCAGACACGGCCGCGCCACGCGCATTATAAGCCTGCTTCGCGCCAGCGCTCCAGAATCGCGCGCGAGCGCAACTATAGATTCGCAAGCTCTGAATCTTGTCAGCGGATCGCGGGCTCGGGAAGGCGAGATTTTGAGCCGATGAAAGCGTAGTAGGCTATAAATAAGTAGCAGATCAGGGGAACGATCATTGCTGTAGCCATGCTGTGCGTCGCTTCAAAAATTCGCCCCATGATAGGCGTGAAGATGGCGCCACCGATGACGGCCATCACGATCAGGGAGCCGCCGACCTTCGTATTGGGCCCCAGCCCTTTTAGTCCCAGCGCGAAAATTGTGGGGAACATGAGCGACATGAAAAAGCTGGTCAGGAAAACCGCCCAAAGCCCGATCCAGCCGGGCAGCAGCACTCCGATGGCAACCAGAACCACGTTGACGAGACTGTAGATGCCCATCAGTTTGCTCGGCGTGATGAACTTCATCAGGTACGTCGCCAGAAATCTGCCGATGGTGAAGATCACCAGCGTGCCCGTGAGAAAATAGCCTGCGCTTTTTTCAGGTAGGTGTGTGTAGTCCTGAACATAGGTGATGAAGTAGCTCCACGTGCCCACCTGAGCGCCGATGTAAAAGAATTGCGCCAGCACGCCTTGCACAAAGTGCGGATATTTGAGAAGTTCGCGGACGCTTCTCTTCGGTGCGTCAGCGGCTGCGTCGGATTCCTCAGCGATCTTCGGAAATTTTGTGCTCATGAGCACCACTGCAAAGAGAAAAACAATGCAGCCGAGCACCACGTAAGGCGTGATCACGCGGAGTGTTTCGTGCTCTAGGTATGCGTGATATGTCCCGGCTGTTTTCAGCGCCGCCACCTGCGCTGGATTCAATTCGACCCCCGAGAAGATGAAGATGGTTCCGACGACGACTCCGGCAATGCAGCCCAAAGGATTAAAAGCCTGCGCGAAATTCAGGCGCTGTTCCGATGTTCTGGGATCTCCCAAGACCGAGATGAAGGGGTTCGCGCCGGTTTCCAGAAAGGACAGGCCGCCAGCGATGACGAAGAGCGCAAACAGGAAAAATCCGTAGCGCTGGACTACGGCAGCGGGCCAAAAGAGCAGGGCGCCCGTGCCGAAAAGAAGCAAGCCGATCACGAGCCCGGTCTTGTAGCCGTACTTGCGCATGACGAGCGCGGCGGGCAAGGCCAACAGAAAATAGCCCAGATAAAAAGCCGATTGCACCAAGCCGGCCTGGAAGCGGTTCATCTCGAACGATTTCATGAACTGCTTGATGAGCACGTCGTTCAAGTTGCTGGGGATGCCCCAAAGGAGAAACAACGTCGTCACCAGAGCGAAGGGCAACGTGTTGCCAGGCGAAAACAGCCGGGGCTTGCCGAGCGATTGTTTTTCAGGATCAGGCAGAGCGGCCAACCTGAGTCCCCCTTGCGAGAGCCTCGGTGATTCCAAGCTGGGAACGCCCCAGGTAAGTCAAATCCCCAACTGTTCCACGCCCAACGAAATCCACTTCAAAATCATCAGACGCGAAGTCGGGTGGGGTTTTTCCCGCCAGAAAAGCCTGCGCTTGCTGCGGCAGGTAAGCGGAATTTTTGGCGCAACCGGGCGTCGAAGCGATGTACATCACATTGCTGTAGCCCGAACCACGATGCTCGTTTTCGACGGCGTGTACCACATCGGAATGCCAGAAAACTGTGTCGCCGGGCTGCATCAAGGGAATTGAGGAAAGAGCTTCGATCAACAAACCGTGAAACTGCGGATTCACGGAGAGAGCACGGCCGGGCTGCGCTCCACAGAGATCGTCTTCGGCGACATCATCCTGCAGCGCGCGGAGCAAGACGTACACCATTGACTCGGCGATGGGAATCAATTGCAGCGTGCCGTCTCCTTTTCCTTGGCGAGTCAACGCAGTCCATCCCTGAAACGTGCGGAACATCGAGCAAACCGCAGGGGAGGGAACCTCGCGGACCTCGGGGCGGAAAGCGGCATCAAACGCGTCGTACTGCTGCACGTTGCCGGAAAAGACGCGGCGGTACACTTTACGAAAATTTTCGTCGAGCCAACGCTCCACCGAGCCTCCATCAACGTGCGGCGACAAGCCTAACGATGCGGAACCGGGGGGCCGGCGCCGAATACGATCGGCGTACGCAGGCACCTCGTTCGGATTGAAATGCCTGCGTCCTTCACTTTCCGCTTTCCACAGGTTATTCATGAAAACGCGGACGCGAGTCAGCGATTCGGCTTGGCGAGCTTGCACCTGGGGCCGCGACCAATATATTCCGTAAATCTGCGGTTTCGCCGACGCCAGCGTTCCGAAGTATTTATCTTCGGCGGCGTTGGCCAGCTTGGCGTCGAGACCGTTTTTTTCAACGTAGGTAGTGATTTCGTCGTTCCACGCATTGGCCTGCGCCGGGCTGAACGTTTCGCGGATGACGCACGCGCCGCGCTGCTTGATCTTGGCGATCATCTCGGCGGGCACGCTGCCGGCTGCGACGTCCGAATAATGCACGATCGGGACAACCGCCTGGCCTGACTCTCGTTCCTTGACGATGGCGTCCACGCGACGACGCATCTCGGATTCGACTTTCTGGAAAGCCTCGGCATAGCCGGGAAGCGCCGCACGCAGGGATTTTTTCGTTTCGCGCACCAGCTTTGGCAGGTCTTCGATTTCGAATTTCATGGAATGCTGCTCCTTCTAGAACTGGATATGGCGGCGAGGTCTCAACCCAGCAACCGCGACGGCGAATCTAGCAAAGACCAGAATTAGCGAGTGATGCAGAACGGCCAACTACTGATACATTTCGGCCAGTGCCAATTGGCTGCAGTAAGGTTACGGAATGAAGCCTCAATTCGAATCGGTTACGTTTCCCAAAGGCTGCTCGGTGCGGGTCTATCACAGACGCGTAGCGGAGATACCTTTCGAGTGGCACCACCATCCGGAGTACGAGCTGACTTTGACGTTGAACAGCAAAGGTTGGCGATTCATCGGTGATCACATCGGAAAATACCGGTCACCGGATCTGGCGCTGGTGCCCTCCGACATGCCGCACACCTGGGCCTCCACCGCAACCCTCCATCGAGGCGAACCACATACCGCGATCGTTGTTTGGTTTTCGGGACATTGGGCGCTGCAAATCGCGCAGGTGTGTCCGGAATATTCGGCAATCCGACGGCTGCTGCGAAATGCTTCGACGGGCCTGGAATTTCCGCGGGCGATCGCGAAACGCGTTCTGGGCCGCCTGGACGAGATCCTCTCGGAATCTCCGCAGTCACGCCTGCACGCCACGCTCGATCTGCTTGTGACGCTCGCCGACGTGAACGCGGTTAATCTATCGAAAACGGCGATGACCGTTCCGTCCGCCGAGGACAGCGAGCCGGCGCAATTCACGCGCGTGCTGCAATATCTTCATCGCTGTTTCCAAGAGCCGATACGGGTTGACACGCTCTGCGGTGTGGGGAATTTGTCCGCGAGATCGTTACACCGCCTTTTCGTAAAACACACGGGCGACAGCGTCAGCGAATACCTCTGCAAACTTCGCATTGGGCGCGCCTGCATGCGGTTGGCGGAAACCGACATGCCGGTCAGCATGATCGCGTACGAAGTCGGCCTCTCCAACCTCGCCAACTTTAACCGGCAGTTCCGCCGTATTCGGCAGATGACGCCGAGCGCCTACCGCCGATCCTTCAAGCAGCACGCACTGCTGCCGGAAAAGACGAGCCGCGCGGAACTGCAGATCCGCCCCCGTTCGCTGGAAAGGCTGCCCAGGGCAACCCCGTTGCGCAAGGCCCTGTGAATAGCAGTTGCCCACAAGCAATCCGACGGAATTCGACAGAAGCGAGCGCAAACACTTGCTGCCCGCTCTGAGGATTCGCTATAAGATGATTGCACCAGTCCGGGCCCGTAGCTCAGCTGGTTAGAGCAGCGGACTCATAATCCGTTGGTCCTAGGTTCGAATCCTAGCGGGCCCACCAAGTTTTTCAGAAGAGTTGATCGCCGCGGAGGCGCGGCGGCACCAGCCACTTTGGGCGTGTTAGTGCGGGGGTGTGTTCGAACCCGATTGCGGCGCGGCGGCGGCTGCGATGGCGCGCGGCTTGTTCGGCGGCTCATCGGGGACGCTGAACGGGGAGCCATCGTGCATAAAGAGGCGCGAGGCTTCTTCGCGATTGAATGGTCGGGCTCCGCGGCGGCCGAATACGGCGATCTGATTGCCGCTTTCGTCCACGGCGCGATCGCGGTCAATGCCCTTCGATACCGCGAGTGCCGGGCCGCTGGTGCGGTAGGTGGCGATTAGCTTGGGCGTGGGGCGCGGGCTGAATCCGTAGGAGTTGGGCGAATCTTCTGGCGACAATATTTGCAGGACGCGCAGCCCGTTGCGGCCGTCGGCGACGAACGCGAACGCGCTGGCATCTACCATGCCGATTTTAATGTCCTGCGCGTCGTTGATCTTTCCCCCGGCGGTAAACATTTGATCGAGGCGGGGTTGTTCCGGCTTTTCCACGTCCATGATCGCTACGCCGTCCTTGCCGTCTGCAACGTAGGCGTAAGTGCGTGCGACGTAAATATTGCGCGCGTCGGCGAGGGGCACGACCGCATTCGGGACGATGCGCGGATGGTCGAGCGCAGAAACGTCGAGAACTTTTAGCCCATCGCGGTCCACGACGAATGCATAGCGAAATTGAATCGCGATGCCGCGCGGTTCGTTCAGCTGCGGCGCGCCGATTTCGGCGGCGATGCGCGGCTTCAGCGGGTCGTTCAGGTCCACAACCACCAGGCCACGATCGCAGAGCATGTAAGCGTAGATTCCGGCGATGGTGATGCGCCGCGCGCCATTGAGAATGCCGTCCGGATTGAATGCCAGAGCGCGCTTCAGAAAATTATTGCGCGGATCGCCATCGAGCAGCGTGCTGACTCCGGGCGATTTGCTCTTGGGATCGGGATCGCCGACGACGACCAGCCCTTCGTACTTGTCCGCGACATATAGGTAGGCGTAGAGCGGATGGATGGCTTGCTCTTCGTTCACCGGATTGCGCGCGCGTGCGGGATCGAGCGCGAGCGTGGAGGGACTCGCGACCGCCGTCGCATATTTCGTGCTGACGTAGAGGCGCTGGCCGAGCGGAGAAACCGGCGCGGTAATGGTGCGCTGGGAGAAATTCTTGTTATCAACGTTGGCCACGTCGTACACGCGGAAGCCGCCCTTGCCCAGCGCGGCGTAGAGATATTCACCGCGCAGTTGCAGATCCAGGACGTTTCCGATGTGGTGGTAGGCCTCCTGCAATTCGCGGCCGCGCGCCACGTGCTGTTGATAATCCTGCGGGTAAGCAACGCGTTGCAAGTAGCTGCCGATGATGGCTGGCGGTTCATCGTGTTCAGCGACGGCCACGGCGTCAAAGCCCTTCGCGCCATCGGCGACATAAATGTAGCGGCCCATAAAATTCAAAAGATTCGTGCCTTGCAGCAGCACTTGCGCCATCCAGGCGTTGTTGTCGTTGCGATCGGAAATGTGGCAATCGTCGCAGGACTTGGTTTCCTTGGCGCGCACGGTGTGCGGAACGAAGGTGCTGAATGCGGTCCCGCTCAAGCCTTCGGCGGAAACAGTTTGTTGCATGTAGTAGAGCCAATCACGATTCTGATTTTGCGAACTTACGAGGATGGCGCAGGACGAGCGCACCGGCGCGATGCGATGGCCGGTGACCGTGCCATCAACGCCGAGCATGAAGCCATCGTCGCGAAGAACCTGAAAATTGTATGCGGTCCAATTGCGCGTGGTCAGGCCTTCGTTGTGCAGCATGGGCTTGCGTTGATTGGCGGTCATGGAGAGATGGCAGCCAAAACAATTGGGAGTCCATGAAGTGTGGCAGGCGTAGCAGGTCATGCGGCTATTGGCGTGCGCGAGCTGAGATGAATCGGCGGGGACGTCGCCCCAGGATTTGCCATCGGCGCGAATGGTTTTTGCCCAGCGCGATTTTTCGCTGTAGTGCGGATTGCCGGGAGTGATGGTGTCGAGAACCTGCACGACTTCCCATTCTTTGTCTTGCTCGACCATGCTGCGCTGGAAAAGTTTGCCGTCGCGGAATTCGAAGCGGCGTGTGTTCCAGGGAGTTCTTAGCGCGTCAAAGTCCGTGCCGCCGGCGGGAGACGCGGCCCCGGAAGAAACCAGGGTTGCGCGCGCGTCAATCGTGCCGTGGCAATCCACGCAGTCGAGTTCAATGGCGGCGCGCGGCTCGGCGTAGAGTTTGCCGTTGCCGTGGGAATCTTGCTCGAAATGGCAGTCCACGCAATGCATGCCTTTATCGAGGTGAATGTCCGCGAGATGGACCGCCTTCTTGAATTTGTCGGGGTCTTTGAAGCTGACGATTTTATTTTCGGCGTCGAGCAGGTTGCCCTGGCGATCGCGTTTGTAAACGGCGCGAAAAACCCAGCCGTGACTGTGAAAATCGGCGAACTGGGTCTGGTCCAGCTGCGCGTTGAAGTCCGGGCTGCCGGTCTTTTCAAGGAATGTCGGATCGGACCACAGGCCGCGCGCGGCGGCGCCCTCCGGATTGCGCAGCGAGACCTGATATTTTTCTTCTTCCGTCGGATTGTGCTGCTGGCGCGGGTACATCGCTTCGCCGTTGGCTTCGTTATCCCACCAGGTGTAGCCGAAATAAGTGGTTTCCATATTCGTGCCGGGATGGACATGGCAAATCATGCATTGGCTCGACGGAATCGCGCGCGTAAAGCTGTGACGAATCGGGTGGCCTGATTCATTTTTCGGAATCGTGGGATCGGCGGTGGCGCTTTCGCCCAGGTGGCCGAAGCGCGCGTATGGGCCGGAATGTTCGGGCGAGCGATCGTTGGCGTAAACCACGTGACAGGCAGTGCAGCCGCTGCCGCGATAATCGCCCGGGGCATCATTCGTGCCGGGCAGCGAAAGCAGCGGATCAAGCAAGCGTGTTTTCTGCAGGCCCAGGAAGACGGGATCGGTGCGCAGGAGGGTGCCGAAGCCGCGTTCGCCAAGCTTGTCATCGGGGCGGCCGGATTCTTCCTCGCGATTGGGATTGCCGATTTCGCCCTTTTTTTCGCCGCCGCGCTCGAAGACGCGCAGGACGTTGCCGGGCTGCGAAATTTCCCAGCGTTCCAGAGGCGTCAATTCCGGGACGACGCCTTTTGCGCGCGTTTCTTCCACGGTGGGCGCTGGAACGGTGAGAAGCGCCTGCGGCTGGCCGTCCGCGGAATAGCTTTCGCCGAAGCGCGTGTTCTTCAGCGGGAAGGCGCCGTTGTTGTAGAGCGCAGCGCCCCACAACATTCCGCCGTGGGTCATCATGCTGGTTTTAACCTTCAAAACTTCCGGCGCGTGGCATCCGCTGGTGCCGCAAGTTTCCACGGCGACGCGCAAATCGCCGGGATTGACGAAGCGAACGTAGGCGTAATTCTCGCGCAGCCATTCAGTGTATAGGCGCGGCGGGTTCGCGGAGATTCCCGCCAAAGCGGAATCGGTGGGCTGCGGATGCGCGCGGCGTTTCAGTTGCTGATATTCCGCTGCGCCGGGCTGCGAGCCGGACGGCAACACCGCGGTTGCATCTCCGCCGTGGCAATCGACGCAGGCCAGGCGAACCGTGCCGGTGGGATGCATGGAGGGCTCGTCGGTGGTGGTGTGGCAGGAAACGCATCCGGTGTTCTTGCGGTCCACCTCGGATTGGGATTGCCCGAGCAGGCTTTGCTGCGGCTGTCGCGACGGCGATTGCGCATGCGAGCGGCCTTCGGGCAGCAACGTGGCGGCGAACGCGCCGGTGACAAACAGGAAAGCCATACACACGCGCCGCAACTTGCGCTTCTGCGCGGTGACGCCATCCATCAAGCCGTATGCAAATCGCGTCAACAATTTCGCTCGCTCAAAATTGGAACCGAAAATCGGTGAATAGCGAAAACATCACCTTGCCGGTGTAAATGTCCTTCAGACCTTGGTCTGGAATCAGAGCGGCCGCGCCCGCCGCGATGGAGAAATTTTCGGTAAGCGGCGGCCGGTAGCGCACGCCGATACTGGAATCAACTCCGATCGAGTGGTGAATCGGCGACTGAAAAAGAATTTGTTCGAGCGTCTCAGTGTGTTCGAAGCGCAGATAATTCACGTTGGCGAAGCCGCGCAGCTTCGGCGTCAAATCAAACTCGGCACCCACATTCGCAAGGAAAATTCCGGGATTCACGAAATTGGCCTGGCCTTCATCTTTATTCGAGCGCAAATCGGGCAGCAGGCTGTCGCCAGGATTGAGCGCGACACCCGAACCGGTCAAGCGAATGCTTTCGCGATTCCACAGGCTGAAAATGCCACCGGCAAATTCCGGGAAATCGTCAATCGAATCGAAACCACGCGCGCGGCTGCTGGAAGGATTCGCCGAGCCGGAAGCGTAGAAGACCGAGCTTTTGATGCGGAACCAGTCTTTGTCGTAGGAAAGCTCGAGCGCGGCCATTTGCGCGTTGATGGTGACGGGCCGGCCGGCGATGGGATTGAAGCTGTCGTTGCCGAACGCCTGGTAAAAAGCGTGGGTTAGATTCAGCGGGCCGATGTGGCCGTCGCCGGTCCAACCGAGATAGGCGGCGTGAACGCTGTGCGGGCGAATCATGCCGCTGGAATAAACGGCGCCGACGGGCGCGGGACGCACCAGGAAACCGTTGTCGTCGTAATGAATCGAGGCATCGTCCTTGTTGTAGTGCACGCTGAGTTGCGCGGTGTAACCTGGAAACAGAAAATCCTGGCGATACGCGTTGGCGATAATCACCTGCTGATTGCGCAGCGCCATGGAATTCAGGCCGCTGTTGGTGTTCTTTTCCAAAAAATTAAAATAGGCGACGTTATATTGCCACCGATTCGAATCCAGGTTGCCGAAGAAACGCACGCCCGGTTGCTCTTCGACAAACAAAAAGCCGCGAAAATCGCTGTTGAAAGCCTGGATGCCGGCGCGCACGGAAATGAAATCATAATTCGGACCGAGATCGTGGAGCTTCACTTCAGCAAACGCTTCCTGCAAGCCGATATGCGAATCCAGGCGCGTGGTGCCCTTGGTCACGTCCACGTTGACGACGCCCAGTTCCTGAACAGCCAGGTAATTCAAGCTGATGACCGGCGTGACGCGGATCCGCCAGTCCACGGGACGGAATGAAGTGTCACCGTGAAAAAGATCGAAGGAAAAAGCAAAAGTTTGATCGAGGACAAATTGGCCGCCTTTGCCGAAAAACTCGCTGCTGCCCGGCTGCGCGGAACTGACGTCGGTGGGCGTGGGCAGGCGGCGGCCATCAAGAAACGTGTCGCTGGTGGCCGTGAGATTCAGAAAAGTTTGTTTGCCGATGATCGGCACATCGCCCTTCAATTTATTGCGATTGAACGGATCCCACTTGCTGCCTTTCACGTAGGGATGTTCGCCGCCGATGCCGTAGCGGTCCCAATCGGGCATCGCGATGGACCAGCGATCGGGTTCAGGATGGAAGACTTGATCGGGAGCGGGCTGGGGTTCGGGTGGAGGCTGTTGGCCGGTCTGTTCGAAATTGCCATTTTGCACCGCATTGGGTGCCGCGGGAGAGGAAGGCGCGGGCTGCGGGCCGGTCTGGAGATTTGTGCTTCCTGCAGGAAGCTGAGGAAACTGCGGAGGTGCTGGTGCGGCAACGGCGGGATTACCGAGCAGCGTTATTTCGCGGACGAGATCGTCGCCGGGTTTCAACTGCACTGCAGCATCGGTAAAATCCTGGAAGCCAGCCGCAATAATTGTTAGCTCGTAGCCACCGGGAGCGACGTCAACAAGACGAAAGACCCCCTGCACGCCGCTGACTTTTTCGATTTTCTGATCCGTGGCGAGGTTTCGCAGCGAGACGGTTGCGCCGATCACCGGCTTTCCGTTTGCATCATGCACCAGGCCTTGTAGTGTGGCTTTCTTCGGAGCGCTTTGACCGGGCAGTCGCTGCTGCGTGACGGACTGCTGGCGCGCGCTGCGGTTAACGGTGGCGTTCGTGCCTGAACCGGGCACCGGCACGGCGCATAACATACTCAAGAGCCCGCACAGGATCGCCGGCTGCGAACAAAATACGCGTGATGTGTCGCGCATTCCGTCAGGCCCCGAGCTTCCGGGCAGTTTCGGGTCGAAAAAATTGGATACGTCTGGCAATCACGGTTTTTTCCGGAGCCGGCGAGTAACCGTAAGCGGCTCCGCGCACAAAGTCGGGTTCCCGATTTCTGCATTATTCAATCACGATTGCACAACTGATTTGCAGAATCATTGAGAACGATGTGCGGCTGTGGTACCAATAACTCAACGTCATGATTCCACTAAAAAATCGAAAGCTGCGAGGCCGACTGCGCAAGGCCGCCGGTCTGCGGGTTTGCCTCGGCGTGGCATTTTGCCTGACGCTTTCGGCTTGCGGCGGCGGTGGTAGTTCGGGCGGCGGCGCTGGCGGCGCGTCCACAAATCCTCCGCCCGCGACGGAAGCTCTGTCGCAAGCGGACGTGCAGATGGTGGTGCAGGCCGCGGCGAATGCGGCGCAATCAGAGGCGATGGCCATTGCCGTGGTTGATCGCATGGGACGCATTCTCGCCGTGTACGTAGGCCCATCGGCGCCGGCCACGTCGCCGGGAAATTTCGGCGCGGCGGTTCCCACTCCTGATCTCGCTGTGGCGCTGGCGCGCACCGGCGCTTTCTTCAGCAACGATCAGGCGCCGCTTTCTTCGCGCACCGTGCGGTTTATCAGCGGAATACATTTTCCGCCGGGCGTCTTGAATTCGGCGAGTGCCGCGCTATATGGCATCGAAAATACCAATCGCGGCTGTAATCTCGCGACGAGCCTGGATGTGATCGTGCCGCCGGCCACGACGATTGCCGGCGCTTCTCCGGGATACGGCGTGATCACCGGCAAAGCAGATTTGGATGATAGCGATGCGGCGGCTGTGAATCCCGGCGGCGTGCCAATTTTCAAGAATGGGCAAGAGGTGGGCGGGATAGGCGTGGTGGCTGCTGATCCGGACACGGCGGAGTACGTCGCGTACGCGGCTGCGGGCATGATCGCGATGGGCGGGCCGAGCGCAGCGACGGACGGCGTCGGCTTCCCCGCTTTTCCTGCGCCGGGTATTGTGTCCATCAACGGCATCACGCTGCCGTTTGTGAATCAAACAACAGCGCCCAGCGGCGTGACGAGCGGAACATTCGATGCGGCATATTTTACGGTGGGTCCTGTGGGCAGCCCTGGAGTACCACCTGAAGGCGCGCTGATTACGGCGACAAATGGACCCGTGGGCGGCCTGACCGCGGCGCAGGTGACGCAGATCATCAACAGCGCGGTGGCTACGGCCAATCAAACGCGCGCGCAAATTCGCCTGCCCATCGGCGCGCGCGCGAAGATGACGATCGCGGTGAGCGACCTGGACGGCACATTGATCGGCTTGTATCGCATGACGGATGGAACCGTCTTCAGCATTGATGTGGCCGCGACGAAAGCGCGCAATGTGATTTACTTCAGCGGGACGACCCGGCAGGTCGCGGATCTGAATCAGGTGCCGATGGGAACCGCGGTGACGAATCGCACCATCGGTTTCGGCGCGCAACCTTTTTTTCCTTCGGGAATTGACGGCACGCCGCCGGGACCATTTTTTAATTTGTACACGCAGGATACTGACAACGCTTGTACGCAGGGATTCCAGGTGCCTAGCGCGGCGTGGCCCAAGATGAATCAGAGTGGCGTGGTATTTTTCCCTGGCTCGGAACCGCTCTACATAAATGGCGTGCTGGTGGGAGGCTTGGGCGTCAGCGGCGATGGCGTGGATCAGGATGATTATGTGACAGCGGGAGGCGCGGCGGGATTTGAAGCGCCCGCGGATATTCGCGCGGATCAGATCTTGATTGATGGAGTACGGCTGCCATTTTTGAAGTTTCCGCGGAATCCCACGGACTGAGGGGCAGTGACGAGTGCTAAGCGACCAGTGATGAGTTCGGCGCGTTAACCTTCGCGAAGTTTGCGGCCGGAAAGATTTCCCAGGCCGTCGTAGGCGGCGTACTTGTACATTTCGGAAAGCGTCGGATAGTTGAAGACGAATTCGATGAAAGCATCAAGCGTCGTGCGGGATTCCAGCGCCATCATTCCGAGATGAATCAGCTCGGTGGCGTTTTCGCCGATGATTTGCACGCCGAGCAAGCGGCGGTCCGATTTGGCGAAAATCAATTTCAGCAATCCAGTCAGGTCACCCATGATCTGGCCGCGCGTGTTGTTGGCGTAGCGCGCTCGTCCTACGGCGTATTCAATTCCCTTCTCTTTGCAGGTTTCCTCGGATTCGCCCACCGCGGAAATTTCCGGGATGGTGTAAATGCCCATTGGCAGCATGGAGGCCACGCGCTGCTTGTACTGGAATCCGAAGGCATGGCATACCGCCACGCGCCCTTGTTCCATGGAAGTGGAGGCCAGCGCGGGAAAACCGATCACGTCTCCCGCGGCATAGACGCGTGGCGCGGCGGTTCGGTAGTTTTCGTTCACTTCGATGTAGCCGCGCTTATTGAGGGCCACTCCCGCTTTTTCCAGGGCTAGTTTGTCCACTGCGCCGCGGCGGCCTGCTGCGAAAAGAGCCGCTTCGGTTTCGAGCGTCTTGCCGGATTGCAACGTAATGCGCACTTTCTTTGGCGCACGCTCGATTTGCGTGGTGCGCTCGCCGAAGAAAAACCGCACGCCCAGATTCGCCAACCGCTCGCGGAGGCACGCGGAGATTTCGGCGTCAAGAAAAGGCAACACGCGGTCGCGGCCGTCCACCAGCGAGACTTCCACACCCAGCGCCGTGAAGATGGAAGCGTATTCGCAGCCGATTACGCCGCCGCCCACTACAGCCAAGCTACGCGGAATGGAGCCCATTTTCAGAATGGAATCCGAATCGAAAACAATTTCATCATCGAAGGGAATTTCCGGAGCGCGGTGCGGGACGGAGCCGCTCGCGATCAAAATGGCATCTGCGCGCAGCGCCAGATTTTCGCCCTGCGAAGTTTGCACTGAGACCGTGCTGGCATCTTCGAAGGACGCGAAACCGCGGACCAGGTCAATGCCATGGGCCGCGAGATTCTTGGCGAGTTTCTCGCGCTCGGTTGCGACTACCACGTCCTTGCGGTGCATGAAATTCGTGACGGTTAGGCCTTCGCGCAGCGAATAGTCCACGCCGTAGAGGCCGCGCTGGCGTATGCCGGAAAAATACAGCGCGGATTCGCGAAGGATTTTGCTGGGGATAGTGCCGGTGTTAACGCACGCGCCTCCCAGAATGTCGCTGCATTCCACCAGAGCGACGAGTTTGCCGAAGTACGCCGCCTGAGCCGCGCCCTTTTCGCCGGCCGGACCTGAGCCGATCACCACGAGGTCATAATTTCGCACCAAAGCCCTCCGCACACTCCGCACGCGGCGATTCACGCATGGAATTCAGGATTCGCACAAAACTTTTCCGCAGCCTCGCCGGCTACGGCAGCAGCGCGTTTACCTGGCGCAACTTGCCGGCGAAGCGCGCGGGATCGTATGCCGATGGATCCTGCAAATCCTGGAAGAGCGCGCTGATCGCCGCGCGAAGCTCTGCGGAATTGTGGAATTTTTCATTGCGCTCGTACGCCACGAACAACGATTGCACGGCCATCGCGGATTGCGCGGCAGCATGTTCGCCCTGTGCCGAGATATTGTCCGCATCGCCTGAAATTTTACGCAACAAGCGCAGAGTGGATGCCTGATCGTTCGGCATCGCGCCGACTTTCGAGGACAAATCGCCAACGAGCCTGGCGCAATTGCCGGCGGAAGCGGCGACGGCATCCCGGTCCGGATTTAGCTGGCTCATCAGTTGGCCCAGATGCTTGAGTTCGGAATCGAGTTTTCCGGCGCTATCGCCATCGGCCTGAAAAGTTACTTCGTGGAAAATCGTATAGCGCGAAGGATTCCACGGCGGGTCGCCAGGGCGGCGGCCGGAGAATCCGCGCGCTTGGCGCCAGCTATTTTCAGGCAACGTCAGGCTGTGATGGCAGGAGTAGCACTGCAGCTCGGAATATTCAGGCCAATACTTGCCATGCGCGCGCGACTCCAGGCGCAGCAGGGATTGCCGCAGCTGTACCGCTTGGCCGGTGGTAAGCTCGCGAACGTCGTACCAGGGATCGCTATTTTCCAGTTCGCCCGGCTCGCCGGGTTCTTTCCAATGCCGCGGCATCACGGCCGAAAAAGAATCGAGCTCGAAATAGAGGTCAGGGTGGCCGGCGGCGATCATTTCGTGGTCCACGGATTTTTCTTCGTTGCCCAAATGGCAGCTGAGGCATTTTTCGCTGCGCTTGGTGAGGTCGCGCGTATCGTACATGCCGGCGGCGATGGATTTTTCGTGCGTCCAATCGCGCTCGGTGTGCGGCCCGAGCCATGCACCGGCGGGACCGTGGCAACTCTCACAGCTCACGCCTTCACTCAGATCAAAAGTGCGCGCGCGTTGCATAGCGGGCACGTCGAGCGCGTGGCATGCCAGGCATTTCGGCGCGGATTCTGCTTTGCCGACGCCGAGAATCGCTGCCATGCGCTCGCCGACATTTCCTTGCAGCGATGCGTAGGCTTTGGAGTGCTTGTCCTTGACGATCCAGGTGCTGTACTCATTTTGCAGCACGCGATTATCCGTGCGCGGCGTGACGCTGCCATGGCAGCTGGTGGACGCGCATGAACCGGGACCGGTGTAGCGCGGGGCCTGAATCGCTTGGCCCGCCTGGCCTGTCTGAACGGTGTGGCCATCGAACGCGAAGAGCGGCATCACTGTTTCTTGCGTGCGCGCGACCGGGCAAAGCGCGACACTTGCCGTCACCAAAGCAAAAAATGAGGGAGGAAAAATCGCAAGCAGCCGGCGTTTGGTGGCGAGCTTCGTATCCATTGGCAATTTGGCGGAGCAGGATCTCGCGCCGCTGTTGCGGTCGAGTATGACAACCCTGCGAATCAGCCAGCTTGTACTATCGGATACTATCGAAATCGAATGAGTTCAGCCTGATTTATTCGCCGCGGTTCGCGCAAGAATAACCGCGCGCTGATATTCGCGCGAAGATGACGCTTATATCCCTATACGCAACACCACCGGAGACTGATGGTTGTTTTCCGAGCCGCGAATGCATACTCTCCCCGGTGAGGATTCCTTCCCCTTGATTTTTGACGAGCTCAGGGAAATTCAACGCCAGTTCGGCTACCTGCCCGCCGACCAGCTGAAAGCTCTCGCCACAAAAATTGATGTGCCGCTGTACCGGCTGCACGGAGTGGCCAGTTTTTATCCACATTTTCATTTGACGCCGCCGCCGAAAGCGGACGTGCGCGTTTGCCAGGATATGTCCTGCCACCTGCGAGGCTCGCGCGGGTTGCGCACAGGACTGGAGGAATCTTTCCGGCAATCCGGCTATATGGACGCGCAGATCGGTGGAGTTTCTTGCCTGGGCCGCTGCAACGAAGCGCTGGCGGTTGCGATCAACGAACACATCTACACGGGACTTTCGCAAAACCAGATCACGGCGATGGTGGGCGATGTGCTCGCGGGCCGCGCGCTGCCGAAAACGTCGCAGGCACATCGCCGGGTGCCGTGCGCGTCTGATCCTTATGGTGACGGAGAACATTACCAGACGGTGCAGCGCCTGATTGCATCGCGCGATTGGGCCGGCGCATTTGAAACGCTGAAAACCTCCGGTTTACGCGGCTTGGGCGGCGCAGGCTTCCCTACCGAATCGAAATGGCAACTGGTGCGCCAGGCTCCTGGGACCGAAAAATATATCGTGTGCAATGCGGATGAAAGCGAACCCGGCACGTTCAAGGACCGCTTCATTCTGACGCATTTGCCGCACCTGGTGATCGAAGGAATGATCCTGGCGGGCCTGCTGACGGGCGCGCAAAAGGGCATCCTTTACATCCGCCACGAATATGAGGACCAGGAAAAAATACTGCACGAAGAAATCCGGCGCTGCGCGCGGGCGGGATTGCTGGGAGCGCAGGTGCTGGAAAGCGAATTCAGGTTCGATCTGGAAATATTTGTCAGCCCTGGTGGTTATATTTGCGGCGAAGAGACGGCGCTGCTGGAAGCGATCGAAGGCAAGCGGGCGGAGCCGCGCAATAAACCGCCCTTTCCTGTGCAGCAAGGGTTGTGGAACCAGCCGACGGTGATTAACAACGTCGAAACGTTCGCGAATGTGCCTACGATTCTTTTCCGCGGCGTGGATTGGTACAAATCGCAGGGAGTGAACGGCTCGGCAGGTCTGAAATTTATTGGCGTGAGCGGCGACGTGGTGCATCCCGGCGTTTACGAAGTTCCGATGGGCACGCCAGTGTCCGAACTGATTTTCAAATACGGCGGCGGAATCGCCGGTGGGAAAAAACTGAAAAGTTTCGCGCCTTCCGGACCATCTTCGGGATATTTGCCGGCGTCCATGGCAGACGTGCGGCTGGATTTCAAATCGCTGGCGGATGCAGGCTCGATGCTTGGCTCCGGCGCGCTGGTGGTGTGCGCCGAGGACCGCTGCATGCTGGACATGGCGCTGAATTCCACGCAATTCTTCCGTAACGAATCCTGCGGCAAGTGCCTGCCCTGCCGCGTGGGTTCGCAGAAATTGGTGGAAATGCTGACGGGCTGGACCGAAGGAAAGGGTTCGGCCACGGACATCGCGCTGATTGACGAACTTTCCGGAGCGTTACGGCTGACTTCGATCTGCGGGCTTGGACAAGTGGTGCCCGCGCCGATCGCTTCGGTGCTGAAACATTTTCGCGCGGAGGTGGAATCACACATTTTGCAGCGGAGTTGTCCCGCGCGTGTTTGCCCGTGCGGTGCGAGAGCGAGCGACGGGGTCGCGCAAGACGGCGAAGTAGCAAAGCAGGTGCGCGCGTGAGCGCGAGCCCGCTTGTAGAACTCACGATTGACGGAAGGAAAGTCTCGGTCCCCGCCGGAACCACGATTTTCGACGCGGCGCGCATGCACGACGTCGCGATTCCCACGCTGTGCCATCAACAAAACGAAAAGCCCGTCGGGGTTTGCCGCGTCTGCGTGGTGGACGTGGGCGCGCGCGTGTACACGGCGTCGTGCATCCGTCCCGTGGAACCCGGAATGGTGGTGAAGACCGCCGACGACGGAGTGAAGCGCGCGCGGCACACGTTGATCGAGCTGCTGATGTCCGATCATCCCAGCCCGTGCGCGCGCGAACGGCAATCTGGGGACTGCGAGCTGGAAGCGCTGGCCAAGCAGGAGCAGATCACCGCCGCGCGTTATGCGCCGCGCGCGGCACGTCGCGGTCCGGACGATTCCTCGATGAGCATCGCGGTGGATTTCGATGCGTGCATTTTGTGCGATCGCTGCATTCGCGGCTGCAGCGATATTCGCGAGAATTTTGTCCTGGGACGCATGGGCAAAGGCGCCAGCACGGGAATCGCGTTCGATAACGACGAGCCCATGGGCGAGTCCTCCTGCGTCTCCTGCGGCGAGTGCATGGTTTCCTGCCCTACGGGTGCGCTGACCAACAAAGTTGTGACGAAGACGGCGATCGCGCGGACGCCGGATTCCGAGCCGGTGACGCTGGAGGAGTTGCAGGAGCTGCCGTTCTTCGGAGGTGTCTCCGGAACATTCTTGAGCCTGAACCGCAACGCGGTGGTGCGCCGACATTTCAAACCCGGCGAAGTGATTTGCCGCGAAGGCGAATACGGATCCACGGCGTTTTACATGCTGGAGGGCCAAGCCAAGGTTTCGATCGCCAGTCCAATGGCGCACGTGAAGACCAAAGGCAAAGTGCGCAACTTTCTGGGAAAACTATCCAGCAAGCTGACGCAGCGCCAGAACGACCACCGCGACGAAGAAACATCGCAGCACTGGATTCACATCGATGCGCCGATGGACCTGAGCTACGACAATCCGGTGGCGATGCTGGGCCCCGGCGACCTGTTCGGCGAAATGACCTGCATGAGCCTATACCCGCGCTCGGCAACGGTGCGCGCGGAAACGGCCTGTACGGCGTTTGAAATGCTTCGCAACGTGCTGGACATCATGCAGCGCAACAAAACTTTCCGCGCGCGGCTGGATCAATCGTACCGGCAGCGCGCTCTGGATTCCCACCTGCGCGCTGTTCCGGTATTCGCGGATTTGACGGATGAATTCATCGAGGGCCTGCGAGATAGGGTCGAGCTGCTGCGGTTCAACCCAGGGCAGGTAATTTGCCGGCAGGGAGATGCAGCGGATAGTCTTTATCTGGTGCGGATCGGCTTCGTAAAAGTTTCGCAGACACACGCCGGCGGCGAAATGGTGCTGGCTTACCTTTCGCGCGGCGAATACTTCGGCGAAACGGCGCTGCTGGAAAATACCGAGCGCAGCGCGACTTGCACGGCGCTGGATCACGTGGAAGTGGTCCGAATCAGCGCGGAAGATTTCGCGTGCATGACCCGGCAATTTCCCGGCGTTCGTGAAAAACTGGCGGACGTGGGTCAGGAACGGATGCAAATGAACCGCGAGACGCTGGTGATGATCAACAGCACGCCTCTCGAAAGCTTCCTGAAACAGGGACTGATGGAAGCGCAGAGTTTGTTGCTGCTGGATCTGGACGCGTGCACGCGCTGCGATGCTTGCGTGAAGGCTTGCGCCGATGCGCACGACGGCGTCACCCGACTGGTGCGCGAGGGATTGCGGTTCGATCATTACCTGGTGGCCACTTCCTGCCGTCAGTGCCTGGATCCGCTGTGCATGGTCGGGTGCCCGGTGGGCTCGATTCGGCGGCGAAATTCTTTGGAAGTGATTATCGAGGATTGGTGCATCGGCTGCGGACTCTGTGCGGAGAATTGCCCGTACGGCAATATCAACATGCACCCGTTCAATGTTTTCACCGACGTGCCGGGGATGCCCGGGCAGAAAAAGGCGATGGTAAAGCAGAAAGCCACGTCCTGCGATTTGTGCTCGGATTTCGCGGAGCCCAGTTGCGTGTACGCTTGCCCGCATGACGCGGCGCACCGTGTGAATCCGCGGAAGTTTTTTGCGAACTTGCTGAAGCAGGGCGCGAGTACGACGCCTAAAACTTAAGAGATAGATCGATTCTGTACCACGGGAACGCACGAAACCTTGCGCATTGACCGCACACACCGCGCGTGGCTGATCGCTTCGCTGATTATTTTCGGCGTCGCGACGGCCATTTACGTGGTTTACGCGGCGGCTTCGCCCGCGGGCCCCAGCGGCGGCAGCGCCATCGGCTTGATGTTCGGGATCACCGGCTCGCTGTGCATGATTTTCGCGGGATTGCTGGCCTCGCGAAAAAAAGTGCCGGTATGGCGATTAGGGCGCGCGCAGACCTGGATGCGCGGCCATTTATGGCTTGGGTTGTTGAGCCTGCCGCTGATTTTATTTCATGGCGGATTCCGGTTCGGCGGGCCGCTCACCAGCGTGTTGATGGTGCTGCTGATCGTGGTGGTCGCGAGCGGAATATTCGGCGCGGCTTTGCAGCATTACATGCCACCGGTGATGACTACGCGCATTCCGATGGAAACGATTTTCGAGCAAATTGATCGCGTGCGCGCGCAACTTCTGGATGAGGCCGACAAAATGGTGGAGGCTGCTTGCGGGCCGCTGAATTTTCAGGATGGGCCACACGCAACAGGCGAGAGGTCAAGCGTGGCGACAGCGACAGTCGCGACAACCGATACAGTTCCACTGTGCAATTTCTATGCCCGCGATCTGCGGCCGTTCCTGCAACAGGCGCGCGCGCAAAACCCCGCGCTTTCGAATCGCGTGAAGGCAACTGGAATATTCGAAGGCCTAAGAACGCTGCTACCCGTCGCGCTTCATGGCACTGTAAAAAATCTCGAAGATACTTGCGAAGAAGAACGGCAACTGCGGCGGCAGGTAACCTATCACCACTGGCTGCACGGATGGCTGCTGCTGCACGTTCCGTTGTCGCTGGCGCTGCTGCTGCTGGGTTGCGCGCACGCGATTATGGCATTGCGTTACTGAAGAAACGCGTAGAGACGAGCCGAGGAACATAGAGGCGGGCACTGGTGGCGCGAGCCAAGCTCACAACCAAAAACCTGGCGCAGCGGATTGACTTGGAATATTTCAAGCACCCGCATCCGTTCCGGCGGCTGCGTTTTATTTTGTCCGTAGCACTGCCGTTGATTGCGCTGCTCTGGCTGGGCTGGTACGCGCTGGCGCGCAACGATCGAATTTATAGCGGCGGCAGAATGTCCGCTTCACATGCGGTGCTCACCGCGCGATGCAGCGCGTGCCACGTGGCGCGAGTAGGCGCGTTCAGCGCGCACGCCAGCGATCAGGGTTGCGATTCGTGCCACGACGCGCCCGTGCACCACGCGAATCAGCTATTTACGCCGAGCTGCGCTGCGTGCCATGCCGAACATCGCGGGCACCCACGCCTCGCAGTCACAGCAGACGTCAGCTGCACGCAGTGCCACGCGAACCTGCGCACTACCGGCGCTACAACACATTTCACTGCTGACATCACACGCTTCAATGGCGGCCATCCGGAATTCGCGGCGTTGCGTCCCGGCAGCGTTGATCCCGGCACGATCAAGCTGAATCACGCGGTACACATGAAACACGATCTGCGCGGGCCGGATGGTCCAGTGCAGTTGGATTGCGATGATTGCCATCGCACGGTGCGGCCGGAATCGCGCTGGCGGTTCGGATCGAGTGACGCACAAAATCAGCCGGTAAATTTGAATCTGCATGCCATTCCGCCGTCCATGGATGCGGGGCGCGCCTATATGTCTCCTGTGACCTACGCGAAACATTGCGCCGCCTGCCATGGATTACAATTCGATGCGCGTTTCCCGGAAGGCGTGCCGCACGACACGCCGGAAGTGATCCGCGCGTTTCTGGTGCAAAAGTTTCAACTATATATTCCCAGTCATCCGGGGGAACTGCGCGTTACGGCCCCGAACCGGAACCTTCCGCACCAGCCAATACCACCCGCACTCCGCGTGCTCACCGAACAGCAGTGGGTGGGGCTGCGCGTGGCGGAATCGGAAGAGCTTCTTTATCGGAAGACGTGCGCGCAATGTCATGCACTGAAGTTTGCGGCCAGCGTGCCGCTGCCAGTCGTGGCGAAATCGAATATTCCGCAGCGCTGGTTTCAGCATGCTGTGTTCAATCACGATACGCATAAGCTGTTGAAATGCGTCGAGTGCCACGCCGGTGCGCTGACCAGCCAGGAAAGCGCGGACGTGCTGCTACCTGGGATTCAGGCTTGCGAGAAGTGTCATCGTGGCGGCCGCCAGGCCGCGGAATCGCGATGTTTCGAGTGCCATACCTACCACGATTGGAATCGCGAGAAAAGCGTGAAGGGAACGTTCACGTTGTCCGCGTCGCTGCGCAGCAACTGATTCGCAGCCTCCGACGAACGCCAAGTCGCGATCGAACGGAAAGCTCAGAACCGAGGGCGCACTACTTCGTTTTCATCACGTACACGCCATCCCATTCGCCTTCGGGCGCGCTCTCCGAAAATTCCATGGCGCGTTCCAGAAAAACCTGGCTCGGCCCGTCGTCCGGAAATTTCAACAGCACATCGGTGAACAGCGCAGCCGCCTCACGCCAATTTTGCGACCGGTAGGCCGCCATGGCCCCGTCGAATTGCTCCAGCAGCTTCTCGTACTTGGATTTTTCGGCTGCGACATCCATCAGCTCGTAGATATTTACCGGTAGCGTCTTGCCTTTCACGCGAATTTTATCGAGCTCGCGGCACACGAACTGGCTCGACACCTGCCGGTACGTGGCCTCGCTGATCACAATCTGCACGTGATACTGCTTGGTGATGCCTTCCAGACGCGAAGCGAGGTTCACGTTGTCGCCCATAACGGTCCAGGACAAGCGGCGCGCCGAACCCATGTTGCCAACGTTCACCAATCCCGTGTTCAGCCCGATGCCAATCGCAATCGGCGGCCGCCGGGTTGCTTGCCATTTGGCGTTCAGCGTCGCGAGGCCTCGCGCCATCCGCAACGCGCAAGAGCAGCTGCGCGCCGCGTGATCTTCCTGCGGATACGGCGAGCCCCAGAATGCCATGATGGCGTCGCCGATATATTTATCGAGCGTGCCGTCGGTGGCAAAAACAATTTCGGTCATCTGTCCGAGGTATTCGTTGAGCAACTGCACCAGCTGGTCCGGCGTCAGCCCTTCGGAGATGGTGGTAAATCCGCGAATATCGCTGAAGAGCACGGTAAGTTCCTTCGACTCGCCGCCCGGACGAATGTATTTCTCCGGATCTTTTTCAATCAGCTCGATCACCCCGGGAGAAAGATACTGCGAAAAACTCTTGCGAATATTGCGCTTGGCGCGTTCCTCGCGAATCATGCGCAGGCTGGTGATGGCGGCATAGTTCGCCGCAAGCGTGCCGGCGGGAATCACGAAGCTGAGCCACTGCCCTTTGTGCACAAAGCTGAAATAGACGAACCATGCGTACGCCGTCACGGTCGCGAGCACGGTGATCGTGGAATACAGCGGCGTCACGCGGCTGAACAACAATCCGAAGACCAGGCCGAACAAAAGTATGAAGCCGATATCCACCATCATTTCGTTGGGTCCGCGCTTCAGAAAACCGCGTTCCGGTTCTTCGCTATGCAGCAGGTTGTCTATGATGTTGGCGTGAACTTCCACTCCCATATAAATCGCGTCCTGGCCCGGGAACGGCGTATTGCGAATATCGCCGATGGCCAGCGCCGTCGCGCCAACCAAAACGATTTTGTCGCGAAAGGCTTCCGGCGGCGCGTTTCCATTGATCACGTCCCACATGGAATACTGCGCGTACGTGCGGTAGGGACCGGTGTAGTTCAGCAGCGCGCTGCCGTCAGGCGCAGGCCGCAACTTGTGGCTTCCAAGCTGAATTCGCTCCAGGCCGTTCGGCGCAATGTAGGCCGCTACTTGCTGATCCGGAATTTTTTCGAATTCGCGGACCGCTTCTAGATCAAGCGAAGGGAAAAAATCCTGGTCTTGATAGCGGATCATCAATAATGCGTGGCGCAGCGTGCCGTCGGAATCCGGCACGATATTGATAAATCCGAAAGACGCCACCGCGTCCGCAAGTTTGGAGATGTTGGCTTCGACACCCTGTTTCACCGATCCTCCGTTATCTTTCCACACTTCGCCCAGGTCCACGGTCTGCCCGCTCTTGAATCCTACTGGCAGAACTTGAGGAAACACATGGGCCCACGCGATATTGAAATATTCCTCCGCCAATTTCGGGTCGGGCTGGGAGTCCAGAAAGATGTGGCCGAGAAGAACGTTGCCGCCGTTCTTCATGGCCGCGGCAAGCGCGGCGTCCTGATCGCTGGCGAGCTCCAAGTCCTGAATCTGCTTCCGTAGGGCAGGCGACGCCGACGCACCGAGTTCCGCCTGCAACTTCCGCAGTGCTTCGCCGCCGGAATTGCTTTCAGGTGTCGGAAACGTGACGTCGAACGCAATCACGCGAGCGCCGCCGGCGTTCAATTTATCTATCAGCGCCGCGTAATTCTTTCTGGGAAGAGGAAACGAGTCAATTTTCTGGAGAGTCTGCTCGTCAATACCCACGATGACGATGCGATCGTCATGCGGGCGCGCGCCGCGCACTTCGAAGCGCAGATCGAGCGAGCTTTGTTCGACGCTTTGCAGGAAAGCGAAGCCGGCGCGCGAATCAATGGCGCCGATTCCGGAATATCGGAATAGGATCAGGCCGAGCAGCGTGACGAACACGCCCAGACCCAGATCAACGTGGTCGAGCGCGAATCCCCTTAACCGTTCCCTCCAGCGTGGCCATCGCTTTTCCGGCAAGCTCATAGAAATCGCAACGCGCGATCAGATCCCGAACCCATTCGACTTAGGCACGAATGCGCCATGCTTTTTGGAATGAATGGCGCACGCAATTCAACCTCATGGAACGCCGTTCGTAGGCGGTGGTTTCGTGCCCCCGCCGCGCGTCAGACCAACGCCGAGGCCCACTCCCAATCCCACCGCCACTGCCGTGCCAATAATAACCCAACGCAGCGTGTGGCTTTGGTGCGGGATTCCGGCGTTCGTCGGTATGTCCGTGTCGGTGAGGCTGGTTTGCAAGGTTGCGGGCGGCGTGTCCGATGGATGAAAACCCGCGGGCGGAATTTCAGATGTGATTACCACCATTTGGCCGGCGCTGACGATGACGGAGTTCGACGCTGCATCGGACTGTCCGGAATTGCTGGCGGCGTGGGCGCCGTTCGTCGGCGTAACCGAAACTTTGCCCTTGTAGCAGATTACCGTAGTGGTATTGGATTGGAATCCTACGTAAAAATCGGTGCCGATGACGCCGATTACGGCATTGGGCGTCTTCATTTCGAATTTTCCGCCGGGCTTATTAATCTTCACCACTTGGCTGCGAATTTTGCCGAAATCCATTTCCAGGGAAGTCTGCTGCGAAGCGCTGTCGTGCTGCACGATGCGCAATTCGCTGTCTGAACCCAGACTGAGGATGGAACCGTCCTTCAGGCCGGCGCGGACGCGTCCGCTGTGTTGAGTCTGCAGCAAATCGTTCCAGTTCAAATTCTCTTTTACCTTCGCTGTCTGGGAATTGAGCGTCGCCGCAGGAATCATGGCATTGATCTGGCCCGCCGGTTGATTTCCGGTTTGCGGTTGAGGCAGAGCGGGTAAAGCCGCCATAAGAGAGCTCAGCACAACTACAGTAAAGCGTCTGAAAAAATTCATCCCCGACTCCTTTAATTGGCTTCTCGGCGTCCAGTTGGAACAATTTTGACAGAGGTTAGTGGGGAGTCAACGCGAAGGGCCGGGGCGTGCGCCAATATGGTTAATAGTTAGGCGGCGAAAGCGAGAGCCGAGGCCGTGTAGCTCCGCGCGCATGATTTGCGCCCGCGATTTGCGTGATTTACCCGCACGAATGACCCGCGCGGACTGGAACCTTTTCTGGCCCATAGGACAGCTTGGCGGGAACGTTGCAGTTCCTTAACCTATTTCCACAGAAACATTTATTCCCCAGCTCGTAAGCCCGATGACCCGATGAGAAATGCTCCGCAGTCGCGCTAGTTGGGAGGCGAAGCCGATGAAGTTAGCCAATCGCGTTTTCCCGATACTTGTGCTCGGCCTTCTGACTGGGGTCCTACTGCTCCATGCGGGATGCGCTAGCACCGGCTATAACGGAGGTGGTGGCGGCGGGCAAACGACGGTCCCGACGGCTCCGACAGGTCTGATGGCTGCCGCGGGAAATGCGCAGGTCACGCTGAACTGGACGAGCAGTTCAGGCGCGACGGGCTACTATGTGAAGCGTTCCACGACCACTGGCGGGCCGTACACGCAAATCGCAGCGCAGGCTTCGGCAACCGACACCGACACAGGCCTGACCAACGGCACGAAATACTTTTACGTCGTCTCAGCGTATAACTCCGCAGGACAAAGCGCGAATTCAGCGGAGGTGAATGCGACGCCGGTGCTGCCTGCACCATCGGCGCCCACGGGTCTGGCAGCGACGGGTGGAAATGCGCAAGTGAGCTTGACCTGGGCCACGACTTCCGGCGCCAGCAGTTATCACGTGAAGCGCTCCACCACTACCGGCGCGGAAACACAAATTTCGGCGCCCACTTCCAACAGCTATACCGATACCGGGCTGACCAACGGCACGAAATATTTCTACGTAGTTTCAGCCGTCAACTCCGGCGGCGAGAGCGCCAACTCCTCCCAGGTTTCCGCCACTCCCAGTGCTCCGATAACTGCTCCTGCGACGCCCACAGGCTTGCACGCAACTGGGGGCAACGCGCAAGTAAGCCTGAGCTGGAGCGCGAGCACCGGTGCGACTAGCTACAATGTGAAGCGCTCGACGACCAACGGCGGCCCATACAACACGGCGGTTGCGTCACCCACTGCTACGAACTATACCGATGCCACCGTGAGCGACGGCACGACCTACTACTACGTCGTCTCCGCTGAAAATACCGCGGGCCAAAGCGCCAATTCCGCCCAAGTGAGCGCTACGCCTGCGAGCCCCACTGCGAACGTGACCATCGCCATAAATCCGGCGCAAACCAAACCCATTTCCCCGTACATCTATGGCATCAATTTTTATTCCGGCGTTAATGGTGCTCCCCCGCAGCTCACGTTCGATCGCGCGGGTGGGAACCGCTGGACTGCGTACAACTGGGAGACCAACGCTTCGAACGCAGGCAGCGACTACCTTTACGAGAACGACGACTACTTGAGCAGCAGCGCAGCCCCTGCCGAAGCCGTGCGCAGTTTCATTGCCGGGGACCAATCCAACGGCTTGGCGAGCTTGATAACGGTGCAGCTGCAAGACTTGGTGGCCGGCGACGAAAACGGTCCAGTGAGCGTGTCGAGTCCTCCCGACCTGACGCGCTTCAAGCAGGCGGTGGATCAAAAGAGCACCGTCTCCAACGCGCCTTTCACGATTAATCCGCCCACCACTGACGCCTACGTGTTCATGGACGAATTCGTGTGGGCTCTGGATCAGGAATTTTCTGGCATGGGCATTTTTGGCGCGAATCCCACGCATCCTACATTCGTCAGCCTGGATAATGAGCCGGAGCTGTGGAATTCGACGCATCTGGAAGTGCAGGGGCCGAATCCGGTGAGCTCTGAAGACTACATCGCCAAGACCATCACGATGACGGAAGCGCTGAAGAACCAATTTCCAGACATGGTGATCTTCGGGCCAGTGCACTACGGATTTCAGGGCATCTACAACTGGCAAGGCGAGCTGAGCGCCACGCCCAACGGCGCGAATTGGTTCCCGGATAAATATCTCACCGCGCTCAGCACCGCTTCCGCTTCTTACGGCAAACCGCTTGTGGATGTGTACGACTTCCACTGGTACGCCGAGGAGTACGACCCGAACGGAACACGCAGCCTGGATTTGACTGGCACGACTCTGACGGACGCGCAGGTGCAATTGATCGTGCAGAGCCCGCGAAATCTTTGGGATCCCACCTTCACCGATTCCACCAACAGCAATCCGTGGATTTACGAAGAACTTGGTAACACTCCGATCAAGCTCTTGCCCCGGCTGCAGAGCAAAATCAACGCGGAATTTCCCGGCATGAAGATTTCGCTTACCGAATATGAAAACGGCGGATGGAATCACATCGCGGGAACCATCGCGCAGGCGGATAACCTCGGCATATTCGGCGCCCAGGGAGTCTTCGCGGCAAATTTCTGGCCGCCGAATGGGACTTATTCCTACGCGCTCGGGGGATTCCGCGCGTTCCGCGATTTCGACGGAGCCGGCGCGAATTTCGGCGACACTTCCCTGCTGGCAACATCCAGCAATGTGCAAAACGTGGTGGTCTATGCCAGCTCGGACAGCAGCACGCCGGGCAGATATGTGTTCGTAGCCATCAATCGCTCCACCAGTTCGCAAGTGACCGCCATCAGCGGCCAAACACTTTCCGGCACAGCCAAGCTCTATCAGATGACGGCCGCTTCCGCGCAAGGACAAAATCCTGTCGAGCCGGTGTCTATCGGAACGATGACGGTGAGCGGTTCGGCTTTGACGATCACGCTTCCGGCGCTGAGCGTGACCACCATCGAAGTGAATTAGCGCGCGCCGTCGCCGAGCGTGACACACGAAGGCACGCGTGCTTGCAAAGCGAGGGCAAGACTCAGCGATTTGCGGCGGACGGCAAGAGCCTTTGCAGCGTGTCTGCAACTCCCTGAGGCTTAAATCCAAACGGACCAGGGCGCGTCTTGTACGCCACGCGTCCTTCGCGATCAATCACGTAAAGACGGTCGGGCCAGCCCGTGTAGTTGCGTTCGGTCGCGTTGTCGAAGCCGTCCACCACGGCGGGAAAGTGAATTCCCAGTTTCACCACGCAGAGCTGGCTCATCTCGCTGCGCTCGTCAATATTTTTCGGGCTGGCGAAAATCACGTGATCGTCCAGGTTGTCGGGATCCTGCCACACGTCGCTGGTATGCGCTTCGCGGATGTACACCACGTAGAACGCGACTTGATCTTTGTATTGCTCGTAGAGCTTGTTGAGAGCGGGAACCTCCCGCCGGAAAGGAGGTCACGTGTAGCTGCCGAAAACCAGCACCACCGGTTTCTGCCCGCGCAGGGACGACAACTGAAACGTGCTCTTGTGGTCCGGGCTCTCGAGCGAAAAATCCGGGGCCATGTCGCCGACAGCCAGATGGCCTTTGCGCGCCACGTTCCACAGCGGCTTGAAGGGCAGCACCATGAACGCCGGCCAGGGAACGTATTTCATGGTGGCGGCGAATTTGTCCGGCGATTGCAGCATGATCGAGAAGAGCGCAGCCGTGACTACGGCGTAGAGTGCGACAAGTGCGCCCGCGATTTTCAGCAATTTTGTGGCGATGGAAATCAGTTGAACGTTCAATCTGGGCGTATCCTCTTCATTCCGTGGACGGCATCACAATCTCTGAGCTCTCGATATCCTTCGCGGCGCCGTCCAGTAGAACCCGCTACGCACCATATGTCTCTAGTGTTTTTCTATTATTGCGATTTATTGCCCACACCAGCAGATTGCTGGTCTTAACGAGGGGGCGATTGTCATGCCGCACATCAATTTGCCTGAAGGTATTCCCGGAATTCTGGGACCGATGGCGTTCAGCCCGCAGACGGCCAAGCCGCTGAACAGACTGGCGGAGGTGCTGTTGCGCGCGCCGAATTCTTTGACGCAAGGCGAGCGCGAGATGATTGCGACCTACGTCTCGTCGCAGAATGATTGCTTCTTCTGCCAGACAGTGCATGGCGCGGCCGCCGCGTATTATTTGGGCGGCAAGGAAACACTGATTGACGAGCTGAAACGCGATTTCGAGTCGGCGCCTGTTTCAGACAAGCTGAAAGCGCTGCTGGCGATTGCCGGAAAAGTTCAGAAGGGCGGCAAGCAGGTCACCGCCGACGACGTGGAGCGCGCGCGTAAACTCGGCGCGACGGACAAGGAAATTCACGACACGGTGCTGATCGGGGCCGCGTTCTGCATGTTCAATCGTTACGTGGATGGCCTGGCTACCTGGGCGCCGCGAGATCCGCCGCGTTACCGCGAAAGCGGCAAGCGCATCGCCGACGAAGGCTACATTCACTCGACCGATCATTTGCCGAAAGTTGCTTCTTGACGCAGCGCGGAAGAGTGAAGACCAACCGCGAGAGAATGCACGAGCATGCGTGATTCCGGTCGCGCTATTGACGCACCGCGACACTAGGAAGAAAATGTGCTGCGCAGGCGGGGCGCCGCCGATTTTGTTTCGCGGTCTCGGTGGCCGCGCTATTCTCGATAAGGACGAACCCCATATGAAAGCACGTAGCGCGGTGTTCCTCTCCGCAATTTTCGCGATCCTCGCGATAACGCTTGAGGTAGGCGCTCTGGTTGCCGCGGTGCCCAACAATCCCGCGCCAGCCGCCTCGCGCAGCTTCGAATTCACGTACACGGTGACGGTGCCAGCACTGCCCGCCGCGAGCGCGCCGCTGCGCGTCTGGGTTCCTCTTCCGGACCACGACGCCTACCAAAAAATCTCAGACCTAAAAATCACAGCTCCGGTGGACCACACCATCGAGCAGGCGGAATTCGGCGATGAGTTCGCGGTGTCGGTGGTGAACGCGCAGCGGGCCAGCGCGCCGTTCGATATCGTGCTGCGCTTTCAGGCCACGCGCTTTGAACACCGCGTAGCGCTAGTGACGAATACCTCGTCCGGCTCTACAGCCGGCGGTGAGCCTGCCGTGCCCGAAACCAAACTCATGCTGGCGCACTGGCTGCAGCCCGACCGGTTAGTCCCCACGAACGGGATGATTGCCGAACTGGCCGAGCAAAATACTGTGGGCGCGACCGACACGCTCGACAAAGCGCACAAAATTTACGAGTACGTCGTCTCCACCATGCGCTACGACAAGACTGGCGAAGGCTGGGGCCACGGAGACGCGATCTGGGCGTGCACAGCGAAACGCGGCAATTGCACGGACTTCCATTCTCTTTTGATCGGCATGATGCGCGCCTCTGGAATTCCCGCGCGCTTCGAGATCGGTTTCCCGCTGCCCGCAGACAAAACCGCCGGCGACATTCCCGGCTATCACTGCTGGGCGCAATTTTACGTCGAAAGAATCGGCTGGATACCCGTGGACGCATCCGAAGCCTGGAAGCATCCCGACAAGCGCGAATATTTCTTCGGCGCGCACGATGTGAATCGCATCCAGTTCACCACCGGGCGCGATCTGCGGCTCGATGCGGCGCAAAAGGGCGACCCGGTGAACTATTTCATTTATCCTTACGCGGAGCTTGACGGCAAGCCCTTCGATAAGCTCCAAAGCCACTTCTCGTTCCGCGACGTTTCGACTGCGGAGCCAGCAAGCACGCATGCGCAAACCACCGGCAACGATTGACCTTCGTTTCGGGATCTAAATCGCAGAACGAGCAAGCAGATGCTAGTTGTAGCCGGCAGAAGAGCGCCGTTCACGCGCGATCGCTTCCAGCAGCTTCTCACCTGCCAAGGAATTATCAGCGGCGAGTGACAGTCGCGGCCGCAGGCGCGCGAGTATCTGCTCCGCCATGCGAAAACGCACCGCCGGTTCCAGCGCGTCGCGCCGGTTCAAGAACGCCTCGATCAAAGAAAGATCCGCGTCGGAAATTGGCTGCGAATTGGACGAAAGCGGAGCCGCGCCTTGCAGCGGCTGCCACAATGGCTTCACGTCTTGCAGCGCACGCTCGTGCACCACAATCGTGCCGGCCACGAAATCTCCCAGTCGCTTCCCCTGGTTGCTGAGCAACACGCTGGCGATGCCCACGGCATAGAAAGCCGGAAGCTGATCCACAATCCGCAGCACGTTGCGCGCCACCGATTCCACCGGCGTGATCGGCCGGCCGATGTCCTTGATCACGCGGATTCGCAGGAGGCGTTTGCCAGGCGTCTGGCCGTTCCATACGGCTTCGAAAATCGCAAAATACCCGTAATAGACCGTGAAGAAAAAAATCACCACGATGGAAATGACCCACACCCTGGACATGGACGGCCCAATGCGCGAAATCCAGGCCGACCCAAATCCCAAGCCAGTCACCACGATCGCGGTTACCAGCGCTTGAATCATTGAGTCCAAGCCGAACGCCAGAAAACGGCTGCCGACTCCAGCAATCGGAAATTCCAGCGCGGTTTGTTCCGGCGTTTCGATGGTAAGCTTATCGGAATAACGATCGGGAAGAACAGATTCGGGCGGTGAGAACGTCATGATCTCCACTCGCTGGCTGGAAAAACGGAAACCGTACTGGGCGCGCCTGGAAGAGCTCGCGAAACGCTCCAGCCGTCGCGGACTGCGCGGATTGCAACACGGTGAGTTGCAGGAACTCGGACTCTTATACCGCCAGACGGCATCCGACCTCGCAATCGTGCGGGAGGATAACACAAGTAATCAGCTTTCAGCCTACCTGAACTCCCTGTTGGGACGCGCGCACAATCTGATTTACATGGGCCACCGGCCGAAAATCAGCGAGCTCCGTAAATTTTATTCGGAGACTTATCCGCAGGTATTTCGCGAAACGTTGCCGCAAACTGTGCTCGCGTTCGGGATTTTTCTGTTCACCGCCCTGGCCGCATTTGCTTTGACGATTCACGATCCATCTTTCGCGCATCGCATGCTGGGCGCGCAGATGATGGACACCATCGAAAAGCGCGAAATGTGGACTCATTCCATCGTGACGGTGAAGCCGTTGGCCGCTTCCGCGATTATGACCAACAATCTTTCCGTCAGCTTCACCACTTTTGCCCTGGGCATCACCGCCGGCATCGGCACCGCGTGGATGATGGTCGTCAACGGCTTGCTGCTCGGCGTGATCGGCGCGGCCACCTGGCACGCCGGGATGGCGGAACAGCTGTGGAGCTTCGTCGCGCCGCACGGCGTGCTGGAGTTGCCGGCAATTTTTATCGCGGGTGGGGCGGGATTCGAGATCGCGCGGGGATTGCTATTCCCGGGACTGCTGCCGCGGCGCGAATCGCTCGCTCTGGCCGGCGGGCGCGCGGCGCGGCTGGTGCTGGGGACGATTCCGATGTTGATCATCGCCGGAACGATCGAAGGTTTTCTTTCGCCGTCGGATATTGCCGCGCCGCTAAAGTTCTTGTTTGCCGGAGTAATGTTCGCCGCGCTAGTCGCCTACCTGAATCTCAAGCCGCGGGATTCTTCGCTCGCGCTAGCCGGTAATGAGCTTTCGTTGAGCGTCGCCGCGCGAACCCAGAAGATTTAACAGAAAGATCGGCGCAAAGCGCCAGGTTCTCGGACAACTCAAATCAAACTGCGTTCCTTGATCTCCAAATATTGATTCACCAGCGAACTCGCCAGCATGTTGGGCATCAGCTCGAGCGCCAGCACTCCGCGTTGGCGCAGCCCGCGCAGCAGCAAATCCCGGCGTTGCGCGATCTCCAGCGCGGCCGCGTGACGATACATCTCCTCGTCGGTCTTGGGCGTATCCGCGGCTACTCGATTCAAATCCGGCTGCCCCATCGCCGCGAACACCACCAGGTGCCGAGAAGTCATGTGCATCGCGTATTCTAAAACTTCCGGCGTAGTGGCAGTTTCCGCAAAATCCGTGATCCAGATAATTAAGCCGCGGTTTTTCTGCGTGGTAAGCAGCGTGCGCACCGCCCTGCCATGATCCGCTTCGCGCGCCTCGCCACGTACATGTGCCAACGATTCCACGATGGCGCGCACCTGCCGCGGACCTCGCCCGGTGTTCAAATTCTGCTGGATGCGGCGTCCGTAAGCGAGCAGACCCACGCGATCGCCGCAGTGCAGCGCCACGTGTGCGATAGAGAGCGCGGCGTTCACCGCATAATCCAGCTTGGCAAGGCGCAAGGTACGGCCCGGCTCCTCCACTTTCGCGCGCAGCAGGCGTCCCGCATCCAGCACGATCCAGACCGCCTGGCTGCGTTCGATCTGAAACACGCGCGTAATCACCTGATGCCGTCGCGCCGTGGCCGTCCAGGAAATATCGCGGATCTCGTCGCCCTCGCGGTATTCGCGCAGCGTGTCGAATTCGCGGCCCAGCCCGTGCTGCCGCTTCCGGCGCTTTTCCATTTCCACCTGGCGGCTGCGAATCAGGTAAAGCGTATGCTGCTTGGCTTCGTCCAGATTCGGCAACACGGTCACCGTCTGCGCGGTCTCCGCCACGCTCCAGCGCTCCGCCATGCGCAACGCGCTCTGATAACGCACGAATACGCGGCCCAATCGCACATCGCCGCGTTCCGCCGGAAGAATCGAATATTTGTCGCGCGCCGCAGTCTTCACGCCCACGAGCAAATTCAATTCCGGCGGTTCCAGACGAAGTTGCACAGGCGCCTCGTCCACCACCTGCGCGCGAATTGGAATGTTGCTGAAATTCTTGATCTCGATGCCGATTTCGCTGGGCACCGCCAGCGCCGGACGCGTGCGCCAGATGCGCCGGACCTCCAGTTTACCGGCACCGGGCAGCCGCAGCAGATCCCAAACCCATGCCGCCAGAATAAAAAAATCCCAGACGAACATCGCCTGGATCATCCGCGGGAATCTCCACGCCGGAACTAGCCAGAAGAGTCCTAGGAGAAACGCGACGTAGAATCGCGGGCCAAATCCAAACGGGATTCGTCCCAGCGCGTGCGCGCGCGCCACTGCAGTTGGCGGCACGAGCGGCTTGTCAGTGACGCCCTGCGCGGCGAGTACATTGAGCGCGGTGGGCACGGCGGGCATTTACTTCGGCACCTCGACCGTCGCGAGAAGTTCGGTGAGCACTTGATCCGATGTGAGTCCTTCCAGGTCCGCTTCCGGCTTCAGCAGCACGCGATGGCGCAGCACCGCGGGTACCACCGCCTTGATGTCGTCGGGAATCAGAAAATCGCGGCCCTCCATGCCTGCCCACGCGCGCGCCGCTGTGAAAAGTCCAATCGCCGCGCGTGGACTTGCGCCCAGCGACAGCGCCGGCCAGTCGCGGCTGCGGCGCGCTAACGTGGCTATGTAAGAATAAAGCGTCGGCTCAACGCGAATTTTCGTCACGTCACGCCGCGCGGCCGCGAGCATGCCCGGCTCTAATGCCGTAATCGGAATTTCGTCCAGCCGCCGCGGATCAAAACCCTGCTCAAACCGCGAAAGAATTTCGATTTCCTCTTTTTCAGAAGGATAACCGATGCGGATTTTCAGCAGGAAGCGGTCCAGCTGCGCTTCCGGCAGCGGATAAGTGCCCTCAAATTCGATGGGATTCTGCGTCGCGAAAACCGTGAAGAATTCAGAAAGCGTGTAACGCGTGCGATCAATTGTCACCTGCCGCTCTTCCATGGATTCCAGCAAAGCGGCCTGCGTGCGCGGCGATGTGCGATTGATTTCATCTACCAGCAGCAAATCCGTGAATAGCGGCCCCTGATGAAGCGAGAACGTGCTGGTCGCTAGATTAAAAACGTTCGTGCCGATCACGTCGGCGGGCATCAAGTCCGCCGTGCACTGCACGCGCTGGAACGCCAGGCCGCAGATTCGCGCGATCGTCTTCACCGCGAGCGTCTTCCCCACGCCCGGGACTCCTTCCATCAGCGCGTGGCCGCCGCATACCAGCACCAGCAGCAGCTGGTCCACGATGGTGCGCTGCCCAACGATCACTTTTGAAAATTCACTGCGAACGTGCGTTGCCAGGCTTGCCAGGTTTTCCACGGTCAGTGTTTCTCCTGTCTCTTTTTCTTCAGCCCCAATTGCACTTCGTATTTTTCCAGTTTCTGTATGAGTTCGAGCGCCTCAGCTGCTGGAATCTTCTGCGCGTGGCTGGCGGCATCGGCGCGCTGCAGTGTTTCCAGAAACGAATCGTCCTTCAGCCCCAGCCTTCCGCGCGCCGCTTCATCGAGCAACGCGTTCGGAATCGTCACAGGCAACCGCAGATGCCGGGTCAGCGTGCCGCGAAAACGCTGGTACACGGCCCCGACCACGGCCGGTTCGGCATGTGCGCGCTGGTACAGGCCGCCGAGTGTATCAACAAATTCCAGCGGCGCAAGGCGCGTCGCGAACGCAGGCATCATCATCGGCCCGCTGCGCCGGCTGAAAGTAAAAAGCACCGTCACACCCAGCACGCCAACCTGCAGCAAGCCCCAGGGCACCGGAGTTTTTTGGAAATACGCCCACAAAGTGGCGCGCTGGCCGTGGAAGTATTCATCCCAATAAATTTCCGGCTGCTGGTTGGCGCGCGCCCGCGGGTCGCTAACAGCATCCAGAAGAAAATTCAGATTGCCTTCCTGCGTAATTCCGGCGTTGGTGAGCGGCGTCGGCCCAGCCCACCACAGTATGGCGCCGTCGCCGACGCTCCACATTATCACCGCCGGTGAATCCGCATCGCCGTACAACGCGAACGCCGATGGATTATTCCCTTCCCATTCACTCTGCTTCTGCAAAGTAATTGTCGCGGCCTGGCGCGTGTAGCTGCTCGGAAGATTGGCTTGATACGTGGCCCAGGGTTTCGCGAGAGGTACATCCGAGGAGCCGGCGTTCGGGAAGAAGTCGCCAACGCGCGGGCCGGTGAAAATAATTCGCCCGCCTGATTCCGCGAATTGCAGCAGAGCTTCTTTTTCCGCTTCACTCGGAGTCTCTTCCGGGTTCGCGAGTATCAAGATCGCGTCTGCGGAATCCTGCGGAAGATCCGTCGGCGGCCGTTCCCACGCATGTAAATGGCGATGCAGCTTCTGTAGCAGCAAAAAGGCCGCGTGCGCACCGCCGGAGGCGTCTGAATAAATCGAAGGAATGCCGCCGCCCTGTTCCGCCGGCGGAGGCGAAACGATTGCCAACGCTGCGCCGAGCAGCAGCATCACCGCGCCAGCGATCAGCAGCAGTTTTCGATCCGACGGGTCTATTGCAGATCGCATCCCAGTCCTTCTGCTTGCCGCATGGAAGTTTCAAAATCGCGCGCGTCGGCGTGGCCACGGCCGTACCACACGCGTTCAAAAAGCGACGTAAGCGCGGCCAGTGAATCTCGCTGACGCGAAACTTGCGGCGCCGCTGCAGCAGCCGCTGCCACCGCCTCGGCCACCAACTGCAAATGTTCGCGCGGCGTGCGCGTACGATCCCGGCTGATCGTGCCATCGTCCTCCAGATGCGCAATTCCCGCCCAGTAAACCGAATGCACCGCTTCGCGAAAATCGCCGCGCGCCGCCGCTTCCCGCGCCGCGCGAATCCATTCTTGCCAGGAGCGCGCGAACGCCACCTCGCCCACGGAACGCAGCTCCTCCATTCGCGCGCGGCCCAGCCAGAAGCGCACCAGCATCATCGCCAGCCAACCCACCACGGCAAACAAGATCAGCCAGAAAAGCAGCTTGGCCCCCAACGGATGCCGGCCGATATTTTCGAACAGGCGGTTCAACATCCGCATGATCCACGCATTAATGCGCTGACGCAGCAGGTCCCAGCGGCCAGGAGGACGCACCGCACCGAATTCGCGGCGCTTCAGAATTTGCTCGAGCGTGGCGCGAGCGTCGGGGGCGCTGAAGCCGCCATGCGCGCCATATCCCTCCAGCTGGAAAGCAATCGCGTCCGTCCAGGATTTCGCTTGAGCGAATCGCGATTTTCGCGCGGCTGCATCGCATTTGTTGCACTCAAGCAGCTCGCGCAACGGTTCGCTGGAAAATTCGTAGTGCGCTTCGGATGTATCAATCTTCCAGGACGGAGGCAGCGTCTTCTGTACAGCTTCGATCCCTCTCGTGTCACCGTTGCTTTGTTCAATCGCAGTTCCCAGCCGACGCATTTCGGCCGCGAAGCCGGCCGTATCGTACGCACCGGATTGCGCGGCAGCCGTGCCGGATTGCGCACTCTGCGTGAATGTCGCCCGCGGCGAGATCAGCAGCGCGAGGAATGCAATCAGGGCGAGAGTTGTCGAGCGGCAAAACTGTGCGGAAACCGAGGGCCGTTTGCCGATGCGCGTCACGAGATGATTCTCAAGAGAACATCGTGGGCAAACTGTTCGTAAGCGGAGCCGTACTACCGGTCGGATTCATCATCAGCTGAATATCGAACGCCTCCTTACGGACGCGCAGATCGTAATAAAGGATGGCGCTCGCGATCGTCAGGATCGGCGCAACTAGCACATTGCCAACGAAGGTCCCGACCTGCGTCATTTGCGACCAGAAAATCGTCTGCGACGGATCCTTCCGCGCCACCAGGAGCGTGATCACGGTGAACGGCCATGTAAACAGGGCAGTCGCTGCAAAGGCCACCGCAAAATACAGCAGCAAGATCACAAACACGCGCCCGGCGCTGCCCCTGGTCAAATCAAAGCTGCGCTCCAGCGAATCGCGCGCGCCGATATTTTCCACCAGCGCCGCCGGAACACAGACTACCAATCGGCACATCACGTAGATGCCGGGAATGATCAGGCACACGAAACCGGCGAGCGTGGCTAGGCCGTTCAGTATCGCCACGCCAAGAAGATTCAGGAGCTCACCCCATACGCGGCGTAAAGATTCCGCGATAGTAATGCTGCGGCCCAGATAAATCTCCGATACGGCAATAACCGTTCCTCCCTGTGATAGCAGATAGGCAATCACCATGACCACGATCAGCAGCAGTCCGGTGATAAGGAACGCTACACCAGTCCCAACCGACGGAAACGCAGGCGACGCTGCAGCAGAGCGATGCGTAAGGGGGCCTCGAGCGTTTAGGGTCGTGAAATACATGGTCGCCAGATTCAGAATCAGCAACAACGCGTGAGGAATCGCGGAAATACCCAAGAACAGCAGAAAATTCCGGCGATACAGAGTAAACGTGCGATCCAAAATTTCGCCCGTGGAAAGCGGCCGCAACTCCATCGTATCCATGGAAGCCTCCGGTTCACGCAGACGGCCGTTATCTCGGACGGCACTGTACCAAAAATTCATCCAATCAGAAAATGTTGTTTCTTTCCGGATTGCGGCGCTGGCAACCTAGGGGCGGATAATTTTGACCTTTAATTGCGCGATATTCCTGCGGCTCGCTCAACTGACCGAAGGGTGCAGTCGTCAATCACGGCGCGCTCTGACTGAACTCTTGACTTCGCCGGACGCTTACGCTAGTTTTTCAGTGGTCATGAAGCTTCGGGCACACACCGTTCGGCAGCAGCAGCATCATCACGCGAACCCGTGCCCGCGGTGGTGTGACTAGCTGACCTGAAATAAAGCTGGACTCATCAACCCGCAGGCGCCTAACCCGCCCGCGGGTTTTTTGTTTTTAGGGAGCAAAAAATGGACCTCGACTTTGCCAAGGACAACGGGCTGATCCCAGCGATCGTCCAGGACGATTCCAATGACGAAGTGCTGATGCTCGGTTTCATGAATCGCGAAGCGCTGCAACGCACGTTTTCTACTGGATTCGTAACCTTCTACAGCCGTTCGCGCCAGAAATTGTGGACGAAGGGTGAAAGCAGCGGACAAAAATTGCTGCTGCGCGAAATGCGCGTGGACTGCGATCAAGACGCGCTGCTGGTCCGCGTGGAACTCTCCGGTGCCGCCGTCTGTCACGAAGGCTATCGCAGCTGTTTTTTCCGCCGGCTGGAAAAAGAGGGCGATGCCGCAGTGATTGCCGAGCGCGTATTTTCTCCCGCGGAACTTTATCGCGAAGGAAAGAAACCATGAGCAGCCTGAAACTCGGCATCCCCAAAGGCAGCCTGCAGGATTCCACGGTGGAACTTTTCGCGCGTGCCGGATGGCGTATTTCCGTGAATTCCCGCAGCTACTATCCCACGATTGACGACCCGGAAATCGAATGCATGCTGGTGCGCGCGCAGGAAATGGCGCGTTACGTCGGCAGTGGCGCGCTCGATGCCGGTATCACCGGCAAGGATTGGATTCTCGAAACCAGCGGCACAGTGGAAGAAATCGCCGAACTGGTGTACGCGAAGACCAGCCTGGGCCGCGTCCGCTGGGTGCTCGCCGTCGCCGAAGATTCACCGGTGAAAGATGTGCGCGACCTCGAAGGAAAAGTAATCGCCACCGAAGCGGTGCACTTAACCGAACAATATTTGCAGCGCCACGGTGTGCATGCGCGCGTGGAGTTTTCCTGGGGCGCCACGGAAGTAAAAGTTCCGCAACTCGCCGACGCCATCGTGGAAGTCACCGAAACGGGGGCTTCCCTGCGCGCCAATCATTTGCGCGTCGTGGATACGCTACTGGAATCCGCGCCGTGGTTTATCGCTAATCGCGCGTCGTGGCTAGATCAATGGAAGCGCGAAAAAATCCAGAACCTCGTCTTGCTGCTGGAAGGCGCGATCAAAGCGTACAACCGCGTCGGCTTGATGCTCAACGTGCGCCGCGAGGATCTTCCGAATGTGCTGGCGGCGCTGCCGGCATTGCGAAATCCCACCGTGGCACAGCTTAGCGATCCGGACTGGGTCGCAATCAATACCATCGTCGAAGAACGCACCGTGCGGCAATTGGTCCCGAAACTCAAATCGGCGCGCGCGGAAGGGATTGTTGAGTACCCGCTCAACAAAATCGTGTATTGATGCACGTACTCCGGCTCACTGGCGCCGTCGAAGAAAAGATTTTGGCGCAGCGGCGCAGCCGCGATCGCGGCGCAGAACGTGCCGCTGCGAAAATCATTCGAGATGTGCAACGGCGTGGCGATGCGGCGCTATTTTATTGGACGAAGCGGTTCGACCGCGTGGCCTTACAGCGCAACAGCGTGTGGGTCTCGCGCAACGAATTGCGCAGCGCCTCGCGCCGAGTTTCCGCCGCGTTTCTCGGCGCCGTGGATCACGCCGCGCGCAATATTCGCGTTGTAGCGCGGCGCCAGAAACCGCGGGAGTGGACGCTGAGCGTGGAACCGGGCGTGCGTGCGAGCCAGCGAGTGCGTCCGATAGAAACGGTGGGGTGCTATCTCCCGGGCGGAAGGTTTTCGTTGGTCTCGACCCTTTTAATGACCGCAATTCCCGCGCAAGAAGCCGGCGTGCGCAATATTGTGATCGCCAGCCCGCAACCGAGCGACGAACTCTTGGCCGCTGCGGAAAAACTCGGCCTGGGGCAAATCGCCAGGGTCGGAGGCGCGCAAGCGATCGGGGCGCTAGCCTACGGCACGCAATCAATCCCACGCGTGGACAAAATATTCGGCCCGGGCAATCGCTACGTCACCGCCGCGAAGTGGCTGGTAAGCTCCGATTGCGCCATTGAACTGCTTGCCGGGCCCACAGAAGCGGTGGTGTTCGCCGCCAGTGGGAATCCAGCATTCATCGCAGCCGATCTACTTGGGCAAGCGGAACACGATCCGGACGCCGTCGTGCTTTTCGTAACAACGTCGCTGAAATTCGGCCGCAGCGTGGCCGCTGAAATCGCGCGGCTGTTCGCGCAACTTCCGAAATCGAATCCCGCATGGCGTTCCCTCGCGAAAAATGGTGCTGTGCTCGTCGCGCGCAATTTCGCGGCAGCGATCCGGTTCGTCAACCACTTCGCGCCGGAGCATCTGAGCTTGCCGGGGGCAGCCAGCAAGCTCGCGGGGGACTTCGATTCGGCAGGCAGCATATTCCTCGGCGATTGGAGCGCGCAATCGTTCGGCGATTACGCCACCGGCACGAACCACGTCTTGCCCACCGGCGGCGGAGCCCGCGCGCGTGGCGGATTATCCACCGCCGACTTTGTGAAATGCATCAGCGTGCAGGAAGTAACTCTCGCGGGACTCGCGCACCTGGCGCCAGTCGTCAAACAGTTTGCGAAAGCCGAAGGACTGCTGGCGCACGCGCGTGCCGTCGAGGTGCGCGAATGAAGCCGCCGATCCCCGTGCGCAAAGCCGTCGCGCGCATGCGTCCCTATCGTCCTCCACTCGAAGGCCGCGAGGGAAAGCTGCGCCTGGATTTCAACGAAAACACCATCGGATGCTCGCCGAAAGCGCGCGCGGCAATTCGCAATCTCACTTCCGCCGCGGTCTCCATGTATCCGGAGCAGGAAGCCGTGCGTCGCGAGTTGGCCCGATTCTTCTGCGTGCACCATGACGAACTGCTGCTGACCAATGGCACCGACGAAGCGCTGCATTTGATCGTGGACACGTTCGTCGAGCCGCACGACACCGTCTTGCTCGTCGAGCCGACCTTTGCGATGTACCGCTTTTATTCCGAACTTGCCGGCGCCCGCATCGAGGCATTGCGCTACGACGCGGCCATGCAATTTCCGATGAAGGCGCTCCTCGCCGCGCTGCGAAAGAAGCCGCGCGTCTTTTTTCTCGCCAATCCGAATAATCCAACAGGCAGCGTGCTGCGTCCCGTGGAATTGCGGCGCATTCTGAAATCCGCCACAAGAACGCTGGTGGTCGTGGACGAAGCCTATTTCGAATATTCCGGCACCACGGTCCTTCCGTGGATACGTCGCCACAATAATCTGGTAGTCACGCGCACGTTCTCCAAAGCCGCTGGCCTCGCCGGCCTGCGTCTCGGCTGCATCTTCGCGAATCGCTCCACAGCGGAGCACTTCCGAAAAGCGCAATCCCCTTATCCGGTGAACATAGCGGCGCTGGCTGCGGCGCGCGCAACCGTGCGTGATCACAATTTCCTGCGCAGCGCGCTCTGCGAATTCCGCCGCAGCCGCAAAGAACTCGAACGCGGGCTTGCCAAGCTGGGCATTCCGTTTTTCCCCAGCGCCGCAAATTTCGTTTTGCTCTCTCTCGGCACACGTGCGAAAGAAGTTGCCGCAGCCCTAGCTCGCCAAGGCACGTTGATCCGCGATCGCTCCAGCGATTTCAACGGCGCCGGCTACTTGCGCATCACTTTCGGAACGGTTCCGCAGGTCCGCCGTGTGCTACGGCAATTGGAAGAGATCCTATGAGAAAAACAGCCGTGCACCGCGCCACGAACGAAACCAGCGTCAAGCTGAAGCTGAATCTCGACGGCCGCGGAAAAGCGCGCATAGACACCGGCATCCGATTTTTCGATCATATGCTCGAACAAATCGCGCGGCACGGCGCGCTCGATCTCGAGCTGGTCGCACGCGGCGACCTGGACGTGGATCAACACCACACTGTGGAAGATGTCGGGATCGCGCTCGGCGAAGCGGTGAAGCAAGCGCTCGGCTCGAAGCGCGGCATCCTGCGCGCCGGCTATTTTCTAATGCCCATGGACGAATCGCTCGCCGCCTGCGCGCTCGATTTTTCCGGCCGCGCGCATTTCGTCTGCAAATGGCGCCCGCTCGCCCGTCGCGTCGGCGATTTTCAAACCGAGCTGCTCGAAGATTTTTTTCAAGCCTTCGCGCAGGCTGCCGCGGCCAATGTTCATCTGCGCCACGTGTACGGCCGCTCGTCGCACCATCAGATCGAAGCCATGTTCAAAGCCTTCGCGCGCGCTCTGCGTTTTGCGGTCACGCGGGATCGCCAACTGCGCCGAGTCCTGCCCAGCACAAAGGGGCTGCTGTGAAAGTTTCCGTCATAGATTACGGCGCGGGAAACCTGCCGTCGGTGGAGCGCGCATTGCGCACCCTCGGCGCCGAAACAGAATGTATAACCGGGCCCGACCAAATCGCATCGGCCAGCACGCTGGTTCTTCCCGGCGTCGGACATTTTTGCGCGTTCGTCACTGGGCTCCGCGAAAGAAACTTGACCTCGGCGCTAAAGCAATCGATTGCCAGCCGTGTTCCGATCCTCGGAATTTGCCTGGGCCTGCAAGTGATGTTCGCATCCAGCGCGGAGGCCCCCGGCGAGCAAGGCCTCGACCTGATTCATGAAAGTGTCGAAGCGCTGCCCACCAACGTGAAGTCCCCGCACATCGGCTGGAATCAGTTGCGCCGCCTGCGCGAAAGTATTCTGCTTCGCGAGGTTCCCGACGACGCTTATTTTTATTTCGCTCATTCCTATGCCGCAGCCGCCCGCGAACCGCACACCGCCGCCGCGTGCGATCACGGTTTCCCGTTCGCCGCCGTCGTGGAAAAAGACAATCTGATGGCCGTGCAATTTCATCCCGAAAAATCCGGCGAGGTGGGTTCGCGCGTGCTGCGCAATTTTCTCGAGTGGGCGCGATGACGCTCGCGCGCCGCATCATCCCCTGCCTTGACGTGGATGCCGGTCGCGTCGTGAAAGGCGTCGAATTCTCGGGCCTGCGCGACATGGGCGATCCCGAAGAACTTGCCGCCCGCTACAACAGCGAAGGCGCGGATGAGCTGATCCTCCTCGACATCACTGCTTCACGCGATGGCCGCGCCACGTTTCTCGAAACCGTGCGCCGCGTCGCGCGGCAGCTCAATATTCCGTTCACGGCCGGAGGTGGAATTCGCCGCCTGGAAGATGGCAACGCCGTGCTGCGCGCCGGAGCCGACAAAGTCACCATAAACACCGCCGCCGTCGCGCGTCCGGAATTGATTTCGGAGCTCGCCGCGCAGTTTGGCTCGCAAGCTGTGGTGCTTTCGATGGACGTGAAAAAAACGCGCAAGGGTTGGGAAGTTTTCGTGCGCGGAGGCGCGGAATCCAGCGGACGCGAGGCCGCGGCTTGGGCCAGGGAAGGCGTCTCGCGAGGCGCGGGCGAAATCCTGCTCACCTCGATTGATCGCGACGGCACATGCAGCGGCTTCGATTGCGGACTGACGGCAGCGATCGCGGCGCAAGTTTCGGTTCCGGTGATTGCTTCCGGCGGCGCCAAAGCGTTCGACGATTTTCTGGCCGTATTCGGCGAAGGTCACGCCGATGCGGCGCTGGCCGCTTCAATTTTTCACACGGCCGAACATTCGATTGGCGCGTTGAAACAATATTTGGAAGGACGCGGCGTGCCGGTGCGCTTCAGCCGATGAGTACCTGCTCATGAGCCTGCGGTTCGGTGCTCAGAGGAACCGATGATCATTCCCTGCATTGATCTGCAAAACGGCAAAGCCGTACAACTGGTTCGCGGCCGCAAGCTCGCGCTCTCCGTTGACGATGTCCTCGGCCTGCTCGATCGCTTCCGCAATTATCCCATTCTGCATGTGATTGATCTGGACGCCGCGATCGGCACCGGCTCGAACGGCCGCTGGATCAAAATATTGTCCAGTCGCGCCAATATGAAAATCCGCGTGGGCGGCGGAATCCGCAGTGTCGCGCGCGCCGAGAAAATTCTTTCCTGGGGCGCGGAGAAAATCATCGTAGGCAGCGCTGCATTTCGCGATGGACAAATCGCGCACGACTTTCTGCGGAAACTGCGCGCCTGCGTCGGACGCAAGAAGGTGATCCTGGCGCTAGACACCGAGCGCGGCCAAATCGTCGTGCGCGGATGGCGCCAGCGCCTGAAATTGCGCCCCGCAGACGTGATTCCGCATTTCGAGCCCTACTGTTCCGGCTTTCTGTGCACTTTTGTGGATAACGAAGGAACGATGAAGGGCACCGATCTCCAGTGGTTCCGGAAACTGCGGCGAGTGACAAAAAAGCCGATCACCGCCGCCGGCGGTATTCGCAGCCAAAAAGAAGTTCGCGCGCTTGAAAAACTCGGCATGCATGCAGCCGTCGGCATGGCGCTCTATTTAGGCAAGCTCTCCCGCTCGTGACCGGCGATTTCCTTCAGGGTCACCCCGCTCACGCGCAAATTCATCATCTGTTCGCACAAATTCAAAATGCGCTCCGCCGCTTCCTCGGCGCTCAATCCCCTGCTGTGAATATTCGAAATGAGATTGCGATTCGCATCCGTGTGCGTGCGGTCTGGCTCGTACGCCATGTACGCCGACAGGCTCTCGGCCGTAGCGAGACCGGGACGCTCGCCAATCAGCAGCAGCACAATCCGCGGCCTGAGCAGCTCGCCAATTTTATTCACAATCCCCACGCGGCAATGATGAATCACAAAAGTCTGGCCGACGCTCCAGCCTCGTGCGTGACAGCCTTCCATCAGCAGCGGCAGCAGCCGCGGCACCTGCGCGCCAATCGCTGGAACAGATAGCCCGTCGCCGATGGCGATCTGCACGTCGCGCTCCGCGGCGCAACGGCGCACAATTTCCGCACGCCCGGTATCGCTGAACGCGCGGCCCAGCGATGGGTGCTGCAAATATTCATCCTTCGACGTAGCGCGCGTGGCAACTTCGAACAATTTCCATTTTTCGATGAATGCCGCGCCGAACGCCGCGTTCACATCTAGTTCCGCGCGCACCGCATCACGCGCCGTGGCATGGTCTTCGCGCAACTGCAGCTGCGTTTCCGTGCGATAAGCCGGCCCCGCGCGCCCCACCAAAATCCGCGCCGGCGTGCGCGCGCGAATTTTCCGCACTAGCTCCGGCCAATCGGAATTCGCGGCCAGCTTATCCGCAGCGTTTATGCTGGGCTTCTCAGCCATTCAAGCCATGCCTTCCAGCGACGATTCCAATCCACGCAACAATCGCCCGCGCGCCGCTGCATCCAACTTCACCAGTTCGCCGTCGCGATAAATTCCGGCGCTCTCCAACCACGCCAGAAATTCCGGCGCGGGACGCAACCCGAAAATCTTGCGCACGCCAATCGCGTCGTGATAGCTGGTGGATTGATAGTTCAGCATCACGTCATCGCTGCACGGTACGCCCATAAAATAATTGCATCCTGCCGCGCCGAGCAGCAGCAAGAGATTGTCCGCGGAATTCTGATCCGCCTCTGCATGATTTGTATAGCAAACATCGCAGCCCATCGGCAGCCCCAGCAGCTTGCCCATGAAATGATCTTCTAGCCCCGCGCGAATAATTTGCCGTTCGTCGTAAAGATATTCCGGGCCGATAAATCCCACCACGCTATTCACCAGGAATGGGTCGAAGACACGCGCCACGCCGTACGCGCGAGCTTCCAAAGTCAGCTGGTCCACGCCGCAATGCGCCTCCGCTGAAAGCGCGCTGCCCTGCCCCGTCTCGAAATACATTACGTTTGTTCCTTTCCAGGCGACGCCATTGCGCTGGCGATGATGTTCGAGCACCTGTTCGCGGCCTTCGCGTAACATCGCAAGTGTGATGGCGAAACTTTTGTTGGCCGCTTCCGTGCCGCTGATGGATTGAAACAGCAGGTCAACCGGCGCGCCGCGGCGCAGCGCCGCAAGCTGCGTCGAAATATGCGCCAGGCAGCAAGTTTGCGTCGGCGCTTTGCACGCAGTCACTAGGCGATCGAGCGCTTGCAAAATCGCGCCAACCGTTTCCACCGAGTCCGCCGCGGGATTTACCCCGATCACCGCATCGCCGCATCCGTACAGCAAGCCTTCAAACGCAGCAAGCAAGATGCCGCCGATATCGTCCACCGGATGATTGGGCTGCACGCGAATTCCCAATACTCCACGCTCACCCATGGTGTTGCGGCAGTGCGTGACGTTGCGAATCCGCGCAGCGGCCAGCACCAGATCCTTATTGCTCATAATTTTTGCCACGGCTGCGGCGATTTCAGGAATGATGGCGCGCTGAATTTCGCGGAGTTCGCTTTCGGTGGTGGTGTCGTCGAGCAGCCGTTCGCGGAATTCGCCAACGGTCATGCTTTTCAGCGCTTGGAAGTTTTCTCGGTCGTAGGAATCCAGAATCAGGCGGCTGACGTCGTCCTGGTCCGGATCAATTAGCGGATTCCGCACAATTTCGTCGAGCGGCAAATCCGCAACCTGGCGTTTCGCGGCAACCCGCTCCCGTTCGGACCCAGCGGCGATTCCGGCCAATTGGTCGCCGGACTTCACCTCGTTCGCCTTGGCAAAAAGCTCGCGAAGATCGGAAAACAAGAATCGCTCAGGCATAGAGGCGCGTCAAAAAGTGTGTAGCGAATTTCACTGAAAAACTAACATCAATCCGCAGGCAAAGGAAGGCGATCTAGTCTAACCAACGCGCGCCAATGAACCGCCATCGCGGGCTTGTCACCCAGTCGCAAACCGGTCTATAAATGAATTTCCAGCAATTTGCGGCGCCAAAGCGCGCGCAGCGCATTAACGATTCAGTCGCGCAACCACAGGAACCCAAATGGCCTCGAAGAAGAAAATAATTTTCTGGGAGGTGGATGTACAAGAGGACTTCATGACGCCCGGCGGCAAGCTCTACGTTCCCGGCGCCGAAAAGCTTCTGCCCAACATCCGGCGGCTGACGGACGCAGCGCGCCAAGGCCGCGTCCTTTTGGTCTCGCACGGCTGCATTCACGCGAAAGACGATCCGGAATTCGTACAATTTCCGCCGCATTGCATAAGCGGAACGCCGGGCGCGAAACATGTCCCCGAAGCGCTAACCGAAAAACACATCACGATCCCGAACGAAGCCAGCGCGAAGCTGCCAGCCGACCTCCACGAATTTCACCAAATCGTGCTGGAAAAGCAGACGCTGGACATTTTTGAAAGCCGCCATGCGGAAAAGCTTCTCGAACGCCTTTCCCGCGATGCCGAATTTATCGTGTTCGGCGTGGTGACGGAATACTGTGTGCGGCTTGCAGCGAAGGGCTTGCTGGAACGCGGCCGGCGCGTCTCCATCGTCAAAGACGCGATTGAAACGCTGAATCCAGAGGAAGCGCGCCGCACCATGGCCGAACTGGCGGCGCTGGGAGCCGAAACGATCACGACGAACGAAGCGCTGCGACGCCTCGACGCCGCGGCGTGATGGCGTGACGGGGGCGTCACCAGCAGCGACAAAGCGGACGCAATGCCCGCGCTAGATTTCAAAGGAGGGCTGCGAATCTATGAGAGCGCGTTCTTCAAGCGCTTGGTGGTTTTCTGTAGGCGCTTCTTCAGCGAATCCACTTCCTTCGACAGCGCCTCCAGCTCTTTCTTCGCCAGCACGCCGGCCTTGGCAACTTTGTGCGCCGTGCGATCGGCCTTGCCGATTGCGCCGCCGATACTTTCCGCAACTTTGGTGAGCCTGCTCTTCGCCATTTTTTCCTCCAGATAAAATCGTGGTAATCGTATACGCCGCCCGTGCCAGCGTCAATACAGGATCACCGCGGTAATGCGATTGGTAACGTCAACCATGCCGCATGAAAGTTGCGCGCGAGATCAATTTGGCAAGCGGAACACAAAGGTGACGTCTTCCTGCGTCTCGACCGGTTTTCCGTTCAGCAGTGTGGGCCGGTAACGCCACTCGCGAACCGCCATCATCGCTGCTTGCGCTAACGATTCGGGACCGCTGACAGTCCGGAAGCTCTGAACTTCGCCGTTCGTTGCTACCACGACATGCAATTTCACGGTGCCTTCCAGGTGTGCCTGCCGCGCATCGGACGGATACACCGGCTCCACCAGATTGGTGAGCTCGCCGATCCGAAGATTGCGCGCGCGTTGCCCGGACTGCGCATCGTCCCCCGGCATCGGCACCATGCTCGTCGCGCTTATTGCGACGGAACCTGACGCGCTGATCGGCGTCTCCGGCAAACTCAACATCAGAGGCGCGCCCGGCTTTGCAGCCGCACTTGCGTCAGCCGCGCCGTTTGATGCCGCGCCTTGCGCGGGATTTTGATTGGGCGCGGGCACGCGCGCGGCAGCAGACGACTGACCGCCATTTGACGGCGCGGACTCGTTCGCTTGTGCCGGTCGTGCAGCAGCAGCGTCGCCGCGGTTCGCGCCACTTGCCGCCGGAATCGTCCAGCGATGATTTTCTAAATCCACAATTTCAATTTGCAGCGGCTTGGCCGGGGCAGTCGCAGCCGCCGTGCTCGAACCATTGCCGGAGGGATTCGGCCCCAGATTTCCTGTCAGATTTCCTGGCGATGGCGCGGGCGCGCTCTTGGGCTGCACAATGTCGTCCACGTCGCCCATCATTCCATTCAGGGCTCCGCGACGCACCGCCATCCCGGCCACAAAAGAAATCGTTGCCAGCAGCAGCACCAGGGCCGCAAGAAACCATCCGCTCTGCAGTTGCACGCGAAAACTTTTCCAGCCATCGTCCGCGGAAGCGCCAGCCCCTTCGGCCGAAACGCGCGGTCTCGGGAACAACGACCCCGCGGCATCGCCAGCGGAATAACGCGCCGGTGCGGGCGGAGCGGAAGCCGCTACAAAAGCCGGCGCTCCATGTGTGCCGCTGATCGGCGTGTAAGGAGCAACCGGGATTTGCGGTTTCTGCTCGAATGCCGCGAACGGCGCCGCCACCGACGGTGCGGGCGGCGCCGCAATCTTTTGTGCGCGTTCCGCTTCCGTGCGTTTCACCGGCGCGGCGGCCATTAATTTGTTCGGCGCTCCCGTTGGAGCGTCCATCGTGAGGGCTGCAGCATCCGCCACTTCGACAGGCGATACTCCAGGCGCAGTCGCACTCTCGTCATTTGCCGCTTCGCCAAACGCAACCAGCTCTTCGTCAAACTCGATTGGCTCCAAGTCGTCTTCCAGCGGCTCGTCAACTTCGCTGATCTGCTCTTCACTCTGCGCGGCCGGCTCCTCGGCCGGAGGGACGGGCTCATCCCGCCGCGCCGACGCATGCTCAATCGCAGCTGTCTCCGCGCGATCCTCCGCAGCGCGAACGGCAGGCGCCTCGACCTCCTCTTCGCTCTCCTCCGGCGCGGTACCCGGCGATTCCTCGCGCGCCATCCACGAACGAATCCGCCGCAGCGCGTCCTCTTGCAAATCCACGAAGCGCAGCCCCGCCTCTTTGCGGGATTCGCCCACCCACATTATTTCTCCGCGCACTTCCAGACGCTTGCGCGAGCGCGGAATTTCGATGCGCATGGCGATCACGCCCTCGCCGTCGTCCAACGCTTCGGCCGCCTGCACCGCGAGTCCGCTTTCGCTGATATTCAGAACGATCCCGCCGTTTCCTTCGCCCAGGTGCACATACGCAAGCGAGCGAATCCGCTGGCGCGGATGCGCGCGCCGGTCACGCGCCGGAACGGAAACTGGACCCGACTCCGAATTTTGTTCTGGTTCGTCAGTCATTCACAACATTTGTTGCGCGCAATCTGCCCGCAACAACCCTCAGTGCGCTCTCAGCTCTTAATTCAGCCCAGCGGCGCTTGCCGGCGTCTGCAATTCCTGCCATCCGCCGGGAAGCTCAATCTGAAAATGCGTGGCCGTATCGAACATCACAAATCCGCTGGAATTCGCCACCTCATCCGCCACGAACTGGCGGAATTTCAATTGGTTCACCGGACCGATCTGTCCCCCGGGCAGCCCGGAAGGCCAGTTGAAAGGACGCGTCAACTGCAGCGCGATGCGCGTGCGATTGCGCGCCGGCAGAAACACGGAATTGTTCAATTCAATCGTTTGTTCCGAACTCAAGCTGCCGTTGGATTTCAGGCGCGTCATAACCACGGTGCCGGCGCCTTTCGCAAACCGGTAATCCGTATCCGTGTTGTTGTCCAGGTCGAAGAAAAACACCACGGTCGCGTGCGTCGGGTCGGCTTCCTGCACCTGCGCGCCCGCAAACGTGCTCTGAATCGCGCTGGAGTTCCACGGCGAAGGCTGCGCCTTGCGCGCCGCGGTTTCTTGCCGCGGAGCTCTGGGGACGCCAAACCAGATCACCAGCGCCAGAACCGCCGCAAAAATCACGAAAATCAGCAGAGTTTTCATCGTCTAACTCGGCTCGAATTTACCACACCGCGCCGCATTCAGCGCACAACCGTATTATAAGGGGCAACGCACGCCAGACGCGCTTCGCATCCGGCGACGCGACTTCACTCCGCGAGGTATTTCACGAATACCACTTCATTCTGCTTTTCGTTGTAGAGCAGCTCGTCCACGTTCGCCTGCGTCAGCAGCAGTCCGAATCCGCCGGGCCGCAATCCCTTATTTTGGCGGACCTGATCGTGCGCCGTGGGCTCATCGGGCTGGTGCGAGATCGCCGCATGATCCAGGCCCGCGAACTTGAATCCCTGTCCGGGATCGGCGATGCGGTACATCAACATGCGCTTCGCGCGCAAATACGAAATGCGCACCTTGCGATTCGGATCCAGCTTCCCGCCCCATTCCACCGCGTTCAGCAGCAGCTCATGGAACGCCTGGCCCACCGCGCGGCGCACTTCTTCGGAAAGGCCGGTCTTCAGATGCGCCATGAATGCTTCGATGCGCTCCGCTTCGTCCAGCGAACACGCAAGCGACAGCTCCACCCAATTTGGACTCGCGGAAATCACTTCAATCGGCCTCTGGCCCGGCGTTTTCGATAGCGTCTCCTTCACCAGCACCACTAGCGCGTGCGGATCAATCGGCTTGGCAACATACGTGTACGCCTCTTCGCGGATCGCGCTGAGCAATGTTTGCGGCGTATCGTCCGAAGTCATCACGATGATTTTGGGCCGCGTTTTCGCCTTGCGGAGTTTTGCCAGCACCTCCAGCCCGTTCATCTTCGGCATCCATATATCCAGCAAAACCAGGTCGAACTTTCCGGCCTTCAATTTTTTCAGAGCCTCGGCGCCGTCAGCGGCCGCGACCACGGTGTGTTTCTCGGCTCGGAGCGTTTCGGTCAGCAGCAAGCGGGTGGTGCGGTCATCATCAGCGACTAGAATGCGCGTCATCGTTTTCTCCCGGGTGCGTGTTGCGGGCGGCTGGTCCGCCGCGAAGCTCTTTTTTGCGCGCCGATAGCCTGCAGCGCCGGCAGCAGCAACGCGATCTCGTCTTCCAGCGTTGCGTACATCTCCCAAGCGCCGTCGAGTTTACCTTGTCGCGCGATTTTTTCCAGCTCTCGAGTGGCCTCCAGCGCCGCCGTGGGGCCGAAATTCCCCACCGAGCCCTTCAGCGCATGCGCGCCCTCGGCCAGCAGGTTGGCATCGTTTGCCCCCAGCGCGCTGCGGATGCGCGACATCATTCGCGGACAGTCGTCGCGAAACGTTTTCACGATATCGCGCAGCAGTTTGCGGTTCCCGCTGAACCATTCCAGCAATGCCTTGGCATCCAGCGAGCGGCGGTCAGCGCCGCCTTGTTCGCGCCCCACTGCTTCCTTCGCCGTCATCTCGCCTTGCGCCGTGCGTTGCGAAATTCCCTCCACTGCCTGGAAAAACGTTTTGGGATCAATCGGTTTCGCCAGATATCCATCCATTCCGGCCGCGATGCATCGTACGCGGTCGCCCTGCATGGCGTGTGCGGTCATCGCCAGGATTGGCAGATGCTCGCCCGTGGCTGTTTCGTTTTCGCGGATCAGCTGCGTGGCTTCCAGGCCGCCCATCTCCGGCATCTGCACGTCCATCAGCACCAGATCAAATTTGTGCCGCTCAATCGCCGTCAGCGCCTGCTTCCCATTTTCAGCGACGATCACGGAATGTCCGCGCCGCTCCAGTAAACGCAACGCCACTTCCTGATTCACCGGATTATCCTCAGCCAACAGTACGCGCAGGGGCTGCCGCGCCGCGCGCGCGGGCGTCCTCGCAGCCGACGACGACGTTGCCCGCACTTTCTGCCGCCCGGGCACGTTCAACGCGGTGACGATCGCGTCCCACAATTCCGATTGCTTCACCGGCTTGCTCAGTGCCGCCGCAACGCCCACGGCCTTGGCTCGCGCCACGTCTTCACCGCGTCCCGCCGAAGTCAGAAGGATCACCTCTGCTGCATGGAGCTGCGGATCCTGCTTTACGCGCGCCGCCACCTCAAACCCATCCATCCCAGGCATGTGCCCATCCAGCAGCACCAGGCGAAATGGCGTTCCATTCTTGTGCGCCCGTTGCAGCGCCTCCATTGCCGCCGGACCGTTCGCCGCGGCCACCGGCTTCATGCGCCAGTTCGCGACCATTTCCTCGAGGATTTTCCGGTTCGTCGAATTATCGTCCACCACCAGCACCGGCAAATCGCGCAGCTTCACCGGTTCGGAGTCGCCCGTTTTCTTCGCAGGCTTTCCCGGCCGTCCGAAATGCGCGGTGAAATGAAACGTGCTGCCGCGCCCCTCTTCGCTTTCCACCCACATCACCCCGTTCATCAATTCGCAAAGCTGCGCGGAGATTGCCAGGCCCAGCCCGGTGCCGCCGTATTTGCGCGTCGTGGAAGAATCAGCTTGCGCGAACGCTTCGAAAACATGCTGCTGCTTCTCGGCGGGGATGCCGATTCCGGTATCCGTCACTGAAAAATGCAGCAGAATATCCGGCTCGCCGTGCTCTTCCACGTTTACCTGCACCACCACTTCCCCGTGCTCGGTGAATTTGATCGCGTTCCCCACCAGGTTCACCACAATCCGGCGCAGCCGGTCCGGATCGCCGATCAACTCGTCCGGCACTTCCGGCGCAAAACGCGAAGCCAGTTCGATTTCTTTCTCCTGCGCGCGCGGCGCCAGCGATTTCAGCGTTTCCTCGATCGTCTCGCGCAGCGCAAATTCCACGTGCTCGAGCTGCTCTTTGCCCGCTTCCGCTTTCGAAAAATCCAGGATGTCGTTGATCAAATTCAATAGCGAGGCCGCCGAGCTTTTCACCGTGCCCAGAAATTCCCGCTGCTCCGCGGACATTTTCGTTTCCAGCGCCAGCTCCGTCATGCCGATAATCGCGTTCATCGGCGTGCGTATTTCGTGGCTCATGTTGGCCAGGAACTCGCTCTTCGCGCGCGTGGCTTCCTCGGCCTTCTCCTTCGCGGCTTCCAGCTCTTTCACCAGTTGCGCCAGCCGCCGCGCGTCCGCTTGCTGCGCGTTGCGCGCCGCCTCCAGAAAATCGGCATACAACTTCAGTTCCATTTCCGCGCGGCGCCGCTCTATGAACTGCCCGATCTGGCTGCCGATGGAATCGAACATTTCCATTAAGTCTGGCTCCAGCTTGCGCACTTGCCGGCTCGAAAACTCGATCACTCCCGCCACGTGCTCGCTCACGCGTATCGGAAACGCAAACGAAGCGTGCAGTCCTTCGGCAATCGCAAACGGCACCCGCGGAAAGTTTTCCGCGTGCGGTAAATCCGCCAGCCACATCGGTTGCGACGTTTCCCAGACATGGCCGGGCACGCCCACGGACCTCTGATACGTGGATTCTCGCGTGGCTTTGACGAACTGCGGAAAACTCAGACCCGGGGGATGCCACACATTCATGCAGCGCAATACCCCCGCCTCTTCGTCCACGCGCCACAAAACTCCCAAATCCCAGCTCAGCCCTTCGCAAATCGCCATTAATATTAATGGCGCTGCCGCCTCCAGAGATTCCGCTTCCGCCAGCACGCGCGTCACCGCATACCCGGTTGAAAGTCTGCGCTCCGCTTCCTTGCGCTGGGTAACATCGCGCGCCACCGCAAAAATTAATTTATTATCCAGGCTCGGGGTTGCGTTCCACAGCAGCCAGCGATAAGTTCCGTCGCCGCAGCGGTAACGATTTTCGAACGAAATCACTTGTTCGCCCTCGTCCAGCCTCTCCGCCTCAGCCGTCGTGCGTTCGCGATCATCCGGATGTACAAATTCGTTGAACGGTTTGGAAAGCAATTCTTCGATGGGTATGCCCAGCAGCTTTTCCCATGCCGGATTAATCCGCTTGAAATATCCGTCGAACCCCGCGATGCACAGCATGTCCAGCGAAACCGTGAAAAGCTGGTCCAGCTCTTCCTCCGTCATGCGCCGCTCGCGAATCGCCCGCGACAAATCCGAAACGCTGCGCCGCAGCTCCATCTGCGTCACTACCAACCGGCTCAGCGCTTTCAGCGCGTCCTTCTGTTCCGCGGACAATTCACGCGGCACGCGGTCAATCACGCACAGCGTCCCCAGCGCGTACCCTTCCTGCGAAATCAGCGGCGCGCCGGCGTAAAAGCGAACGTTGGGACTCTCCGTAACCAGCGGGTTCGCGCGAAATCGCTCATCGGCCAGCGCGTCCGGCACCACCATCACATCCGGCTGCAGAATCGCGTGCGCGCAGAAAGCCACATCTCGCGACGTTTCCGTTTCATCAATTCCGATCCGTGATTTGAACCACTGCCGGTGGGAATCCACCAGACTGACCAGCGCGATCGGCGTGCCGCAAATCATCGCGGCGAGGCGCGAGAGATCGTCAAACTCCTGCTCTGGAAATGTATCCAGGATGGCGTAACGCTGCAGTGCCGCGAGTCGTGCCGATTCGTTCTCAGGTGGCGGTGCTTTCATGGCAGGCGGGCACGATCCCGGCTGCGCGCCATATTATGGCTGGGAGTAGCGCAAGTCAACGCTCGATGGGTGCGGCGCCGGACGAGTTTGCGACACGCGGGCCAAGTGTCCACTGGCCTGAACGCGGTTTCGTTTCTAGAATGGGAAGCGCACCAACGATCGCGGGCTTCAGGTATCCATGTGGGCCCTCGACTGAACCCGCTGCGGAAACGATCAGAAGGCGAAACGTACACCGATGGTCGGAGCAACGTTGGTCGGGTAGAGATAGGGGACGCCGGGACCATGCGGAATGGCGATGGCCAGACCGCCGGTCACGACGGAATACGCGATTCCGACGTAACCGTCGAGACGTTTGGTGAAGTGATAATCCGCATAGAGCGACACCTCGTCGAGGGTGCCAGCGCAGGCACTTCGGAAATTTCCGGGCCCGCAGCCAGGCGGACTACGGAAGTCGTTCTGCCGCTGTTGATACCAGGACAATGTGATATCGGTTTTGGTGCGGTAAGTATATTTCGCGCCGACCCACCAGATCTGCAGCAACTTCTCAGAATCAAGATTGTTGTCCTCGACACCGCTCAAGATATAACCGCCCTCGTCAGTGGCACCGACGCCCAACGGTTGCGACGGATTGTTCTGCCAGATGTATTCGTAGCCCGCAAAAAACTTGACCGGGTCCCACATGTACTTGGCAGCGACCATAAGGGCGTTGTTGTCGGTCACGATGCCATATAACGTGTCGCTCGGGTCTATCAGATTGACCCCGGTGATTTGGTTTGTGTTGATGCTGTTGACCGTGGACTGATACGGCTGCGTCAGACTCTGAGGTCCCAGCAAGGGGTTCAATACGCTGATCGCCTGGTTGTAATGTTGGAAGACGAGATCGGCGGAAAACTTGCCGTGCTCTCCTCCAACGTCGAATCCATAGGCGTTGTTATGCGCTCTTTCCGGCGCGCAGTTGGCGGCAGTCCAGGTTGGGGAGGCCGAGTAGCAGCCGCCAGAACCATTGGCGAATTTATACATCGCGCCGAAATGGATCGGACCAACGGTGAAGCGATACTTCAGCGCGTCGTCCCAACGGCTGTCGTCAGTGTCGCCGCCGCCGGACATCGTGCCGTTATACCCGATGTAAGAAAAACCATAGCCGCCGCCGACCGGATCGTATCGGAGCATCGCATCGGTGCCGAGAGAGCGCTGCCGGCCGAAAGTCAGCGCGCCGAAATGCGTGGACGATATTCCCCCATAGAATTCGTCGTTGAAGGGCTGCCCCGCGCGCGCGCCGTCAATGGCCATCGAATAGCTGGCCCGGGGAAGCCCATTGTTGACGGTATTGGTCGCTGGCGCATTGGCCAGCAGGCCGGATTGCGGATTGATGCCGGTTGAAAGGTTGAACACAACGGACCACCCAGGGGCGAATTCTTCTTTGCCCCTGACGCCCAGACCGGTCTGCTGCAGGTTGTTCGGCGCCACCAGGAATCGCGATTGATAGCCGTTTCGGTTCACCAGCGATTCGCCTTCATAGTTGTAGCCGTTAACGGGCAAGCCATGGCTCACCCAGCCGACGCCGACGTCATATGCACCGTACAGCGTGATGCCGTGCCAGCTGAGCGCGCAATCGGTGGTGGCGAACTCGTGGCCGTTCATGCAGGGGTCGGGGCCCTTCCGCTGCATTTGAATGTCAACTGTGGCGCCCTGGTCAGCCGCCAAGCTGATTCCCGCGCGCGTTTCCTCGGCGAACCCTGATTTCGCCGCGCGAATCTCGAAGCGCCCCGCAGGCAGGCCGGACGTCTGATAGCGCCCTCCGGCGTCGGTTGGAATCGTGCGCGTTTCGCGTGTGTCGAGATTCTTGATGGTCACCGTGACATCGCGAAGGGGCGCGCCGGTTTGGTTTGTCACCAGGCCGGAAAGGCTCGCGCCGGTTGGGTTCGTCGCGGCAACGGAAAGGCTCGCGCGCGATTGGGCGCGCGCTGGCGGCGACTCGACGAGCAACAGAGACAGGGCTACAAAAGCGATTGGGAGGGGCCTCACAGGTTCTCCTTGCGTTTACGGTTGCGTAGATTCAGTGGCCGTACGAATGATGACAGCGAGGTGCGAATCTATACGATTCGTGTAGCGATGTCAAAGCGATTTAGTGCGTTTAGGATGCCCGGGCGATTGCGCAAAATCGAATCGCTGCGAGGTTTGCCACGCAATCAGGAGGAAGTGCGAGAGTTCACAGCCGAATGATCATTACTTCCGTGGACTTCACCAGGGCGGCTACCGTCTGGCCGTTTTTCAGGCGCATTTCCCGGACGGCATCCGCGGTGATGATGGAGGTAATCCGTTGTCCGCCAATCGAAAGGGCTACTTGGGCCATCAGGCCGTTGACCTTGATGTCGGTGACGCGGCCGACCAGTTGGTTGCGCCCGCTGATCCGCCGAAAGTTGTTTCTGCGCTCGGCGACGTCTCCGCGCTCATTCGCGCGATACAGGAAGCGATCCACTTCTTTCTCAGGAATGCGGTGGTGGCCGCCCGCCGTCTTCACCGAGCGAATTTTCTTCTTATAGATCCACTGCTTCAGCGTCGGATAGCTGATTCCCAGCACCTGTGCGGCCTCGCGCGGCGTGAAGAGCTTGGATGTGGGCATAACGTTTCGCTGAGGAAGCTCCGCTTCGCCGCGCTCCCGCTGATGCGAAGCGAGCGACGCCCGATGCTAAGCTCCGCCTGCCGGACATGTCAATCCGTGAACGCGGATCGCAGGCGGTCGCGGGCGATGGCGACGCCAGGCGCACTGGCAGCACAGCAACGACCTTGCTAGACTCGAACGCGCTTCTGGTTCGTTCAGCACGCTGTGGAGGCAGGCTCATGCACGGCAGGTTTGCCGCGACCGCATTGATGCTGATCGTTCTGCTCGCCGCTCTGCGTGTACTGCGCGCACAACGCAAAACAACGGATGGCGCGACGCCTCCCTGGTATCGGCACGCCGTATTTTATGAAATTTATCCGCGCAGCTTCATGGATAGCAATGGCGACGGCATCGGCGACCTGAACGGCATCGCTTCCAAGCTCGATTACTTGCAAGCCCTCGGTGTAAACGCCATCTGGATCGCTCCCTGCTTCCCTTCACCGCAGGTGGATTTCGGCTACGACGTCTCCGACTACGAGAACATTGACAAAATGTACGGCACGCTAGCCGATTTCGATCGCCTGCAAAAGCTCGGCGCGGATCGCGGCATCAAAATCATTCTGGATTTTGTGGTGAACCACACTTCCGACCAGCATCCCTGGTTCCTAGATTCCCGTTCCTCGCGCACTTCGCCGAAGCGCGATTGGTACATCTGGCGCGACGGCAAAGGCGATGGCCCTCCGAACAATTGGATCGCAATATTCGGCGGTTCCGCGTGGCAGTGGGACAGCAAAACCAAACAGTATTACTACCATTATTTCTACCCACAGCAGCCGGACCTGAACTGGCGCAACCCCGCGGTCGTCCAAGCCATGTACGGCACGACAGAGTGGTGGTATCAGCGCGGCGTCGCCGGTTTCCGTCTCGACGCCGTGGACTCGCTCTTCGAAGATCCCGCACTGCGTGACAATCCGGTTCTGCCCGGCACCAACGCCTTCGGCGATCCGAAAATCGAAGACAAGTACACCCAGCGTCTGCCCGAGGTGCACACCGCGCTGCAAGGCTTGCGCACCGTGGCCAACAAATACAATGCAGTTCTGATCGGCGAAACCTGGACGGAAAACGTCGCGCAGTTAAAACCCTATTACGGCGCCGCGAACAACGAGTTGCAGATGCCCATGGATCTGCTGCTCACCAAACTGAAATTTTCCGCGCCCATATTCCGCGAGCACATTGCCGCGGTCGAGGCTACCGGCGAGTGGCCCGTGTACGTAATCGGCAATCACGACATCGTGCGTTCCTGGAATCGCTACGGCGACGGCCAGCACAACGATCAAATCGCCAAAGATATGGCGGCCATGCATCTGACGCTTCGCGGCACCCCCATCCTGTACTACGGCGAAGAAATCGGCATTCGGAACAACGATCCCACGCGCCGCGAAGACGTGAAGGACCCCATCGGGCGCATCGGTTGGCCGAAAGAAAAAGGCCGCGACGGCGAACGCACTCCGATGCAATGGAGCGACGATCCCAACGCCGGATTTACCACCGGCGTTCCCTGGAATCCGATTCCGTCAACCTACAAGACTTACAACGTCGCTGACGAGCTGAAAGATCCAAATTCGATCCTTCGTTGGTACAAAGGCCTGCTCGCATTGCGCCGTGCAAACCCGGCGCTCCTGGACGGCGAGTACATCGCATTGAATCAGGACGACCCGAATGTGTTGTCGTACGTGCGCAAAGCCAAGAACGACACGGTGCTCGTCATCATCAACATGTCCGCTGCGCCGCAAACGTTGAAATTTAATCTGTCAAAACAGCGCCTCAGCACAAAGTCGGCAAAGACTTTGCTCACTACCCAATCGTCGCTGCAAAATAATTCCAGCGTAGCGCAACTCTCGCTCGAGCCGTTCGCGGTGTATATCGCTGCGCTGCAAAAATAGCCTCGCGAAAGCTCGCGCAGCCGCCGGATCTCGTCACCGAACGCGCGCGCGAAGTACTCGGTGTAGAATTCCTGCGTTGTGAAACTTCAAAACAAAAACCTCGGCCGCCCAACTCGCATCCATAATCTCTTGAGAATCACTTTGCCATCCGTCTTGTTCCTGTTGTTCGCGACTGCCTGCGCCGCGCAGCAGCAAGACCAACCCACGCCGCAGCCGCCGACCGAACCCTCGCTAGCGCTCGTCGCAACGCCCACGTTCTATCGCGACGTTCTGCCCATCCTGCAGCAACACTGTCAAAGCTGCCACCGCGCCGGCGAAATCGGCCCGATGCAATTAATGTCCTACGCTCAGACCCGCTCCTTTGCCCGCGCCATCGCAGATTCCGCCAGCAAACGCGAAATGCCTCCATGGTTTGCCGATCCCGCGGTCGGGCATTTCTCCAACGATCCATCACTCACACAACAAGAAATAGACACGCTCGTCGCCTGGGCGAACGCGCAGGCCCCCGCGGGTGATCCGCACGCCGCGCCACCGCCGCGCAGGTGGCCCGAAGGCTGGATGATTCCGCAACCCGACGCAATCATCCGCATGCCCAAACCCGTCGCGCTTCCCGCCCACGGCGATATTGACTACACCTATGAAATCGTCCCCACCCACTTCACGGAAGACAGATGGATTCAGATGTCCGAAATTCAGCCAAGCAGCCGCGCGAACGTGCATCACGCCGTCGTGTACGTTCGCCCGCCGAATTCCAATTGGCTGCGCCACGCTCCGATCGGCGTTCCCTTCACCGGCGCGGACATGAGCGACGAACAAGACCGCGAGGACACGCGTTTCACCCAAGCCGATATCCTGCTGGTGTACGCGCCCGGAAGTTCGCCGGACAATTGGCCCGAAGGCATGGCGAAATTCGTCCCGGCCGGCTCCGATCTCATATTTCAAATGCATTACATGGCGCATGGCCACGCCACCACGGATCAATCGAGCATCGGCATCATTTTCGCCGCGAATCCACCCAAGCAGCGCGTCCTCACGCTGCAACTAACCAACGACCGCTTCGTCATCCCTCCCGGCGTGGACGATTATCGCGTCGAAGTCCACGGCTCGCTGCCCAACGACGCCCTCCTCCTGAGCTTTTTCCCGCACATGCACCTGCGCGGAAAACGCTTCGAATACAATATCGTCCATCCCGACAAGACCATCGAGCCGCTGCTGCGCGTAAATTACAATTTTTACTGGCAACTCAGTTATCGCCTAGCCCAGCCGCTAGCGCTGCCCGCCGGCACGGTCCTTCAAGCCGTCGCCTGGTACGACAATTCCAAAAACAATCCGCACAATCCCGATCCCGATGTCGCCGTCCGCTGGGGCGATCAAACCTACGACGAAATGATGGTCGGCTTCTTCGACGTCGCCGTCCGCGCCGACCTCGACAAGCCCCATTACTTCATTCGCTCCGATCGTCCGCCAGAGCAGCAGCGCTGAAACCGCCGCCGCTCCGCCGTGTGTGCCACCAGGGATACCCAGAGGTTTCCTCGCCGTTGACGCCGCCGCCCAATCCAGCGGAATATATCGGGTGCAACCGTCGGCCGCTCAAGAGCAAAAACAGAAACCGAATTTCCCCGTTAGGCATCTAAGCATTTAGGAGGGCTCACCTCATGATGCTGATCCGGAGCCTCACGAACACGCACGTTTTTAAGCGTTTAGCAACGAGTTCTAATACTGTTCCGTTTTCAGCCGGACAAATTCTCGCTCGCGTGCTGGCATTCGCCCTGCTATTGCCAATCCTGCCGCAAACTCTTTTCGCCGCTCAAGAGCAGGACCAGGATGCGCAATCTTCCGCGCAACCTTCGCAAGCGCCGCCCTACACGCAGCAGACTCCCGACCAGTTGCAGCAACTCGTCGCGCCCATCGCGCTGTACCCGGATTCGCTGGTGGCGCAGGTACTCGCTGCATCCACTTTCCCCGCCGAAATTGTCGAAGCAGACCGCTGGGTGCAAGCGAATCCCGATTTGAAGGGCGACGCCCTCGCGCAGGCCGTGGACCAGCAATCCTGGGATCCCAGCGTGAAGGCGCTCACCGCCTTTCCCACCGTGCTGGGAAATATGGACAAGAACATTTCCTGGACGTCATCTCTGGGTGACGCGTACTACAACCAGCAACAAGGTGTAATGGACGCGATTCAGGTGATGCGCCAGAAAGCGCAGCAAGCCGGCAATCTGAACGACACGCCGCAGCAGACCGTCCAGACCCAAGGTTCGGACATCGTCATTCAGCCCGCTACACCCGACGTGGTGTATGTCCCCGCTTATAATCCCTGGCTCGTTTACGGCTATCCCGTCGCAGCGTGGCCCGGTTGGTACCCGTATCCTGGAATCTGGTGGGGCGGCCCTTCTCTTTATTGGGGAGGTATCGGCTTCGGCATCGGCTTCTACGGCGGCTACGGTTGGGGCTGGGGCCACTGGGGCATGGGATGGGGCGGCCACGCCGTGATTTACAACAACAACCGCTACTACTCCCGCAGCAATACATTTTACAACCGCAATAATTACTACCGCGCCGGCGGTGAACGCGGCGTCGCCAACAACGTCGAGCGCGGGCCCACGAATGTTTACAACCATCCTGGCGGGAGGGACACGCCGTTCCATGGAAATACCCAAGCCGCTCGGGGATACGAGCCTGCAGGCCACGGCCAAGCCGGCGAACCCCGCGGCCAGACCGGCACCCGCACCAGCGGCTTCAGCGGATACGAGCCAGCAGGTCACGGCCAGACTGGTACCCACACCAGCGGCTTCAGCGGCTATGACCACGGCGGAGAGGCCCGCAGTTATTCCTCGCGCGGAAACTCCAGCTTCGGCGGAGGCGGCGGTGGATTTCACGGTGGGGGCGGGGGTCACGGCGGGGGCGGCGGCCATCACTAATCAAATCACAAGATGTCCCCACTCTTAGAACATTCCTAACAGCCCGCGAAGTAACTAAGCGGGCCACAGAGCGACTTATAGAAACGGAGAAATGACCTATGCGGCGAACGAAGCTGAATCTTGCAGCTCAGCAGTGGGGCCAGCTTACGAAATTTGCAGCGGTTGCTATTTTCTTGTTCGGTTGCGTGCCTGTCATTTCCCAAGCCCAGCAACAAGGCCAGAAAACTTTCGCTTCCGCCGAAGAGGCCAGCAACGCGCTGGTCGCCGCGACGGAAGCGAACGACGAAAACGCCATGCTCGCCATCTTCGGGCCTGACGGCAAACACGTGGTTTCCTCCGGCGACGCCGTCGAGGACCGGGACATGCGCGCAAACTTTGTGAAAAAATATCTGGAGATGCATCGCCTGGTGAACGAGCCCGACGGCACCACCTCGCTCGTCATCGGCGCGGAAAATTGGCCCACGCCCATCCCGCTCGTGCACAAAGGGAATGTCTGGTATTTCGACACCGAGGCCGGCACCAAGGAAATCCTGTACCGGCGCGTAGGCCGCAACGAAATCACCACCATCCGCGTCTGCCAGGAACTTGTTGCCGCCCAGAAGGATTACGCTTCGCAAAATCACAATGAATACACCCCGCGGTTCTTTAGTGATGCGGGCCAGCACAACGGCCTCTATTGGAAAGCCGCTGACGGCGCGCCGCAAAGCCCGATCGGACCGCTGATCGCAGCCGCCGTCAAGGAAGGTTACGAAAATATTCCCGAAGGCGGCGCCACTCCCTTCCACGGCTATTACTTCCATATCCTGACGGCGCAAGGGCACCATGCCCCCGGCGGCTCGAAAAACTACATCGTGCACGGCAAAATGACCGGCGGATTCGCCTTCGTAGCTTATCCCGCGGAATACAGATCGTCCGGCGTGATGACCTTCATCGTCGGCAGCAACGGAGTGGTTTACGAAAAAGACCTCGGCAAGAACACTGAAGAGATCGTCAAAGCCATGAAGAAATTCGATCCCGATTCCAGCTGGCACAAATCCGAAGACGCACAGGAACAATCCGCCAGCGAGCAGAAATAACGAGCACGCCGCGCCCCGGGGCGTGGAACCGCGGTTTAAAGCACCGCGGCGCACATTTTGACTCTGTAGCGGCCAGCTTTAGCTGGGCGCCTTTGCTCTTGAATTTGTGGCGCCCGGTTCCGCTTTCCGGGACCGGGCAGCCGTTGCGGTTGGCTCGCAGTCGCACTACCCGCGAAAAATCACCGCGCGCTGGCCGCCCGCGTCTCCGCCAGCCACTCGTCAATTCGCCCCAGCGCCTTCTGCAAATGCTCCGCATCGCCGCCAAAACCAAACCGCACGAACCCTTCCATACCCACCTGCTCGCCGGGTACCAGCAGCACGCTCTTTTGCACACGCAACTCTTCCGCCATGTGAGCGGAATTCCTTCCGCCGCGCAATCCCGCCCAGGCGATCGCGCCCGCCTTCGGCGCCACGTGCGAAAAACTTTCGGCATGCGCGTCCAGCCACGCCCGCAGCGGCGGATAGTTGCGCCGCACGTATTCCCGCGTGCGATTCAATATCCAAGCGCGCCGCTCCGGCGCAAGAGCCACCGATGCCAGCCGGTCCGTCAGCATCGAAGGCCCGATACTTGTGTAGTCGTGATAGCTCCACAATTTCTCGATCGTTTTCGGCTCACCAATCACCCACCCCGTGCGCAGCCCTGGCAAGCTGAACGCTTTCGACAACCCCGCTGTGCACAACATCCGCTCGTACCCGCCCCACATCGTCGCCGTCATCTCGCCGTCAAATTCCGCGCCGCGATACACCTCATCTGAAATGACCCACGCGCCAACTTTTGCCGCGGCCGCCACCACCGCCGCGCTCATGTCGTCGCGCAAAACCGCTCCCGTCGGATTGCTCGGATTGCAGATCGCGATCAATTTCGTTTTCGGCGTCACCACGCGCGGCAGATCGTCCACATTAATTCCCCAATCCAGCGCCTCGCGCAACCACAGCGGCTTTACCGTCGCGCCCATCGCCCGCGCCACGCCCGCGATCTGCATGTAATTCGGCATCATGAAAACTACTTCGTCGCCAGGCTCGATCAGCGACCACGTCGAAACGTAATTCGCTTCCGACCCGCCGCAAGTCACCAGCACATTTTCCGCGCTCGCCCCCGGATACAATTCCGCGATCCGCGAACGCAACTCTTCGCTCCCATTGGTCTGCGGATACAGTTGCTGCACGTCCAAAATCTTCCTCAGCTGCTCGGGATCCGGCACCAGCTCCGCCGTCGTCAGCGGATGCACTCCGCTCTCCGAAATATTCAGCTCGACTTTGTTCTCCCACACCGACTGCCAGCGTTCCAGCTCAAACGGTTCAATCTGCATTTCATTCACCTCGACCATGCCGCGAAATCGCCCCGCATCGCACCCGCCAGAAATGTAGCGGACTCACCCGCATTACCCAAGCGAATTCCACAATGCCGCCGTTGCCATCACCATCACGAAAAACTACAATCGCCTGTCACTTTCAGCCGGAGGCCTTCGGCCAGAGCGCACGTGATGAGCGGAAAATCCTTGCGGCTCGTGCGTTGAGCCCTTGGGACCTGTGCGAGAGCTCGGGAATCTTTGTGGGTCGTGGCTTCAGCCACGACATATACTCTGCAAGCCGCCAGCGGCTTCAGCCGGTGAAGTTCCATCTGGCTGTTGCCACATCGGCTCTTCGAGGCGTTACATTAAGGCATAACGATGTCTCAACGATCCATGTTCGCGGCTCTATTCATGACGTTGGCGATAGTCTGCGGATTTAACCGCGTCGTACTCGCGCAATCGTCAACGCCCGCGTCTGGCGCCACCTGGAGCTTCGCCGCCTCAGGTGATTCGCGCAATTGCGGTGACGTAGTCATGCCCGGCATCGCTGCCGGCGTAAAACAAAGCGGTGCCGCGTTCTACTGGCACCTCGGCGATTTTCGCGCCATCTACAATTTCGATGAAGACATGCAGCATCAACCACAATACATCGCCAAACCACTTACCATCAGCCAGTACCTATCGGTCGCCTGGGACGATTTCATTCAAAATCAGATCGTCCCCTTCGGCGACACGCCCGTATTCCTCGGCATCGGAAACCACGACACCGTTCCACCCAAAACTCGCGAACAATTCCTGATCCAATTCGCCGACTGGCTGGATCAACCGGTGCTACAAAAACAGCGCCTCAGCGACGACCCGCACGCTCACAAAATCACCACCTACTTCCATTGGATCCGGTCGAACGTGGCCTTCATCAATCTCGATAACGCCACTCCGGATCAGTTCGATTTCCAACAAATGACCTGGTTCGAAAAAACTTTGCAGCTCGACTTGGCCAACCCGCAAATTTCTACCATCGTCGTCGCCATGCACGAAGCCCTTCCCGACAGCATTTCCGAAAATCACGCCATGGATCAATTCTCCACCGGCATTGATAGCGGCCGCCGCGTCTATGCCGACCTGCTGAAAGCCCAGATCGACGCGCACAAACGCGTGTACGTCCTCGCCAGCCACTCGCATTACTTCATGGACGGTATTTTCAACACTCGGTACTGGCGCGAACATGGCGGCGTCCTGCCCGGCTGGATCATCGGCACCGCCGGCGCTGTACGCTACGCCCTGCCTCCAGAAAAAGTGGACGCCAAAGCTGCCGCCACGAATGTTTATGGTTTTCTGCTCGGCACGGTGCAACCAACCGGCGAAATCAGTTTCGCTTTTCATCAACTGAACGAATCCGACGTCCCGCCTGCCGTCGTCGAAACCTACAAGCCCGAATTCGTGCACTGGTGCTTCACCGAAAATTCCGTGTCACATTAGCGCGCAAAAAATTCAAGGAGCCACTCTCATGACCACAGCACCCGAACCAGCCAACGTTACTCCCGAGCGTATCTTCGCAACTCTCAACGCCTATCACCAGACCGCCGCCCTCAAGACCGCCATCGAGCTCGACGTCTTCTCCGCCATCGCTGACGGCGCTAACACCCAAGCCTCCATCGCCAAGCGCTGCCAAGCAAGCGAACGCGGCATCCGTATTCTCTGCGACTACCTGACGGTCAACGGATTCCTGCTCAAAAACGGCCAGGAATATTCCCTTGCCGACGATTCCGCCGTATTCCTGAATCGCCGCTCGCCGGCCTACATGGGCGCGGCCGCCAACTTTCTCGCGCTGCCGGAAATGATTAACCTGTATCAGGATCTCACCGCAATCGTCCGCTCCGGCACATCGCTGAAGGGCGAGCAGTCCACCGCCGCTCCGGACAGCTCCAAATGGGTGGAATTCGCTCGTTCCATGAGTAACCTGCAACGCATGACCGCTGTAGCCGTCGCAGAGACTCTCGGTGCCAGCGCCGGTGAAAAATGGAAAGTGCTCGACGTCGCCGCAGGCCACGGCATGTACGGCGTCATGATCGCCAAACAAAACCCCAACGCGGAAATTTTCGCTTTGGATTGGTCCGAAGTTTTGAAAGTGGCGCACGAGAACGCCAAAGCCGCCGGAGTGGCCGCGCGCCATCACCATCTGCCCGGCAGCGCGTTCGAACTGGATTTCGGGAAGGACTACGACATCGTGCTGCTGACGGGCTTCCTGCATCATTTCGATCCGCAAACGATCGAAACCATCCTGCGCAAAGCTCACGCCGCGCTGAAGCCCGGTGGCCGCGCCGTCACCGTGGAGTTCGTGCCGAACGAAGATCGCGTCTCGCCGCCCGCTCCCGCCGCCTTCAGCATGATCATGCTAGGCACCACGCGCGCCGGCGACGCCTACCCCTATTCCGAATACGATAAAATGTTTCGCAATGCCGGCTTCACGCTAAACGAGCTGCGCCGCAGCCCCGGTCCCCAAAGCTTCATAATTTCAAAGAAGTAATCGGCGGAACGGAGACACGGAAGGGCGGGGCTTCAGCCCCGCCGAAGAACTCATCCAAAACGCGAGGGGCTTTAGCCCCTGAAGCCACGCATTCCGATCGCGGTCGAATATTTATTACTCAGCTTTTTTCCGCGCCGCCAAACGCCAGCGTCAACAACGTCTTCTGCTCCAGCTCATGCGCCTTGTGCGAACCCGTCGCCGGGCTCGCGCTGGCCGACCTCTTGATCGAAAGCACTCCGCGCCCGCGCGCCAATCGCTCCAGCCGCGGCAATAAAAACGCCAAAGCGCCCATATTCGCCGGCTCTTCCTGCACCCACACAAATTCTCGGGCCTTCGTGTGCCGATCCATCTCCGCCGCCAATTCCGCTTCCGGAAACGGATACAGCTGCTCAAGAAAAATGATCGCCGTCGAAGTATCCTTGCGCCGCTTCCGCTCCGCCATCAGCTCGTGCCCGATTTTCCCGCTGCACAGCAGCACGCGCTCCGCCGATCCATCGCCGCGATCTGGAATCACCGTCTGAAATCGCGCCGTCCCCAAATCCGCTAGCGAAGAAGACGCCGCCGGATTCCGCAGCATGCTCTTCGGCGTAAAAATCACCAGAGGCTTGCGCCAACCCCGCAACGCCTGCCTTCGCAGCAAATGAAAATACTGCGCCGCGGTAGTTGGCTGGCAAATCTGTATATTGTCTCGCGCCGCCAATTGCAAAAATCTTTCGATCCGCGCGCTGGAATGTTCCGGCCCCTGCCCCTCATAACCATGCGGCAGCAGCAACCCGACGCCCGACAGCAAATTCCACTTGTCCTCGCCCGCCGAAATAAACTGGTCGATAATTATCTGCGCGCCGTTCGCGAAATCCCCGAATTGCGCTTCCCACAGCACCAGCGCCTCCGGAAAATCGCGGCTGAAGCCGTATTCGAACCCCAGCACAGACGCCTCCGAAAGCGTCGAGTTAATCGCTTCGAACCACGCTTCGCCCTGCCCCAGGTGCTGCAGCGGCACGTATTCCTCTTCCGTTTCGATGTCAATCAGCGCTGCGTGCCGTTGATTGAATGTCCCGCGCCGGCTGTCCTGCCCGCTCAGCCGCACCGGCACGCGCTGTTTCAACAGCGTCCCAAACGCCAGCGCTTCCGCCATCCCGTAATCCAGCGGCCGCTTCCCTTGCGCCATTTCCAACCGCTGCTCCAAAAGCTTTTTCACCTTCGGATGAATGTGAAATCCCTCGGGATAACGCGTCAAAGCTTCGCCAATCGCCGCCAGCTCCCCAGAAGCCACGCCGGTATCAACTTCCATCGCCGCGTTGTACCTACCCCCGCGATAAGCATCCCAATAAGGAGGCAGCTTCCGCATCGGCGGATTTTTCTCCAGCTCCAGCGCCTTCTTCTGCGCCGCATCCAATTCCGTGCGCACGCGCTGCACAATCGGCGCCGCATCCGCGCCGATTTTCGCGGAATAAATTTCCCAAAGCGGCGGGTGCGCATCAATCTTCCGGTAACGCAGCGGCTGCGTGATCGTGGGATCATCCACTTCGCTGTGCCCGTGCCTGCGATAGCCGATCAAATCCACCACCGCCGGTGTTCCAAACGCGTAGCGATACTCCGCCGCCAAGCGCCCCACGCGCGACACCGCGTCCGGGTCTTCCGAGTTCACGTGAAAAATCGGAATCGGCAGCCGCTTGGCCAGGTCGGAAGAAAATCGCGAAGATTGTGAATCGCGCGGAATCGTCGTGAACCCGATCAGATTGTTCACGATGATGTGCACCGAACCGCCCACCGTGAATCCTTCCACGCCCGCCATGTTCAGCGTCTCCGCCCAAATCCCTTGCCCCGCAAACGCCGCGTCTCCGTGCATCAGCACCGGCACCACGTGGCCCACACCCGCGTCGCCGCGCCGCATCTGCTTCGCGCGCGCGCGCCCGATGGCGACCGGGTCCACCGCTTCCAGATGGCTCGGATTCGACACCAGATGAATCCCTACTTTTTTTCCGCTCGCCGTCGCAAATTCGCCGGTCGCGCCCATGTGATACTTCACGTCGCCGCCGCCCAACACGCTGCGCGGATCCACATCCTCGAATCGCGCGAAAACTTCCGCCGCCCCGCGCCCCACCACGTGCACCATCACGTTCAAGCGACCGCGGTGGCTCATCGCCAGCACCGCCTGCACCGCCCCCTGCTCCGCCGACGCATCCAGAATCGCGTCGAGCAACGGCAACAGCGCCGCTTCGCCCTCCAGCGAATACCTCTTCGTTCCCAGATAACGCGTCTGCAGCACCTGCTCGAAAATTTCTGCGCGCACCAGCCATTCCAGAATTCGCGCGCGATCCGCTTCCGGCGCCTCCGCCTCCATCCGCGCTTGAATCCATTCCCGCTTCTCGCGCTCCGGAATGTGCATGAATTCGACGCCGATGGTTCCGCAATACACTCGCCGCGCCGCTTCCGCATCCGCACCACTCAATTCCAGTTCTGGCATGGGCACCGGCGCCATATCGCCCAGCGGGTCCAGATTTGCTTGTAAATATCCCCAGCGGCGGAATGCGTCCCAGACGCGCTCCTGCGCGTCCTGCATCGCCGCGGACTCCACAATTATTTGCTGACGGCTCATGAATCTCCCCAAATCTTCCGAACGATTTCGCTCTCTATTATAACGATCCTATTATAACAAGGACCCGCGACGGCAAGAGAGCACACGCGCGCACTTTTCTTACCACGCGCTGAGCAACCGCCGCACTAGCACCAGCTGCCCCAGATGATACGAGTTGTGGTCAATCAGCAGCAAAACCTGGCGCAAAAACGTCTGCCCCGTGCCGTGCGGAATCCGCGCAAAAAGATCCGTCCGCGGATTGCTCACCAATCTCTCCATCTCTTTCAAATTGTTGAAAAATTCCCCCACGCTCTTCTCCCACTCCGCATCATCCGCCGGCGCCAGCGTCTTCGGCCAATATCCCGCCGGCCAATCCGGCGATATATGCTTCGGATACAAAGTGAAATCCAAAATATCCCGTTGCGCCAGCCGCACATGCTCCAGCAAATCCCACACGGAATGTGGCGATCCGGCCGGACGCACTCCCCGATGCGCCGGGTCCAATCCAGCCAACGCCTGTTTCCAATCCGCGTGCGCCTCGTGCCAATCAAGAACCTTTCCCAGTTGCTCGCGCAGCGCCTCGTCGTTTACACCGCCGCCAGCCTTCGAACCAGCCGTCTTCGCACCCGCCACTTTCGCACCTGCCTTCTTCGCGGACTTGCGGTTCACCTGCTGCTTGTTTTTCCGTTTCGTCGCCATTTGTCTCTCCCGATCAATTCATCATGCTCATTCCTAAAAGCTCTCAAGCCACTCATTGTCCGCGACGCCACCGGGGAGTATCATCCTGCAGAATTTTTCAACACAGGAGCACTCGATGACATCCGCAATCCATTCCCGCCGCGACTTCTCGCGCCTCTTCGCACAATCGCTGGCCGCCGCGATCGCTGCGCCCAGCCTGCCGCACCTGGACCTATTGGATGCGACAAAGCGCAAACCGATGCCCCCAGGCGCCATCCGCCTCAACTTCAACGAAAACCCCTACGGCCCCTCGCCCAAGGCCCGCGCTGCCCTCGCCGATTGCGGCCCCATCTCCAATCGCTACCCCGACGCAGCTTATCGCCAGGCAATAAACACGCTCGCGCAAAAATTCAACCTGAAGCCCGAAAATATCATCCTCGGCTGCGGCTCAACCGAAATTCTGCGCGCAGCAGACGACGCCTTCCTCGATCCCACGCGCAACGTCGTAGCCGCCGCGCCTACGTTCGAAGCCGTGCTCGATTACGCGCGCGTATTGCACTCGAACGCCGTGCTCATCCCGCTTACCGCCGACCATCGCCACGACCTCCCCAAAATGGCCGCGGCCTGCACCTCGAAAACCGGCGTCGCCTACATCTGCAATCCCAATAATCCCACCGGCACCATCGTCACGCGCGATGAACTCGCCGCCTTCGTGCAAGCAGTGCCGCCTACCACTCTGATCGTCGTGGACGAAGCCTACTTCGATTTCGTTGACGACCCGCGTTACTCCAGCGCCCTCGAATTCATCCCCGCCCATCCCAACGTCGTCGTCGCCCGTACATTTTCAAAAATCTACGGCATGGCCGGAATGCGCCTGGGCTACGCCATCGGCGCGAAAGAACCGATTGCCCGCCTCGCCGTCGAGCTTTTGCAAGACAACGGCAACGCCGCCATCCTCCAAGCCGCCCTCGCGAGCCTTGCGGACGAAGATCACATCGCCGCCTGCCGCGCCCAACTCAACTCCACGCGCCAATGGCTCTGCGCCGAGCTGACCAAAGACTCGCGCCCGTTCATCCCTTCGCAAGCCAATTTCGTTATGCTCGACTTGGGCACGGACATAAAACCCATCATCGAACAATTTCGCGCGCGCAACATCTTCGTCGGCCGCCAGTTCCCCGCCATGCCCAATTTCCTCCGCGTCACAATCGGTACGCAACCCGAAACCGAAGCGTTCCTCGCCGCGCTCCGCGAAATCTCGCCCGCCAAACCAGCACGCGCCGCCGCATAGCAAATAGCGACAACTAAAACCTGCCAAAGCGCGCGTAGTCCAATTCGCGCCTGGACGCACGGCATGCCTGCTCGCCGCAGGAGGGCCGTGCCCGCTGCGTAAGTGCCCCGGCGTACCTGAGCCCTAAAAATCAAAAGGCTCTTCCCAGCGCTTTCACGCCAGGAAGAGCCTTTGAAGAGGGTTTTCCCTTTTTTCCGGGCTGGCCCCCGCCCCGCCCTCTGTTGCCTAAGCTCACACACCACAGGATCGGGGACTACCAGGAACTTCGCTCGGCTAGTTTCAAGCCACTGTGTAATACGCGCTTCTTAAGGCGCCGCAATACTCTGCGGCCCGGCCGATCGCCGCTGTTGGAAACATTCACGGCAATATACCGGGCGTCCCTGTGTCGGCTTGAACGGGACCGTCGTTTCTTTTCCGCATTGCGAGCACACCGTCTTGGTTTCGACACGCTGCACGCTGCCGGAACCGGATGCTGTGCCCGCAGAGCGGTTGGCCTTGCACGCTTTGCACCGCTTGGGCTCGTTCTTGAAGCCCTTGTCGGCGAAAAACATCTGCTCGCCGGCGGTGAAAACGAACTCAGCCGAACACTCTGCACACTTCAAAACCCGATCGTGGTATTCCATACGCTGCTCCATGGCCGAGCTGGAACAGGAGTAGCAGCGGAACAGTCCTCCCAGTCAAATGCTGGAACGTGCCCGGAAAAATTCACGTTTCCCTCACCTCGACCGGTTCGAACCGTTTGAATGGACCCCGGTTAATGGTCGCCTAGTCTTGCTCACGCCGTTGCTTTTTCCGGAGACGCTTACGCGAGAGGGCCTCTTTAGCACGGCGCCTTTCACCCGGTTTCATGTAGTAGCTGTGCTTTTTTATCTCTTTGATTATGTCTTCCGACTGCACCTTTCTCTTGAAGCGTCGGAGGGCATTTTCCAGAGATTCACCCTCTTGAATGACAACTTCTGCCACGCGTATTCACCCCCGTTCCCCGTTGAATGTTAGTTTGCACTGAGTGGGTTGCCATCTAGTGTATCCGGTTCACACCCGAACCGGCAATTGCCAAGTTCTTCTATCGCCCGCCTGACCTTAAGTCAAGGCCTAAATTGGCAAAGCACGAAAAACCGCAATTTGTAACTCTCTAGTTATCACCTGCTCGGGCTGATCGCGGCACACTCTGCGCCAATCTCGGAGCAATCACAGTTTTGACGTTGCCCTCAGTAGCGCCGGCGTCTCGCCGGCTCCTTTGATTTTGACTTTGTCGTTGCTTTTGAATTTGTGAATCGCGCTGCAGCGCGATTCATCCTGAGATCCCGCGGTGCGGGATCGAAGGGTCGCGGCCGCCTGCTTTTTCTTTTTAGGCGGGCGGTTTTGACTTTGCTCTTGAACTTGAATCACTGCACTCGATTGAGAACCACCACGACCTGGCCAACGTCGCCCGTCAATCCGCGCAACTTTTTCGCGCACTCTTTCGGCCCGCTCGCACTTGCTGCTAGAATGTCCTCCGCCGGCCCGGGACTTTCGGGAGAATCGTTTCTATGCCTCTGATGCGCAACGCACTTGCGGTCCTGCTGGCCGGTGGCCAGGGCGAACGCCTTTGGCCTCTCACTCGCGATCGCGCCAAACCCGCTGTGCCCTTCGGCGGCATCTACCGCATCATTGATGTCACGCTTTCAAATTGCCTGAATAGCGATCTGCGCCGCGTCTTCGTTCTCACTCAGTACAAAGCTCTCAGCCTCAATCGTCACGTTCGCCGCGGTTGGTCGCTACTCATGGGCCACGGCGATTTCATCGAGGTCCTCACTCCCCAAATGCGTGTCTCGCAGCACTGGTATCAAGGCACCGCCGACGCCGTCTATCAGAACATCTATTCCATCGGCTCCGAGCAATCCAACTTCGTCTTCATCCTCTCCGGCGACCACATCTACAAAATGAATTATCAGAAGATGCTCGAACAGCACGTCGAAGCGGGCGCAGACGTCACCGTCGCTACCTTCGAAGTCTCTCCCCGGGAAGCCGCCGGAAGTTTCGGCGTCATCGAAACGGACAAAGACTGGCGCATCGTCGGTTTCGAGGAAAAACCCGTGGAACCCAAGCGTTCGCGCATCCATCCAGACAAAGTGAACGCCTCCATGGGCGTCTATCTTTTCAATACCCAGTTGCTCGTTCCCATCCTGATCGCCGACGCAGAAGATCCCACCTCCAATCACGATTTCGGCAAAGACATCATTCCGCGCATCATCGAAAAGCATCGCGTCTTCGCCTACAATTTTCGCGACGAAAATAAAAAGGAAGAATCCTACTGGCGCGATGTTGGCACCGTCGAGGCCTACCACGAAGCCAACATGGACCTGGTCTCCGTCTCGCCAGTCTTCAACCTGTACGACAAAAGTTGGCCGCTGCACACCTGGCAGCAGCAATATCCGCCCGCCAAATTCGTGTTCGCCGATCCCTCGCGCATGGGCGTCGCGCTCGATTCCATCGTCGGTTCGGGCTCGATTGTTTCTGGCGGACGCGTCACCAAATCCGTACTCGGTCTCGACGTCCGCGTAAATAGCTACAGCGAACTAGATCAATGCATCGTCTTCAATCACGTCAACGTCGGCCGCAGTTGCCGCATCCGCCGCGCCATAATTGACCGCCACGTAAGCCTGCCCGAAGGCACCGTAATCGGCTACGACACCGAAGCCGACCGCGCCCGTTACTCCGTAACCGAGCACGGCGTAGTAGTAGTAGTCCGCCCCGAATCCATGATCGAAGAACCGGAGTAACCACATCGTGGGACAGCCACTCCTGGCTGTCCTCTCAGGTTTCAGTAGCGCCGGCGTCTCGACGCACCACGCAACGTTTCCGTAGGGGCGGGTCTCAGACCCGCCCCGCTCTTCATCTCGCCACAACCACCCGCGAAATTCCCGCCGCATCCCAACCTTGTACCACCCACCCCAAACCGTTTACGATGTTCATCGTACAAATAAAGACCAAATTCCCAGGAGCCCCATGTCCACGAAAATCACCAAAGTCCACGCCCGCGAAATCATAGATTCCCGCGGCAATCCCACCGTCGAAGCCGACGTCCATGTCGCGGGCGGTGCCGTCGGCCGCGCAGCCGTTCCTTCCGGCGCATCCACCGGCGAGCACGAAGCCAACGAACTCCGCGACGGCGATAAATCGCGTTACCTCGGCAAAGGCGTCCTGAAAGCCGTGGGCCACGTGAACAATGAAATCGCCAAAGCCGTCACCGGTCTCGACGCCGCCGACCAGCACGGCCTCGATCGCAAGATGATTGCCGCCGACGGCACCCCTAACAAATCCAATTTCGGCGCGAACGCCATCCTCGCCGTCTCCATGGCCGCCGCGCGCGCTGCCGCTGCCCAGCTCGCGCAGCCGCTCTACCAATATCTCTCGCGCTATTCTTCTGACAAGTCCGCGAACACGCTCCCCGTACCCATGATGAACATCGTCAATGGCGGCGCCCATGCCGATAATTCCGTGGACGTGCAGGAATTCATGGTCATGCCCGTCGGCGCGCCCAATTTCCGCGAAGCGCTCCGCTGGGGCGTTGAAGTTTTTCATCACCTTAAATCCGTGTTGAAGAAGAACGGCTACTCCACCGCCGTAGGCGATGAAGGCGGCTTCGCGCCTAATCTGAAGTCCAACGAAGAAGCTCTCGAGCGCGTTCTCGAAGCCATCACCGCCGCCGGCTACAAGCCCGGCGAGCAAATCGCCATCGCCGTGGATCCCGCCGCCAGCGAGTTCTACGATCGCGCCACAAAAAAATACGTCTTCAAGAAGTCCGATAAGTCCGAGCGCACTCCCTCGGAAATGGTCAAGTTCTGGGAAGCTTGGGCCGCCAAATATCCCATCGTCTCCATCGAAGACGGCCTCTCCGAGGACGATTGGGACGGCTGGAAAATCATCACCCGCGACCTCGGCAAAAAAATCCAGCTCGTCGGCGACGATATTTTCGTCACCAACCCGAAAATTTTCGCCCGCGGCATTTCCGAAGGCATCGGCAACGCCATCCTGATCAAACTGAATCAAATCGGCACGGTCAGCGAAACCATCGAAGCCGTAGAAATGGCCCGCAACGCCAATTACGCCGCCATCGTCTCCCATCGCAGCGGCGAGACCGAAGATACCTTCCTCGCCGATTTCGTCGTCGCCATGGGCACCGGCCAAATCAAAACCGGCTCCGCCTCCCGCACCGACCGCATCGCCAAATACAACCAACTCCTCCGCATCGAGGAAGCCCTCGGCACCGCCGCCCGCTTCCCCGGCCGCAAAGCGCTGCACCTGTAACCGGACGCGACATGACCTCACATCATAAACGCCCAAAACCGATCATCCTCACCGTCCTCGACGGCTGGGGCTACCGCGCCGAAACCAAAGGCAACGCCATCGCCCTAGCGCGCAAGCCAAATTACGATCGCCTCCTCCGCGAATTTCCCAACACGCTCATCCACACCTCCGGCCCAGCCGTCGGCCTCCCCGAAGGACAAATGGGCAATAGCGAAGTCGGCCATCTGAATATCGGCGCAGGCCGCATCGTCCACATGGACATAACGCGCATTGACCAACTCATCGCCAGTGGCGAATTCCAGCGCCAGCCGCTGCTCCGCGAAGCCATGGAACGCGGCCGCGCGCATCAGCTCCATCTGCTCGGCCTGCTCAGCGATGGCGGCGTGCACTCCCACATCGAACATCTCTACGCATTACTTCGCATGGCCCGCGAAAACAAAGTCGAGCGCGTCTTCGTCCGCTGCTTCACCGACGGCCGCGACACCCCCCCCAACAGCGGCATCGAATTCCTTCAGGCGCTGGAAAGGAAAATGCGCGAGTACGGCGTCGGCCAAATCGCCACCATCATCGGCCGCTACTACGCCATGGACCGCGACAATCGCTGGGAGCGCATCGAAAAATCCTATCGCGCCATGATCCACGGCGAATCCGACGCCAAATTCTCCGATCCCATCGCCGCCATCCGCGCGAGTTACGAAAAAGGCGTCACCGACGAATTCGTAGTTCCCACGGTCATCACCACCAAAGCCGCGCCAGGAAAACCCGCCGTCCCGCGCGGCGTAATCCGCGACGACGACGCTGTAATCTTCTTCAATTTCCGCGCCGACCGCGCCCGCGAAACCACCCGCGCCCTAGTCGAACCTGGCTTCAAGGAATTTGCCGACCCCGCGCGTCCGAAAAATCTTTTTTTCGTCGCGACCACCCAATATGACAAAGCATGGCCCTGGCTGCGCTATCTGATCGCACCCGAAAAACTGGAACACATCCTCGCCAACGTCTTTGCCGAGCAGGATTACAAAAATCTGCGCGTCGCCGAGACCGAAAAATACGCCCACGTCACCTACTTCTTTAATGGCGGCGTGGAAAAACCATTTCCAGGGGAAGAACGCGTGGTAGTCCCATCCCAGAAAGTGCCGACCTACGATTTAAAGCCGGAAATGTCAGCAGCAGGAGTGGCCGACACCGTAATTCACGGCATCGAAAAAGGAAATTTCGACGCCATCATCATGAATTTCGCGAATGCCGACATGGTCGGCCACTCCGGCAAACTCGAAGCGACCATCAAAGCCGTAGAAACCGTGGACGAATGTCTCGGCAGAATTTTTCAATCACTAAAACCGCGCGGCGGCGCCTGGATCATCACCGCCGACCACGGCAACGCCGAAACCATGATTGATCCCGTCACCGGCGGCGCCCACACCTACCACACTACCAATCCCGTCCCCTTCATCCTGCTCTCAGAAAACGGCCGCACCCAACTGACTCCCGGCGGCTCGCTCCGCGACATCGCCCCCACCTTGCTAGGCGTCCTAGAAGTTCCCGAGCCCCCAGAAATGTCCGGCCGCGACCTCCGCCTCCCCCAGAAATAATTCGGCCATCATCCTAAACCCGCTGCTGCGAGTGAGGAATCAGCTTGTCACTACGACACCACGTAAGGTCTGCTTCGGGCAGTGTGGAAGACAGCCAAGACCGCGAGCCGTCCTCGATCGATTCGATAGGGAACGATGTAAGGCGTACCCGGGATAATCAGCTCGCGCGTGTCGGGTTCGCGACCGGGCCGGCCAAGGTAGGGATGCTGCACCAGCCGTTCCACGTGCGCGAGAATTTTCTGAATTAATTTTCTTGCCGCCTCGGGTTTGTCTAGTTCGATGAACAGCTGAATGTCAGTGAGGTGGGAAACGGCTCTTTCAGTCCAAATTACGTGCATGATGGCGGCGGGAGCTTCCGTCGTTTGCCCCAAGAGCGCAGCCAGCGCGACACCTTTTCATGGGAAACGACCCGCCCAGCAGTCAGGTCTTCGATTCCCTTACGAATCTCCGCAACCTGCCACTCCTGCTCTTCAACATACAATTCCAACGCGTGCGCCGCAACCCACGAACGGCTGCGAGCCGTTGCATCGGCAAGCTTATTGAGTCGTTTTTTTAATCGAGTCGGGATCCGAACGGTCACAGTAGTTGTGCTGCTCATGGGTGCTCCTATTGTGTACATTCTAACACAAACTCGCAGCGACGCTTCCCGTGCCGTCTAATTCCCCGGCGTGGGCTTCGGCGACGTGTACCACTCCCGCGCATTCACCACGATCTTCTTCTTCTTCCCCTTCTTGTCCTGCGTCATCAACGGATTGCCCTCGTTATCCAGCACTTCCACCTTCAGCTTGTGCACTCTCCCATCCGGCGCCGTGGAAGGCGTGAACCCGATCGTGTACTGATTCCGCAGGAAAACCGCCACGGAGTTGAAAATATCGTTCATCTCCCCTTCAAATCGCGGGAACCACGCCCAACCTCCCGTCATCTCCGCGAAAGTCTTCAACTGGTTCTCCGCCTGCATATAATTCACGCTCGCAAATTCCGGCCCGGTCATGCTGCGCTCGTTAATGCCCATCGCATCCAGCGCCGCGCCCATCCCAATGCAGAAAATCGTCACATCCGTTTCTTTCAGCGGCTTGAACGTCTGGTCCAAAGTATGTTTGCTGAACGTGTCATACCCCGATGCAATAATTAAAATGGACCGCTTCCCTTTTACATCGCGCAGCTGGTCCAAAGTTTCCAGCGTGGCATCAAACAAATTCGCCTCGCTGAAATCCGGAAAATATAGCGACGCAATTTCCCCCGCGACAGCCTGCTTATCCTGCGTGAAATCCGACACCATCGTGGTCTTCAAATCGAATGTCTTTACAGCCACCCAATCCTTCTGGTTCAAATGATCCAGAAAGTTATAAGCCCACATTTTTCCACGGTATCCAAAATACGAATACATCCGCCGGCTGAACTCCATCAGAATTACAATCGTGATCGGTGCTTCGCTCGGTCCAAAATTGCTGATCTGCTGCGGCTGGCCGTCATCCAGCACGCGAAAATTCTGTTTCTGCAATCCGGTAATGATGTTCCCTTCAAAATCCGTCACCACGGCGTCTATATTCACCACGTTCGACTGCACCGAGATGGCCACCTGCGGCGCTTGCGCCTGCGGCTTCCCCGCTTGCGACGGCTGCTGCTGTCCCGTCGGCTGCTTCGTCGCCGCGCCCGGCTGTTGCGCTGGCGCCGCGGTCACTGGCCCTTCCTGCTGCCGCGCGTAAGAAGTCAGCGTCCCCGGCGGCACGCCCAGCGCCACAATCAAAATTCCCAAAAGCGCCACTCGCATCCATGTCTTCAAGTTCGTGCTCTCCTCTTTTCGCAACGCGCCCAAGTCCGTGCCCAGCTACGCCTAAAAGTCCATTCCTTGGGAGATTGAGATGCGCCCAGGCCGCTCCAGGGATGGTCCGCCCCCGGGTCCCGTTCCGCAATGATTGCAGTTCAGAAAACGCCCCGCGCCTCGCTCCCCGGACCGCATCCGCCAGCATGATAGTATGAATTCGTCTCTTGCTCTGCGATTGAATTTCACTTTCTGGGGGGGGAAATCCAGCATGGCGCGCGCGCGCATTCCGTTACCGATCCTTGTCCTTATAGCATTCCTGTTTACTGCCGCATCAATACAAGCCCAGGCCGTTCCCACGTCGCCGCAATATCCCTCGGCGGCGATTCCGTCGCTCACCCAAATTCAAACCGACGCGCTCGGCTGGCTGCAAGGCCTGCTGCGCATTGACACCACCAATCCCCCAGGCAACGAACTGGTAGCCGCGAAATATATCGCCGCCATACTTACAAAAGAAGGCATCCCCTCTGAAATTTTCGAAAGCATTCCGGGCCGCGGCTTCATCGTCTCCCGCCTTTCCGCCAGTGCCGTCCCCAATCCCTCTCGCGCCCTGCTACTGATGGCTCACCTCGACGTGGTCGGCGTTGACAAATCCAAATGGACGGTAGATCCCTTCGGCGCGGTCATAAAAGACGGTTACCTCTACGGCCGCGGCGCCATTGACGACAAAGGCATGCTCGCCGCCAATCTCGCCGTCTTCGTGCAACTCAAACGCTCCGGCGCGCGCCTCAATCGCGACGTCATCTTCCTCGCCGAAGGCGACGAAGAAGCTTACGGCGCCACCGGCATGCTTTTCGCCGTGGACAAACACTGGGACAAGATCGCTGCCGGCTACGCCATCAACGAAGGCGGCGGCGTTTTCCTGAAAGACGGCAAGCCGCAATACATCGGCGTGCAAGTCAGCGAAAAAGTTCCTGCGAACGTGGACGTGATCGCCAAAGGCGTCTCCGGCCACGCTTCCATGCCCAGAAAAGACAATCCCGTCATCCATCTTTCCGCCGCCATCGCCAAAATCGGAGACTACGAAGCGCCCGTGCAATTCAATTCCGTCACCCGCGCCTATTTCCAAGCCATCGCCCCGCTCCAGGACGAAGAAACTTCCAAATGGATGCGCTCGCTCGACACCTCCGACCGCGGCGAACATGCCGCCCGCGTGATCTCCAATCAGAGTCCCGCGTGGAACGCGATGTTGCACGACACCGTCGCCCCCACCATGCTGCGCGCCGGCATTCGTCCGAATGTAATTCCGTCGGAAGCGCGCGCCGTGCTGAACGTCCGCCTGCTCCCGGGAAATCAACTCGCGCCTTTCATCGCGAAGCTGCAGCAACTCGTCAACGACCCTGCTGTCACGTTCGAGCCGCAACTGCCCCTGTCCGAAACCGCTCCGTCCTCTTCGCTCACGTCCGATTTCTACAACACGATTTCGAGCGTTGTTGCAAAAACCTACCCTGGCTCCCCGGTCGTTCCGCTCATGTCCACCTACTTCACCGATTCCACTCCGCTGCGCCTGCGCAACGTGCAGGCCTACGGCCTGGCGCCCTTCGCGCTCAGCGACGATGATCTTTCCCGCTTCCACGCCGACAACGAACGCATCCCTCTGGAATCTTTTCACAAAGGCATTGAATTTCTCTTCACAATCGTGAATGATTTCTCGGTGAATAAATAATCGTGATAAATCGTCGCAGCGCAAAAATAGTCTGTACCCTGGGCCCCGTCACCTCTTCGTACAAGATGATAGACAAGCTGGTGCACGCCGGCATGGACGTCGCCCGCTTGAATTTTTCCCACGGCACGCATGAAGACCGCGTGCGCATGGTCGCCGCCCTTCGCCGCGCTTCCGCGCACTATGAAAAACCCATCGGCGTGCTCGCCGATTTGCAGGGACCAAAAATCCGCACCGGCAAACTCGTCAACGGCAAGCCCATCCGCCTGCGCTTCGGCCAGCGCTTCGTCATCACCGCGCGCAATATTCCCGGCACCGAGGAAGGCGTCAGCACAACTTTCCGCGCGCTGCCAGAATCCGTGCGCAAAGGCGACCGCATTCTGCTCAGTGACGGCGACATCGCCCTGCGCGTGATTTCCACGCACGGCCAGGACGTCGTCACCCAGGTGGAAAACGGCGGAGATCTCGGCGAACACAAAGGCATCAATCTTCCCGGAATTAAACTCGATATCCCCTCGATGACCGCGAAGGACCGCAGAGATCTGCAGTCCGCCCTGATCCTCGGCGCCGATTATCTCGCTCTCAGTTTCGTGCGCACCGCCGCGGACGTGCGCGCCGCAAAACTCGCCATCGCTCGCGCCGGTAAAGACACGCCGGTAATTGCCAAGCTCGAAAAGCCGCAGGCCATTGACAATCTCGATGAAATTCTCGCCGTCGCCGACGGAGTAATGGTCGCGCGCGGTGATCTGGGCGTCGAAATGAGCCCGGAAAAAGTCCCCGTGGTGCAAAAGCAAATTATTCTGAAAGCGCGCAATGCGTTGATACCCGTGATTACCGCCACGCAAATGCTCGATTCCATGCAGAAAAACCCGCGCCCCACGCGCGCCGAAGCTTCCGACGTCGCCAACGCCATCTTCGACGGCAGCGACGCCCTCATGCTTTCCGGCGAAACCGCCGCCGGCCTCTATCCGCTCGAATCCGTCATGATGATGGACCGCATCATTCGCGAAGCCGAAGCCAGCGTCACGCACTTGCCGCGCCCCGCGCGCTCCGGCAATCTGCAAATCAATGAAGTCATCGCTGAAGCCATCTGTCACGCCGCCGAAGAACTCAATCTCAAGGTCGTCGTGGTATTCACCGAGAAAGGCTCGTCCGCGGGATTGGTCTCGAAGTATCGCCCGCGCTCCCCCATCGTCGCCTTCTCGCCAGTCCAGCAAACGCGCCGCCGCCTCGCTCTCTACTGGGGCGTACTGCCGCGCAGCATGAGCGCCGTGCGCGACATTGACAAGCTAGCCGCCCGAGCCGAAAGGCGCCTCCTGGAAGAAAAACTAGTAAAGCGCGGTGACATGATCGGCATGGTAGCCGGCACCCCCATCGGCACCACCGGCTCCACAAACCTGATGCGCCTGCTCCGCATCGGCGGCTAACTCCGATTTGCGTAGCGCCGGCGTCCCGCCGGCTCTTAGCAGTTGAATTTGTGAATCGCGCTGCAGCGCGATTCATCCTGAGATCCGGCTGCGCGGGATCGAAGGGTAGCGGCCGCCTTCAGGCAGGCGCCTTTGCATTGGATTTTCTCTGCGACCTCTGCGTCTCAGCGGTTCACTCCTCCATCTTTCTCGGACTTTCTCCGCCTTTGCTCTGACCTCTGTGTAAAATCTTGTGACGTCCGCAAACACACCACTCCCCACGCACGACGAATCTGTTTTTCACCCGCACCCGAACGGATGCGCTCCCACCGAAAAGCTAATTCACCCAATTATCCGGATTAGAAGGCGGCTTATCCTGATGATCCCGCACATAAACCTCAAATTTCTTTTTCAGCCTTCTCCGTTTCCAATCCGAAAAATAATTCCGCACGCTGTACCCATAGGACCCGCGCCGCAAGTAAATATATCCCACCAACATCCCGCCCAAATGGCACACGTGGCTCACATTGTCGCCGCCCGCCCCAATCGTCCCGAAAAATTCAATCGCGCCCATCACAATCACAAACACGCGCATGGAAACCGTCACCGGCAGCGGAAAAACCCATACTTGCCGGTGCGGCATGATCACCGCCACCGCCAGCAACACGCCGTAAATCGCGCCCGAAGCTCCAATCGTCGGAACCCGCGCGCTGCCCAGCCCGTGCGGATCCATAATCGTCTTCACGATTACGTTGATCACCCCCGCGCCCACTCCGCAAATAAAAAAGTAAGTATAGAATTTGCGGCTGCCCCACGCACGCTCCAAATCCGCGCCAAACATACACAGATAAAGAAGATTAAATAAAATGTGCCAAATACCACCATGCAGGAAAATATAAGTGAAGAGCTGCCAGATGAATCCGTGGGTTACCGCCTGCGGGACCAATCCAAACCATGCCAGCCAGAAATTCCAACCGGCCATTCCAAACAAAAGTTGCGAAAGCTCCTGCGCCAGAAACACGCTAACGCAAGCAATGCAAATCGTCTTAATCGCCGGCGGGAAATAACTCCCGATGTCGAATATGTACCCGCCGCCGCCGCGCGATATAGATCTCACAGTACCCAAGTCTAAACGCCGCTAGCGCCGGAGTCAAAGCCACCAGGAATTGACCGACTCCCACGCCAACCGCCGTAGGGGCGGGTCTTAGACCCGCCCGCTTTTCGTGCCGCTCCAACTCCGCTGCTCGCCTCGCTTACGCGACGCGGATTACGTCACTCCCATCCACTGCTGTTGCTCGGCGCCCACCTCCGCCACGATTCCTTCTCCCTGAAGGTACACGAAATATTCTCCCGGAGAGAGCAGCGCGAACCGGGCCATCCGCCTCTTCGCTTCTGTCAGTCCGTCCACAGTGGTGATCCACAGCGTGTTTCCATTAGAACGTCTCTTAAATATGTCGAATCTATAATCCATCGTCGTTACCTCGCATCACCGAAGAGCATTCCGCAGGAAGAAGCGCATTTCCATCACCGTTTGCGACTGGAAACAATTACTCCAGCTCACTCAATCACTTGGGATTCGCCGAGTGCTTAACGCTGCACTTCGCCTGCATAAATCCGCTGAGTAGTTTCTTCGGCTACACGAGCAAAATATTCCAACAGCCTCACTTACGGCCATAAGGTAAGTTCCCTACCCCTCTAAAGACTTTGCCGTATCGCCACCATTCCTCCCTCCGCGTAGCATTTCAAGTGTTGCGAGTTTTCTCAACGTTCTCTTAACGAGGTGATGCCGATGCACACGTTCCATATTCGCCGCACGCTGCAGTCTCTCGGACTTTCCACATGCTTCGCGATAGCCGCGCCGCTGTTTGCGATTCCTGCCGCGACTTCCACCGCGTCAGCGCAGGTCGTTCTCTCAGTCACTATCGCTCCGCCAGCTCTTCCCGTTTACACGCAGCCCGTCTGCCCCGGCGACGGCTACATCTGGACGCCCGGCTACTGGAGCTACAGCGATGACGGCGGATATTTCTGGGTTCCCGGCACGTGGGTTGAACCGCCGATGGTTGGCGTGCTCTGGACGCCCGGCTACTGGGGCTGGTCCAATGGCGCATATCTGTGGAACGCAGGCTACTGGGGCCCGGAAGTCGGCTTCTACGGCGGCATTAACTACGGTTTCGGTTACGTCGGCACCGGTTACTACGGCGGCCGCTGGACCAGCGGCCGCTTTTATTACAACACGCGCGTGAACAACGTAAACGTGCGCGAAATTCACAACGTCTATCAGACGGACGTCGCCGTGCACAATTCACATGTGAGCTACAACGGCGGCCACGGCGGCATTAACGCGCGGCCCACAGCTGCACAGGAAAGATTTGCCCGCGAACAGCACAGCGGGCCGACCGCCGTACAGGAGCAGCATGTCACCGCAGCGCGATCTGACCGCAGCCAGTTCGCTTCCGTGAATCACGGACGACCATCGGTTGTCGCCACCTCGAGGCCCGGCGAATTCCACGGCGCTGGCGTAGTTCAGACCAAAGCGTCCGCGTCCGATCGCATCGGCAATTCGCGCACCGAAACCAAGCCGCGAACCGAACCAAAGACCGAAGCGAAGCCGCGGACCGAAACTCCGGCGCGCACAGAGGCCAAACCGCGAACTGAGCCAAGGACGGAAGCGGCGCCGCGCACAGAATCCAAACCGGCGGCGACGCGCGAGCCCAAGGCCGAGGCTACTCCTCGCACCGCATCAAAGCCTGCAACAACGCGTGAACCGAAAACGGAAGCCAAGCCTAAGACCGAAACGAAGCCCGCGACGACGCGCGAGCCGAAGACCGAGGCAAAACCGAAGACCGAATCAAAACCTGCTACCACGCATGAACCAAAGACCGAGGTGATGCCGAAGACGGAATCAAAGCCCGCGGCAACACACGCACCGAGGACTGAAGCCAAGCCGAAAGCGGAACCAAAACCGACCGCGACGCACGAACCGAAACCTGAGGCCAAACCGAAGGCGGAGCCAAAGCCCGCGGCCACGCACGAACCGAAGCCGCAAGCCAAGCCTGAGGCCAAACCCGAATCAGCGCCGAAGCCAGCGGCTACGCACGAATCAAAACCGCCGGCGCAACACGAGTCAGCACCTGCTCACGAGGAAAAACCTAGGAAGAACTAAACGGCCTCCAATTTCAACCGGGGCGGACGCGCGGAATCAGTGTCCGCCCCTCACCGAGGGGACGATCTATTTCCTAGCGACTATCCGGATTGTCAATTCGTTACTCCGGATTTGGCCCTTCCAATCCTGAGCCCGCAGTCCTTCCAACTCCTTGGCATTCCCCAGAAGCGGGTTGAAATAGATATTCGCATCAATTCCTCGACTCTCGAAGATTGCGCGGACTTTGTACGCTCCAGGAATCAAACCGTCTGCCCGCGCGAAACTTTGTACGAATGTGTTGGATCCGTATGAGTATCCAGGTGGCAGCAAAATGCACCATCTCAGAACTTCCCTCGGGAGATCATCCATCGGAGACCAAATATCGACGGCACCGGCGATTCTTCCGAACTTATGTCCATCGATGGCGGTAATTGCCAGCCAAGCGTGCGATGGAGAGGCGTTCGTCCACATGTCCCTTCCGATAAATACATCCCGATGGCTCACATTGGTGAGCTGTGCGTGGATCGGAATGTTATCCCCTTCCGCGTAGACCTTTTTATCAGTCAGTATTGTCAGTTGGAGAACACCCGTTTCGTCATTCACGTTCGTGCTTTAAGAAACGCCTGGTTGGCAAAAAACACTCAGAATCAAAACACACCAGCAAGAAATCTGCGCGACAGCCAGACCACGCTTGTGCTCGCACATTGCGGCCTCACTCAAACGCCTATTCGTAAATTGTGTTTCGATTAAACTAACTCTGTCCTAATTTTTTTCGTGCGGAAATGAATAGCGATATGGCGAGCAGGACGAAGAGCAGGACGCCTACACCGGGGGCGTTGCTGATCGCTGGAAATTTTTCGCCTAGCGCGAACATTTTTTCTGGCCAGGGTAGATGCAGCACTACTCCCAGCCAATGTGGGACATGTTTGCTCAGCTCGGGGTCTTGCAGCAGGTTCAGCACGATCGCCAGCAGGCCGAAGACGCCGCCTGCGGCGATCAGGCCGCTGGCATACAGTGAGCCCGGGCTCACTTCGCTCTCGGCGTCACTCTTTTTTTCTAGACCTTGCTCGGCCAGCCAGCGCACCACGCCGCCGGCGAACATTGCCATCGTGGTGGCGATCGATAAATACGAGCCCACCGCGAACGGCAGCGAGCGCACGCCCAGCAGCTCCACCGCGATCACCAAAAACACACCGAGAAAAACCAGCCGCCACGGCAATCGCTGATTCAGAATGCCGCTGATCACCGTTGCCATCAGCCTAGCCTGCGGAGCCGCCGCCTGATCGCTGCCGATTCCCTGCACCCACTGGACCTCAATCTGGTGCGTGCCGGGATCGTACAAGTATTTTCCGTCCGGCACTTCGTGCGATCCGAGCGCATTCACCAGCGTGTAAGTTTTCCCGTTGTATGTGTACCCGCGCTCCTGCACATCCACGCCCGGTTGCAGATGATCAATGTCGAGCGCAATCTGCACGGGCTTGTATTGCGCCAGGCCGATGTTCATCAGGATCAGCGTGCCGCCAATCGCGAACGAGGAAACCATTACGCCAATCACCAGCGCTACTTGCTGCCAGTAAGGCGTAGCGCCCACCAAGTAACCCGTCTTCAAATCCTGCGAAGTGGCGCCTGCAATCGCCGATGCGATGCAGACCACGCCGCCGATGGTCAGCGCGAGCACCTGATAGGAAGTGGACGTCCAGTGAATAACCAGAAACACGGCGCAGGTGGCCATCAAAGTGGCAATCGTCATGCCGCTGATCGGATTTGACGAATTCCCAATCAATCCGCTGATGCGCGACGCGACAGTCACGAACAAAAACCCGAACACCACCACAAACAGCGCGGCCAGCAAATCCGAAAAGCCGCTGGTCATCGCTCCGGGAATTGGTTTGAATTTCAGCAGCGCCCACATCATCGCCACAATCACCGCCGAACCAATCAGCACCACGCGCATGGACATATCGCGCTCGGTGCGGTCCACGGCCGCCGCGGAAGCCGCCGCTTGCTTCGCGCGTATATCCTTAATCCCCGCGCTCAGAGCCGAAAATATCGTCGGCAAAGTCTTAATCAGCGTGATCAGGCCCGAAGCAGCCACCGCGCCCGCGCCAATCGAACGAATGTAGCTGCTATAAAGTTGATCGGAGGTCATCTGGCCGATCGGAATCGTGGAGGGATACAACGCCACGTTGCCCGAAAGCGAGCCGAAGAATTTAATCGCCGGCATAATCACCAGCCAGGAGATCACGCCGCCGGCGAACAGCGTCCCGGAAACGCGCGGCCCGATGATGTAGCCCACTCCCAAATATTCCGAAGTGATGTTCGCGCGAAACGAAGCGCCGGGCAGCCATTTCGGCTGATAGTCCGGCTGCGAAGGCCACATGCGCAGCGTATTCATCGCAAACGTGTAAAGGCCGCCCAGCCCCAGTCCCCAGAACACGCGCCCCGCGAAAGAGCCGCCGCGCTCGCCCGCCACCAGCACGTCCGCGCAGGCCGTGCCCTCGGGAAAAGTCAAATTGCCATGCTCTTTCACGATCAATTGCCGCCGCAGCGGGATCATGAACAGCACGCCGAGCCATCCGCCCATCAGCGCCAGGAAAAATATCCGCCAGTACTCCGCGTTCAGCGAAAATCCCAGAAAGATCAGCGCCGGCATGGAGAAAATCACGCCCGCCGCGGCGGATTCGCCCGCGGACCCGGTGGTCTGGACAATGTTGTTTTCTAAAATGGTGGAGCGCCCGAACGCGCGCAGGATGCTGATGGAGAGCACGGCGATCGGTATGGAGGCAGACACGGTCAAGCCCGCGCGCAAGCCCACGTAAACCGAAACCGCGCCGAACAGCACACCGAACAGCGATCCGAGGATCACCGCGCGCAGGCTGAACTCCGCGACGCTTTCCTCCGGCCCTACGTAAGGCCGAAATTCCCCCGGCGGTGCCGTCGAACTCCACTGTTTCGTCGCCATCAAGCCCCCGATCCAAACCATGCGAACCAATTTGGCCCGCTCGCCGCCGGGCAAGTTAACACCGCCAGCACACCCAAGCAAGCCGCATTCGTGTGGTGAGTCGTGATTGGTGAGTAGTGATTGGTGCGTGGTGATTGGGGATTCGCGATGGGCGGCGCCGGTGGCACAGGCCTGCCTGCGGTAGGCAGGCAATTCTGCCTGTGCGCATTTGGATTGGTGCGATTGATTTCGCCGCGCCATGAGCGGAAAGCGAAGGTCCCAGGCAGCTGGCGAGCTACCCTTCGAGTCAGCACTGCCGGCTGTCAGGCTGAATCGCGCTTTCGCGCGTTTCGGAGCACAGGAAGGGTTGTTGCCTGTGCCACGAAAGCCAAATTTGTATTGAATAGAAAATTGTTTCTCCTTTGTTTTCAGTGGAGCTCTCATCGGAATGATGATTTTGTGAGGTTTATTTGTATCGAATAGAAATGAAGTGAGGCAGTGACGAGTGATGAGTGACAAGTGATCGGCGGGGCGCGGAGTGGGCCCGCCTCGGCGGGCAGGCGCGGAAATGGCCGAAAAACTAGCGATTAGAAAACAAGATTATATACTTCACAAAAGCTTGGAGGTGATCTATGATTAGGTCGCTTCTAAAGCCGAACCGCTTCACTTTTCCTCGACCATTACGGCTTCTGAGCAGGAGAGCCATGACAATTGCGGCCGGATTCCGCTTTGACGACGGAGTATTGCTGTGCGCCGATACCCAGCAAACCAGCAGCTCAAAAACTAACGAAACGAAGTTATTTAAAATAGAACATCTTGGGTGCTCGCTGATTTTGGCGCTTACGGGCAGAACCAGATTCGCTCAGCGCGGTTATGAGAAGATCAAAGAAGAAATTCAGCAGCTACCTTCATCACAGCTAAGTCATGGTTCAATTCAGGATGCGATTGAGCGTGCGTTGCGTGAAGTGTTTTCCAGTCATGTGTATCCTCATCCCGACTGGGGTAAGGGCGATGGCCCTGATTTTAGCTTTGTGATCGGAGTCTATTCGCCAGTTGACGGTATACGCTTATTAGCGACGGAAGAAACGATTTGCGTAGAGATGCCGACACATATCTGTCTGGGCTCCGGTTCGTACCTCGGCGATTACATTTCCAGGATTTACTGGAGAGAACGCTCCAGCATAATGAAAGTAATCCATCTGGCGATTTATATACTCCACCAAGCCAAGTCTTACGATATTAATTCGGGTGGAGAGAGCGAGTTTATCGTTGTATGAAATGACGGAAAGGTATTTCCGGTCAGAGGGTTTGACGTTAATATCGGAGAAAAATACTCAGAAAGGTTTACGAGGTGCGTTTCATACCTGTTCTCCGAATTGTCCAACGCTGAAGTCTCGAACACAGACCTGCAGGCTATTTTTAAAATATTCACCAACGATTTACTCGTAGACCTAGCTGACCGAAGAGAGAAAATTCAACTTGCAAAGAAACTAGCTTCCGATTTGGGTTACGAGCACTATTCAACGAAGTCGTCGGAGTAGGGAGAATCTGACCTGCTCCCCCAAATCCGCACAAAACTGAGTATGATTTCGCACTGCGGAAAGGGGAGGAACATGTCGAGGAGCCGGCACAGCGAGGCGCAGATGATTGGGGCTTTGAAGCAACTGGAAGCGGGACGGAAGGCGGAGGATGTGGCGCGAGAAGTGGGCGTGTCCAAGCACACGATTTACGCCTGGAAGGCGAAGTACGGCGGGATGGAAGTGAGCCAGGCGCAAGAGGCCAAGCAGTTGCGTGAGGAGAACACGCGGTTACGAAAGCTGGTGGCGGATCTCAGTTTGGACAAGGAAGCACTGCAGTCGGTGATTCGAAAAAACGGGTGGAGCTCGTAGCGCGGAAGGCGGCTATCGAGCAAGTGCGTGAAGAGTTTGCCTTCAGCCAGCGGCGAGCGTGCCACTTGATGACCGTGGCGGTATCGAGTTACCGCTATCAGACGAGTCGGTCGGATGAACCGCTGCGCACGAAGCTGGTGGAGTTGGCGCGGGAAAAGCCGCGCTTCGGCTATCGCCGGCTGCAGGTGTTGCTGCGGCGTACGGGAGAAGAAGTGAACCACAAGCGCGTGCACCGGGTGTACCGGGAGGCGGGGTTGAGCATTCGGCGGAAGAAACGGAAACACTGCGTGCGGGTAGGACAGCCGCTGCACGCTTGGACTGCGGCGAACCAGGAATGGGCGCTGGACTTCGTGCACGATGCGGTGGACTGCGGTCGGGCGATCCGGGTGCTCAGCGTGGTGGACGCGTACACGCGAGAGTGTTTGGCTCTGGAAGTGGACACCAGCTTTGCCAGCCGGCGAGTGACGCGGGTGCTGGAAGCAATCCTCGCCGAGCGCGGCGTGCCGCAGAGGATTCGTTGCGACAACGGGCCAGAACTGACCAGCCGTCATTTTCTGGCGTGGTGTATCGAACGCCAGATCGAGTTGGTGCACATCCAACCGGGGCGGCCGATGCAGAACGGGCGGGTGGAGAGTTTTCATGGCAAACTGCGTGACGAATGCTTACGTGTGAGCTGGTTTGCGAATTTGTTTGAAGCGCGGCGGAAGATCGCGGCGTGGCGGAAGGAATATAACCAAGAGCGGCCGCACAGCAGTTTGGGATACCGCACGCCGCAGGAGTTCGCGCGCGCAATGGGCGGCGCAAAAGGCTGTGGAAAAGACGGGGGCTGCGCCCCCTTGGAAAACGCTGCGCGTTTCCCACTTTCCCACAGCCACGACGGCGGCGGTCGCTCCACCGGCGCTGCCGTCAACAACCCGGATGTCGTAGTATGACGTGTGCGGAAAAAGGGGGCAGGTCAAATCCACGTGTACAAAACTGGTGATACGCACCCGATTCACAACCTGCTAGGCTTTGTGGAATATTGCGAAAATGGTCATGCAATTTGGACTACCGTTGTTGACGATGCTGATGCGCCTTTCCGTCTCGCGAGGAAGAATGGACAACATCCTCCTCCGTGTACGTGCAGGAAATCCCGCAATTTTCGCAAAGCACAGTCTCGCCTTCGGGAGGGAAGACCAGAAAATGCACAGGCAGTTCCTCAGGACGTGCTACTTGATAAGTCCTAATCGGTTGGTAGAGGTGACAGGATTCGCAGAAAACTCCGTAATACTTGATCATGCTGTCAACTTTTCATACGTGAGAGTCTGGGCCGTAACCATATGACGCAGAGTGTCCAAGAACAAGTCCGATTTCTTCCGGCGGTTGAAGCGGAAAGTCATTTCTTCGAGATAGGCTTGCAGATGCTTCGGGCTGATTTTGTGCCAGCTTCCTCGCAGTCCGCGCTTGAAGAGGGAGAATGCGGATTCGATTCCATTCGTGTAAACGTCGCCTCGGACGTATTCGCCCATGCGGTGACGAATGACTTTGTGCTGCGGGGCGATTCCCATTCTGCGAGCGATGCCGCGATAGGTGTTGAGATCGTCCGTGTAGAACATCTCGACGTTCTCCCCGACATTCTGACGGAGAAATTTCTCGATTGTGCGGCCTGTTACGTTCTTGGCGTGGAACAAACGAAGATCGCCGTTGCGTTGAAGGATGCCGATGACAGGGCGCTTTTTGGTGCCACGTCCGCGTTGGGTAAGTCCTTTGCCGCGCCCCCCCACATAGGTTTCGTCAACTTCCAGCTTGCCGTCCATCATCGGCTTGTCGCATTCGGCCATCGCAGCGCGGATTCTGTGGCAGAGGTACCATGCGGTCTTGTAGCTGATTCCCAAGGTGCGCTGTACTTGGCAGGCAGACATGCCTTTCTTCGCTTCGCAGAGCAACAGGGTAGCCATGAACCATTTCGTGAGGGGCAAGTGCGAATCATTGAAGATCGAGCCCACGGTCACGGAGAATTGATAGTCGCAATCTTTGCAATAGAACAGCTCTTTTTCGGTTTCAAGCTCCACAACCGCTTGTTTGCAGCGCGGGCACTCAACACCAGCGGGCCAGCGGAGACGGCGCAGCAACTCGCGGCAGCGGTCGTCAGTCGAGAACTGAGTCATTACGTCTGCTAGATTCATAGGCATGGGAGGCTCTCCAATGGAAGAGAAAGACAAGCGCAAGGCTCTGAAAGCAGTACCGACGCGGAAGCTACTGGCTTCAATTCGCAAGGACTTGAAGCGCACCCTGCGCCCCGTCGCGACTGCGTCGAAACCGAAGAGCAAGTAACCATGAGAGAATTCTATGGCAAAGCCTAACTTTTGTCAAGTATATAATCTTGTTAGAAAAAGTTTTCTCATTTATTGTGAGCAAGTTAGCTCGATTTTTAATATTTTGACGACTAGCGATTAGAAAATGGCGGGTGGAGGGAGGCGTGGTCGAGCTGCCCTTCGAAGCGGCACTGCCGCTTCTCAGGATGAATCGCGCTGTAGCGCGATTCACGCGAGCAGCGTGGACCATGTAGCCCCTTGTCGAGATGAAATTAGCGCACAACTGATTATAACACAGTCGTTACGGTAATTCAAGTGCAAACTGCGGGCTGGAGTGGGGGGGATGCACCGCTCGCCACCCCGCTCTCGCAGTCCTGTTGACATCACCGTAATCTCGGGGTACCGTGGCGCACACGTCACCGCTTGAGAACTAGGACCCGGGGCCCGCGGCTCAGCGCAGCACCGCAGCCGGGCACCCGTTCTCTCTACAACTTGGGAGCGTGCTTCGCCATGAATCGAGCCCAGCGATTCTTTTGCGTCAGTGCCGTTGCGTTCCTACTCGTTTGCGCCATCACGATTGCGCCGCGCAGCTCCTCTGCCGGAGACGATTGGCTCCCGATCGCTCCCGCCGACCTCGCGCTGAAAGATAATCCCGCCCAGCCCGGCGCCCACGCCATGATCCTCTATCGCTCCAGCGACGTGAACGAAAAATACGCCTCCACCGACGGTACCACCGTCGTGGAATACGTCCGCATCAAGATCTTCACCCAGGAAGGTACCGACCAGGCCAACGTCGAAATTCCATTCGTGAAGGAATCCAGCAATATTGAGGGCATTCGCGCGCGCACCATTCATCCCGACGGCTCTATCGCGAATTTCGAAGCCAAACCTTTCGAGAAAATCATTGAAAAGCGCAGTGGTGAAAAATTCCTGGCAAAAACTTTCACTCTCCCCGACGTTCAGCCCGGCTGCATCGTCGAGTACAAGTACCGCCGCAAATACCAAGCTCGTTTCTTGTACGACGAGTCCTGGACTCTCTCCAGCGATCTATTTACGCGTGAAGGCCACTTTTCCATTCTCCCTTACAATTCCGACTATCAAGTCTATCCCCTCTATTTCCGGCAGTTTGGCCTGTCCACAAAAGCCATTCCGGAGCGCCAATCCAACGGCACTTACGCGCTCACCATCCACGATATTCCGGGCATCGCGGACGAAACCTACATGCCGCCGTTGCGTACCCTCCAGGCCCGGGTCGAATTCTACCGTCTCGAAGAAGGCACACCGGCCAACGAAACCCAGGACCGTTTCTGGGCGCGCACCGAAAAGAAATGGGACGACGAGCTCGAACATTTCATCAACAAGAAAAACGTTCTGGAACAGGAAGTTTCCAAAACCGTGAGCCCCACGGATTCGCCCGAGGTCAAGCTCCGCAAAATCTACGCGCGCGTCCAGCAGATACGCGACCTGAGCGCGGAAGTCAGCAAGTCCGAAAAAGAACAAAAGCAGGAAAACCTGAAGAAAAACTCCAACGTCGAGGACATGCTGCGCCACGGTTACGGCAACAGTCGCGAAATGAATTACTTGCTGGTCGGCCTGGCTCGAGCCACCGGCTTTGAATCCGAAGAGGTTTTCGTTGCCCCGCGCAACATTAACGCTTTCTACCCGCAGCTGCGCGACCCCAGCGAGCTCGGTGAGGATATCGTTTGGGTGCGCGCCGACTCCAAGGAGTATTTCCTGGATCCAGCTTCAATCTATTTTCCGTTTGACGTCCTTCCCTGGTTCGAAACCAATACCAGCGGCATTCGCCTGGGAAAGAAACCAAACGATTTTGTGGACGTCCCTGGCACCCTGAGTTCCCAAGCCACCATCGTTCGCCATGCCGAGTTGGCCTTGGATGCTGACGGCCTCGCCACCGGAAAACTGGCCGTGGATTTCACCGGCCAGCAGGCTGCCCTGTGGCGCGGAAAAACTCATCTGCAGGATGAAACCGGCCGCAAGAAAACATTCGAAGACGAAATCAAGTCCTGGCTGCCCGCAGGCTCCGGCTTCGAACTCACCCAGATTGCTAACTGGGACAAGACCGACCAGCCCTTGCACGTCGAAGGCACCCTGAGTCTGTCAGCGTTCGGCAGTCCCGTCGGACATCGCATTTTGATCCCCGCCACGATATTCCTGGTGCCGCAAACCAAAGCATTCCAGAGCGCGGTTCGTCACAACGCCATATATTTCCCCTATCCCAATGAGGAAATTGACGACTTGAAGTTCCAGGCGCCCACCGGATACAAAATCGAAACGCTTCCGGCGCCCAAGACTATTAAGCCGGGCGCCGTGCTCAACTACTCCATGACGGCGTCGCAGCAAGGCTCGGTCGTGGAAGTGAATCGCCACCTGGTTATCAATACCTTGTTGCTTCCTATCGACTATTACGCGGCGGTGCGTTCGTTTTTCAACACGGTGAAATCGAATGATGAAGCTCAAATCGTTCTGCAAAATGCAGAGTCGGCTAAAAATTAGCCTCGCGGCAGCAGGCGCGATTTTCACCACGCTCGCGATGCTCTGGTCCGCACCCAGCCTTCGCGCGGACAACGCCCCCGATTGGCTGCGCACCGCCGCGCAAGAAAAGCTTCCCGATTTCCCGAAAGACGCCGTCGCCGTGGTCCTGCTCGACGAACAAATAACCACCGTAAGAGACAACGGCAATATTGAAACCCGTCATCGCTTCGCGTGTAAACTTCTTCGGCCCGAAGCGCTCAAAAGATTCGGCTACGCGTCCGTCGAGTTCGACAATGAAACCAAAGTTTCCTACTTCCGGGCCTGGACGATCACCGCGAATGGCACACCGCTCGAAGTGAAGGACAAGGACGCAGTCGAGGAAGGTCTCAGCAGTTTCGAACTGTTCAGCGACGTTCGCTTTAAGTCCCTGAAATATCTCGAAGCCAGTCCGGGCAATGTGGTCGCCTACGAGACGGTGCAAACTCAGCGGCCGCAGGTGTTCGACGACCTTTGGGCATTCCAGGACATCGTGCCCGTTCACAGATCTCGCTACACTCTTCAATTGCCTCTGGGATGGGAGTTCACCACGCTTTGGGCCAACCATCCCGAGCAGTCTCCGCAGTCCTCAGGCGCCAACCAATACGTCTGGGAAGTTGTTGACGTTCCCGCGATTGAGGTAGAGCCGGAAATGCCCGCGTGGACCACTGTCGCGGGACACATGGCGCTGAAGTTTTTTCCGCGCGATCCCGCGATGCGCGCGAAAACCACAGGCTCGTGGAACGACATAGGCCTGTGGTATTACGGCCTCATCGCGCCTAGAAGGCAGGTCACGCCGGAAATCCAACAAAAGGTCGCAGAGCTTACCGCCGGCATCTCTGATCCACTGGAAAAGATCCGCGCATTGACGTCGTTTTGTCAGCGCCAGATTCGCTATGCCGCCATCGAAATCGGCATCGGAGGGCATCAACCACACGCTGCAGGGGACGTCCTCGCGCATCGTTATGGCGACTGTAAAGACAAAGCGACGCTGCTGAACACGATGCTCCAGCAGATTGGCATCGAATCCTACAACGTAATGATTAGTCCTGAGCGCGGCCTGATCCGTCCCGGTTTCCCGATGCTTATGTTCGGTCACTCCATCGTCGCTATTCACCTTCCAGATACGATCAATGCTGCATCTCTCTACGCCGTCGTAGATGATCCCAAGCTTGGCCGGCTGCTTTTCTTCGATCCAACCAGCGAATACACGCCGCTGGGATACTTGCCGCCGAGCGAGCAAGCGAATTACGCGCTGGTCGTCACCCCAAAAGGCGGAGAGCTGATCTCTGTGCCGCTGTTGGCTCCATCCACAAATCGCCTGTTCCGCACGGCCACGCTCAGTCTCAACCCCAGTGGCGATCTCATCGGCGAAGTTCAGGAAGTGCGCTGGGGCGGGCCGGCCGTCGAAAGGCGCGAACAATTCCTCACCGCCCGTCCCGCCGACCGCCAGAAAGTTCTAGAAAGTTCGCTGGGTAGTTCCGTTACGAACTTCTCGCTTACCAGCGCCCAGCTCGGCAATCTGGAAAAATATGACGAGAATTTGATGGTCCACTACAAATTCGCTGTGGACGCCTACGCCAAAACAGCCGGCAACCTGCTAATCATTCGCCCGCGCGTCATCGGTGAGAAGGGCTCCAGCATCCTTACCGGAAAACCACGCAAATATCCCATCGAATTCAGTGAAGCCACGCTGCAAACCGATAATTTCGACATCACGCTTCCTGCCGGCTACGTCGTGGACGAACTTCCCGAATCCGTCGAAGCAAAATGCGACTACGCCACATACAAGAGTAACGTCGAAGTGAAAGACAACATCCTGCACTACAAGCGCACCTACGAAATCACAGGTGTGGTGGTCCCCACAGAAAAACTGCCCGAAGTACGCGACTTCTTCCACCAAGTGGCCGCCGCAGAAAAATCCAGCGCCGTCCTTCGCCGCGCCAATCCCTAGCCGCGCTCGTCAGTTCCCCACAATCATTTCCTGAATCGGGCGCACGCGGTGAATCATCTCTTCACAGTCAACTTGCCGATACATAATGCGCGAGAAAAATTCGCACAGGCGAGGTTGCCTATGCTACCGGCAGATTTTAGACGCTGTCGCGTGCGCGATGCATTGCCGTGAGTACTGGTGTTGCGTGCGACCTGACTGGGCATGAGCCGACGTCAACTCACTGCGCAGGCGGCAGACTGTAGTCAAACTCGTAGGAATGTTTGCCTGCGGCGATGATGATCGTCATTTTTCCCGCGATGCCCGCGAGCTGGCCCGAGCCCGAATCCGGCACGACCGTGATGGAGAGCTGGGGCTCGCCGCGCGTCATGGTCGCTGTATGCTGCAAGACGAAGCTTCCGCTGCGGCCTTGCAACGTCCCCGTAACCCGCTCCATCGCCACATAGCCCGCCGAGCCTTTCACGTCCGTCCCGGCCGTGAGCATCGTTCCCTTCGCCGTAGCTTCCAAATCCCCGTGATACTGCTTGTCGAGAGAATATCTGCCGAGCGTGGAACCGCCGGCCTTGTCCGGCTCCCCCTGCGCCTCTACCTTCACGTCAAACGCGCCAGCGGCATGTTGCGCCACGGTGTTCTCCTTTTGCGCGACGGATGAGTTCGCCAGGCCAGTCATCAGTAGCATCATCGCCGAGATGCACGCGCACATTTTCATGAGTGAACTCCCGCAGGCATTGTGCCGACTGGCGCGTTGCAATTCAACGCAAAGAATCCCGCGCTCGGCTCAGGGCGCCGGTGAGCCGGCGCGTCGCTCAACTCAGCGCGTGGCAAACTTTTCCGCCCACTGTATGCGGGCGGTGGTTTGCATGGCGAGAAAGAGGGTAAGGATCGCGCCAATGGTGATTGCGAGACCCGTGAAACCTTCGAAGAAAAACGCATAGGAGAACAGCACCAGGTACACAAATTGCGCCAGGCCTGCCTCGAGCAACGCCGCGCGCATTCCGGCGACGAGACGCAGATAGCTCAGGAGCAACGCTATCGAAACGGCGGAGCAAATTATGAAAGCCACGTGAATTGAGACGTGATCCACCAGATAGGCCATCAACAGATGAAACGAAAAGAATGCGCACGCCAGAAAAAAATAATTCATGGGATGCAGCTCGATGCCCTTGACGGTAGTCAACAGGAAGAGCGCGAAAAAGAAAAACAACAGCGACACGGGCGCGAAATAACTGATGCGTCCGGCGAGCGGGCCCGGTTGCAGCTTCTGTGGCAACGCAATACCCACGTGATAACCGGACACCAGGTTCTTGTAGTTCCATACGAGGTCCCATCCATTTGCCTGGCGGATCTCTTCCGTGGGTGAAAGCGTGTTTTCCAGCAGGTCGAAGCCGGGAAAGTTCGTGGTGACGTGCAGCTGAAAGTCTTTTACCTGCGTTACCTCATCGCCAAAGCCGTAGCTCCAGTTGTCCAGCCCGTGCGAACGATAGGCTACTCGCAGCGCCGCTGTCTCGCGCGGCTGCAGCAGCACCGTCGCCACGGCGTCGTTTTTTTCGCTGGTGGTGGGCACGGATGCGTCGTTGACGGAAAAATTTAGATCGTCGTACACCGCCTGGCTCGCCGGCAAATGCATCCGGAACGTCACTTGTTGCGGTTGGTCGCTGGGATTGCTGAAGCGATAGACGCCGGAAAAATCCACCTGATAGGTGCTGTACCAAAGCAGGCCCTTCTTGCGGTACTCAAGCCGCAGAGCCGCGTTCGCGCGCGTTTGTTCCAGCGGCAGCGTGACCGAAGTCTTCTGCTCTACCGTGCGAACGGAGGACGTTCCGTTGTCCGTGGTGGTGACCTGCTTTTGCGAAACAATTTGATATGCGGCGGTGGGAGGAGTTTGCTCCTGCGCCGTTCCCCAAGCGGACGATACGCGGCCTTTCAGCTGTTCGTCGCTGTAATTCGTGCGGTAAAGAATTGTGCTGCCAAGGATGGCCCAAGCTATCGAGGTGCAGACGACAATGAAACTGATTGCAGCGATACGTTTGAACATGTTCGATCACTCCGGAATTGAGGGATTACTTCCCCGCGCAGAGCCATTCTCCCGGATCCGATTCATTCTGTCAAGTACTTTGCAACACAAAGTGTAACATCGTTCCAGGGGGAGAGTGCGGGAAGGGCTTCGTCACGACGTCTGCCTTCGCTGGAATGTTATCTGGGATTCAATCTCAGCGCTGAAGCCGGCGATAGATCTGCCCTCGCGGCCCAATATCCGCCACGTAGAGGACTTGCGAATCGATCGTGAAGATAATTCGATAGCCACCCACCCGCGCGGTTCGGCTATCTACACCAACCAAAGGTTTCGAGAGCCGCGCAGCCTGTGGTTCGGCCGCAATGGCCTCCAGCTTTTTTCTTATGCGGGCTTGGGTGTTGCGGTCGAGCGAGGAGAAATACTTTGCGGCGGTCGCACTAAGCTGAATCTTCAGACTCAATCGTCAGCGCACCTGGTCTAAATCGACTGTCTGGCCCGACTCCCTCTCGCGGCTTGCGCGAGCCAAAATCTCCGCATTATCGTCCGACTTTAGGCTCGCATCGAGCCAATCGGCGACATCGAGAATTCCGTCACGGTGTGCTACCAGGGATTTCAAGCTTCCAGCGGTCAGAGAATTATTGGTCAGCCCTGCGCGTTTCATGCACTCGTGTATGTAATCAATATTCCGCGCTGTCATATCCAGAGAATCGATTAGCCCTTCGATTTTCGGGCGAGTCACGGGTTCGTCGGGCGTTTCCACCTTGATCCTGCCTTCGATGATCCCATTCACGCGTTCGAGGAAGTTCTTGACATGGCCGTCCACCTTCCAAAGGCTCCACGCGATTGATACGACGTTCGAGCGCCTTTTCGCCGCCGCAGCAAGGGCGGACGTCAGAGAGAGGCTATCGAGCGCGCCGATGCGCAGCTCCGGTTCGATGGCGGCGAGGACGAACGTTGCACTAGTCATGATATTTGGCCCTATTGGTTATAGTCGTGACACTACAATAACGTTTCCTGGGCGTCAACCGGCGCATGAGTTCCGCTCTTGTGTCCATCTAGCCGACTCGAAACTGCCGCGGTTCACTGCTCACAAATCACGTTATTTCCAGCGGCAGCCGCCGGCGAGGCTATGGGGTTTTCGTCGTGGCAGGCTGCGCGAAATCTTCCAGGCGGCGGGCGAGCGATTCGGGGAGCTCGGCTTCGAGGTGCATGTGTCCGCCGGTGACTTCGGAATGTAGGACGCGGCCTGTTGCGTGGACGAGCGATAGATTGCGGCCGTCGGAGAGCGGGATGCGCAGATCCACATGGACCAGCGGGTCTACTGGGAGCGCGGCATCCATGCGGGCCAGCAAATCTTCGAGGCCGGCACCGGTGACGGCGGAGGTGAAAATTTTATTTTCGTTGCGGCCGTTGGCTTTGACCAGCGCGGCAAGCTCTTCGGGTGATAAGCGATCGGTCTTGTTGAAAACTTGGAGGCGCGGGCGATCCTGCACGCCGAGGTCCGTCAAGACTTTCAGCACGTCCGCATCCTGTTCCGCGTGATGAGGATTCGAAATATCGCTCACCTGCACGATGAGCGCCGCTTCCTGGACCTCTTCCAGAGTGGCACGGAAGCAGGCGATCAAATCGGGCGGCAAGTCGCGCAAAAATCCTACAGTATCCGAAAGCAGGGCGCGGCGGCGCGAAGGAAGGCGCACGGCGCGCACGGTGGGGTCGAGCGTCGCAAACATTTTCGCGGAAGTGAGCACATCCGCATGAGTGAGCGCGTTGAACAGGGTGGATTTTCCGGCGTTGGTGTAGCCGACCAGCGCGATCATGCCCAGCGGCACGGCTTGGCGCGCGCGGCGCCGCGTGGTGCGCTGACGCCGCACAGTTTCGATGGCTTCTTTTATTTTGCTGACGCGGTCGCGAATGCGGCGGCGATCAGTTTCCAGTTTTTGTTCGCCAGGGCCGCGCGTGCCGATGCCGCCGCCGAGGCGCGAGAGTTCTTCGCCGCGCCCGGTAAGCCGCGGCAGCAAATAATTCAATTGTGCCAGTTCCACCTGCAACTGCCCTTCCCTGGTGCGCGCGTGCATCGCAAAAATATCCAGAATCAGCTGCGTGCGGTCAATCACGCGCGTGCCGATGCCCTTCTCCATATTGCGCAGCTGCACGGGCGTAAGGTTGTGGTCCACGATCACCAGCGGCACATGGCGCAGTTCGGCTTCGGCGCGGATTTCGTCGAGCTTGCCGCGGCCAACGAGCGTCGCGGGATCGAGCTGTTCGCGCACCTGCAGAATGCTGCCGGCAATTTTCGCACCGGCCGATTCGGCAAGTTCGTGCAGTTCTTCCAGCGAATCGCGGCCCGCAGCCGCAGGAGCACCCGCACGCCCGCGTGAAGATTTCTTCAAACTCACGCCGACGAGCAGCACGCTTTCGCGATTGTCCACCGATTGCGCGGTTTTCATGCGGATGGATTGACCCTGGCTCCGAGCAAAACGCGGAAGATTTTATTCATTGGTAGTTCAATTATACGCCGAATGAGCGAGCCGCGCGAATGGCGGATGGGCCTGACCTGTGCGCGAGCAATTCAAAAGCTCGCGGGAACTGCACCGCGAAAGGAAGCGGCACGGCGCGCCGACATCCTTATGTCGCGGCTAAAGAGTCTGTGTGAGAACCGCAAAATCGGTACTTCAGCGGCTGAAGCCGTACTGATTTCGCTTTGTTTATGTCGTAGCTGAAGCTACGACCTACAAAGATTCTCGAGTTCTCACACAGACTCGAAAGCCGCGACCCACAAAGATTGTCGAGTCGCGGAATCAGTGACGCGGAGTTCAGCCCGCGTGGGCGACGGAAGAACGCGCGGAAGCGGCAAGAATCAAATCAGAGAGGAACTGGCTGAGGCCGCGGCCGGAAACCTGGAATTCGAGATCGCGCGTGGCCCGGTCTAGCCAGCCGAGATATACGAGCAGCGCGACTTCAGCCCACGATTCGGCCGCCTCGGGGGCAAAACCAATGTCGCGCAGGACGCTGGACACATGCGCGGAGCGTTTTTTCTCGATGCCGGAAATGCGCGCGGCCACGCGTTCATCGCGGCGGGCCCATGCGCGCAGCGCGGCTTCCCTTCGCGCGCCGGAAAGATCCGCGCAATGTTCGACAAAGCGCGCCCAGCGAGCGGCGGCCTGCGGTGTGATCACGGTATCGTCCAACCAAGCAGTCTCGTCGCCTTCCCAGCGGTCCAACATCTTCGCCAGCAGCTCTTCGCGATCCTGAAAATGCCAGTAGAAGCTGCCTTTGCTCACGCCGAGGTCGCGCGCGAGCAATTCGATGCGCACGGATTCAATTCCCTCGGTGGAAAGGCGCGCAAACGCGGCGCGAATCCAATCGTCGGGCTGCAGTGGAGAAGACTTAAGCGCAGTTGCGGTAGCCATGTGGTGTTCTCTGTGTGCCGCGGAACGATACCGGAGTGCATCGAGCGCGTCAAGTTAGGGGATTGTTACAATTTTGCGATCGCGAGAGCTGCAGCGAAAATTTCTGGGGCATCGCCGAAGCCCACGAGCCAGTGCACGCCGGATTCTTTGCGAAACCAGGTGAGCTGGCGCTTGGCGAAGCGGCGCGTGGCTTGCTGGATTTGGTGCAGGGCATCTTTTTCGGTGATGCGGCCGGCGAGATGTTCGCGCAGCTGCGAATAACCGATGAACTGGAACGGCTTCGCGTCCGCTGGAACGCCGCTCGCGACCAGCGCGCGGACTTCTTCCAGCCATCCGGCGGCGAGCATGGCATCCGTGCGTGCGTGAATGCGCGCGTAGAGCGCAGCGCGCGGCGGCTGCAGGCCGATTTTGATTATTTCGTAGCCTCGCAGCGCGTCGCGGCCGCTGCGATGGATTTCGCCCATCGGTTTTCCGGTGAGTAGGCGCAATTCGATGGCGCGAATGATCTTTTGCGTGTCCGGCGAAGAAATGCGGGCGGCAGATTCGGGATCAAGACGCGCGAGCACACGATGCAAATACTCGGGACCGTGCTTCTCGGTCCGCTGCCGCAAGCGCGCGCGAATTTCTTCGGAGCGCTGCGGGGCATCTGCGAGCCCTTCGAGCAGCGCGCGCAGATACAAGCCGGTCCCTGCGATGAGGATCGGCAAAACCTTGCGCGCGCGGAGATCGTCCAAAGCCGCGCGCGCGCGAAGCCGGTAATCGCCAGCGGTGAACACCTCTGCGGGTTCGCACAGATTCACTAAGTGATGTGCAATGCCGCGCTGTTCAGCCGCAGGAACTTTCGCCGTACCGATATCGAAGTGGCGATACACTTGCGTGGAATCGCAGACCAGAATTTCGCCGCCCAGTTTTTCAGCCAGGCGGATTCCCAGCACGGATTTGCCGGAAGCGGTGGGACCGAGGACGATTAGGAGCCGCGGCAGCGCGCTCATCCGGAAAATTTCCAGTAGCGCAGCAGCAGAGCAAGCAACGCCAGCGCGGCCAGTATGAGAGCGCCGATCACCTGCGTGCGATTGATTTTCATGAGGTGGCCAGATGATACGTTATCACCGCGGGGCGGTTTCGTTGAAGGCAGGATGCGTGGTGGATTGGCCGGCGAGGAATGGAGTTCAAAGGCACCACAGATGAACGCAGATGAACGCAGATAACTACAAAGGCGAAGAGAGATCCTTCACTGCGCTCCCTTCGCAAAATCACTCAGGGCAGGCAGGATTACGGCGACACGCGAAGTAGCGCGCCCTACTGTGATCCGTCGCCAATCGGAATATTGTAGTAAAAGGTGATGCGCAGATCCATGTATGGACCTTTAAACGCCGGCGGAAGCGGCTCGAAGGGGCTGGTGGCGCGAATCGCGGAAGCCGCCGCCGTGTCGAGCGGCTCCTTGCCTGAAGTTCGATCCAGGCTCAGCCTCTCAGCCGGGAAGCTGCCGTCGCTATTGATGCGGAAAGAAATCGCAACGATTCCTTTATCTCCCAAGTAAAAAGATTCCGGCATCACCGCGACCCAGTTCTGTTTCAACTTGGCCAGCAACCGGTTGATGTAACTCTGAAAATCCACACCCTCAGTAGGAGTGAGAATTGAGACGCCGTTGCCCGCCTGCGCGCCACCGCCTCCGCGGCCGCCATGGCCACCGCCGCTTCCCCCGCCACCGGAAACTCTGCCTTCGGACGTGTAGGTGCCGCCGCTGGGGGAATGCCTGATCGCATCCTGCAACTCATCCTGCATCGCTTTGCCGGGGGAGGCGTTTTTTAGTCCGAGATCCAAGTGGCTGGGCGGCCCCGATGGAAGTACGGGCAAGAGATGCGATGTGGAGTCGGGCGGGGGCGGCGGCGCCGTCGCATTGCTCGGGTGCGGGTCGGTGTTCGTTTTCGGCGTTGGTGCCGCGGGCAAATCGAGCGGCGGGCGCTCCGAAGCCACGGGCGGCGCTTCGATGCGATGCTCCTCAGCCCGTGGCGGCGCAACTTTGTTCAGCGTCTTCGGATTGATTTTCACCACGGGGCCGGGAGGAGGCGAAGGCCGACGCGAAACGGCGCCTTCATCCGGCGGCAAATAGACGACGCCGAGTTCCTTGCTGGCGAGTTCGGTTTCTTCTCGCGTGGGCACATGCGCGGGGAAAATCTTCGGCAGAAAAATCAGAAAAATAACGAACGCGATGTGCGCCGCGACGGAAATCACGCGGGTGATGGCGTCCCACTTGGCGTCTCGGCGATCGTCCGGCTGAACGAGAAGGTTGGCCTCGCCGGTGTTGAAAATATCCGGTTCGACAATTTCGCGCAGCTCCGCGGTCATCTGCGGCGGCTGATCGAATTTGTCGATTTCGCGCTGCTCGGGCGGCTCTACGTATGCCGGAACCACCACGCGGCGGTCCATAATTGCCAGCGGAGCGAATTCAGATGGCGGCAGAAATTGTTCGAAGGGCTTCACGCCCAATCCGCGAGGCACCAGGCTGCGTTCGATCAGGACGTCCAGCGGGAGATGTTCTGGAATGCTGGTTTTCCCGGTGAGCGGCGGCGCGTCGGACAAATCCGAAGGGACGACCGTGCGATCGTCCATGTAGGTCGTCAGCCTGCGCGCCGGTTTTTTGTCGCCGTTGTCGGTGAACGGGCGCACATCTGTCGGAACGAGAGTTCGCGGAATCATCTATTGTCTGTCCTGGGGAACGACGGCATCCAGTTGGACGCGGCGCGCGTGTTCCTGGATGCCTGCCATCACGCGATCGGCCAGCTCCAACGCAGCGCGGCCGGCGGCGCCATCCACGCGCGGAGGGCGGCGATTGCGCACCGAGCGCGAGAATGCGCCCAGCTCGGCGCGCAGCGGCTCCTCCGGGGTCGTGGGAACTTTTTCAAAATTAATCTGCGGCTGTGGCGTGCCGGGCTCGACGCGCACGCGCAGCAAATCCTGGCGCGTGAAATCCAAAGAAAAATATTCGTGCGCCTGGAAAAAGCGCATTTTGCGCACGCGTTCGGTGGAAACGCGGCTGGCGGTGACGTTTGCCACCGTGCCGGTGGAAAATTCGATGCGGGCCTGCGCGATATCCACTTTATCGGTGATCACCGGAATGCCCACGGCTTTCAGGTCCGCCACCGGCGCGCCGACCAGCGCAAGCAGAATGTCCAGGTCATGAATCATCACGTCATACACTACGTCAATATCCAGACTGCGCGGCGTGAAAACTCCCAGGCGGTGCACTTCAAAGAACATGGGCTTGGAAACAATTTTCAGCGCGGCGGTGACGGCGGGATTGAAGCGTTCCAGGTGCCCAATCTGCAAGATGCGATTCCTGCGCTGCGCCGTGGCGATCAAACCGTCCGCTTCGCCGAGCGATGAAGCCATCGGTTTTTCGACCAGTACGTCCATGCCTGCGTCCAGCAGGCGGCAGCCGATGCGGGAATGATCTTTAGTGGGGACGGCGAGGCTGACCGCATCAATTTTTTCCGTTGGCAGCGATTCGAAATCGCGAATGACGCGCGTTTTGAATTCGGCGGCCACGGCGGCGGCGCGTTCGGCGTTGGTATCCACTACGCCGACCAATTCCACGCCTTCCATTTCCGACCACACACGGACGTGGTTGCGCCCGAAATCTCCGGCGCCGACCACTGCAACGCGTATGGGTTTTTCTGGCACGATTTCCTTTTGGCGGCAGTTCCGGTGCCGCAAAAAAACTTTGGCTGCAGAGGCTGAAGCCTCGCCCTTCCAACGAATCCCAGGATGAATCGCTCTGTGGGCGATTCACAAACTCAAAGGCAAAACAGCCGGCGAGACGCCGGCGCTACCAAAGCAAAACCGACCGCCACGAGACATGCCCGAGACAAACGCAAAACCAACTACAACATCAAACGCAAACACGCCCGCCTCAAAAGAAAAAGCAGGCGGCCGCTACAACTGCCAAGTCAAAGGCAAAAGAGCCGGCGAGACGCCGGCGCTAGCAAATTCAAATGCAACGGCGCCCAGCTAAAGCTGGCCGCTACAACGTCAGAATCTGAGCTACTTCCGCGCGGCGTCAACTGCGGTGATGCGTTCCGGCGCGAAGGCTTCGATTGCGATCCCGGCATCATCCGCCGCGCGAATCATGGCTTCGCGATCAAACAGCAAAGTCCGGCCTGCATCAATCGCCAGCGCGGTGGCGTTTGAGCGCTTCATCACTTCGATGGTCTTCAATCCCACGACCGGCACGTCAAAACGCATGTCCTGGCGCGGCTTGCTTACCTTCACCACCACGAGCCGCTGGCCGCCGGCAATGCGCGCGGCGCGCTCGATGGTTTCGTCGGTGCCTTCCATCGCTTCGATGGCTACGCAGGCGCGGTCGCGCACCACGACCATTTGGCCGAGATCCAGGCCAGCAATCTGCGTCGCCACACCACGGCCGTATGCGATGTCCGCGGCTTCGGATTCATCTGGCGCGCGCCGGGTCAGCACTCCCGCAGCGGGCAGCAGCGGGCCGAGAAATTTCGTGGAATCTACCAGCTCGATGCCTTCGTCTTGTAGAACGCGCGCCACAGCGCCGATCAGCGAATCCGTATTTTTCGACGGCAGCGACAATAGTAATTTCGCGAGGCGCCAATCCGGGCGTATCGCACTGAAAATTTTATTGTGTTTCACTTGCCCGGCCATCACCGCCCGCTTCACGCCTTCTTCGTGCAGCAGTTCGATGGTGCGGCTTAATTCGCCCAAGCTCACCCAGTGCAGGCGTTTCGCCACGCGCTCCAGACCCGGCGAAGCTTCTTCCTTAATTGCAATCACCGCCATTTCGATGCCGCGGCTGCGCGCGCCTTCCAGCACCAGAAACGGGAAATCTCCGTTGCCGGCAATCAGTCCCCAATTCGTGGAATTCGCGTCTGCCGCATGATTGTCCACACCCGGCTGCGTCATGCTATTTCGTCAGACCTCGATCGGAGGAGGCCGATTCGATGAATTGCACTAAAGTTAAGACGTCCGACGAGTCCGCCAGGGTTCCACGCATCTTTTCCAGCGCCTGCGAGGTATTCAATTTCGAACGCAGCAGCAACCGATAGGCCTTTTCGATCGCCGCAATGCGTTCGGAGGAAAAACCCTGACGCTCGAGGCCGATCCGATTCACGCCAAAACAACGCGTGCCGCGCGGCGCCACAATTTTCGAAAATGGCGGCACGTCTTGCGTGATCACTGTGTGCGCCGCGATGTAGGCATGCTTGCCGATGCGACAGAATTGATGCACGGGGCAGAATGCGCCCACCTGGGCGTGGTCTTCGATGGTGACGTGCCCGGCGAGAGTCGCGCCATTCACCAGAATATTGAAATCACCGAGCTGACTGTCATGTCCCACGTGCGCGTAAGACATGATGAGATTATTGCTGCCCACGCGCGTAACGCCGCCGCCCTTCACCGTGCCGCGATTCACCGTGGAAAATTCGCGGAATTCGTTGTGGTCGCCCACTTCGATGGAAACGCGCTCGCCCTTGTAGGTGAGGTCCTGCGGATCGCCGCCGACAACCGCGAAAGAATAAACGTGATTCGCGCGACCGAGTCGCGCCGGTCCGTGCACCACCGCGTGATGATCCAGAATGCAGCCGTCGCCCAAGAGGACTTCGTCGCCGACGACGGCAAAGGCGCCGATTTTTGCGTCCTTGCCAATTTTCGCGGTGGACGCAACGACAGCGCGCGGGTCAATCTCACTCATCTACTTCTTCACCGGAACTTGCGTGACGGAATTTGTGGAGCGTTCGGGCGTGCCATCGGCTTTGACGTCCACCATCGCGCACATCAGCGTGGCTTCGACGGCGAGTTCGCCATTCACGCGCGCCCAGGCCGCGATTTTGCAGAATGGCCCTTTGAAGCTGAGGACGTTCGCTTCCACGCGCAGTTGATCGCCGGGAATCACCGGACGGCGGAAGCGCGCGTAGTCAACTCCAGCCATGTAGAGAAGCTTGTTGTCGCGATCTTTGATGTCCAGCAGCAGCAACAGGCCCCCGATTTGCGCCATGCATTCGATGATCAGCACACCCGGCATCACCGGCTTGCCGGGAAAATGCCCCTGGAAGAAATATTCGTTGATGGTGACGTTCTTGATTCCCACAATTCGCTTCTTCGGTTCCATTTCTTCGATGGCGTCCACCAAAAGGAACGGGTAGCGGTGCGGCAGGATCTTCTGGATCGCTATGCTATCGAGGAGCATCGTGTATTAGCCTCTGCCTTCGCATGAATGTGCATTGATTGCGTACTAAGCGCCTATTGGTCGCCTGTAAGTCGCATATTGATATTTGTAGAGCCGGGCCCTGTTGCTACGCTAGGCGGTTTCCACCGCACGCTATTTTCGCAAGCGCACAATCGAACAATTCTATACGAAACGCGGGCGGGTGGGAATCGCTGGTGGCGCAGCGTTTCGGTGAACGGCCCACACGCCGATCTTGTAACGCATTGACGATCCCTGATGGAATCTAGATATTGGCAACGGCACGAAAGCGCTCCGAAAAGCGATAAGATACCGCGCTAAAGGCGGGCCGTGGCAATGGCAGTCTCGAAGAGCACCATCGCGACCATCACCGCAGGTTTGGCGCTGCTGATTCCAGCTTCGATTGGCCTTCTCATCACAAACGTTCCTACAATCCTCTGCCCATTTCCATTAATGACAATCGGGCCCGCTCTTCTTCTTTCTGGGCAAGGTAGTTGGGAAGCGGCGGTGGTTGTGCCGATGCTACTCTTCTTCGCGTGGCACCCGGGTCTATTACATGGTGACGCGAACGTGCCCAAGAGGTCCTACGTCCTATTGATAGTCTTAATTTTGCTCGCTATCGCCGACTTTGTTACAAGTTGGAATTGGGGACTGCAGTATCAAGGCGCGCATTACACCCACGTAGTTTGCGCAGTGAACGTAGTGTGGGCGGCGTTTCTAATCCTCGGCTTCTCGCGAGGTTGGAAAAGGTCGCCATCATTCGCATACAGCCTCTTCCTGCACTGGATGTTATTCGCTTGGCTCGCGTGGTACGCGTTTCCGTACCTTGGCGAGTTGCCGTAGCGAGCGCAACAAGGAGACAGCGTGGGGCCGCAGCTTGCCGAGGCTAGCTTCGAGCGAGTAAGTCACAAATCGACGCGCACTTGGAGTTAGCGATGAAATCACAGCATGGATCAATGAAGCGAGTCCTGCGCGAATTGCGCGGGCGGCAGGGCGAGATGGTGAAATTGCTCGGCGAATTTGTGCGCTGCGAATCGCCTAGCCACGTGAAGAGCGCTGTGGATGCCTGTGCGGCTCTGGTGGCGCGGGAGTGGCAGCGGCGCGGGGCGAAGGTGCGGATTTTGCGGCAGCGGGAGCGCGGGAATCATGTGCGGGCGGAAATTTGGGATGGGGATGGGCGCGCGGGCGGACAAATCATGGTGCTGGGGCACACGGACACGGTGTATCCGCTCGGGACGCTCGCGAAGATGCCGTTTCGCGTGGCGCAAGGGCGCGCGTGGGGGCCGGGAACTTTTGATATGAAGGGGGGCGTCGTGCTGGCGCTGCAAGCGGTGGATGCTTTGCGCGCGCTGGGCGTACAGCCGAGGAAGCGGTTCGTGTTCCTGTGGACTTCCGACGAAGAGATCGGCAGCGAAAGTTCGCGGCGGGCGATCGAACAGGAATCGCGGCGGAGCGATGTGGTGCTGGTGCTGGAGCCGTCCTACGGGCGCGAAGGCCGACTGAAGACGCAGCGCAAGGGCGTGGGCGGCGCGGAAATAATTGTCACCGGGTGCTCGGCGCATGCGGGGATTGATCCGGAGAAGGGCGTGAACGCGGTGCACGAGCTGGCGCTGCAAATCGAGCGGCTGATGAAGATGAACGATCCGCGGCGCGGGATCACCGTGCAGACTACTGTCGCGAGCGGTGGGACGATCACGAACGTAGTCCCCGAGCACGCCCGCGCGATGGTGGACATTCGCTACGCCCGCGCGGCGGATGTGCCCCGCATCAATCGCCGGTTGCATGCGTTGCGCCCGATTCTGGAAGGTGCGCGCGTGGAAGTGCGCGGCGGGGCTGACCGTCCGCCGCTGGAGCGCACCGCTGCCGTGCGTAAATTATTTGGCGTAGCGCAAGAGCTGATGCAGGAGATGGGATTGGCGCTGGGCGAAGCATCCACCGGCGGAGGCTCGGATGGAAGTTTTACGGCAGCGCTCGGCGTGCCGACTCTTGATGGCCTGGGCGCGGTGGGCGATGGAGCGCACAGTCCGCGCGAGCATGTGGTGATTAGCAAGTTGCCGGAGCGTGCGGCGTTGATTGCGGGGTTGCTGGCGACTTTGTAGCTGCCGCCGAAGTCGAAAGATTTAGCACCGAGGGCAGAGAGTAAAGGCGGAGATAAATCTAGGCAGGCAGAAGGATTTACCGCAGAGGCGCAGAGGGCGCAGAGAAAGGACGGTGCAAGTCCGCGACGCGGCTGACATCGTGGCCAGCTGGGGCGCAGCAAGCAGCGCCCCTACCAACGGCAAAAAAAGGCGGCCGCGAAAAAGACTAGCGCACATCCTGTTGGCGCAAATATTTCACTGCTTGCTGCTGCAAGTCCGGGTAATCGTCGTGCAAGGCGTCGCGCAGCGCTTGTTCCGTGGTTGGCGCGCTGGCGATGGCGTCGAGCAGGCGGGTGATGTCTCCCATGCCGCTGGTCTGGATGATGGATTCGACGACGGCGAGCGACCAGGCGTAGGCGAACGAGGCTTCGCCGCCACCGAGGCCCATCCACGACCCTTCCAGGCTCGCGAGGGATGGAAGTTCTCCCTGGCCTGCAGCGTTCAGCAAAGCGCCGGCACTTCCCGAGGTGCGGCGGCCTTCCATGTATTGGGCGACGCCTTCCTGGAGCCATGTCGGGGCGCGATTGTGCGTTTTCTGGCCGATGAAGCTGTGGGTTAACTCATGTTTTAACACACGTGCCAGTTCGGGAGTGACGGTGTCGAGGCCCTGCACCGGAATGCGCATGCGGCCATCGTTCAACGCGCCCACCCAGCTGGGGGCGCGGGTGATATCCGCGAAGGATTGCCCAGTGTAGAGAATCACGCCGATGGAATCGGGCGGCGTGTAATCCAGCTGCGATTCCAGATCGCGAAAATCGTCTTCGAGCACGCGCATGATTCCTCGCGCCAGATCGGGCGTTGCGTTGCCGTTATATTTCAAACTGAAATGCGCGGTCTCGCCTTCGCGATAGCTTTCTTCCTCGGCTTTATCGCGTTCGGCCTTTTCCAGCGCGCGCTCCACTTCGGCATCCGGGCGCAATTTTTGCGCGCGGTGCCATTCCTCCACCGCCAGATCCATTTTGTTTGCGCCGTAGTAGGCCCAACCGTCGAGCTTGGCGACGTCGGCCGAATCCGGCGCGATCTGCCGGGCGCGTTCGAGAGGCTCGAGCGCGGAAGTGAACTGGCTCTGGTGCAGATACATCACCGCGAGATTCAGCAGCAGCGCGAGATTATCGGGCGCGAAGCTGAGCGCCTCGCGGTAATGATCGATCGCGCTGGCGGTGTCACCCTTGCTTTCCAGAAATTGCGCGGCGGCGTAATGCGCGGCGGCTACTTTTTCGATGGCCAGCGGCGCATGCGAACGCGCGTCGGTCTCGACTTGCGCGAGATAGCTGAAATCAATCGCGTTGTCGTGGATTACGAGGCGCGCGATGTCGTCGTAGCCGCGCACCGGATCCACGTGCGGCGCGGAAACGGGCGGTTCGCTGGAAGCGCTGGAAGCTGCAGAGTAGCCGAGGCCGTCGCGGTCAATGCGCGCGACGATGGATTTCGGGATAGACATCGAGCCGGCGGGAGTTTCGTAGCGGACGCGGTCGCCATCTTCGGTGACGCTGGAGGCGACGATCCGCCGGCCGTTCTTCAGCACAATGGTATCGGCGGCCGCCGAAGACACGACCAGTAGCAATAGCGACGCGATGGGCGCTGCGTGACGCACACCTAAATTTTACCAAGCGGGCCGGGCACCGCGGCCGCTGCTTCCCTGCTGATGCCCTAAGTAGTACAACCTGTCCCTGCGAACAGGCCGTGCGCGGAATACACCGATACAACCTGCCTTTTACTCGCGGCAACCAAAGCTGTAGAGTCAATTGGGTGCGCAAATTCATGCGATTTTCACTGGCCGTTCTCCTGCTGCTCGGCGCCGATTTCTTTGGCATGACGCACCGCAGCGGCGCTGCACCACGAGTTCCTGCCAGCGCGCAGCGGGCCCAGGCGCCCGCGACCACGACCGAGCCAGCGCAGCCCGCCGCGACACAATCGGACGCGACACAGCAGACCACCGCAAGCGCAACGATTCCCGCGGACCCGCGCGCACTATACGAAGCGCTCAACGACCTGCGGCCCGATGGCGCGCGCGTGTACACCGTGAAGGACCTGACGCTGCGCCGCGACGTGGTAAGTTTCACATTCAGCGAAGGCAAGCTGGCATTTTTCGAGCCTCTCGGCGGACGCGTCACCGGCGCCGTCTTTTCCGGCCGCGGCCGCGTGATCGCCACACCGCACGAACGCGGCGAGCGCCGTTCCCTGGCGCAGTTCATCGGCGTGCCCATTCTTGATCAACCGTTTTCCGACGCGTACATCCGCTTCTCCGACGACACCGCCGCCGAATTGGAGCGCCAACTCGCGCAAGACGGCGAGGAACCCAGCGGCGATCCGGATTTCACCGCGCACTGGAATCCGCTGGTGGCGGGACTGGCGCCCACCCATTCGCTGCGCTCCATGGTGGATTATCTCGCGGCCGATCCCATTCCCTATTTCTACATTTTGCTGCAGACCGTCGAGGCCGGCCCGGTGGAAGTCTCCGTGGATTACCGCCGTGAAGAGCAAGTGACCATCGGCCAGCCGCGGTTTGCCGACGGCATCCGCGCCTACGATGTGTGGGCTTCGTTTCGCGCCGAAAATGCACCGGCCACGCACACGGAAGCGTTCGTGCCGCTGGATTATGGCGTGGAGTCAACAATCGCCGAAGATCTTTCGCTGCAGGGCAAGACCAAGCTGCATCTGCGCGCCGGCCGCAGCGGCGAGCGCGTGGTCGCCGTGGAACTGTCGCGCCACCTGACCGTGGAGGAAATTCAAGGTGAAGACGGCCAGCCTCTTCCGTATTTTCAAAATGAGGAACTCAGCCGTCGCGACGCCGCCCGCCGCGGCAACGATTTCATTCTCGCAGTGCTGCCCGCGGGAAAACCAGCCGGAGCGGATTTTCATCTGCAGATTTCCTATCACGGCGCGGTCATCGGCGACGCGGGCAATGGCGCGTATTTCGTCGGCGAACGCGGCGCCTGGTACGCGCACATCGGCGGCGAGCATTTCACGCCCTTCGACCTCACCTTTCACTGGCCCAAGCGCTTGACGCTGGTGGCCACCGGCACCGAATCGGAAGCGCGCGAGGACGCCGCAACAAAATCCGGCCGCTGGCAATCGCAAACGCCCTTCCCCACTTCGGGCTTCAATCTGAGCCAATACCAGGTGGCCAGCACCGCGGGCCAGCCGAAAATTCAAGTGTATGCAAATAAAGAGCTCGAGCAAGCGATCCTGTCCCGCCTCCAGACCGCTGGTCCCAACTCGGTGCCGCCGCCTTCGCTGCTCGATCGTTACAAGGATCCCGATCAATTGTCCGGTGCCCTCGACCAAGCTCCCGCGCCCAGTCCCACTTCCGCGCTGAAACAATTGGGCGCGAGCGTGCAAGATTCCATCCACTTTTTCGACAACGTAAATGGCGCGTTTCCCTTCGATCACCTCGACGTGGCGCAGATTCCCGGTTCCTTTGGGCAAGGCTGGCCGGGCCTGGTGTATCTCTCGACACTCGCGTTTCTGCCGCCGGAAACGCAGGAGCGCGCCGGCCTGAACGAATGGGCGCAGAGCGAAGCGCGCGAGCTGATGCCTTTTCACGAAGTGGCGCACCAGTGGTGGGGCAACCTCACTGGCGCGGCCAGTTATCGGGACGCGTGGATTCAGGAAGCGATGGCCAACTACCTGGCGCTCTGGTACGCGGATACTAAAAAACCCGGACAGCACCGGCTCACAAACTGGCTGGAGCATTATCGCACCGAGCTAACCAACAAAATTCCCGGCACGGATCATTCCATCGAGGGCGTGGGGCCGCTGGTGCTGGGGTCGCGGCTGAGTTCGCTGAAAGTTCCAGACGCATATAACACGCTGATCTACGGCAAAGGCACATGGGTAATTCACATGCTGCGCGAAATGCTGCGCGATCCCAATGCCAAGGATCAGGACGCGCGCTTCCGCGGGTTGCTGAGCGCGATACTCGCTGAACATCGCTTTCGCCCACTTTCCACCGCCGATTTCCAGCACGCCGTCGAGCAGCACATGACTCCCGCGATGGATCTCGAGGGCACGCATCGCATGGATTGGTTCTTCGACCAATGGGTGCGGGGAACAGACTTGCCGCGCTACAGCGTGAAATTCGAAGTGAAGCCACGCGGAAATGCGTTCGTGGTAAGCGGCAGACTCGAACAGTCCGGAACGGAAGATACGTTCACAGCGGCGGTGCCACTCTATGCGGTGCGGGTTGCGGGAAAACCGGAAAGACTGGGAGTGGTGGTGACCACCGGCACGGAGACGCGATTTCAGTTTCAATCGCGCGTTCGGCCCACCCGCATTGTGATTGACCCCAATCTCACGCTGCTTTGGAACAAGGGATAAGTTCAAAGGCGCTACACATGAACACAGATAAAGTCAAAAATTAACATTTCAAGTTTGCCCGCGCAAAAACCTCGCTGAAAAAAATTTTCTTTCAACTTGCGTCAACGCGCCCGCGGTTTTATCCTATCGGGTCTTAAGTGTGTTCCGGGGCGGTCGTAATTTCTTCTCGCTCCGCGTGTGTCCCGTTTTTTGCTACTCATAGAATCTGGCAACCGTAAATCGCTGGCGTCCTGGGGTCGAGCAACCGGCGGTTTCGTAACTTTCAAGCCCCTTCTTTAAGCTCGCAGCATCTATACGATGTTCTGAGGCGACCGCGTGGACCCGGAAGGCTCTCAAAGTCCCATCGAATCAACTTCGGCTCATCCGATTATTGAGCCGGGTTATACGCTGGGCACGGTAACCGACAAGATCAGCTCCATCGTGCTGGGACGCGGCACGTCCAAGGGCTGGATTTTCGGCTTCGCCATTGCCTTCTCGCTGTTGATGCTGCTGAATTTCACAGTCGGCTACCTGCTTATCAAAGGCGTCGGCATATGGGGGATTAACATCCCCGTCGGCTGGGGCTTCGCTATCGTCAATTTCGTCTGGTGGATCGGCATCGGCCACGCCGGAACGCTGATCTCCGCGATTTTGCTGTTGTTGCGTCAGCAGTGGCGCACTTCGATTAACCGCTTCGCCGAAGCCATGACGCTATTCGCGGTGGCCTGCGCGGGCATGTTCCCGCTGTTGCACATGGGCCGGCCGTGGCTTTTCTACTGGCTGATGCCCTACCCCAATCCCATGTGGCTCTGGCCGCAGTTCCGCTCCCCGCTGGTGTGGGACGTCTTCGCGGTCTCGACGTACGCTACCGTATCGCTGCTTTTCTGGTTCGTGGGATTGGTTCCAGACCTGGCCACGCTGCGCGACCGCGCGAGGAACCGCGCCGCAAAAATTATTTACGGAATTCTGGCGATGGGCTGGCGCGGTTCCGCCGTGCACTGGTCGCGCTACGAGACGGCATCGATCCTGCTGGCCGGGCTGGCGACGCCCCTGGTAGTTTCCGTGCACACCGTGGTCAGTTTCGACTTCTCCGTCGCGCAAGTAGCCGGCTGGCACACCACGATATTCCCGCCGTACTTCGTGGCCGGCGCGATTTATTCTGGCTTCGCGATGGTGATGACTCTTGCCATTCCCATTCGCAAGTTTTACAACCTGGAAGATTTCATCACCATGCGCCATCTGGGCAATATGGCAAAGGTGATGCTCGCCACCGGCCTGATCGTGGCCTACGGCTACATGATGGAAACTTTCATGGCGTTCTACAGCGGCAATCCCTTTGACCGCTTCACCATCATCAACCGCATGACCGGGCCTTACGCATTTTTCTACTGGCTGCTGATCGCCTGCAACATCGTAATTCCGCAGTGCATGTGGTTGCGCAAAGTGCGCAATAACGTCGGAATTCTCTTCGTGATTTCGCTGGTGGTGAACGTGGGCATGTGGCTGGAACGGTTCGTCATCGTGGTCATCAGCCTGCACCGCGATTTTCTGCCGTCTTCCTGGGGCATGTACTACCCAACGAGGTGGGATTGGGCGACGTACGTGGGCACCATCGGATTGTTTTTGACGTTGCTGTTCCTATTCATCCGCTTCCTGCCGGTGATTTCAATTTACGAAATGCGCTCGCTGGTGGAAGAAACGGACGAGGAGAATCCCAAGAAATAAAGGCAGGCTCGGGAACCGATGCAAATTTTTCATCACAGCACGAACACCATCTCGCGGGTGAGCATCTACGGCGCCGTGTTCATCCTGGCACTGCTGGGTGGCGTGCTGTACGCGATCGAGCTTTCGCCCATCTACACGCGCGTGAACGACGCGCGCCAGCAACCCGTGCCCTTCAGCCACAAGCATCATGCCGGCGAGCTGGGGATAGACTGCCGCTACTGCCACACCACGGTGGAAAAGTCGTCGTTCGCGGGCATTCCGCCAACACAGACTTGCATGACCTGCCATTCGCAGATCTGGACGAAGGCCCCGATGCTCGAGCCAGTGCGCGCCAGCTACCGCGACGACAAGTCCATCTCCTGGACGCGCGTGAACGCGCTGCCTGATTTCGTCTATTTCGATCACAGCATCCACGTCAGCAAAGGCATTGGGTGCACGACCTGCCATGGACAGGTGGCCGAAATGCCGCTGACATGGAAAGCCAACACGCTGTACATGGAGTGGTGCCTGGATTGCCATCGCGATCCCGCAAAATACGTGCGTCCGAAATCCGAGGTCTTCGATCCGGGATACGTGACGCCCGCGAATCAGCTGGAACTCGGCGCGAAACTGGTGAAAGAGTACAAAATTCACAGTCTGACAAATTGTTCGACGTGCCACCGCTGAAGGCGAAAAATAGAAAACGATGAGCTCCGACCTCAACCCGAAAGTTCCGCAGGCGATGGACCTGGCAGCTCTGCGCGCGAAGCTCGCTCAGGAAGACGGCAAGCGCTTCTGGCAAAGCCTGAAAGAATTGTCTGAAACCAAGGAATATCGCGAATTCCTGGAGAATGAATTCCCGCACGACCCCGCGAAAGATCCCGAAGGCCTGAATCGCCGCGACGTGCTGAAGCTCGCCGCTGCTTCTGCCGCTCTGGCCGGGCTGAGCGCCTGCACCAAACTGCCTACGCAGAAAATTGTTCCGTACGTGAAGGCGCCGGAAGAAATCGTCGCAGGCAAGCCGCTTTTCTACGCGACGTCCATGCCGCTCGCAGGCGTCGCAGCCGGGTTACTGGTAGAAAGCCACATGGGACGGCCCACCAAAATCGAAGGCAATCCCGAACATCCCGGCAGCCTGGGAGGCACGGACGTCTTCGCGCAAGCCGCGACGCTGGGAATGTACGATCCAGACCGCTCGCAAACGGTTGTGTTCCAAGGACGCATCAGCAGCTGGGCCGCGTTCCTGACGGCGATGGGCAACGAAAAAGCGGCTATGTCCGCCGACGGCAGCGGGCTGCGGATTCTCACCGACACAGTGACGTCGCCGACTCTGGCCTCGCAAATCGCCGCGATCCTGAAAAAATTGCCAGCGGCGAAATGGCATCAGTACGAACCTTGCGGCCGCGACAATTCGCGCGAAGGCGCCAAGCTGGCGTTCGGCAAGCCGGTAAACACCGTATATCGCATGGACCAGGCCGACGTGATCGTATCGCTCGACGCCGATTTCGTTTCGTCGGGACCAGGCCACGTGCGCCACGCCCGCGAATTTTCCTCGCGCCGGATCATTGATGGCGCAAACGCGAAATTGAACCGCCTCTACGTTGTCGAAAGCATGCCCAGCAGCACCGGCGCAGTGGCGGATCATCGCAAGGCGTTGCGCGCTGGCGACATCGAGGCATTCGGACGTGAACTCGCAGCCGCGGCGGGCGTTGCGGGTACTGGCAGCGCCGCGGCCAGCAGCAAGATTCCCGCCGAATGGACCCGCGCGGTGGCAAAAGACCTCGCGGCACATCGCGGCACATCGCTGGTGATCGCCGGCGAAGAACAGCCGCCTGCCGTACACGCGCTGGCGCACGCCATGAACGCTGCGCTGGGCAACGTCGGCAAGACCGTGTATTACACCGAACCGCTCGAAGCGAATCCGGTCAACGAAATGGAATCGCTGCGTGAGCTGGTGAGCGACATCAACGGCGGAAAAGTGGACCTGCTGTTCATGCTGGGCGGAAATAATCCGGTCTATGACGCGCCGGTAGATTTCGATTTCGGTCCCGCGCTGCTGAAAGTGAAAACGCGCGTGCATTCCGGGCTGTATTACGACGAAACCGCCGAGCTGTGCCACTGGCACGTCCCCGCCGCGCATTTCCTGGAATCCTGGGGCGACGCGCGAGCTTTCGACGGCACGATAGGTGTGATTCAGCCTCTGATCCAACCGCTCTACGACAACCACTCGGCCTACGAAATTGTGGGAGTGATAGCCGGAGACGCTGGAAAGTCCGGCCATGACATCGTGCGCGATTACTGGAAGAGCGTGCGCCCGGAAAAAGATAAGGCGTTCGATGCCTTCTGGGAACGCTCGCTGCACGACGGCGTGATGGCCGGAAGCGCGCTGCCCGCGATTTCCGTCACGGTGCGCGGGGATCTTTCCCAACAAGTGCAGAACTCACCCAGCGAAGAGCTTGGAATCGCCTTCCGTCCCGACCCCACAATTTTCGATGGGCGCTTTGCCAACAACGGGTGGCTGCAGGAATTGCCCAAGCCCAACACAAAATTGACGTGGGACAACGCCGCGATGCTTAGTCCCGCCACCGCCCAGCACCTGGCGCTCGCCGACGGCGATTATGTGAAGCTGCAACTCGCCGGACATGAAACCAAAGCCGGCGTCGTAATCGTTCCCGGCCATGCGGACAACTGCGTCACTCTGCATCTCGGCTACGGACGCCGCCGCGCCGGAAGCGTCGGCACCGGCCCCGGCTTCAACGCGAATTTTATCCGCGCCTCCAGCGCGCCCTATATCGCCCCCGGACTGAAGATCGAAAAGACCGGCGAGAAATATTATTTTGCGGTGACCCAGCACCAATACGTGATTGACCAGGATGGGCAGCAAGTGTCGAAGGAAGGCGTGGAAGCCGCGCGCCGCGACCTGGTCCGCATCGCGACGCTCGAGGAATGGCAAAAAGATCCCAACTTCGCGAAAGATCCGCACGAAGAATCCACCAAAGGCCTAACGCTCTATCCCGGGTTCAAATCCGAAGGCTACGCGTGGGGCCTGGCCGTGGACCTGAACAAATGCGTCGGTTGCAACGCCTGCGTCGTCGCCTGCCAGGCCGAAAATAACATTCCGGTCGTGGGCAAGGAACAGGTGATGAAGGGCCGCGCGATGCACTGGATCCGCGTGGACACCTACTTCCGCGGCAACATTGACAATCCCGAAACGTATTACGAGCCGGTGCTCTGCATGCACTGCGAGAACGCGCCATGCGAAGTCGTCTGCCCCGTGGGCGCAACGGTCCACAGCCCCGAAGGCCTGAACGAAATGGTTTACAACCGCTGCGTGGGCACGCGCTACTGCTCGAATAACTGCCCGTACAAAGTGCGGCGCTTCAATTTCCTGCTCTATTCGGATTACACCACGCCCAGCTTGTACGGGATGCGCAATCCCAACGTCACGGTGCGCAGCCGCGGCGTGATGGAAAAATGCACCTACTGCGTGCAGCGCATCAACGCGGCGAAAATCACTTCCGAAGAACAAAATCGCGAAGTGCGCGACGGCGAAATCGTCACCGCCTGCCAGGGTGCGTGCCCCGCGGAAGCGATTATCTTTGGCAATATCAATGACCCGAACAGCCGCGTCGCGAAATGGAAAGCGCAATCGCGCAACTACAATTTGCTGGACGATTTGAATACGCGCCCGCGCACCACGTACCTGGCGCGCGTGTTGAATCCTAATCCGGAGATTCACGGATAGTTTCATGAAGCGCAAACCACTTTACGGATTGCTGGCCGAGTTCGAGACGCCTGACGAACTTCTGAAAGCCGCGCAGCGGACGCACGACGCCGGCTACAAGAAGATTGACGCGTTTTCGCCGCTGCCCATCGAAGGACTTGCCGAAGCGGTCGGCTTCCACGGCACGATTCTGCCTGTAATCGTTTTCATAGGAGGGCTGCTTGGCGGACTGACCGGCTTTTTCATGCAGTATTACGCCAATGTGATCAGCTACCCGATGGACGTGGGCGGCAAGCCCTACAACAGCTGGCCTGCGTTTATTCCGATCACGTTTGAGCTGACGGTGCTGGGAGCTGCGTTGTGCGCCGTGTTCGGGATGCTGGCGATGAACGGCCTGCCAACGCCGTACCACCCGGTGTTCAACGTGGCGCGCTTCGCCCTGGCGTCGAACGACCGTTTTTTCCTAGTGGTGAAGGTGCGCGACAAGCTTTTCGATTTGTCGAAGACGAAAAAATTCCTGGAAGGCTTGAATCCACACGGAGTATTTGAGATTGAAGTCTAATTTCCAGCCCGGCGACGCAAGCGGCACGAAAGGCCGCGCCGCGCGCATGATCTGCCTGAGCGCGCTGGCGCTGGTGTTCGCAGGCTGCCGCATGGACATGCACGAACAGCCGAAGTATTTACCGTATGAGCCCACCACGTTCTTCGACGACGGCCGCAGCGAGCGCCCGGTCGTCCCCGGCACCGTTGCGCGCGGCCAGCTTCGCCTCGACGAACTCCTCTACACGGGAAAAGAAAATGGCGTGCTCTCGAATAAGTTTCCCTTCCCGATCACGCGCGCAGACCTGGAACGCGGCCGCCAGCGCTACAACATCTATTGCACGCCCTGCCACGATTACACCGGCAGCGGCCAGGGCATTGTGGTGCAGCGCGGATTTCCACCGCCGCCGTCCTATCACATTGACCGCTTGCGCCAGGCGCCCGTCGGACATTTCTTCGACGTGATGACGAGCGGTTACGGTTCCATGTACAGCTATGCTTCGCGCATCGAGCCGGAAGACCGCTGGCGCATCGCCGCATACATTCGTGTGCTGCAGCTCAGCGAACACGCGACCGTGCAGGACGTGCCAGAATCGCAGCGCTCGCAACTGAATCAGCAGAATCCGGGGCAATCGCAATGAGCTTTGGCAGCCAAATCTTGCACGCTTATCTCTTCGCCTACATCTATTGGCTGATGATCCCGCTCGGCTGCACGGCGATCCTGATGATGCATCACCTCACCGGCGGCTGGTGGGGCTATCCCATTCGGCGTATGCTCGAAGCGGGGTCGCGCACGTTTGGCGTGATGGCGCTGCTGTTCGTCCCCGTCGTGATCTGGATGAAGCAGATTTTTCCGTGGGTGAATCCGACGGACGAGCTAGCCCACAACCCCAACTACCATTTCAAGCTGGCCTACCTGAATCCCAATTTTTTCATCGTGCGCGCCATCATTTATTTCGCCATTCTGATGGGTCTGGCTCATTTCCTGAATAAATGGTCGCGCGAACAGGATTCCAGCGGCGATCCGCGCCTCGCGAAATGTCTCGAGGGCATCAGCGGCCCCGGCTTGATCCTCTGGGGCATGGCCGTATCGTTTGCGATGATTGACTGGGTAATGTCGCTGGAGCCGGCGTGGTTTTCCACGATATACGGAATGATTTTCATGATCGTCGGCGCGCTCACGGCGATGTCTTTCATTATTTTCGTGCTGCGCCGGCTCATGGATGATGACCGCGGCAAGGAAGTCCGCGAGAAAGTGACGCCGGGCCAATTAAACGACCTCGGCAACCTGATGCTGGCTTTCACGATGCTCTGGGCGTACCTCTCGTTCTCGCAATTCCTGATCATCTGGGCGGGCAACATCAAGGACGAAATTCCGTGGTACATGTCGCGCGCCTTCGGCGGCTGGGGAAAGCTGGCGGTCGTTCTGATCGTTCTTCATTTTGCGGTTCCCTTCCTCCTGCTCTTGCAGCGCAACGTGAAGCGCCGCGTCCACCGGCTTTCCGCCGTCGCCGCCATGATGCTGATCCTCAGCATGGCGGATGTGTACTGGCTGATGGTTCCTGCGTATGAAAAGGACGGCCCACAACTGGGCTCGCTGGTCTGGGATATTTTTTATATCGTGGTGATCGGCTTCATCTGGATCGCTACTTATTTCTGGCAGCTCGGCAAGATGCCGCTGCTGCCTTTGCACGACCCGCGTTTTGAAGGAGAGCTCCAGCATGAGCATGGAGACTAAGCACGGGCCCGGCCAGCCTTCTCCGCCGGCCGGCTCCAACGAAGGCTACGAACGTAGCGACGCCAATCCCGGCGGACTGCTGCGCTGGGCTCTGTGGCTGATCGCCGTGCTCGTCGCGGTGTTCGTCTCCATGGCTGGCCTCTTCGATTTCTACGGCAAGGTGCAAAGCCTGGGCAAGCCCGCTTCGCCGTTTGAGAACGCGCGCGTCCTGCCGCCTGCGCCGCGCCTGCAAGTGGAACCGCGCGCCGAACTGCACTCCTATTGCGAAGCCCAGGACAAACTTCTAAACAGCTACGGCTGGGCGGATGAACATAACGGCGTGGCGCGCATTCCGGTGGAACGCGCCATGGAATTGACGCTGCAGCAAGGGCTGCCGGCGCGCGCTCCAGGAGAAATTCCGGCGGGCGTCAGCAATCCCGCGCCTTTTGTGCCCGATATTGCAGATCAGGATCAGAACGGCCCATGCGGTTATGTGCTGGAGCGGGACAAAGATCACGAAATGAGCCAGGAGGCGCGCCGTTAACGTGTTTTCGTCCGGAAAATTCGCGATGAAACGCGCCCTGATGGCGACACAGGCTGCCGCCGCGGCCGCAGCAATGGCATTTCTCGCGCTCGCTCCCGGCGCCGCAGCGCAATTAGCCTCGGACCCGATGCAAAGCGTCGGCGTGCGCCCTGAACTGCTGAAGCAAGTGGGCATTGACCAGAAACTGAATCAATCCATTCCGCTCGACCTCACCTTCCGCGACGAGGACGGCAAAACCGTCGCGCTCGGCCAATTTTTCGGACAGAAGCCTGTGATTCTCACGCTCGTCTACTACAACTGCCCGATGCTTTGCACCCAGGTTCTGAACGGGGTTGAATCCAGCCTGAAAGAATTGTCCACGGACATCGGCAACCAGTACGATGTGGTTACCATCAGCATTGACCCCACGGAATCGCACGTCCTGGCCAAAACAAAAAAGGAAATGTACGTGGGCATGTACGGCCGCTCCGGCGCCGCCGAAGGCTGGCATTTCCTCACCGGAGACGAGCCGCAAATCAAGCAGCTCGCGAACGCCGTCGGTTTCCGGTACGCCTATGATCCTGATAGCAAGCAGTTCGCGCACGCCAGCGCCATCATGCTGCTCACTCCCGAAGGAAAAATTTCGCGCTACTTCTACGGCATTCAGTACCCGACGCGCGACTTGCGCCTGGGACTCGTGGAAGCGTCCGAAGGAAAAATCGGCACGCCCGTGGACCAAGTGCTGCTGTTCTGCTACCACTACGATCCTGCGACGGGTAAATATGGTTTGCTGATCTCGCACGTCATTCAGATCGGCGGCGCGCTGACGGTATTGATTCTAGGCGTGGGGATGTTGATTCTGTTCCGCGGCGAGCACTATGCGCTGCCGCAAAGAAAAGTTTAAAGCAAGCGCGCGCGGCGCAGGCGTTCATTCGTCCGCCGGCTGCGCGCAGAAACAGCAAAGGGTCACTGAGACACTGATGATGACGGGTCTGATGCAAACGGGCTTCACCGAAATGGCCGCGCTCGCCGCTGGCGCGATTCCCATTCATCCCACCGCCGCCTCCTCCATCGCGGACAGCGTGGACCATCTCTATTTTTTCCTTACCGCCATCACGCTGTTTTTCACCTTCGGCATCTTCACCACGATTTTTTACTTCATGATCAAATTCCGCCGCCGCTCGCCCGACGAGCGACCCGCGGACACCAAAACGCACCTGGCGCTCGAGCTGACCTGGACCATCGTCCCCACGCTCATCACCGTGCTGATTTTCGTCTGGGCCTCCAGCCTGTACTTCGAGAATTCGCGACCGCCCGAAGCTTCCACCGAGATTTTCGTCGTCGGCAAGCAATGGATGTGGCACATCCAGCATCCCGAAGGGGTGCGTGAAATCAACGAGCTGCACGTCCCGGTGAACGCACCCATCAAGATCACCATGACGTCCGACGACGTGATACACGATTTCTACATTCCCGCGTTCCGGGTGAAGAAAGACGCCGTGCCCGGCCGCTACACCTCGCTCTGGTTCCAGGCCACCAAAATCGGCACCTACCATATTTTTTGCGCGCAATACTGCGGCGCGGACCATGCCGAAATGATCGGCTGGGTTTACGTGATGTCTCCCGCCGACTACGCCGCATGGCTATCCGGCGGCGCGCGCAACGAATCCATGGCTCAGACCGGCGAGCGCCTCTTCACGCAGCTCGGCTGCGTCACCTGCCATGTGGCGGACAATACGGGCCGCGGCCCCTCGCTCGTGGGGCTCTACGGTAAACAGGAAAAATTGCGCGATGGCGACACGAAACTCGTGGATGAAACTCTGATTCGCCAGGCGATCGTGACTCCCAACTCCATCATCCTGCCCAACTATCCGCCGATCATGCCCACCTTCCAGGGCCAGATCAACGAGGAGCAGGTGTTGCAGCTGATCGCTTACGTCAAGTCGCTCGGGACGGAAGAAAGGAAGACGAACGGGAAATGAGCACCACAGTCATTCCAGAAATGCCCGGGCAGGAAATTCCGGCCGAATCGCGCGTCAATTATTTGAATGCGAGCTATGGCGTCAAGTCCTGGCTGCTCACCACTGACCACAAACGCATCGCGCTGCTCTACCTCGGCTCGATCACTTTCATGTTTTTTGTGGGCGGCTTTTTCGCGGTGCTGATGCGCCTGCATCTGATTGACCCGCAAGGCGCGTTAGTAGCACCCGAAACCTACAACAAGCTATTCACCATGCACGGCGTGATCATGGTGTTCTTCTTCCTGGTGCCATCCATCCCGGCTACGCTGGGAAATTTCCTGGTGCCCATGATGATTGGCGCGCGCGATCTTGCCTTCCCGCGCCTGAACCTGCTCAGTTGGTATATTTACATCATCGGCGCGGCCTTCACGCTGTACGCTGTAATTTCCGGCGGCGTGGATACCGGCTGGACGTTCTACACGCCCTACAGCAGCACTTTTTCGCACACCAGCGTGATTCCCACCGCGGTGGGCGTGTTCATCACCGGCTTTTCTTCGATTCTCACCGGCCTGAATTTCGTCGTCACCATTCACAAAATGCGCGCCCCAGGCCTCACCTGGTTCCGCTTGCCGCTCTTCATCTGGGCGATGTATGCCACCAGCATCATTTTCATTCTGGGCACGCCGGTAATCGCCATTACGCTTTTCCTTCTCGGGCTGGAACGCCTGCTGCACATCGGCATCTTCGATCCCGCCATTGGCGGCGATCCTATCTTGTTCCAGCACATGTTCTGGTTCTATTCGCATCCTGCCGTGTACATCATGATTCTGCCGGGCATGGGCGTGATGAGCGAGCTGATCACCTGCTTTTCGCGCAAACGCATTTTCGGCTATACCTTTGTCGCGTTTTCCAGCCTGGCGATAGCGATCATCAGCTTCCTGGTGTGGGGCCATCACATGTTCGTCACCGGCCAGTCTATTTATGCCGGCCTGATTTTCTCGTGCCTGAGTTTCCTTGTGGCCATTCCCTCCGCGGTGAAAGTTTTCAACTGGACCGCGACACTCTATAAGGGCTCGATCTCCTACGACGCGCCGATGCTCTACGCCCTCGGCTTCATCGGCCTGTTCACCATGGGCGGCCTTACCGGATTGTTCCTCGCGTCGCTCGCCACAGACGTGCACTTGAATGGCACTTATTTCATCGTCGCGCATTTTCACTACATCATGGTCGGGGGCGCCGTAATGGCCTACCTGGGCGGCATCCATTTCTGGTGGCCGAAGATTACCGGACGCATGTACCCCGACGGATGGGCGCGTTTCGCCGCGCTGGTGATTTTCGTCGGCTTCAATCTCACATTCTTCCCGCAATTCGTGCTCGGTTACCTGGGCATGCCGCGCCGCTACGCCGTGTATCCTGCCGAATTTCAGGTGCTCAACGTAATGTCGTCCGCTGGCGCTTCCATTCTCGGCATCGGCTACTTGATCCCGCTGATCTATCTGCTCTGGTCCATTCGCTACGGCCCGATCGCCGGGCCGAATCCGTGGGGCGCGAAAGGTTTGGAATGGGAAACGCCTTCGCCGCCGCCCACGGAGAATTTCGAGGAGATTCCAGTAGTGACCGAAGACGCTTATAACTACGCGAACGTGGGAGGGCCCCGTGTCTGACATGGCCGCGCACGCCGCGCATCCGCCGGGTTTCAAACATCAATTTGAGGACATGGACCAGCAGCGCGAGGCTGGCAGTCTCGGGATGTGGGTTTTTCTCGTCACCGAAATCATGTTCTTCGGCGGCCTTTTCGCCACGTATATTATTTATCGCGCGCTTTACCTGCCCGCGTTCGAAACCGGCAGCCGCCTGCTCAACGTGAAATTCGGCGCCGCCAACACCGCGGTATTGATTGGCAGCAGCTTGACCATGGCTCTGGCCATCCATGCCGCGCAGGCCGGCAAGAAAAAATCCGAGCAGGTGATGTATTTGGTCCTCACCATGATCCTCGGCGCAATCTTCCTGTTCCTGAAATTCAATTTCGAATGGCGCGCCGATTACCACGAACATCTGATTCCCGGATTCGGCTTTATCATCCGTCCGGAATGGGGCGCGGCCGGTCCGCATGTTCCGCTCTTCTTCTGCTTTTACTTTTTCATGACCGGGCTGCACGCGCTGCACATGATCATCGGCTTCGGCATCCTCGGGACACTCGTAGTGATGGCGCGCCGCAACCGGTTCAATTCCGAATATTACGCGCCGCTTGAAGTGAGCGGCCTGTACTGGCACTTCGTGGATATCGTCTGGATTTTTTTGTTCCCGCTGCTGTATTTGATCGGCGGCAGGTTTGCCATCGCGGGGGTGCACTGATGTCCGCGCACATCGTTCCCGTGAAAACCTATCTTGGGATATTTGTCGCGCTGCTCGTGCTCACCGCGCTCACCACAGGCGCCGCTTTCGTAGATTTCGGCGACCTGCATACGGGAATGCGCCTGGTGGATGTGATCCCTCTGAATACAGTGGTCGCTCTGGCAATCGCGGTGGCGAAAATGCTGCTGGTAATTTTATTTTTCATGCACGTGAAGTACGGCAGCGGCCTGACCAAAATCGTGGTGATGGCGGGATTCCTATTCCTGGGGATTCTGGTGTCCCTCACGCTCGCCGACGAACTCACGCGCCACTGGTCGCCCGAGCCGGGCCCGTGGAACACTGTCGTTCCCACGATTCTTCCACTGCTGCGCGGACTGTTCTAACTTCCAGCGAGCCGGATCACCTAGTTTGCCGGCTCGTCTTCAGCCGAATCATCCTCAGCCCGCTAGCGCAAACGTAACGAACAGCGCCTCGGCAGCCGTGCAAACCAACGAAATCAGAAACACCATATCCGAAGCCCGCGCCAGGCGCGTGCGCCGCGCGGCGCTGTTCGATCGCAGCGCCAGGTAGGAAACAATCGTCGCAATCAGGTAGCCGAGAGCGATGAACGCCAGAAAATTATCGGCCAGCGTGGTGATTTTATCGAAGCGCGTGTAGATCTTGATCAGCCCAATCACCGTAAGGCACAAAACCAGCATATTCGGCGCGTTGCCAAAAACTTTTTCCGCCACATCCACCTCGACAATCCGCTCCAGCGACGCGTCTGCCATGGACATTCTCCCTGTGCGCTACATCTTGAATGTGCGATGCATGGCGGGATCATACTCCACACAGAAATGAATTCAACGGGAGACCACGGAAGGCAAGCAGCAAATATTGCAGCGCTCTAACGCGGCGCTGCGCGGAAAGCCACCACAGCGTTCAACCCGCCGAACGCAAACGAATTCGACAGCGCCGCTTCCACGCGCAACGCCCGCGGCTGATTCGGAATGTAATCCAAATCGCACTCGGGATCGCGCTCATTGAAATTCGCGGTAGGCGGCAAAATTCCGTGGTACAGCGCCAGAATCGTGGCGATAGCTTCCAGCGCCCCGGCAGCTCCCAAGGCATGCCCATGCATGGATTTCGTCGAGCTCACGCCAATCTTATCCGCGTGCGCGCCAAAAACTTCGCGTATCGCGCTGCTTTCCACCGGATCGTTTCCCGGCGTGCCTGTCCCGTGCGCGTTGATATAGCCAATTGCTTCAGGCGCCAGTCTCGCCTCGCGCAAGGCGCCGCGCATCGCGCGCGCCGGGCCGTGCACCGCGGGCTGCGTCAAATGATGCGCGTCAGCCGTCATGCCAAATCCGCAAATCTCCGCGAAAATTTTCGCGCCGCGCGCCTTCGCCGCGTCCATCGGCTCCAGCACCATCATCGCGCCGCCCTCGCCCAAAATCATTCCACGACGGTCCTTGCTGAATGGCCGGCAAGTGTCGGGGGCAATCACGCGCATCGCTTCCCAGGCCTTCAACATTCCGATCGAAAACATCGCTTCGCTGCCGCCGGTCATCGCGACGTCCGCTTCGCCATCGCGCACCAGCCGAAACGCCTGGCCGATCGCGTGATTCGCCGATGAGCACGCAGTAGAAACGGTGTAAGTAGGCCCGCTCATCCCCAAATCCATCGCAATGTGGCTCGCTCCCGCGTTGGACATGGTCTTCGGAATCGTCAGCGGATGAACGCGCCCGCGCCCCTCGACCCAAAGGTCCTGAAAACCGGCTTCGATCGCCGCCTGCCCGCCCACCGCGGAGCCGCACACAATCGCGGAGCGCTCCTTTAATTCCGGAGTTAACACCAATCCCGAATGGAGCAGCGCCTCGCGCGCCGTCACCACCGAAAACTGCGCGAAGCGGTCAATGTACGCGTCTTTCCCGCCCGGAAAATGTTTCATCGGATCGTAGCCGTTCACCTCGGCGCCGTTCTTGAAACGCAGCGTCGAGCAGTCCGCGCCCTTGATCGGACCAATGGCGGGGCGGCCTTCGCTCAAGGATTTCCAGTTTTCTTCCAGGTTCAATCCCAGCGGGGAGATAATTCCTAATCCGGTGATGGCGACACGGCGCGGGGCCATTCGTCAGTCCGCCGGGGTGGCCGAGCCCAGGGAAGTATCGGGCGGCGCGGCGGCAAGAATCTTCTTGATGCCATCCACCACGTCTTTCACCGTGCGCAGGGAGCGCACATCGTCGTCGGGAATGGAGATCTTGAACGCGTTTTCCAATTCGAATAGCAACGTAAAAACGTCCAGCGAATCAATGCCCAAATCCTGTAAATTCGTTTCCAGGGTGATCGTGTCCGCCGGGATTCGTTTTACCGAAGCCAGCGTCGAGATCACTTTTTCCGCGACCGCATCAGACATCAAGCGTATCCTCCATCGATTCGATGCAACTTGTGATTGGCGAGGTGCGTCAGAGGAGGGCCACAGGTGGCTCGACTCGCGCCATAACAGCGCAAACCAGCCCGTAGTCCACCTTACAAAACCTAGCCCAAGCGCAGGGGAAAATCAAATTCTAGCAGGACTAACCGCCACGAAGCGGACTGTTTTTGCGTGTACTCTTCGCCCGCCGCAGTGCCGATTTTGCGGCCGCCACGCAGGCTCGTCACTTCATATGCATCGCGGCTGGCGCCGGGACCGGCGTCGCGTCCAGCGCGGCACCCGGCGTCAATTCCAACTCCTTCCGCGCCGCGGGTGGCAGCTTCTGCACGTTGCTCAAAAAAGTCACCAGCTGCCAGGTCTGGGTTTCGTTCAGCGCGTTCTTCCACGCCGGCATTCCCGTCCAGCGAATCCCGTGCTGAATGATGTAAAAATTCTGATTCTCGGGCATGTCTGGCGCTTCCTTGAAAAATGCCGGCACCGGCGGATTAAACGAACGCCCGAACTGGCTTTCCGGATTGGCCGGCAGGCCGTGGCACCCGGCGCAATGATTCAGATACAATTTCGCGCCTGCAGCTAGATTGCTGTCGTCGGCCGGCACCGGATTCTTCATCTCTGGAGCATTACGCTCCGTCGAGGCGTCCACCGCGGACATAGCCAGATGCTCTTCCACCGCGGACGGCTGCTGATCGGCATTGAAACTCACGCGTCCCGATTTGAGCACAAAATATCCACCTGCGCACAGAGCGAACAGCGTCAGTATCACTCCAAATAAGAATGATTTCATCGCGGGTCTGCCTCCTTCCGATTGAAACGTTCGCCGCCAGCTTCCGGCTATTTCACATCCACCAGCCGATTATACTTCTTCAGGACCTCCCGCAGCCTGTCGTGCGGCAACGCCTCCACGGTGCGGCCGTCCGCGCCCGTCATCGTCCTCGCCGCCACCAGCGCGTTCACCACGGCTTCCTCTGTCGCCTGCACGGTAGCTTCAAAGAGCGCGTCCATGCGATCGTTCGGCAGCATCTGCACACCAACCGGTTTTTTCTGCGCTAACCCAGCACCCGGATTCGCAGTGGAAAATGCGATAAAAATATCGCCTGAGCCATCGCCGGAAATGCTTCCCAGACGCCCCAGCCCCAGCGTCACGCGCTTCGCGATGCGTTTCATCTGGCTCGGCAGCAGCGGCGCATCCGTTGCGACCACTACGATGATTGATCCGGTATCGTCTTCCCATACGCGCTTCCCTGTAATTTCGTATCCCACTGGCGTGCCAGCGATGCGCAGCAAATGCCGCGTCCCGAAATTGCATTGCACCAGCACGCCGACGGTGTAGCCGCCCAATTTTTCCGGCAATTCGCGCGACGCAGTGCCCGTGCCGCCCTTAAACTCAAAGCAAATCATTCCCGTCCCGCCGCCCACGTTGCCTTCGGCGACCGGTCCGCCGTGCGCGTCGCGCATCGCCGCGTCCGCGTCTTCCGCCTTCACGTGAAATCCGTTGATGTCGTTCAGATAGCCGTCCCACGTCTCCGCCACCACTGGCAGCGACCACCAGTCGTCTAGTGGCAGCGAAGGGGCATGCTGCAATTGCCAGGCGATCACTGCGTCGCGCACCACCCCCACGCTGTGGGTGTTCGTGATCATCACCGGCCCGTAAAGAAATCCGGATTCCTCCACCCAGGTCGTGCCGGTCATCTCTCCGTTGCCATTTTCCGTGAACCATCCCGCAAACACCGGATCTACAGAACTCTTCCCGCGCGGAAACACGGCAGTGACGCCCGTGCGCACCGGCCCAGTGCCCACCACCAATTTCCCGTCGCCAGAAATTAACGTGCGATACCCAACCTCGACGCCCTTCACATCCGTAATCGCATCCAGCGGGCCAGGCGTCCCTTCAAACGGCACGCCCAAACCGCGCGCCCGTATCTCGCGCTCGAATTTCCCGCCCTGGCCGCGCGCAATCGGCGCCGCCGACAGAATCATGCAACATGCCACTATCACCGAAGCAAACACTGCCTTCGCGCTAATATTCTGCATTCCGTCTCCGCTTTCTCGAAAAAATGGCGCTCGGCAGGAAAACATCATCACCGCGCAGCCGCTGCCGGCTGATCCAGCAGCGCCCTCGTTTGCTTCAAAAGCTCGGTGTTTTTCTCGAGCTCGTCCTGCAAAATCTTCGCCTGTTCGGCTGCCACTTTCCAATCGCCCGCCTCTGCAGCCTCCGTCAGTCCCGGCAACTCCAAATGTGCGTACGTATACCGCGCCGCGTACAAAGAATGTTTGAACCACGGCCGCCCCGGAATTCCAGCCGGGTTACACCAATTCCGTTCCACCTGCATCAATTGTTGATTCAGCCTCGCGGCCACAGCCGCATCCAGCCGCCCGGAAGAAATCGCCTGACCCACGGCCAGATTCAACTCGCGCCCAGCCTGCTGAAAATCCGTGACGCGCTGCTGCAATGTCGCCAGATCAATATGCCCGCTCACGTGACTCGCCAAATTCAAATCCACCACGAACTGCCGGACATTCTCCCCGTATGAATCGAAATCGTAAGGAAGCACTTCCGCATTCGCCAAACGCAGCGCCAGCACGCCCCACAGCTGCGCCATCAGCGTGTGATAGCGATAACCCGGATCCCCAAAATGATTCATCCAGAAAAAATCGTCGTACATCGAATGATACACGCCGTAAGGCCCCGTAAACGTCAAGCCCACGGTAGGAATCCCCAGAAAATTCAGAAAGACCGTGTGATCGGAGCCGCTGCCAATCCGCGTGTTCGCGAGTTCCGCGTCCGGCACCGCCTGCGCGAGATTCAGCTCCGTCTTGCGGTAAGCTTTCCATTCGTCGTACAAAGTTTTCCCCGACGGAGCGGGCAGCGCGCGACTCACCTCCACAAGAAGCGGCGCAAGCGAACCCACCGCGTCGCCTTCGAAATTCTTTCCAGACGTCGCTTCATCCACATTCAAATACGCCACGGCCTTGCGTTTCAATTCGTCCGCATACTGCTCGCCCCACTCCGTGGAACCTGTCAGCGCGTATTCCTCGCCATCCCAACTGCAAATCACCAGCGTGCGTTTTGGACGAATTCCGCGCGCCAGCAGCTGCCCCAGGCTGCGCGTCATTTCCAGCATCGCCGCCGTGCCGCTTGAAGGATCCACGCCGCCAAAAACCCATGCGTCACGATGATTGCCCAGAATCACCCACTCGTCCGGCGCTTCACTGCCGCGTATGCGCGCTTCCGTCACGTAGTAAGGCTGCACGCGTTGATCCATGTCCACTTTCAAATGCGCCACCACGCGCTTTCCGCCCAGGTGATACTTGAACGGCAGGCCGCCCTGCCAGGAATCCGGCGCCGCCGGTCCATCCATCTTCCGCAGCAGCGGCTCCGCGTCGTGCCAGGAAAGCGGGACACCCATAATTTTCGGCAGCGATATCGCCTGCTCCGCGGGAATTCGTTTCGCGCCGGGGACAGAAGCGTAGCCAGGAGTCACCGGATCGCCAGGCTCCAGAAAATCGTAAGTGATCGCGCCGCGCTGGATGTGCGTTTCCGGACCCCACGGCCCGTCGGGATACACCGCGCCCTTGGTGTAACCGTCTTCAGCAGGATCGGAATATATGAGAATAGCCGCTGCACCCAGGCGCTCGGCAGTCAGCGCCTTGAATCCGCGATAGCTGTAGGGATTCGAATAACGCACCAGCACGATTTTGCCGCGCACATCAATCCCATGCTGCCGCAAATATTCGTAATCCTCCGGGTTGCCGCTGTGCGCATACACGACAGGCGCGGTCACTTCTCCCGAAGCCGAATATCCCAGATACGCTCCATCCACTTTCGGATTTTTGGTGTCCGGGTCCACGTCGTACGCGGCTTCGCGTAATCCAGCGCGGTAGTAGGCAGGCTTCACCATCTCCAGAGAAATTTCATGAGGCGCGGAATGCAGCACGTCGTATTGATGGACCGTGACGTCTTCCAGGCCCTGCTGCCGCCACTGCTCCGCAACCCACTGCGCCAATTCATTATTACGCGCCGAACCAGCAGGATGTGGCTCCGACGTAAGATAGCGATGAAACTTGATAATTTCAGGCGTGGAAATAGCTTGGCGAAAGGAATTTTCCGTGATGATTTCCTGCGCGGCCGCGCGCGGCGAGAATCCCGAAATTTTGGCGAGATCAGGGGCCGCAGCAAACGCTAGCGCGAGCGTCGCAAACAAGACGCCAGCAGCGCCGCACAGAGCCACAAACCCGCGGCGCCTAAAGCGAAGCAGAAGAACCTCCCGTCGCAGCCAGATGAGTTTTCTCCAGGTCGCTGATGGCCTGTTCGAGTCCGCTCGCGAGCATCTGAATTTGTTGCGTCGTAATGATGTAAGGCGGCGCAATCAAAATGTGATCGCCGCGCGTGCCGTCCACGCAGCCTTGAGTCGGATAAGTCATCACCCCGGCCTCCAGCGCATCTGCCTGCACGCGATACGCCACGCGCGCATCGGGCGGAAATGGCGCGCGCGTCTCGGTATCGCGCACAAATTCAATCGCGAGCAGCAGACCCATCCCGCGCACTTCGCCCACTACCGAAAATTTCCGCAGGGGCTCGAGTGCCTCGCGCAATTCGCGCCCCGCAGGCTCCACGCGCGCAAAAAGATTTTCCTGCTCGATATAATCCAGCACCGCATTCCCCGCCGCCGCCGAAACCGGATGCGCGTTGTAAGTAAATCCGTGCAGAAAAGTCCCGCTGCCCTTGGCAATCGCTTCCGCCACGTGTCCCGCCGCGATCACCGCGCCGAGCGGCGCATAACCGCTCGCAATTCCCTTTCCGACTAGAATCATGTCCGGCGAAGCGCGCCAATGTTCCACTGCAAAAGGTTTGCCGGTGCGCCCCATCCCGCTCATCACTTCATCGGCGATCAACAAAATACCGTGCCGCTGGCAAATCTCCGCGATGCGCTGCACATAACCATCCGGAGGAGCCACCGCGCCCAAAGTCGCGCCCACGACCGGCTCGAAAATAAACGCAGCCACGTCCTTCGACCCGTCGCGCTCCAGCAAACGCTCCAGATCGTCCGCGCAATCCACATTGCATTCCGGATACTTCAATCCAAACGGGCAGCGGTAGCAAAAACAAGGCGCAATGTGTCCCCATTCCTTCAGCAAAGGCGCAAAAGGTTCGCGCCGACGTACATTGCCGGAAACGGAAAGCGCCCCGAGCGTGCTGCCGTGGTAACTCTGCTGCCGCGAAATCACGCGGAAACGCCGCGGCTCGCCGCGCTCGATCCAATATTGTCGCGCGAGCTTTATGGCTGTCTCGGTAGCTTCGGAACCGCCGGACGTGAAATAGACGCGACCGTTCCGGCGCATGCCCTGCGGCGCCAAAGCCAGAATTCGCGCGGCTAATTTTTCGGCGACAGCGGTGTGAAACTGCGAGGAGTGCACGTAGGCGAGCCGCGTGGATTGTTCCGCGATGGCCTGCGCGATCTGCGGCACGCCGTGACCGATCGTCACCACCGCCGCGCCGCCCGACGCATCGAGGTAGCGCCGCCCGCCCACCGCATACACAAAACATCCCTCACCCCGCAGCGCCACGGGATAAGCCTTCAAGAAATTTCGCGGGAAAATTGCTTCGTCGCTCATGGGCCGCCGGGTGACCAGGATTTCCGCGCGCGCGAATGAATGACGCGCGGAACGATGCACTCCGATTGCTTAAAGACGAGCGATTCTAGCAGAAATCGCGCCGCGAAGAGGAGCCGCTCACCGCCATTTCAATTTCTTCACATCAATCGCCGGCGGTGGAAATTTCAGTTTCATTTCTTCGAGCGCCTCGACGAGGATGTGCGAAACCGCCAGATCGCGGAACCATTTCTTATCCGCGGGAATCACAAACCACGGCGCGCGCTTCGTGCTGCAGCGCTCGAGTGCGTCTTCGTAAGCTTTGATATATTCATCCCAGAATCTTCGTTCGTCGAAATCCGCTTGCGAAATCTTCCAGCGCTTGTCGGGGTCGTCAATCCGCTCCATGAAGCGCTTCTTCTGTTCGTCCTTGCTGATGTGCAGAAAGAATTTCAGGATGCGAACGTTATTCGCTTCCAGGATCGCCTCGAACCGATTGATCTGCTCGTAGCGCTTCGACCACACCTCCTTCGGCACCGAATTATGCACGCGCACCACCAGCACATCCTCATAATGCGAACGGTTGAAGATGCCGATATCGCCAAACGGCGGCACTGCTTTGTGCACGCGCCACAGAAAATCGTGCGCAGCCTCCTCCGCCGAAGGTGTCTTGAACGACGTCACGCGGCAACCCTGCGGATTGATGCCCGACATCACGTGGCGGATCGTTCCGTCTTTTCCCGCCGCATCCAATCCCTGGAAGACGACCAGCAACGCGTGTTTATGGTCCGCGTAGAGCAGGTACTGCAGCTTGTCGAGCCTCTGAAGCGACTTCGCCAGGCTCGCCTTCATCGCGTGCCCCTTGTCCCACCCCAGCGTGTCGCCAGGATCAAACTTCCGCAGCCGCACTTTGCGCCCCGGCTTAACGATGAGTTCTTTGGAAAAATTTGTAGCCATAGCGAATCCGCCCCTTTTTCAGCGCCGCACGAAAAACCGCGAATCGCGCAAGACAAGCTTACCGCGCGCCGGTGCCCGGCGTTGTAACACTTTTTTCACATTTACGCGCCGCGTTCCGGGATATCATGTCGGATTGGCGGCAAGCCTAGCCAAACATGAGGGCCGTTACGCCTGAAACTCTCACCATCACTGAAACGCTTTCGCTAAAGGAGCCTGTCGCCAAGCGCCAGTATCCCGGCGCGCTGGTGGTCGTCGAAGGCATTGACGGCTCCGGTAAAAGCACCCAGCTCTATCTGCTGAAACGCTGGCTGGAAATCGGCGGCTATCGCATCCACTTCACCGAATGGAATTCTTCACCGCTGGTGAAATCGGCCACCCGCCGCGGCAAACAGCGCCGCCTGCTAACCCCCACCACATTTTCGCTGCTCCACGCCGCCGATTTCGCCGATCGCTGCGAACGCCAAATCATGCCGCTGCTGCACGGCGGCTACCTGGTTCTCGCCGACCGCTACATTTACACGGCCTTCGCGCGCGACGCCGCCCGCGGCTGCTCGCCGCACTGGCTGCGAAATCTTTACAGTTTTGCGCCCACGCCCGACATCACTTTTTATTTCCGCGCGCCGCTGGACGTAGCTGTGAACCGCATCGTCGCCGGGCGCCCCAAGCTGAAGTATTACGAAGCCGGCATGGACCTGGGCATTTCGCTCGACCGCGCCGAAAGCTTTCGCATCTTTCAGGAGCGCATCCTCACCAATTACGACCAGATGATCGAAACCGATCACTTCGTCCTGATGGATGGCACCGTGCGCGTCAACAAGCTGCAGAAACTGATGCGCCAGATCGTGGGCGAGCGCATCTCCCTGGAGCAATTCGCGCCCAAGAAAAAATGAAACGCGCCGACAAAACCACAATCAAAACGCCCGGCTCAAACGGCTCCAATGGCCGACCCGCCAAAAAACGCAAGGCGGTCCCGATCGAGCCACCCTCGCGCTTCTACGGCTCGCCTCTTCCCGGCGTAAAGCCCGAAGAACTCAGCGGTACGCTCGTCGTGATCGAAGGCACGGACGGCTCCGGCCGTTCCACGCAAATTTCTCTGCTCACCGAATGGCTGGAATCCGAAGGCTTCGCTGTGCAGACCATGGGCCTGCGCCGCTCCTACCTTGTCGGCGAAGATATTGACGGCCTGCTTGCCGAAAATTCCGTCACGCGCATGACCCTCGCCCTGATGTACAGCACCGATTTCTTCGATCAGCTCGAACGCCGCATTCTTCCCGCGCTGCGCTCCGGACTGATCGTGCTCGCCGACCGCTACATCTTCACTCTGATCGCGCGGTCCGCCGTCCGCGGCATTGGCCGCGATTATCTGCACGGCATCTACGAAACCGCGCTGCGCCCCGACCTCACTTTCTGGCTGAATGTGCGCCCCGAAGTCGCCTTCGACCGCGAATTCAAAAAATCCCAGACCATCAGTTACTGGGAATCCGGCCGCGACATGTCACTCTCCAACGACCTGTTCCAGTCTTTCATCCGTTATCAATCCATGATCAAGCGCGAATTCGAGTATCTCTCGAAACGCCACGGCTTCATCGAAATGGACGGCGAAAGCAGCGTCTCTGATCTCAACCGCCTGTTGCGCAAACGCATTGCCGCGCACCTAGGGATACGGAGCACGCACTACCGGCCTTCGCACGCCTTGTCGCACCTCTGGCGGTAAAGCAATGGCCGCCCCGGTTCAATTGGCAGCCATTGACGCGGGCTCGAATGCGATTCGTCTGGTAATCGCCCGCGCCACTTCTCCCAAGCACATCCAGATGCTCGATTGCGAACGCGCCGCGGTGCGCCTGGGTCACAACGCATTCACGCGCCGCGTCATCAGCGGCGACACCATTTCCCGCGCCGCGCGCGCCTTCCGCCACTTCCGCGATCGCATGGATCAATACAACGTCGGCGCCTATCGCGCGGTCGCTACCGCCGCTGCCCGCGAAGCGCGCAACTACCGCCGCCTGATGGACCGCGTGCAGCGCAAAGCCGGAATCGAGCTGGAAGTAATCAGCAGCGAGGAAGAAGCGCGACTGGTCTGCTCCGCTGTGCAGTGGGCTCTGGGAGATCGCATCCAGCCGCGCCTGATCTTCGACTTGGGCGGCGGCAGCCTAGAATTGAACTTCTATCAACGTGGCGTGCTCGAACAACGCATCGGGCTTCCCCTCGGCACCATCCGGCTGATGGAAACTTTTTCCATCGAGGGCGCGATTGATGAGGACAACGCCAACCGCCTGCGCCACCATATTCTGGCGCTCCTGCGCAGCGCGATGCCTTCGCCTCCGCGCCTCAGCCGCTCGATCGCAGTCGCCTGCGGTGGAAACGCGGAAGCCCTCGTGCGCATCGCCGCGGGACCCATGGTCGAGCGCATCCCCACAATCAATACCCGCCTGCTGCGCGATCAAACCTGGCGCATGCTCACGCTCGACGTGCCGGGACGCGTGCGCGTATTCCGCATCCGCAAAGACCGCGCGGAAGTGATCGGCATCGCCGCGATTATTTTCAATACGCTGGCAAAATGGCTGGACCTGCGCACCATGCTCGTTCCCGGCGTCGGAGTGCGCGAAGGAATTCTGCTGGACCTCGTCGCCGAACAATATTCCGTCCGCACCACCTCCGAAGAAGAAAAAGACCGCGCCTCCGAACTGCTGGCCAGCACGCGCTGGTTCGCCCGGCGCCTCGATTACAATCCTCAGCACGCCGAGCAGGTCGCGCGCCTCGCGCTCTCACTTTTCGATCAGCTCCGCCCCATCCACGAAATGGGCGCGGACCTGCGCCTGGTGTTGGAGATGGCCGCGCTGTTGCACGACGTTGGGCATTTCGTCTCGCGCAAATCGCACCATCGCCACGGTGAGTACCTCATCCGCAACGGTGAAATCCCCGAACTGCGGGGCTGGCGGCGCGACATGGTCGCCGCGCTGGTGCGTTATCACAATTCCAAATCCGAGCCGCAGCTCGAGCACGCTTCCTACGCCGCGCTCGATGGCCAACGCCGCCGCCAGGCTCGCCTGCTTACCAGCCTGTTGCGCATCGCCGAAAAACTCGAATCCGAACACGCCCAGCGCGTCGCCGGCGTGGACGTGCAAATCTTCGGACGCAAAGCGATCTTCATCATCCGCGCGCTGGACGGCACGCGCCTCGATCTGCTGGGCCTGGAGCGCAAGTCCGGCCTATTCGAAAAAGAATTTCACCTGAAGCCAGAGTTTCGCCGCGCGCAGGGAAAAGAGAAGGTGGCATAAACCATGATTCTGTATTTGGTACGTCACGGCATCGCCGTGGATCCCAACGACCCAAAATCTCCACCCGAGCCGGAACGCCCGCTCACCGCGAAAGGTGTACAAAAAACGCGCGCCGCGGCGCTGGGCTTGCAAGCGCTCAAAGTGAAGCCGGACGTGCTGATCACCAGCCCCTACGTGCGAGCCGCGCAAACGGCCGAAATTTTCGCCGAAACCCTGGGATTTTCGCCGCAGAAAATTCGCGCGCATGAAGCCCTGAAGCCCGCCGGGAATCCCGCAGACATCGTCAAAGAGGTAATCCGCCTGCGCGCCAAGGAAGTGATGTGCTTCGGCCACGCGCCGCAGCTGGACATGATGATCGCGCACGTCACCGGCGCACACGGAGTTTTCACGGCGCTAAAAAAAGCAGGAGTCGCTTGCCTGGAACACACCGCGGGACATGGCAGATGGGAAATTCTATGGATTCTGACGCCGAAAATGTTGCGTCAACTAGCCGATTGAAGCCGCTGCGGCGTCGCGAACGCCGCCGACGGTTGCACGATATGAATGCCATGGAATCCCGAGCGCCACACCATCCAGAGTGATCCCTTGCTCCTGATGACTGACCGGAATCTCTCCAACCGTACTTTGCGCGCCTCTTCGATTCGCTCAAACCACTGCAGCACATCCGCTTCTTGCAATTTCGCGCGCTGCCGCCGGATTACGGCGCGCAGCACATCCAAATCGTGTACTTCACCCAGCAAATCCTGGATGCGTTTCAGGTCCTCGCTCCACGGCTGGTAACGCTGCGGCATGAAATTTTCCAGCGTGTAGCGGAACCCCTTCAGCCCAATCCGCAGCCGGTGCCACGCGATGCGGCTGCGTCCCCGGCGAGCGCGCTCGTAAAGTTCCGCCGCCTCGTTCAATCGGGTCAACGCCAGCCGCTGAAACACCACGCTATCCAGAGGGAAAAACTGCGCCTTGCCGCGCAGTCTCTGCACCGACTTCCGCCAGTCCTTGCGGTCAAATTCCTCGAGCGCCCGCCGCGCCTTAACCCGGTGCTGCCTCTGCGCCCCCGCCAGCATCTTCAGCATATGCGTGCGCACCGGATCCCGGGGCGCGGAAAGTTTCTTCAACCACTCCTGCTCCACGTGCGTATCCCGTAGCGCGCCCAAAGCACGAAACAGCCCGCGGCTTTCTTTCTTCAACGCGCGCCAGCCGCGGTCCGGATTGACTTCGCTCAACGCATCCGCCATCGTCCGGCAGCGACGCAAAGCCACGCGCAAATCATGCACCTCGCGCGATTTCCATCCATTCTGTACCTCTTCCGCCAACTCCAAGACGCGGTTCATCCACACATCCAGACCAATACGCCCTGTGGAAGATGCGGCGGGAAGCGAAACTGCATGCGCGATCATCAATACCAGCTTTCGGTGAAGCTCAGCAGAATCAATGATTCTACTCTGCTAAATGTCCATTTTCCAACCCGCGGCGCACCTACCTCTCGCACCCGGAGACGTTGACCCTCGTTACCAAGTCGAACCATTCAGCTAACGCTCAGCACGCCACTCCGCATCATTAGTCCGGCCGGCGTTCATGGAGTTTTAGTCCAGCCTTAACCGAACCGCAATACGCGGGCACTAGTGTACCCACCGGTCGAGCTAGCCCAAAGTGATCTTGGCGAGGCTCGACACTTCTCCCGCAAACAAGGTGACTCACATGATGAACAAGGCAGCAATTCTGTGCCTGCTCGCGGCGTCCGTGGCAGGCGCTGCGTCCGCGCAGGAAGGTGCGGTTCCCAAGGGCGTTCCGCACCTCGACCACGTCTTCGTGATCATGATGGAAAATCACGCCTACGCTCAGGTGATAGGCAATCCCAACGATCCCTTTGTAGACCAGTATGCGAAATCGGTTAATTCCGCTAAGAATTACTTTGCCGTCGGCCATCCCAGCCTGACCAACTATCTAGAAGTCGTGGGCGGCTCGAATTTCGGCGTCCGCGATGATAATTCCCCAGACTGGGGCAATTCCACCTGCACCCCCAATCTCGCTATCGGAAGCGTGTCGCTGGAATCCACGGCGACAGCTATCTGCCCCATCTTTGGCGAAGGCACCGATGCCGCGACACCGGTGATTGACTTCTCAAATGAAACCAGCGGGCCCCCAGGGGATATTGATATTGACGGCAAGCTGGACTACGCCGCGAATCCGAATACGGTTGGCATGACGATTGCCCACGAGCTTGTAGCTGCCGGTCTTTCCTGGAAGAGCTATCAGGAAAACCTGCCACCCACGGGCGCCGCGGGGGTCAACAATGCCGACGGCTTTTTCTCCAACCTCGACGACCTTGCCACGGCGCTTCCCGGCGAGGGACAGACCCAAAGCAATCTCGTCGCTCTCTACGCGGTGAAGCACAACCCCTTTGCCTATTTTCAAGATGTACAAGAGGGCTTCAATCCCGAACTAAGCTTGAAGAGGATGGCTGACTTTGAGGGCGCGAACGGTCTGTTCGCCGATCTCGCCGCCGACCACGTTCCCTCATTTTCATTCATCTCTCCGAATCAATGTAATGACCAACACGGCCGCGGCAATGGTGGTCCAGCGTGCGAGTTTGATCCCAACGACAACGGCACGCTCGTGGGCCTCAACCCGGGCTTGATGTATCGCGGCGACGTGACCATTCAGACGTTGGTCACCGCCATTCACCGGTCGCGCGTTTGGGAGGAAGGCCACACCGCAATTGTCGTCGTGTGGGACGAGAACGACTACAGCGTGTCGCCAACCACAAACCGAGTGTTGCTTACCGTGGACACCAACTACGGCGCTCACACAGTGCACAGCAACAATTTCTACACCCACTTCTCCCTGCTAAAGTCCCTCGAAGCCGGCTTCAAGCTTCCTTGCTTGAATCACGCCTGCGATGCCGCGACCAAGGTGATGTCCGACCTGTTCGCGGAAGGCGACGACAAGTAAGGCCGGTGCCAACATCCGTCCAATCATCGGGAGCATTTTTCTCGTGTCCTAAAGCGTCAAAAGCCCCATCCCTCCCGAATTTCGGGAGGTTGGGGCTTTTGCCATTCTGCGCGATCCCAATGCTCAACTATAAACTTCCAGCTCCCCTGCCTCGTCCCGCATAATGGTGCGCGAGGAGAGCCAACGTGCCGCGCAATGCTCGCAGCGTGGATCTGACGCAGGTTTTCGAATGGGATGACGGCCACCTCCGCCGCAAAGACGACTACCTCGCGGCCGAAGAGCCGCTGGAAATCCGCGTCGGCGCCGATCCCCTCAGCGTCACGATGCGCACCCCCGGCCACGACCGCGAACTCGCCGCGGGTTTCCTCTTCACCGAAGGCTTGATCCAGCGGCGCGATCAAATCGTCACACTGCAATACGCCGAGCCGCGCGACGGCACAAATCCCGGTAACGTAATCGACGCCGAACTAACGCCAGAAGCCGCTCCAGACTTCGCGAAAATGAAGCGCCACTTCTTCGCCGCTTCCAGTTGCGGCATCTGTGGCAAAGCCTCGATAGACTCCATCCGCTCGCGCGTGCTGGCAGCTCCCAACCCGGATTTTCGCTTCGATGCGGAGTTGCTGGTAACCCTTCCGGACGCGCTGCGCTCTTCGCAAGACGCGTTCCGGCGCACCGGCGGCCTCCACGCCGCAGCCCTCTTCGACTCAAATGGAAAATTGCTAGTCCTGCGCGAAGATATCGGCCGGCACAACGCGGTGGATAAAGTAATCGGCTGGGCGCTGCTGGAAGGCCGCGTGCCGCTTTCGGATTCCGTGCTGCTGGTCAGCGGCCGCGGTGGATTTGAAATCGTGCAGAAGGCCATCGTCGGGGGCGTTCCGGTGGTAGCGTCGGTTTCTGCGCCGTCGAGCCTGGCTGTGCAACTGGCACGCGAGCTACACCTGACGCTGATCGGTTTCTTGCGCGGAAGGCGCTTCGTGATGTACGCAGGCGAGGAACGCATGGCAGGAAAAGCCCAAAAAGTTTGACGCACAATCGCGGGATCACAGAGCGCGCTTAATTCACAGCCTTACGAAACACATCGGGCGCCAATTCCTTATGATGTAGCCGGATCATTTCGCGAAACGCTTCGAACAGTCCCCGGTCCCACCACCCGCGCTCCGCCTCGTCCTCCATCAAATCCAGCGCAACTTCCGGAGCAAAGGCCACTTTGTAAGGCCGGTCGGTCGTCAGCGCATCGTACACATCCGAAAGCTGCAAAATGCGCGCCGTCAACGGAATTTCCTCACCCGCCAAACCATCTGGATAACCGCTCCCATCGTGTTTCTCGTGATGGTGGCGGATGATCGGCAGAACCAGCCGAAAAGTTTTCAGCGGCGCACAAATCCGTTCACCCACCAGCGGATGTTTCTGCATCACTTTGGTTTCATCGCCAGTCAACGGTCCCGGCTTCAGCAAAATCGAATCCGGCACCGCCACTTTGCCGATATCGTGCACCACTCCGGCGCGCCGCAGCGCCTTAATTTGCTCTTCCGGCACGCCCAGCCGTTCGCCCATGCGGGCGGACATTTCCGCCAGCCGTTCGCAGTGTCCATGCGTATAGGGATCGCGCGCCTCAATGCTATGGGCCAGGCTAAACAGCACCGCCTCGGCATTTTCCAGCTCGTCCGTGTACTGCTTCAATCGCAGCAGCGAACGCGTGCGCGCCAGCAGTTCGTTCAGGTCAATTGGCTTGCTCAAAAAATCGTCCGCGCCGGAATTAATCCCCATGATGCGATCTTCGGTCGCGCTCAGTCCGGTGATCAGCACCACCGGCGTCAGCCGCGTTTCCGGCGTGGCCTTGATGCGCCGGCAAACTTCGAATCCGTCCATGCCCGGCATCATGATGTCCAGCAGGATCAGGTCCGGACGAAACGTCGCGCACTCCTGTATTGCCGACGGGCCGTCTGCCGCGTCGCGCACTTCGAATCCCTCGCGCCGCAGCAGGAATTCCAGCGCCGCGCGCGCTCCCGATTCGTCATCCACAATTAGAATTTTTTCGTACATAAATGGGTATGGAGGCCCTCAAGCACTCCTGCAGTTTCAGATTGTGGCGCGTTTTTTAAAGCATACTGCGAGCCGCAAGGCGCGCGGCGCAATCGGAGATTCCGGCGAGCTCCACAACTATCCCAATGTAACCTGTCCCCGAACTTCCAACAACCCCCAGTTAATTCGATGATTCGAAACCCGCGAATGATGCCTGAGTCTGTCGGTCCCAGATTTTTCTCCGTCCTTCCTCCGTGCCGACTGTGTTAATTCTTTTGACTTCTCTAGCCGCGCTACTCCCTTCGCAAAGTAGCCTCAATCAACCCGTGCGGCTCGTCCGTCGGCAAAAAAACCTCCGCCGGGTTGTCCATCCCAAACGGCGACAAATCCACCAGATTGAAATGCTTATTGGGCAAAGAAAGATGTATCTCCCGCACGCGATCGAAATTATTCAGAACCGCCTCGCCCATCGCATACAAAGTGTGCTGCAACGACTGGCTATCGTGCTCCGCAAATGTCTCCAGCAAAGTCTGCCGCGCGCCATGCCACAAGGGCGCAAACTCGATGTCGGTACCCTCATAAAGCCAATTCGCGTGAATCGAAGTCGAGAGTATCCGGTTGCGATCCTCCTTCAAAGTCGTGTACGGATCGCGCAAGAAATTATCAAACGCCGATTTCGAAGTTTTCAGTACCAGCAGCCCCGCAATTCCCGCGCGAATCGCCGCCCCCTCGCGCGTCGCGTCCAGCTCCGCCGTCCGCCGCTCCTGCCCCCCGCGCAAAAATGCCGAAGCGTGCGGCTTCCCGCCCAGCGCAATCCGCCCCCACAAATTTTCCTCCGCGCGAATGTGCACGCGCGAAACCTGCGGGTTGTACGTCAAAAAATGTTCCACCAGGTGCGTGCAAAAATCCTCAATCGAATCCACCGGATACTGCCGCGCCAGCACGTACACCGTATTTTTCATCGTGTCCGTCGGCAAAATCTTGCGGTTGTCGCCCTTGGTGTGCGCGGCCTCGAAATCACCTTCAAACGAAATCCCCAACGTCAGCTCGCGTATATCGTGCCGGCCATCCTGACGCACCACGCGCAACAACCGCACGCGCGATTTGCCATAATTATTTTTTCCCAGCTTGATGGCCATTCGTCAGCTCCCGCGATACGTCGTATATCCGTACGGGCTCAGCAGCAGCGGAATGTGGTAATGCTCCTTGGCGTCTTCCACCTGAAACGCGATCGCGACTTGCGGGTACAAACCATGGATTTTTCGCGCGTGAAAATAAACGCTCGTCTCAAACGTCAAGCGGTAAATCCCCGCCGCCAGGGCTCCCGGTTCGAGCAAATGGCGCAGCCGTCCGTCCGCGTCCGTCGCGCCTTTGCTGATTTCCTGCCAGCCGCCGGCCTTTTGTATTTCCAAAATCACTGGCACGCCCGCCGCAGGACGTCCCAGCGAAGTATCCAGCACGTGCGTGGTGATCTGGCTCATGATCCCAGTAAGTTCTCCAGTCGCAGCCGCGTGATCTTGCGTTGCTCCTCGCCGGCTATGCGCATTTCCGTTTCCGCGTCGTGCCCCAGCCGCTCCTGAAAGCTCTTCAATATCTGCTCGCTCGATTTTCCGGTCGCGCAAATTAGAAACACGTGCCCGAACGTCGCTTCGTAAGCCTCGTTAGCCGCTGCCATCGCCGCCACAATTTCCGGCGCCGCTTTCTGCGCCACGGATTGTTCATCAGCCGACCACTCGCGCGCCTTCGCGGTCTGTTTCCCGGCTGCCTTCTTCGCGCCAATCGCCGGATGACTACGAAATATCGTCATCCAATCCTTTCGCCCCAACGAACCAAACGCTTCTTCCGCCGCATCCAGCAACGCCGACGCATCTGCAAATGGCCGTTGCGCCAACACCCGTTCCACCCATTTCTTCGACCCGCAACAATCGTACAAAGCGGCCGCCGCTTGCTTTCGCGACAAATGATTCAGCCGCGCGATCCCCGTTAGCCGATCCCCAGTCTGCGCCGCGCGCCCAAACACACGAAATCGCGCAACCCCGCCGTCCGGAAAAATATTCAGCCGCACATGCGTCGCCGCACCTGCTCTGTGCAACTGCCGACGGAACGTGTGCACACGATTCGCCTTCAGCGGCACCCGCGCCAGCAGCTGGCGCCAATTCGCTGCGTCCGGCCGTGCAATTTCGGCGCCAGCTCCTTCCGCCTCACAAACCTCGATCGAACAGCTATCCGGAAAATTTCCCTTAAAATGCGCCGTGTCCACTTCCACGCGTTGAATTGCACCCGCCATCCCCAATTTCACGATCGCCCAATCGTGCCCCGGCCCGCGCCGCCGCCGCGTTTCCCAGCCATCGCTCATTATCTTGCTACGCCCCGGCATCAACAGATTCAGCGGGTCGCTGTAAAATTGATCGCTCGTCGCAATCACTCGCCCGCCATTTTCCACCGCCGCCAAATCCCATTCGCGCTTCGCGGTTGCCCGCGCGCTCGGCACCACCTCGCCATACAGCCGCAAACGCGCCACACCGCCATCCGGATAAATCTTGAATTTCACGTGCGTAAAACGTCCTGAGTGTGTCACCACCGCCGGATTTATAGAATCGCCCCGCAGCGCGGTCTCCGGCAAAATCTCGTCCCAATGCGTCGCCGCAGCTCCCAATTTTTTCTTTTCGTCGCGATACGGAGCCGATTCGCCGAGGTCGCAACCCTCCAAAGAAAACCGCGCCGGAAAATTCCCCGTGAAAAAACTCGTGTCCACCACCGCGCCGCGCAGAATTCCCGGCAACCCCAGCCGCACGATGCACCAATCGAATCCTGGAGTCCGCCGCCGCCGCGTCTCCCAGCCGTCCATCCACTTTCCCCGGTCCGTGTATTTCCCCTCGATAAAAACCGGCTTCGCCCGCTTCAGCAAACTTTCCGTCGGCGCGAAAAATTCGTCATTGGCCGCGACGACGCGGCCGCCCAGCCGCTCCGACGCCAAGTCCACGAATTGCGTGAACTCACTCATGCCGCGCCCCGCAGCAGCACATGCCCCACCGGCGCCGTGGAAAATTCTCCGCGTTCAAATATTTTCCGCCCGCGCAAAAATGTCGCCTCCACGCGCCCCGTGAGATCGCGCCCGGCGTAAGGCGTCACTTTGTGCCGGTGGTGCAACTGAGACGGTTCCGCACGAAATTTCGCGTCCGCGTCCCAAATCACGAAATCAGCATCGCCACCCACGGAAATCGCTCCCTTTTTTCCAGCCAGGCCGGCCAGCCGCGCCGGCCCTTCGCACAACCACTTCGCAAGATGCGTCACAGCATAGCCGCGCGCGCGTGCTTCCGTCCACACAGCCGGCAAACTCAGTTGCAAGGAAGCGATCCCGCCCCACGCGCGCAAGAAATTGCCCTCCTCCTGCAGCTTCATTGCCGGAGGACAAGGCGAATGATCCGTCGCTACGAGATCCAGCGTCCCGTCGCTCAGCCCCTGCCACAGTTTTTCGCGATTCTCGCACTCGCGAATCGGCGGCGCGCATTTAAATTCGGTTGCACTGTCCGCAATCTCTTCCGCTGCGAAAGTCAAATAGTGCGGGCAAGTTTCCGCCGTCACCGCGCCGCCCGCGTCCTTCGACTCGCGCAACAAGGTCAACGCATCCGAAGAAGAAACATGCACGATGTGAATCCGCGCACCGAATTCCCTGCCCAGCCGAATCAGCAATGCGATAGCCTCGTTCTCCGCTTCGCGCGGCCGCGTCGCCAACCATGTTGCGTATTTTCGCGGCGAAGCACTTTTCGCCAAACTCGCCACCGCTTTCTCAATCGACTCCGGCAATTCCGCGTGCGCCAACAAAGGCGCGCCAAGTGCTGCCAGCTTCGGCAACGCCACCCGCAGATTCGCTTCCGTCACGTGCGCGAACTCATCTACTCCGCTCGGCACCAGAAAGCATTTGAAACCAAACACGCCCGCATCCCAAAGCGCTTGCAGCTCCTCGGAATTCCCGGGCACTACGCCGCCCCAAAATCCCGTGTCCACCCAAAGTTTCCCAGCCGCCGCGGCAAGTTTCTCGCGCAGCGCCGCCGCTGTTGTCGTCGCCGGAATGCTGTTCAGCGGCATTTCAATCAAAGTAGTCACGCCGCCTGCCGCGGCCGCGCGCGTCGCCGAGGAAAATCCTTCCCAATCCGCGCGCCCTGGCTCATTAATATGCACGTGAGTATCCACCACGCCCGGCATCACCACCAAATCCCCGGCCTCGTGCAGCGGCGCACCCTGCACAATTTCATCAAACCCGGTAACCGCCGCGATCGCGCCCGCGCGCACGTGAATCGCCGCCGCGCGCTCGCCTTCCGGCGTGATCACGCGCTTCCCCCGCACAATCAAGTCCGACGCTGGCGGAGAACTTCGCGAAGTTTCCGAAGAATTTTGCATCCTGCCCTCAGCTTGCCAGAACTTCCAGAAATTCCACGAGTAAATTCCGCGCCACGTTGCGCCGATAACTTCCTGTCGAACGCATGTCGTCAATCGGCGCGATTTCAGCTGCCAGCGCATCCTGCGCAGCCAGCAGCAGAGCAGCGCCCCCCGGCCGTTGCCCACGCAATAATTCATCCGTACGCATCGCGCGCAACACGGTTGGCGCGACGCTCCCCAGCGCAATCCGCACTTCCGTGATGCGTCCCGCTTCCACTCGCCCCGCCCCTGCAAAACAAATCTTCGAGATGGCCTGCGCTCGTCGCGTGCCCACTTTGCGGTAATATTGTTTCCACTGGCCGCGCGGTCGCGCAACGCGAATCGAGCGAATCAATTCTCCCGGCCCCAAATTCATTTTCTTGTACCCGGTGTGAAACGACGCATAAGGCGCCCACCGCGCTCCGCCAACCGAAACAATTTCGATTTCCGCGCCATACACGATCAAAGCCGGTGGTGAATCCGCGGCCGGCGACGCATTCGCGATATTCCCGCCGAGCGTCCCACGATTCTGCGTGGCGACGCTTCCGGTTTCCGCGGCCGCGCGGCACAGCAAAGGAAATTCGCGCGCCAGAATTTCGTGCCGTTGCACTTCCGCGTAAGTAGTCAAAGCCCCCAGCGTCACATGCTCCGGCGCCACCGTAATTCCGCGCAATTCCGCAAGCTTCCAGATATTCAAAAAGTTCCGGTGCGGCAATTTCCCCGCTTCTAGCAACACCATCAAATCCGTCCCGCCCGCAAACGGCTTCCACACGCCCGGCTCGCTCGCCATCCGTGACAGAGCCGCCGCCAGATCCCGCGGCGTTTCCATTTCGTATGCGGGCAAGTAGGCCCTCACGCCCGCGACTCCGCCGCCCGCACTGCCGCCACCACCGATTCGAAAATCTTCATGTACCCCGTGCAACGGCACAAATTCCCCGAAATCCCTTCGCGGATCTGCGCGTCGTTCGGCTGTGGATAACGCGCCAATAAATTCACCGCCGCCAAAATCATTCCCGGCGTGCAAATTCCACACTGCGCCCCGCCGTGCGTGATGAACGCCTGCTGCACCGCGTGCAACGACCCGCCGCAGGCCAGGCCCTCAATCGTGCGAATCTTCGCGCCCTCCGCCTGCAACGCCGGCACCAGGCAGCTGTTCACCAGCGCGCCATCCATTTCAATCGCGCAAGCCCCACACTCGCCCTCGCCGCAACCTTCCTTCGTCCCGGTCAGTTTCAATTCTTCGCGCAACACATCCAGCAGTCGCGCCATCGGGTACGCTTCGCACGTCACCGCTGCGCCATTCACCACGCACGAAACGCGAATTTTCCGCGCGCGCTCATCAGGCATGCACTGCCTCCAACATTTCCAGCAACGCCTCCGCGGTAATGGGAATTTGCCGCACGTCCACGCCGGTGGCAAACGAAATCGCATTCGCAATCGCCGGAGCAGTTCCATCCAGCGGCAGCTCGCCAATGCCCTTCGCGCCCGCCGGCCCGCGCCCGTAAGGAATTTCCTCAAAGTAAACGCGAATCACAGGAAGATCCACCGACGTCGGCATCACGTAATTCGTCATCTGCGCGTTCACCATCCGCCCTTCCTGCCACACCACATTTTCGTACAACGCATATCCGATGCCCTGCGCCACGCCGCCCTCGATCTGCCCCGCGGCCAGCACCGGATTGATCACCTTCCCCACTTCCTGCACTGCGACGAAATCCTCCACGCGCACTTCGGCGGTGCGCGTGTCCACGGACACTTCCGCCACGTACACCGCCCACGCATAGGCGCCATAAGCGTCGCCGGAATATTTCTGATCGTCCCAATGCAAATCGCGCGGATGCTCGTATTTCACAGAGGACTTCAATTCGCCGTGCTTCGCCACGTACGAACCGCATGCCCGCGAAAACTCCGCAGCGCTATATCGATGCTGCAAAAATCCGCTCTCTTGCAATGTGCCAAGCAATCTCACAGCCGCCGTTTCCACCAGTTTCCCCACAATCATCGCCGTGCGCGAAGCCACGGTCGGCCCGCTATTCGGCACATAAGCCGTGTCCGGCTGCACGATTCTGATCTGCTCGCAATCCAACCGCAGCGCCTCCGCCGCAATTTGCGCGAAAATCGTGTTCGTGCCCTGCCCCATTTCCGTGCTGCCCGCCAAAATGTGCACCGTGCCGTCCGCCATCGCCTCCATCGCCACCTCCGAAGCCAGATATTCCTCGCCCGATCCCGTAAATCCCGCGCCGTGCAAGAACGAAGCGAATCCAATCCCCCTGCGAATCGCGCCGCGCGCCTCTGAATTCTCAGCAGCAAATTTCTGCCGCTTCGCGGAATAACCGCTCAGCTCAAACGCGCGCTCCATCAATCCATTCATATCCACTTTTTCTTTCACCACCTGCCCCACCGCCAAAGTCTGTCCCTCATGAATAAAATTCCGCCGCCGCAATTCTTCTGGCGCGATTCCCACCGCGTCCGCCACTCGATCCAAGTGCCGCTCCAAAGCAAACACACTCTGCGGCGCGCCAAATCCGCGAAACGCTCCGTGCGGCGGCGCATTCGTCGCGACAGCCCGGCTGCATATCCGCACATTCGGACAAGCGTACGGCCCCGCCGCATGAATCGTCCCGCGCGACAGCACTACCGGCGAAAGCGTTTCATACGCCCCGCCATCCACCGTGAAATCAATCTCCATGGCCAGCAGTTTCCCGTCACGCGTCACAGCAGTGCGATGCCTCGTCCGCGAAGGATGCCGCTTCGTAGTCGCCAGCATATCTTCGGCGCGGTCGTAAATTATTTTCACCGGCCGCCCCGATTTCCGCGCCAGCAGCGCCGCATGCGCCGCGATCATGGACGGATATTCTTCCTTCCCGCCAAATCCTCCGCCCGTTTCCGTCTGCACCACGCGCACGCGCTCGCGCGGCAGCCCGAACAAAATCATCAGCGCCTTGTGCACATAATGCGGGCACTGCAGCGAGCCCCACACCGTCACGCCGTCCGCTTCGTTCACCTGCGCAATCATCCCCTGCGGCTCAATATAAAGCTGCTCCTGCGCGCCGGTTTCGTACGAGCCTTCCACCACGAACCCCGCCCCAGCCCACGCGCTATCTACGTCGCCCTTTTCCACACAGAACGATTTGAAAATATTGTCCGCGCCCCAAATGATTTCCTTGTGCGCTAGCGAATCCTCGATGGAAAAAATCGCCGGCAGCGGCTCGATCTCAATCCGCACTGCCCGCCGCGCTTCCTCCAGCAAATATTTATCGTGATGCGCCAGCAACACCACGGGTTCCTCCGGATGATTCACGAATTCAGCAGCCAGGCAGGGTTGGTCGTCAATCAGCAGCGCGATGCAGTTTTTTCCGGGGATGTCTTTCGCGGTAACAACAGTAAACTCGTGCCAGGGGATGCTCTCAGCAAAATGAATCGCGCGAATCCTGCCCCGCGCCGCCGGGCTGCGCACCGTCACGCCATGCAGCATCCCGGGAAAACTCAAATCGTCCACATAACGCGCGCTCCCGGTGACTTTTTCGCGCCCTTCCTTGCGCGGCACCGATTTTCCAATTACACGCGTTTCCAAATCAGCCGGCCTCAATAACGAATTTTGTCGGACTTCTCCCGCCACGCGCGAAACGCGGCAAGCGCCTCGTCGTGCCTCAACTGAATCATTGGAATCTTGCGCCCCGCGTGCGCCACGCTCAGTTCCTCATAAATAAATGCATCATCAAATCCCGCATGCGCCGCGTCCGCCGCCGAATTCGCAAAATAAACCCGCGCCGGCCGCGCCCAGTAAATCGCCCCTAAACACATCGGGCAAGGTTCGCAGCTCGTATAAATTTCGCAATCCGCCAGTTCAAAGCTTTGCAGTTTCCGGCAAGCCTCGCGAATCGCCACCATCTCTGCGTGCGCCGTGGGATCATTCGTGGCCGTAACGTTATTCACACCTTCGGCAATGATCTTTCCGTCGCGAACAACCACCGCGCCAAACGGCCCCCCGCGCCCCGAACGTACGTTCTCCAGCGACAACGCCAGCGCGCGCGCCATAAAGCTGTCACTCAATGGATGAATCGTTCGATCGGGCATCGCTTCACGCGTTACGTTGCAATCCGCTGTCCGTGATTGTAGCGCAGCCCATCACATCCACAGGGATGAGAATGTCGCCCGTTGCGTGGAGTAATCAAATGCAGGCGCGGTGCCGATAACCGTCGTGCCTGTTCACTGTTGACTCTGCATTTGAATTTGTAGCGGCCGCCTTCAAGCGGGCGTCGTTGACTTTGCCGCCACGCTTACACCATTGCATCCCGCGTCCCAGCCCGCCGCACGGCCAAATTCGCAAATGCCTTTTCCTTCCGCCGCCAAAAATAAACCAACGCGCTCCCAATCAAAATCAGCGCCACGCTCAACCCTGCCCACATACCCGGCGCGCCCCAGCCATAGCGGAAACAAAGCACCGCTCCCAGCGGCAAGCCCACGAACCAGTAAAAAAACAAATGGCAAAGCATCGGCGTGCGCGTGTCGCCCGCCCCGCGCAAAGCCCCCGTCGCCACCGTCTGCATGCCATCAAACAACTGAAAAAACGCCGCGACAAAAAGTAATTTGCTCGCAACGGGAATCAACACAGCGTCCGGTGTGTACACCCGCACAATCTGCCGCGGCACCACCAAGAACGCGACAGCCATGCATCCCATGAAGGTCGTCCCCAGCAACATTGCAGTCCATCCCGCGCGGCTCGCCGCATGCGGGTCCTCGCGTCCCAGCGCTTGCCCCACGCGCACGGCCGCCGCCGCGCTAATTCCCAGGGGCACCATGTACGTCAAACTCACCGTATTCAGCGCTACCTGATGACTCGCCAGCGCGTCCGCCCCCAGTCTGCCAATTAGCATCGTGGCCACCGCGAACACACCCACTTCCATCCCAAATTGCGTCGCCGCCGGGAATCCCAGATACACCAGTCTCCACACGCGCGGAAAATTCGGCAACCGCGCAGCATTTCGCAAGCCCGTATTGTTCCGGTGGTCGTAATACAGCGCGTAGGCCAGCAGCACGCACGTCATATACACGCGCGCCCCACACGTGGACCACCCCGACCCCACCGTGCCCATCGCGGGAAATCCCAAGTGCCCGTAAATCAGCGCCCAGTTCCCCATCAAATTAATCAGGTTCGCCGAAATCAGCGCGAACATCACCGGCTTCGCCATATTCATCCCCTGCAAATAGCGCCGGAAAACAAAATAAAGCAGGAGCGGCAAAGTTCCCCAATTCAAAGTCCGCAAATACGGCAGCGCCTGATCCAAAACCGCCGGCTGAATATCCAGCGAGCGCAGCACCGGCTCAAACAGCCACACTGCGCCCATGAGAATCGGGCTGATCGCCAGACTCAAATAAACTCCGTTGACCAGCGACTGGTGGCAATCCTCCACGTCTCCCGCGCCGTAAGAATGTGAAACCAGCGTGTCCAGTCCCAGCATCAACCCCGTGCCGAAAATCGCCGCCGAATTAAAAAGTATGCTGCCCAGGCTCACCGCGCCAATCGCCACCGCGCTGTTCGCCTGCCGCCCCACCATCATGGTGTCCACGATCGCCATGGTCATCCATCCCAGCTCCGCCGCCACCAGCGGCAGCGCCAGGCGCAGCATCGGACGCGCTTCTTCGGCGATATATTGTGAGAACAGCCGCTTGATCATGAAAAATTCTCAGCGAATTAAACGAGAACCACTTCGGGCAGGCGCTACAGAAGTCAGCTCACGCAGTGGCGAAACAATCGCGCACAAGTTTATACTCGTTACGGGCTTCGCGTCTCCCAGAACCGAACCCGCCGGTACAGTTTTTGACTTTGTAGAGCCGGCGTCCCGCCAGCTCTTCGCAGTTGACGTTGTAGCGGCAGCCTGGTTTTTAGCCGAGGGCTTCTGATGTGGCCGTCGCAGCGGCGCACTGTAGCGCGCCATTGGCGTAGCGGCAATAACAACCGAAGTCAGCCACAAATTCCTCGGCCCGCCCACTGCATCCGAATCGATTGGAGGAACTCATGCCAAAGATTGAAAAACGCATAGACCTGCCTGGCAGCGAACGCACCCTGCCACCCGGCTCGCGCAAAATCGGACCCTGCGACCCCCAGGAACAAATCCAGGTAACCGTGTTCCTCCGCCGCGGCGGGTCGCCTAAACAATTTCCAGACGTCACAAAAATCGGCAAGCTTCCGCCCGCGCGGCGCAAGCATCTTTCCCGCGCGCAATTCGCCTCCCGCCACGGCGCGCGAGCTGCCGATATCAAAAAAATCCGCACCTTCGCGGCACAAAATAAATTGAAAGTCGTCGAAGTCAGCCGCCCGCGCCGCTCGGTCCTGCTCAGCGGCTCCGTCGCAGCGTTCAGCCGCGCATTCAACGTCGAACTCAACAGCTACCAACACTCCGCAGGCACCAGCCGCATGCGCAGCGGCTCGATCCAAATCCCTGCCGCCCTCAGCGGCATCGTCGAAGGCGTCTTCGGTCTCGACAACCGCCCGCAAGCCAAGCCGCATTTTCGCATCCGCAATCAATCGCAAAACGCAACGCGCGCGAACGCAGCCAGCGCTTCCTACAACGCCCCACAAGTCGCGCAAGCCTACGACTTCCCCGCCGGAACCACCGGCAGCGGACAAACCATCGGCATCCTGGAATTATCCGGCGGCTATAGCGCATCGGATCTCTCCACCTATTTCAAAAATCTCGGCATCGCGACTCCCACCGTCACCGCCGTCTCCGTGGATGGCGCCACAAATTCCCCCACCGGCGATCCTAGCGGCCCCGATGGCGAAGTCGAACTTGATATCGAAGTCTCCGGAGCAGTCGCGCCCTCGGCGAAAATCGCCGTGTACTTCTCTCCGAATACCGACCAGGGTTTTCTCGACGCACTCACCACCGCCGCGCATGACAGCAAGCGTCAGCCAAGCGTCGTTTCCATCAGCTGGGGCGGCCCAGAATCTTCCTGGACGCAGCAGGCGCTCACCTCGTTCAATTCCGCCTGCGAAGACGCCTCCACCATCGGCGTCACCATTCTAGTAGCTTCCGGCGATGACGGCTCGACGGACGGCGCATCCAGCGGCACGCCCACGGTAGATTTTCCCGCGTCCAGTCCCTACGTCCTCGCCTGTGGCGGCACGAAACTCACCCTCTCCGGGACAAACATTTCCAGCGAACAGGCTTGGAACGAACTCGCCGCAAATGAAGGCGCCACCGGCGGCGGCGTCAGCGAATTTTTCGCGCTACCGAGTTATCAGCAAACCGCCAACGTTCCGAAAGCTCCGAACGGTTTCGTAGGCCGCGGCGTCCCGGACGTTGCGGGCGACGCCGATCCCGAATCCGGCTACAACGTTCTGGTGGATGGCCAACAAACGGTAATCGGAGGTACCAGCGCCGTAGCCCCGCTCTGGGCTGGTCTGCTCGCCCGCATCAATCAGTCGCTGGGAAAAAATGTCGGCTACTTGAACCCGCTGCTCTACACAAATAGTGTCGAAGCTGCAATGCGCGATATTACGGTTGGGAATAACGGAACATACTCCGCACGACCGGGATGGGACGCCTGCACGGGACTGGGCACCCCAGACGGCGCAGCACTTCTAGCAGCATTGGGCAGCTCGGCCGCGCCCCCAAAAAAGAAGAAAAAATCCGCCGGCCAGCGCAAAGTGACTCGCGCAAAACACCGGAAAAAATCCTGAATGGAACGCTAGGATTGGCAGCGCCCCAAACGGGTCCGCTCAATAGCTAGGCTTTGAAGGACTCTCGGAAAGCTCCTGCCAAATCTGATAACTGCCAAAAGCCGCCAAGCCCGTGAAAATCAAATAAAACACCAGCCGCCGCTTCCGTCGCTTCCGCGGATGAACAATCGGATTATCCCCACCCGTGCTAGCCGCCGGCGCTTGCTGCTCGGCCTGCTCCCATTCCATCGTCACGCGATAATTTTTCCCCGCCGGAATCGTATGCAGCTCGCCATCATTATCCAGCACCAGCGCGCCGCGATACGCCGAAATCACCACTTCGTGCGCGCTCAAAATCGTCACTTGCCCGTAAGCCGGCTGCCCATCCGCCGCACGCAAAATTCCTTGCGGGATTTCAAGTTCCACGTTGTCCGCGCCGTTCGAAGAAAATCCCACCGTGCCGCGTGCCACCATCGCGTGCACCACCGTCGCGTTTTGCGAGAGCGTCGCCGCGCTATCGGCCAGCAAATACAATTGGCTGCCGCCCAGTTTCAAGCGCAATCCGCCGCCCGCATCCGTCACCACGGTGTCGCCGCCATAAATGGAAGTTCCCACCTGCAACTTCGCATTATCCAACTGCGCTTCCTGCGCCTGGATCACCATCCCCAGCGGCTTTTCCGCCGCAGCGAACGCCGGAATATCCAGCAAGCTCGCCACCAGCAACACTACGAGACAAGAACGCGCCATCAATCGCACAGAATCCTCCGAGAGGTACGAACTCAACGTAGGCTCTGCGCATCACATGGTCAACGAAGATGCGGCGAAGTGGCGCGTACAAATAACGTTGTAGTGTAAGCGTAGTGGAACTTTCGCCATGCAATACGCGCGCAAGAAAGCATTTAGCTCGCTCGACGCGCCAGATCTCACACGAACAAAAAACAAACAAATTCTGCATACCGCGCAATTCGCTGCTTCCAGTGCAGGCAGCACGCCGCTCAGGTGGTATAGTTTTGCGAATACAGGGGGCGGGCGATGAAATTCCGGCAACGAAGGCTTGCGCTGATTCCAATAATCGTTTTTCTTGCGGCTTTACTCGCGCTGCTCGTGCCGTGCGCTCGCGCTCAAATATCTTCCGACACCGCCGCGCAATCGAACGCGACGAACGCCGGCAACGCAAATTCTCAAACCCCGCAATTCCCCAGCAGCCTCTACGCCGATCTGCAATGGCGCTGCATCGGCCCCTTCCGCGGAGGCCGCACGGTTGCCGCCACCGGCTTCCCCAATAATCCCAATCTCTTTTACATCGGCGTGAATAACGGCGGCGTGTGGAAGACCACCGACGCCGGCCGCACCTGGTTCCCCATTTTCGACGGCCAGCCCACCGGCTCCATCGGCGCGCTAGCTGTGGCGCCGAGCAATCCCGACATCATCTATGTCGGCAGCGGCGAAGGCCTCCGCCGCCCCGACCTCTCCACCGGCGACGGCATCTACAAATCCACTGACGCCGGAAAAACCTGGCAACACCTAGGCCTGCGCGACGGCCAGCAAATCACCACCATCATCATTGACCCGCAAGATCCCAATCGCGTTTTCGTAGCCGTTCTCGGCCATCCGTACGGCCCGAATGCCGAACGCGGCGTTTTCCGCTCCACCGACGGCGGCACGACCTGGCGGAAAATTCTCTATAAAGATGACGACACCGGGGCCGCCGACCTCGCCTTCGATCCTAAAAATCCGCAAATCATCTACACAGACTTGTGGTCCTCGCGCCGTCCGCCCTGGACCACCGGCAACCCGCTCGAAGGCCACAACGGCGGCCTTTTCAAATCCAGCGACGGCGGCGAAACATGGCATCCGCTCACTAAAGGTCTCCCCACAAACGCGCAAGGCCTCGGCCGCATCGGCTTCGGCATTTCGCCCAGCAATTCAAATCGCATCTACGCGCTCGTGGACGCCGCGCCCGAAGTCGGCGGCCTCTATCGTTCCGACGACGCCGGAGAAAGTTGGCAGCGCGTAAATCACGAAGAGCGCATCTGGGGACGCGGATCCGATTTCGCCTGGGTCCGCGTCTCGCCGGAAAATCCGGACATCATCTATATCTGCAACACTTCCACCTATCGCTCCACTGACGCTGGCACAAGCTTCATCGCCATCAAAGGCGCTCCCGGCGGCGACGACTACCACACCGTCTGGATCAATCCCGAAAATCCCAAAATTATTCTGCTCGCCGCGGATCAAGGCGCCACCATCAGCGTCAACGGCGGCGAAACCTGGAGCAGTTGGTACAATCAGCCCAGCGCGCAGTTCTACCACGTCATCACCGACTATCAATTTCCCTACTGGGTGTACGGCGGACAACAGGAAAGCGGCTCAGCCGGCACCGCCAGCCGCAGCGACTGGGGCGAAATCACTTTTCGCGATTGGCATCCGGTCGGCACCGAAGAATATGGATACGTCGCGCCAGACCCGCTGCATCCCAATCTGATTTACGGCGGCAAGGTCACGCGCTTCGATATGATCACGGGCCAGACTCAAGACGTCTCGCCCGTGCTGCTGCGCACCGGAAAATATCGCTTCAATCGCACCGCCCCGCTGATTTTTTCGCCCGCCGCGCCGCACACGCTTTATCTCGGCTCAAATGTCCTGTTCAAAACCACGGACGCCGGCCACAGCTGGCAAGTCATCAGCCCCGATTTAACGCGCGAAGACCCCGGCGTGCCCCCGAACATGAGCGACATGATCGCGAGCGATCCAGCCCAAGGCAAACATCGCGGCGTGATCTATTCCCTCGCGCCTTCTCCGCTCGACGCCAATCTCATCTGGGCCGGCACCGATGACGGCCTGATCTGGCTCACGCGCGACGGCGGCCAGAACTGGCGCGAGGTTTCTCCTCCCGGGCTCACGCCCTGGAGCAAAATCGCGCAACTTGACGCTTCGCATTTCGATCCCAACGGCACGTACGCTGCGGTCAATCGTTTCCGCCTCGACGATCTCCACCCGTACATCTATCGCACCCACGACGGCGGACAAACCTGGGAAAAAATCACCACCGGCCTTCCCGACGACGCGCCCGTCAACGTAGTCCGCGAAGATCCCGTGCGCCAAGGCCTCCTCTTCGCCGGAACGGAACACGCTATCTACGTTTCATTCAACGATGGCGACTCCTGGCAATCGCTCCAGCTGAATCTGCCCGCCACTTCCATGCGCGACCTGGTGATTCACAATGACGACATCGTAGTCGGCACCCACGGCCGCTCCTTCTGGATCCTCGACGACATTACTGCGCTCCGCCAGCTCAACGAACAGGTTGTCGCCGCCCCGGCGTTCCTCTTCAAACCGGGCATCGCCTATCGCGTTCGCCGCAACGTCAATACCGACACACCTCTGCCTCCCGAAGAACCCGCTGGGAAAAATCCGCCCGATGGCGCCATCATTGACTACACCCTGCAATCCGCCGCCAGCGGCCCGGTGAAGTTGCAAATCCTGGATGCCAACGGAAAAATCGTGCGCAGCTTCGCCAGCACCGACAAACCGGAAGCAACCATGGACGAACTCGGAAACGAATTGAACGTACCGCTCTACTGGATTCGCCCGCCGCAAATTCTTTCAGACGCAGCAGGCCAGCATCGCTTCGTGTGGGATCTGCGCACGCCGCCGCCCGCGTCGCTCCGGCACGAATATCCCATTTCCGCCATCGTGCACGATACGCCGCGCCTTCCCGTCGGCGCAGCCGTCATGCCCGGCATGTACACCGTAAAACTAGACGTCGCCGGCCAAACCTTCACTCAGCCTCTCGAAATCAAAATGGATCCACGCATCACCGCGCCCGTGGACCAACTCGACCAGCAATTTCGCCTGGCCTCGCGCATCTGCGACGCGATGAACTTGAGCTTCGCATCCCTGGCCCAGGTTCGCTCCGTCCGCGCCCAATTACGTGACCTCGCGCACCAAGTTTCCAAAGGCGAATTAGCCGACTCCATCCACGCCCTCGAAGAAAAAGTCGCGCCGTTCGAAGGTATGGCCCCAGGATTCGGCCCAGCCGCCCACCAGCAAACTTTCGCGCAGCTAAACGCCCAATTCGGCCAGCTGCTAAGCGCAGTTGACGGCGCTGACGCCGCCCCCACGCAAACCGCGCAAGACACAACCGGTGACCTGCAGCGCTCCCTAAACGCGCTAGAAACTCAGTGGGACGATGTAAAGGCCCGCGACATCAACGCCGTCAACGACCAGCTCCGCCGCGCCAACCTCCCGACCATCAATCTAGCCGCCACGCTAGCTCCCGAACAAGAAACCAGCGGCGACGATGAACCTTAAATCGCATCAATCTTCGCCGCCAAAATAAAATCACTCTCCGTCAATCCATTAATCTTGTGCGTCCACGTCGTAATCTCCGCCTTCCCCCACCCCAGCAAAATATCCGGATGATGCCCTTGCTCTTCCGCAATCGCCCCCACCTTATTCACAAATGCGAGCGCCTGCTTAAAATCTGGAAACGTAAACGTCCGCACAATGTGATGCCCATCCACCACCTTCCATCCCGGCACTTCTTTCGCCAAAACTTCGAGTTCTTTTCCGGCCAGCGGCGGAACTCCGCCACGGCACGGCACACAACTCTTCTTCGCCAGCTCGCTCATAATTTGGGCCCTCCAAAAATCACACTACCTGCAATACTACAAGAACCAGGCTCACGAGCGGTATCCCGGCCGCGCCAACCCAAGCGCACAAAAAAATCCAGCAATAGCTTCGCCCCGACCCCTTCTGCTATTCTCTTGCGCGATAATTCCCGCGCGGCCCCCGCCGCGACCCGTCGAAATTTCATTTCCTGCGAGGACCAAACATGCCCGATGAAATCGGCGAACTGAAAGAACACGCGGAAGAAGCCGCGCACGAACCCAGCCTCGCGCCCGTCACGCTGACCATGGCCATTCTCGCCGTGCTCATCGCCGCCGTCACCTTGCTCGGGCATCGCGCCCACACCGAGGAAGTTCTGCTGCAAACGCGCGCCGCCGATCAGTGGGCCTACTTCCAGGCTAAGGATATTCGCCGCCGCAATTACGAACTTTTCCTCGACGAGCTCTCGGTTTTTTCGCTTCAGGACGCCAAGCAAGTGGAAGCCATCCAGGAAAAATATAAGAAGCAGGTGGAGCGCTACGCCGACGAACTGAAAGAAATCGAAACCGAAGCCCGTCAAAAGGAAGCCGAGGTAAAAGTCGAAGAAGCGCGCGCCGATCGCTACGATCTTTCCGAAGTCCTGCTGGAAGCCGCTCTGGTAATTTCCTCAATCACGCTGCTAACCCGCAAGAAAATCTTCTGGCTCTTCGGCATCGTCCTAGCCGTAGCCGGAATAGCCCTGGGCATCACCGGGCTAATGATCCACTAATTCGCCAAGCCGCCCCTGGGAACGCCAATCTCCCGATTGGCGTTTCGCACAACGGAGAATCCGACAAGCTACCTTTTCCCCGAAGCCGCCGATCGCGCTTCGAGATACCGCCGCACATACTCCCCAAACGCCTTCTCCAATTTCAAAGTAACCGGCCCCGGCGCAGCCGCAATCTTCCGCCCGTTCACCTCGCCCACTCCCAACAAATTTCTATTCGTCGAAGAAATAAAGATTTCATCGGCCGCATACAAATCTTCCGGGCGCAGCATCTTCTCTTCCACCGGCGCCCCCGCCCCAGCCCCGATCTCCAGCAACACGCTCCGTGTAATCCCCTGCAAACACCCAGCCGCCACAGGAGGAGTCGCCACTCGCCCGTCCTTAACACAAAAAATATTCGCCGCCGTGCATTCCGCCACTTCGCCCCGCTCGTTCAGCAGCACCACCTCATCAAAACCCGCCTGCTGCGCTTCGTAATAATTCCAAACATTTTCGAGCCACGAAATCACTTTCACGCCTGCCAGCGGCCCAGCCGCGTACCGCCCGTGCTCGCGCAATCCGAGCCGCGCCGGCTCGCGATAAGACGGCAAATCCGCGGAACACAACAGCAAATCCACGCGCGGAAAATTCTCATCGCTCCGCCAGAACCCCACCTGGTTGTAAATCACATAAACTCGCGCCGCGCCCTCGCGTACCTGATTCGCGCTCAACACCTCCGCCAGTTGCCCGCGCACGACGCTTTCCTCAAATGGAAACGGGCAATGCGTGCGTTCGGCGTCGCGCTGCAGTCGCTTCCAATGCCGCTCGAACGCGAACGGAATCCCTTCGTAAATCCGCACCGTGGTGAACAAACCCCAGCCGTTCAGCAGCCCCGCCTGCCCCGGAGACAGCCGCACCTCCGTCACTGGCAGCAACCGGTCATTATGAAATACAAAACGATGAATCATCCGGCCTCCAACGTGCTACATATTCTAGCGCAGAACGCGCGCGCCGCACCGTGCTTCGGCAAATACCAAGCGAAGCCGCCAGCAGAGCGGCAGCATTGCACCAAACAGTTTCACACTTTTTCATCTTCAGCCGATGAAGAAGTGTTCAAGTCTATTGACACCAGCTGTTTCTGCGCCTAAATTGATTCTGTGTTTATAGGAGGTCGCCGTGCGATACATCCTTAAATCCTTCTTAGTGGCCATCCTCTCCGTCGGTTTGATCGGCATCCCTAGTTTTGCCGCGAACGAAAAGCCCCTGGGCCTTGTCACTCAGGCGCAGCAAGCCCATTTGGGGACCGCCACGGTCGCGATCGGGACGACGGTGTACCCCGGCGATACACTCGCCACTGACGAAGGCGGCACTGTGCGCCTCAAAGTCGGCGGCAGCCAGTTCTATTTGCTCGCCTCCAGCGCCGCCACGCTTTCCGCCGGCTCGAATTCGGTGAACGCCTCGGTTGCGCGCGGCACGGTGGGCTTTTCCTCAAATGGCTCGGACCAACTCTCGCTGGAAATTCCCGAAGGCACTCTGCGCGCCGCAAACGGCCAGCCCGGTTATGGCCAGGTCACCCTTCTGGGTCCGCGCGAAGTAATCATCTCCGCATATCGCGGCACGCTGGTCCTCGACAATGACGGCGATCTCCACGAAATTCCCGCCGGAAAATCCTATCGCGTTACCATGGACCTGGACCCAGCTGTCGAGCCGCAAGGTCCCGCGGGTGCAGGTGGCAATAATAAAGTAGTAGCTCCCCGCAAACGCCACCTGCTCTTCGACCTGATCGTTCTGGGCGCAGCTGCAGGCGCCGGCGTCGCGCTCTGGTTGGAACTAAGCGAAAGCCCCTCCAGCCCAAATCAATAATCAGCTGCCTTAGAATCACCCCGGGCCTGTAGTTTGTAGAAGTGTGTCAACGCGGGTTGAAGCCGTAGATTTTCTCGGCGCGCTCTGCGTTCCTATCTCGGCGTCCTCTGCGTCAGATCTTTTCTCTTCGCCAGCGTTCATCAATGCCTTTATCAGTGTTCATCTGCATTCATCAGTGGTGAATTTGACGTTTTCCTACAACTCGCGCCACCTATGTGTGGCAAGCCCGATTCCCAGTCTTCTCAAAATACTGCTGATGATATTCCTCCGCCCGATAAAATTCCCCCGCCGGCACAATCTCCGTAACAATTGGCTTCTTAAAAACGTGATCCTTCTCCAGCACCGCCTTCGACGCCCGCGCTTCCTCCTCCTGCTCCGCATCATGATAAAAAATCGCCGACCGGTACTGCGTCCCCACGTCCGGCCCCTGCCGGTTCATCGTCGTCGGATCGTGGCTCTTCCAGAAAACCGCCAGCAGCTCCAGATAAGAAACCTGAGTCGGGTCAAATTCCACCTCCGCCGCCTCCGCATGCCCCGTGCGCCCCGTGCAAACCTCTTTGTAGTTCGGGTTCTTCGCAGTCCCACCGGTGTAACCCACGGTAGTCGAAGTCACCCCCGGCACCTGCCGGAACGCATCCTCCACTCCCCAAAAACACCCAGCCGCAAAAGTTGCCTTAGCCATAATTTGAAATCTCCTTCGCCACTGATTCACGAATTACGATTGCGCACCGCGAATCTCCATGTTCCCACATCGCGGCAAATCGGTCGAGATGCCGCCCTCACTGCCGCGCCGCGCGCATCCGCTGATTCTGCGCCACAGGTTCCGACGAGAACAACACGCCTAATCCCTCCGCCAGAGTCGGGTGCGTCAGCACGGCATCACGCAGCGCCATATAAGGGAGCCCCGCGATCATCGCAATCTGCACGGCTGCCAATGTCTCCCCCGCGCCTACCCCGACCGCCGTAAAACCCAGAATCCGATCGCTGTCGTTTTCCACCAGCGCCTTCATGAATCCCCGCGTTTCGCCAAGCGCCCGCGCGCGCAGCACCGCTTCCATTGGAATCTTGAACAAGCGATACGCAATCCCCTGCGCCTGAGCGTCCTTCTCGCTCAATCCGACGCGCGCGAATTCCGGGTCCGTGAACAGGCAGAACGGCACTTGCCTCCCAGTCGTCACGCGCTTACCGCCCCCGCTCAAGTTATCATGCACCACCCGAAAATCGTCCACGCTGATGTGCGTAAATTGCGGGCTGCCCGCAGCCTCGCCGATCGCCCACACGCCGGGCGCTGTCGTCTGTAAGCGCTCGTTCACTTTTATATATCCACGATCAGTCAATTCGATGCCGGCCAACTCCAGCCCGATACCTTCGGTGTTCGGCTTCCGGCCGGTAGCCACCAGCAAATGACTTCCCTGCAGCGTTTGCTCCACTCCATTTTGCTCGATCACAACTTGCACAGCCTCGCCTGATTTCCCCGTCACCCGCTTGGTCTTCGCATTCAAGAAAATTTCCACGCCCTCATCCCGGAATAGCCCGGTAAGCGCTTCCGTAACGTCGTCATCCTCGCGAGACACCAACTGTTCGTTGCGTTCGATAAGCGACACCTTACTTCCGAACCGCCGCATAGCCTGCGCCAGTTCCAATCCAACGTAACCGCCGCCCAGCACCAGCAAATGTTCCGGAACCTCACCAAGTTCCAGCGTCTCGATATGCGTCAGCGGCTGCGCCTCAGCCAGACCAGGAATCGGGTCAAGCGCCGCGCGCGTCCCGGTGCTGACGATCACATTCGCCCCGCGCAACCGCCGCACGGACCCATCCGGCAGCGTCGCCTCCACCGTTCTAGGCGCAATAAACTTCCCGGTGGCCAGAATAAATTCCGCACCGGTCTTCTCATAATTATCGAGGTACATCTCATTCAAGCCCGTCACCATCCGGCGCTTGCGCTCGCGCACCGCGGACATATCAATGCTGAATCCTTCCGTAGTTATCCCGAACTCTCTGCTCCCGCGGACGTATGCCGCCACCTTCGCGCTGTGTATGATGTTCTTGCTCGGCAGGCACGCGATGTTCGGGCAAGATCCCCCGATGTACTTGCGCTCAATCACCGCCACGCGCTTGCCTTCACCCGCAAATGTCCATGCCGCAAGCGTTGACCCCGTCCCGTCGCCCAGAATCACCAGATCGTACTCCTCCACTGGCGCGTCCTTGCGAAATGCAGCTGGAGCTACGGCTTCCTGAATGCTCATATGAGTTTTCTCCTTCGATGCAGAGTAAATATGAATTGAGGATTATTGAGCGTGACCCTCGAGAGGCGACAAAACCTCGTGAGATCCCGCGCTGGCCGGGTCGAACCAAGTCACATGATATGACAAACCCACGAAATTGACGACCGCCAAGCATTTCACGGAAATGACGAAGCGCGTCGTTATTTAGGCCTTGAATTACTTGGTGTATACTCCGCGAGCGAAAAAATTAAACCATGCCCACTCCCATTAGATTCCTCCCGCTGTATTCAGTCGCAATCGCCGCAGCCTTTGCAGCAATTCTCGTACCGCAAAAAGCGTTCCCCCAACAACAAGACTCGCAATCCCTCTTCCCTGAAATGCGCTGGCGCATGATCGGGCCCTTCCGCGGCGGGCGCGTCCTTCCCGTACTCGGCATCCCCGGCAACCCCAACGGCTACTTCTTCGGCGCAGTCGGCGGCGGCGTCTGGAAAACTGAAAACGCAGGCCGCACCTGGTATCCAATTTTCGACGCCGAACCCACCGCCTCCATCGGCGCCATCGCCATCGCTCCCTCCGACCCGCAAACCATCTACGTCGGCACCGGCGAATCGGACATGCGCTCGGACATTTCCTTCGGCGACGGCATCTACAAATCCACCGACGGCGGCGCTACCTGGCACAACATCGGCCTGCGCGATTCGCAGCAGATCGGCAGCATCCTGGTGGACCCGCGCGACGCGAACAGCGTCCTCGTCGCCGCGCTAGGCCACGCCTTCGGCCCCAATCCTGAACGCGGCGTCTATCGCTCCACCGACGGCGGCACGAAATGGACAAAAGTTCTCGGCAAAGATGACGACACCGGCGCGATTGACCTCTGCGCCGATCCGACCAATCCGCAAACCATTTACGCCTCTCTTTGGCAAACGCGCCGTCCGCCCTGGAGCGTTTACGCGCCCACCAGCGGCCCCGGCAGCGGCCTCTATAAATCCACCGACGGCGGCGTCACCTGGAATCAAATCACCGGCAACGGCTTTCCAAGCGAAGGACTCGGCCGCATCGGCATCGCCATCGCTCCCGGCAACACTAGCAGCGAAAGCAATCGCATCTACGCCGTGGTTGACGCCCGCGCAGGCGGCATCTATCGCTCCGACGATGCCGCGCAAACCTGGCGCCGCGTTTCCTCCGACGCGCGCGTCTGGCAACGCGGTTGGTATTTCGGCGGCATCACCACCGATCCGCGCGACCCAAACGTCGTGTACGTCGCAGACACCGCGCTCTATCGCTCCACCGACGGCGGCGAAAATTTCGAAGCAATCAAAGGCGCTCCCGGCGGCGATGATTACCACACTCTATGGATCGCACCTGACGATCCCACCCGCATGATTCTCGGCAGCGATCAAGGCGCCGCCATCAGCGTGGACCGTGGCGCCAACTGGACCTCCTGGTTCAATCAACCGACCGCGCAGTTCTATCACGTCACTACCGACAATCGTTTCCCGTATCGCGTTTACGGCGCGCAGCAAGATAGCGGCACCGCCGCGGTCGCGAGCCGCAGCGATTACGGCCAAATCACTTTTCGCGATTGGTCTCCAGTAGGCGGCGAAGAAAGCGGCTACATCGTGGTGGATCGCGCCAATCCCGATATCGTGTACGGCGGCGGCCCCTTCGGCGTCCTCCGCCGCTTCAATTGGCTCACCGCGCAATCGTTCGACATTTCTCCCGCCGCGATTCCCTTCAACGGCAGCAAGCTGCGTTTCACCTGGACTTCCCCACTCGTCGACTCGCCGCAAAATTCCCACGTCCTATATTTCGGCGCGCAGTTCGTCCTGCGCACAGAAGACGCCGGTCAAACCTGGCAGGCCATCAGCCCCGACCTCACGCTAAGAAACCCAGCCGCCGCAAACGCTACGCCAAAAGAAGGTGAAGTGGGCGGCGTGGTTTACACCATCGCTCCGTCCCCCGCGCGCAAAGGTGAAATCTGGGCCGGCACCGACAACGGTCTGATCCACCTCACACTCGACGAAGGCGCGCACTGGTCCAACGTAACTCCGCCCGGCGTAGAAAACTGGAGCATGATCAGCCTGATCGAAGCATCGCGCTTCAGCGCCGCCACCGCCTACGCCGCGGTTGACCGCCATCAAGTGGACGACTTCCATCCTTATATCTATCGCACCCACGACGACGGCAAGTCCTGGCAGAGAATCGACACTGGCCTGCCCGAAAACGCCTACGTCCACGCCGTCCGCGAAGATCCCGTGCGCAAAGGTATGCTCTTCGCCGGAACCGAAATTGGCGTCTTCATTTCATTCGACGACGGCGCCAACTGGCGCCCGCTGCAGAATAATTTGCCTGTGAGCTCCATCCGCGACCTCGCCATACACGGTGACGATCTCATCGTCGCCACGCACGGCCGCTCGTTCTGGATCCTCGACGACATCGCGCCCCTCCGCGCATGGAACGAAGACGCCATGCGCCAAAGCGCGCATCTCTTCCCGCCCGCGCACGCCATCCGCATTCGCCGCAGCGAAAATCAAGATTCCCCGCTGCCGCCCGAAACGCCCGTCGGCGAAAATCCGCCCGCCGGGGCAATTTTCGACTACTCAGTGAAATTGCCCGCTCGTGGCCCCGACATAGGAGAAGTCACGCTCGAAATCCGCGATCAGCAAGGCAATGTCGTCCGCAAATTCTCCAGTTCTGACAAAGAGCCGCCACCAGCCGCCGAGCCGCCCGAATTCCCGAAATTCTGGCTGCCAAAATTCCAGCCGCTTTCCAATGCCCCGGGCGCGCACCGCTTCGTCTGGGATCTGCGCTACGCACCGCCCGCCGCGCTGCACAACGAATATTCCATGACGGCGATCATCGGCGCAGGCACCGTCACCCAGCCGCAAGGTCCCCTCGCCCTTCCCGGCGAGTACGACGTTTGGCTCACGAGCCGCGGCGAAACCTACAAATCCTCGCTCACAATAGAACTGGACCCGCGCGTAAAAGTCCCCCGCGAACAATTAGTAGATCAACTCGAACTGGAACAAAAAATAGACATCGCGCTAACCAAAGCCACCGACACCGCCAAATCCGTAGCCGCACTCCGCGAACAGCTGAAAGCCCTCCACACCAGCCTAAGCGAAAAGCCCGACGCCAAACCCAACCTCGATGAAGCAGACGCCCTCGACAAACGCGCAGAAGCAATTCAAGGCAACTCCGAAGCCCACTGGCCAGCCGCGCCAGGCGGCCTAATCGGCGAAGACAGCAAGCTAGCCGCCCTAGCCATAGCAGTAGGCAGCGCCGACAGCGCCCCCACTACAACAGCCTCCGCGGCCTTCGCAGAGTCCACCAAGCATCTCAATGACCTGCTCGCGCAGTGGGATCAACTTCAAAAAAACTTCGCCGCACTGCGCGCGAAGCTCAGCGACTAGGCCGATCGCACTCTGCTGACGCCCACCGCGACCGCCCGTTCTTGTAGCGCCGGCGTCTCGCCGGCTCAGTTGCAGTTGCCTTTGCTTTTGACTTTGACTTTGTAGCGGCCGCCTGCTTTTTCAGGCGGGCGTAGTTGAATTCACCCTTGAACTTGCAAACGGCCTCGCGGAAAAGGGTGGAGTCTTTGAATCCCTTGGCGCCTCGCCAACTGCTTCATAAACTTCTGTGCTAACTATCGCAGTGGTATCATCCGTCGTCGAGATGAGCGGCGCGCTGGCAAAAGTGAACCTCAGGAACTGCGGAGCATGAGCAAGCGAGCATACTCCGTCGTCATGGCTTTGTTTTTCCTCTTCGCCGTTGCATTCCAGCGCGGCAGGAACCCATTCGGCAGAGAATTCGTGACCGTTTTTCTGCCCGGCCTGCTGATTCTAAATTCCCTGCACTGGCTTGTTCTGCCCAAGAAACTTATATGGAGAGTTCTGGGCTCATTCAGTTCTCTCCTGGTCTTCTCATTTCTCTACTGCCTTCTATGCGTACGCTCGCAAGACAAGGACCCCGCGGATTTTGCAACGTTCCTCCTACTATTCGTCGTAGCACAAATCCTCGCGTTCTGGCTTCTGAGCCCGGACACTCCGACTAGAACAATTTCCATCACAATCAATTCAGGGACGTTGTTCCTCGTTTTCCTGGGTGTGTTTCTGAATACCCATGGAATTGAAACTCTGGGTTTCTCCCGCGGCCGGTTCCTGCTTCTGTCGCCGGTGGGCGCAATGTTCCTTTCCGTAAGCGCTGCTGCCTACAAATGGAGTCTCATAACACAGGTAATATTCGTCTGCGCCATTCTTCAGGTGGGAATAGGACTATTCGACGCAGGTGAGGCCAGCAATATTAGATGGATGTCCGCATGTTCTGTTCTCGCGGTATTCGTGGGGCTAGGCTGCGCGGCATATTGGGCCAAGGATTGGAACAAATGAGGCTGATCGAACAACGGTGATGGCTAAGCCCCTTAACCTACAGAGCTGATGCTTTATTTTTCACTGGTAGCGAACGCCTGGGCAGCGCCCCCGGTCTTCTCCAAAATCTGCTCCAGCATCCCCGGAATCTCAAACACCGCGCGATTTTTCAATCCCGCTGCATTCGCCCGAAACCGCGCCAAAGTCGCCGGCTCGATCATCCTTCCCACCGCCGGCACAATCTCACTAAAGCTCCGCAACACCACTCCCACCTCATTCTCCAGCACCCATTGCGCGTTATAACGCTCCTGCGGCAAAGTCCACGCATTGCAAGACACAATCACCGGCAACTGCATCGCCAAAGCCTCGCTCACACTCCCCGGCCCAGGCTTGCCAATAAAAAAATCCGCCAGATGCATGTACCGGTTCACGTCCTTCGTAAATCCTTCCACGAACCGCGGCAATCTCGACCCGCCCACTCGCAGCGCGGAAGCCAGCTTCTCATTCCGTCCGCAAATAAAAATCAGTTGCAGCTCTAGCTTCGAATCATCTAGCCGCTCCGCAATCTCCAGCATCGCCTGCGATCCATATCCACCAAACAACACCACCGCCGTAGGCAAATCCGCGCGCAGTCCCAATCGCGCCAGACCCGCCGCGCGCTCCTCCACCACCGGCTCATAGAATCGCGGATGCAAAATCATCCCCGACGCGCGAAAAATCCGGTTGTCCATGTGTCCGTGCTCGTGCGCCTGCTGCACCGCGCGCTCCGATCCGCAAACCAAATACTGCCTCTGCCGCTCAATCCAGAAATGCGGCGGATAATCCGCGATATCCGTGAGTACCGTCACCAATGGGCGTCTTGGATACACGTTCGCGAAACTTTCATGTAGCGCCCGATTGAAGTGCGGAATGAATGACACAACCATGTCCGGCGCCGTCTCCCGCCAGTGCCGCTCCAGCACGCGCACCATTGCCGCATGCCGCGACCAAATCACAAATTGCAACACTTTCATCAAATAAACGCTGCCCAAGGTCCATCCGCTGCGCAGCATCCAGTTGTAGTAGTCCTCGATGCGTATCCCCGCGTATCGCTTGAGGATATCCAGCTCCTCGAGCAACTCTTGTATGTTGAGCAGGCGAACGTCCCACGAACGTTCTTGCGCTTGAATGGACATCTGCAGAGCCGTGGCTGCCGCGCGGTGTCCGCCGCCGGCGTCGAAAAAGCAAAACTCGATTCGTTGCATGCGGGCGTACTCTCGCATCCCTATTGCCGAGATCTGCTACTGAACTGTTAAAAGACTGTGACTGTGTCGAAAGAGTTAAATATCTGTATTTTCAGAACTTTAGCACGCATGTCATCTGCTGGTAACACGACTCCGCTATTTTTGTATTCGTGAGATGCGACCTGCATGTTCACTCGTACTTCTCCGGACCAACTACAACCCCCTTTGCCCGAAAATTTTGCCGCGAAAGTTATAGCAATCCCCAAGACGTTTATTTGCTGCTGCATCGCCGCGGTATGAGCCTCTTCACGCTAACCGATCACGATTCCATCGAAGGCGCCGAACAGTTGCGCCAGCATCCCGATTTTTTTGTCAGCGAAGAATTAACCTGCAAAATGCCCAGCGGCACAGAAGTCCACATCGGCGTGTACGACATCACCGATCGCCAGCACCACCAGCTACAACAACGCCGCAACGATCTCGTTTCGCTCCTGATGTATCTCACCGAGCGTCGCCTCTTCTTCAGCATCAATCACGTTTTCTCCGCCGTCACCGGACGCCGCGAGCGCGAAGACTTCGCCTGGTTCCAGGAATATTTTCCCGCCGTCGAAACGCGCAACAGCCACATGCTTGAAAGCGCCAATCAACGCGCCGCCCAACTCGCCAAGCAATGGGACAAGATCGCCATCGGCGGCAGCGACGCCCACGCGCTTCTCTCCGCTGGCACCGCCTACACCGAAGTTCCCGGCGCGCGCGATAAAGAAGAATTTTTCGAGGGCCTGCGCGCAGGCATGGGCCGCGTTGCCGGCGAATCCGGCAGCTTCAGAAAACTCACGCGCGACGTGTTCTGGATCGCCTACGAGATGATGCGCGAGAAATCCTGGACCGCTCTGCTTTCTCCACTTGCCGCGCTGATCCCGGTGATCACTTACTGGAATTATCACGACGAACGCGTTTTCGGCCGCCGCTGGGCCGCGGAAATTCTCGGTGCTCCCGAAACGCGCAAACATCCTCACTGGATATCGCTGCCGCAATCCGCGGCGGAGGGATCCGTATGACAGTCGCCAAAGCTGTCTGGAACCAGATTCAATCGAACGACTATCGCCTGATGCGCCGCGTGCATCGCTGGCGCGCCCCGCGCTGGTTTCGCATCCTCATGATATTAATGACGCGCATGGGCGACGGCTTGCTCTGGTATTCGCTCGGCCTGATCCTGCTCGTCTACGGCGGCGAGCATCGCTTCTCAGCCATCGGCGCAGCCACCGCCGCCGCGTTCGTCGGCATCCTGCTGTTCCGCGCCCTGAAAAAAACCAGCAAACGCCAGCGCCCCTGCGAAATCGAGCCTCACTGCTGGTCCCTTATCCTTCCCCCCGATAAATATTCTTTCCCCTCGGGCCATACCATTACTGCCTTCGCAATCGCTCTCTCGCTAGGCCTGTTCTACCCGCAACTGCAAGGCGTCCTGCTAGCCGTAGCACTGCTGATCGCCTCCTCTCGCATAATTCTCGGCATGCACTTCCTCAGCGACGTGCTAGCCGGCTCCGCCATCGGCATCGCGCTAGGCACCATCAGCTACCACATCTTCGCCACCCTCTAGCCGCATGCGACACGAGCGCTGGCGCCTCCCCGCCGCACGCCTCACCAGATTTCGCGCGTGGCTCCTCCCCAAACAATTCTTACGCAACCTCGCAACGAACGGCCGCCGGGCAGTTCCCGCCTTTGACTTCGCAGCGCCGGCGTCCCGCCGGCTCCGTTGCCCTTGACGTTGCCGTTGCCTTTGCCTTTGCCTTCGCCTTCGCCTTTGCCTTTGCCTTTGCCTTTGCCTTCGCCTTCGCCTTCTGCCTTTGCCTTTGCCTTCGCCTTCGCCTTCGCCTTTGCCTTTGCCTTTGCCTTCGTCTTTGCCTTCGTCTTTGCCTTCGTCTTTGCCTTTGTCTTTGCCTTTGTCTTTGCCTTTGTCTTTGTCTTTGTAGCGGCCGGTTCGGGTTCATCGAACCGGGCAGCCTTTGCTATTGCGTTGGTGTTGTTTTGATGTTGTTTTGATGTTGTTTTGATGTTGCCTTTGTAGGCCGGTTCAGGTTCATCGAACCGGGCAGCCTTTGCTATTGCTTTGATGTTGTTTTGATGTTGCCTTTGTCGCGGCCCACTTCACTGCACCATCGGCATTGCATCTGCCACATCCACCATGCGGCACCGCTCACCGATTTTCGGCCAAATCCGCTCACCGGCGAAGGATCGAACTGCCGCGCCGTAAAATACCGCTCCGCCTCACGGTGCCAGGTTCTTCTGCATCTCGCTCTGATTCACCGCGGCCGTGTCCTCACTCTTGCCCAGCACCCTGTCCATCGTTGCGAATAGCTCGCTTGTCCGAATCGGTTTCGAAACATAAGCGTCCATGCCGCCGGCTATGAATCGTTCCGCATCTCCCTTCAGCGAATGCGCGGTGATGGCGATAATCGGCGTGTGGGCGCCGTCGGCTTTTTCTCTTTCCCGGATTGCCGCCGTGGCCTCCAAACCATCCATGACGGGCATTTCCACGTCCATCAACACCACATCAAAAGATCCCTTATGTAATTCGTTCAACGCCGCTTGCCCATCTCCGGCTACGGTCACCTCATAGCCGCGCTTTTCCAGCACACGCAGCGCCAGTGTTTGGTTCACCAGATTGTCTTCCACCACCAGAACCCGTCGCCGGTTGCGCTGTTCCCGCAATGTATGCCGCGTCACCAAAGCTTCGGCTTTCTTTTCCGGCGTCCGTTGCAGCAGCGCGCAGACGGCTTCCAGCAGCTCTCTCTGGCTTATCGGTTTACTCATGTACGCGGATATGCCCGCTTGCCGGCAGCGCGCCCCGTCTCCCGCGCGGCCCGCCGACGTGAGCATCATCAGCTTGATTCCCGCCAGCGACTCGTCCTTGTGAATGATCTCGGCCAGCGCGAAGCCGTCCATGTCCGGCATCTGGCCGTCCAGCAGAATCAGACGGAACGCGCGGCCTCCGCTTTGCGCCTCCCGCAACGCCAGCAGCGCCGCCGGACCGCTTTCCACCGCCTCTGCATGCATTTCCCAGAGGCGCAACATTCCTTCCAGCACGCGGCGATTCGTGAAATTGTCGTCCACAATCAGAACGTTGACGCCACGCAATTCGCTCCGTTCCGCCGGGATTGACCTCGTCGCGCCGGCGTCGCCTAGGCCCACGCGAATCACGAAGTGGAATGTGCTCCCCTGTCCCGGCTCACTTTCCATCCACACCCGCCCGTGCATCAGCTCCGCCAGGCGCGTGCAGATGGTCAATCCCAATCCCGTGCCGCCATACTTACGAGCCATCGTGCCGTCGGCCTGTGAGAACGCCTCGAAAATCCTGGCTTGCTTCTCGGCGGGCACGCCCACACCCGTGTCACGCACCGCGAAGTGCAGCCGCGTCGCGTTGCTCTCTTCGGACTCCTCTTCCACGCTCACCACGATTTCTCCGCGCTCCGTAAACTTGATTGCGTTCCCCACCAGATTGATCAGTATTTGCCGGATTCGTCCGGGATCTCCCAGCAACGCCTCCGGAACTTCCGGCCGCACGTCGAATACAAGCTCTAACCCTTTCTGATGCGCGCGAATGCCCAGCGTCTTCATCGTTTCGCCCAGGCTCTCACGCAACTCGAAAGGAATCGTTTCCAGTTCCAGCTTCCCGGCCTCGATCTTCGAAAAATCCAGAATGTCGTTGATGATCTCCAGCAATGCCTCGGCGGAAAACTTCACCAGCCCCAGATGCTCTCGTTGCTCGCTGTTCAGTTCCGTCTCCAGCACCAGTTCCGTCATGCCCATGATGCCGTTCATCGGAGTCCTGATTTCGTGGCTCATGGTGGCCAGAAACGTGCTCTTCGCTTGATTCGCCACTTCGGCTGCTTCCTTGGCTTCGCGCAGGTCTTGTTCGAAGCGCTTGCGCTCGCTCAGATCGCGCACGAACGCCGCAAATTCGTGCGACTTATCCGAACGCATGGCCGAAATCGTCACCTCCGCGGGAAAACTTCCCCCATCCCGCCGCACCGCCCCAATTTCAAATCGGTCGTGCGCCGCGGTGTTCTGGCACAACACACGCAGCTTCCGTATTTCTGCCAGATAAGTGCGACGGTGTTGCTCCGGGATAATTTTCTCCGCCAGAACTTGGCCGATTACCTCCGCTCGGGGCCATCCGAAGATGTTCTCCGCTTGCATGTTCCAATCCGTGATCCTGCCCCCCGAATCCATTCCCACGAAAGCATCGAACGAAGTTTCCAGGATCTGCCCATATCGTTTCGCGCTCGCTTCCAGTTCCAGCGCTTGGGCCGAGAAGCGCCGGTCAACCAGCGACGTCAGCACCGTCAGTCCCAGCACCATGAACGTCACGATGATGATGCCCAGCATCCCCAGCGAAGATATGCTCAGCGCGTGCGACAGGTCGCCATGGCTCGACATCGCCGGCGTGAAACTGGCCGCTGCCATTCCCGTGTAGTGCATCACCGGTACCGCCGCGCCCATCACCACCGCGCTCAGCGCCTTCCGCCAGCCCCCCGACTTTGTCTCTCCTCGAAAATGAAACGCTAGCGACAGAGCCACCAGCGAAATCACCATCGCCAACGCCACGGAAACCGCCACCATCACGCGCGAATAGTGGCAACTGGCCGGCAATCGCATCGCATCCATCCCGATGTAATGCATCCCCGCGATCCCGCTGCCCATGAAGATGCTGCCAATAACCGCTCGAAACAGGCTCATCTCTTGCCGGCTAACCACGAACAGTGCGATCGCCGATGCGAAAATCGCCGCCAGAAGTGATAGCAGCACGGTCGGCCAGTCGTACTCGACTGGAACGGGCAAGCGGAAGGCAAGCATCCCCACGTAATGCATCGCCCATATACCCATGCCCATCGCCGCTGCGCCGCCGCACAGCCATAATCTCCGGACCACGCCACGCGCCGACGTTACTCTGCCCGCAAGGTCGAGCGCGGCATACGAGGCCATCATCGCTATCAGCACCGACACCACGACGAGGCGGTAGTCGTAAAATCCCGTCATCGCGAGTTCAGGCGAGTTCATCATTCCGGCTTTATCCGTTATCAGGAACCAGCGAGCTTCTTCAGCCGTAAGGCCCGGCTGGAGAGCTCGGCTGGTCGGCTGATGACTGGGAAGTGGGCAGTCTTGTGCCGTAGGAACAGTCTGGAAGGGAGTTCTATTCTGACTCACCCAGCGGCCAAGTCAATGCCGCCAGCCCTGCCGCAACGCATGAGTTAACTGACCGACTGAGGCCCCGCGCGCTAACCCGAATTCGCGGCAGCAAGAATTCGTAAGCCAGAAACGACTTCAACCGTTTCAACACTGGCCAATTTCCACCTCGGAATCCGACTTCTGAGCCTCATCCTTCGAGGCACAGCGAATCCGCCCGCGCCGCCGCGACAATCAAACTAATTCCCCCCGCAAGCTCCGGTCTTCACTCCCGAAGTCGCCACTCCGTACTGATTCGATCCCGCAACGCGCGTGCCTCCGCCCAAAAGCACCACGCTATCCACCGGGCTCGGCCAATTCATTTCGTACAATCCCCGCGACGCATCCACAGCCCGCCACGTCCCGCGAAATGTCCCGCTCGTAAATGTGCCATTCGGCTCAACGTCCACATTCCATCCGTTCGCCCAGTGCCACGTTCCCACCAGACCCGTGCTCCCCGTCACGCGCCCGCCAGAAATCGGATACCCGTACTGGTTTCCTCCGCTCATCGTTCGTTGATCCGGCGAAACCGTCAGCGTCTCCACCATCACCGGCCATGTGAACGTGTAGGCGCGCCGCTGCGCATCCACTAATCGCCAGCGCGCCGTGAACGGCCCCGCGGTCACCGTGCCGTCCGCGCGAATCGTCACCGGCGAGTTATTGAACCATTGATAGCAGCCCACGATCGGATCCACATTCGCATTCGCACTGGCTGATCGCGGAGTCGGTGGAGTTTTCACAGCAGGTGGCGTCACCCTCTTGCCTCCGCCGCCACCGCCGCCAGCATTCGGATCGCTCGCCGCGTTTCGATCTCCCACGGGATTCGTAGCAGCCGGCGTATCCGGCCCAACCGCCGAATTCCCTCCCGAATTACCTCCGCTGCGCGAGTACATCACCACCAGCGTGAGCAGCGCTACAGCCGCCGCCACGCCAATCCAGATTTTCTTCCCTGATAGTCCGTTGCCGAGCGCGCTGACCGCAGGCCCAGCAGCGGCGCCGGCGTTCGCCGCCGGGGCTCCCGCGGACACACCAGCACCAGCCGCACTCCCCGCCATGCCGCGCTGCCACATCACCGTTCCATCCAAACTAGCTGCAGACGCACCGCCCGGCGTCGGCTCGCTTCCCTTCGCCGGAATCAACTTGTTCACCGTCGCCGCCAGATCATCCAGATGTTTTTCCATCGGCGGCGTCATTGCATCCAGCCAATGCACCGACCCGATGAAATAATCCAGCGATTTCCCCGGCGCCACATCCTCAATCCGAAAAGGCAGTATCGCCACGCCGCTGCTCACCGCGCGCTCCACCTCCTTCGGAATGTGCCCCGAAGCATTCGCGCTCGACGAAAACACCAGCACCATCACCTTCGCGCCATGAATCGCATCTATAATCGCTTCGCCGTAAGACGTCCCCGCCACAATGTCCCGCGGCGCGATCCAGCAGCGAATCCCCGCGGCCTCCAGCCGCGCGCACACCGCGTCCGCTACGATTTTATCTTTTGACGCGTAGCTGATGAACACGTCGAACGGCACAGGTAGATCCTCCAAACTCCGCCAATCTCAGCATAACGTCCAGCGCGTCACAATTCTCGGCGCGCGCCAGCTTCGCCAACGAATCTTATCACCCAGAAACAAAACTCGAATTTCCGATTTGCGCCGCAGTCTCCAACTCCAGCCCGCGCATCGTACGCTGCTCCGACCCGCCGCACAATCAACCCGCCAAGCGCCGGGCGCGGTGTGTTTCACACCACCTGCTCGAAACGCATCAGCCCCGAATCACGTCAAAATGACCAGTATCTGCACCTATCGTACTCGGCGAAGCTTTCAGTCAAAGTCCGGCAACCTTCGCCCGAAGGAATGGAAATTATGTTCAAGAACACGCGCCTCGGCTATCTTCTCTTCGTCGTCCTGCTCTGCTCCACCGCGGCTTCAACCCGACAAACCGCACCGCCCGCGTCAAATCAAATTAACCTCGACATCGTAGTCACCCCCAAATCCGGCCCGCCCGTCGCCGATCTCCAGCAACAGGACTTCACCCTGTTGGATAATAATTCCCCGCGGCCCATTACCTCTTTTCGCGCGGTCACCGGCCGCCAGGCTCCCGTCGAGGTCGTCCTGGTAATTGACGCGATCAATACCGACGTCCGAACCATTGCCTACGAGCGCGGCCAGATCGACAAGTTCCTCAAGTCCGAGGGAGGTCGCCTCACATATCCCCTCGCCATCGCGATCGCCACGGATACGGGCGTCAAAGTTGCCGAGAATTTCTCAACCGACGGCAACGCCCTCAGCGCCGCCATGGATCGCGATCAGATCGGTCTCCGGGACATCGGACGTTCCGCCGGCTTCTATGGCGCAAACGAACGCTTGCAGTATTCCCTGCAGGCGCTGGATCAAATTGCCGCCAGCGAGGCTTCCGAACCCGGACGCAAAATCCAGCTCTGGGTTTCTCCCGGTTGGCCTCTGCTTTCCGGCCCCAATGTCGAACTCGACTCCAAGCAGCAACGCCAGATCTTCGCGCAGATTGTAAGTCTCTCCACTCAACTCCGGCAGGCGCGTGTGACACTCTACAACGTCAATCCTATCGGCGCGAGCGAGTCTGTCTTTCAGGGCACGTATTATCAGGAGTTCCTGAAAGGCGTGAGCAAACCCAGCCAGGTCAATCTCGGCAATTTGGGACTCCAAATCCTCGCCATTCAGAGCGGCGGTCTCGCTCTCGAGTTCAACAACGACGCCTCCGCACTCCTGCAACAATGCATTTCCGACGTCGCGCCCTACTACGAAATCTCCTTCGCCGCTCCCGCAGCCGAGCACCCCGATGAATATCACCACCTCGAAATCAAACTAGCCAAGGCCGGACTGACCGTTCGCACGCGTCAGGGGTATTACGCGCAACCCGCAGCCCACGACTAGCCGCGCAGCGCCAAGACGGTTACCGGCATTCAGGCCAACACGTCCCGCATTTCACCTCGACAGGGCGCCCCGACCCTCGGATTGTGAAGCGTGAGGGTTTAGACGCTCTACCATCAGCCGCTCTGTCCGCCTCCGCAACACCCCTATCCCAAAAGCGACCATCTGAGCGTCAATCACGCCGTCATCGTCCCACAAAGACCTGATAACGCTATAGTTATAAGAACATCGAGCGGAACCTTACGTGCCCCAACCCCAATCGAATTCACGGTTTCTGCGGTCGTAGTGTAAAATCTCGCACTCGGTGAACTTACCCAGCCGCATGGAGGCCGAACGCCGATGTTCAACCTCGATATGATTCTCCGCGATCTAAAAGCCGCCCTTCGCTCCCTGGCGCACACCAAAGGCCTCGCCATCACTGTCGTCCTCACCCTCGCTCTGGGCATCGGCGCCAATGCCGCCATCTTCAGCGTCGTGCGCGGCGTGCTCCTCCGCCCGCTGGTCAATCGCGACGAGGACCGCTTGATCTACATTCGCCAGAGCGCTCCCGGCATCGGCGTGGACAATGTCAACTTTTCCGTCCCTGAAATCCAGGATTTGCAGTCTGGCGTAAAATCGATCGGCGAATTCGGCGACTTCTCGACCATCGGCTTCAGCGTCGTTGGACTCGGCGAACCCCGCGAAATCCGCGGCGGCGTGGTGGACGGCTCTTACTTCGACGTCATGGGATTGCATCCCGTCCTCGGCCGCCTGCTCGACGCGCACGATGACGGCCCCAACGCCGCCGGTGCCGTTGTCCTCACCTACCGCTTCTGGACCACCGCGCTCCACAGCGATCCTTCCGTCATCGGCAAGACGGTCAAACTCGATACCGGCGATCCCGGAGGCGCCCGCTCCGCCACCATCGTCGGCGTCCTCGAACCCTCCGTGCCTTACCCCGCCGAAACTGAAATTATCGCCAATGTCGTCACCAGCCCGCATCACCTCTCCGCCACGATGGTCACCGGCCGCGTTCATCGCATGACCGAACTTTTCGGCCGCCTCGCCCCCGGCGCGAACCTCGAACAAGCCAGCGCCGAGCTGCGCACTGTGTACGGCTCGATGCTTGCCCAACATCCCGAAGCCTATCCGCACGGCGAGAACTTCCAAATCAGCGCCCGCCGCCTGCGCGATCAAATAACCTCGCGCGCGAAGACAGTTCTGCTCGTGTTGCTCGCAGCTTCCGTGCTCGTTTTCGTCATCGCTTGCTCCAACGCCGCAAACTTGATTCTCGCGCGCACGGTTCGCCGCGAAGGCGAACTCTCCATCCGCGCTGCGCTCGGCGCCACCACCGGCTCGCTGCGCCGCACGCTATTAATTGACAGTCTCCTGCTCTGCGGCGCCGGCGCCGCTCTCGGCGTCTTGAGCGCCAGCCCCATGGTCGCTATCCTCGCGCGCTACGCCTCCCGCTTCTCCATCCGCGCGCTCGACCTCACCGTTGATTCCAGCATGCTCTGGGTCGGCGCGCTGCTCGCCGTCGTCGCTGCCGTGCTTCTCGCATTCGTCCCGCGCCTCCCGTCGGCAGACTCCGCCAATGGTATGAACCTCTCCAGCGGAGGCGTGCGTATCACCGGCAGCACCGGACGGCGCCTGCGCGTCTTCGCCGTCACGCAAATCGCCGCCTGCTTCATGCTCCTAGCAGGTGCCGGCATGCTGCTGAAAACGCTCCTCGCGCTGCAATCCGTGCGCCCCGGTTTCGACACGCACAATGTTCTCGCGATCAACGTCCCCGTCGTTTCCTACGGACGCACGCCTGATCAGATCCTCAATTTCTACAAAGAAACCATTCGCCAGGTTGCCGCTCTTCCAGGTGTAGACCGAGTCGCCGTCGGCACCGCCGTCCCCTGGCGCGATAAAGGCATCTTCGGACCGGGCTTCCAGTTCTCCGCGCAAGGCCACGTGCGCGCCAACGGTGAAGAAGATCCCCACGCGCAATTTCGCACCATCTCGCCAGGATTCTTCGCCGCGCTCGGCGTCCCTATCATCGAAGGCCGCGATTTCAACGACCTCGATCGCAAAGACAGCGAAAAGGTCGTCATCATCAGCCAGAGTGTTGCGATAAAAATGTTCCCGAACAGCGACGCGCTCAATCAGCACATCATGTGGACCGACCCGGTAATGAAATTCATTGACGTCAGCACCGAGCCGCGCCGCATCGTAGGCATCGCTGCCGACGTGGACGATGAAAATGTAGTCCCCGGCGCCACTCTCACCGTCTATCACCCGCTCGATCAGGAAATCGGTGGTGGCCGCCTCTTCGTCCACACCCACACCGATCCTTACGCCCTGGTAACTCCCATCACGCGCATCATTCGCGACCTATCGGTTGACCAGCCAGTAGAAAAAGCCGCCACCTTAGACGACGTCCGCGCCGAAGTCCTAACCCCCGATCGTCTGAACGCACTGGTCTTCGGAGGCTTCGCCGCGGTCGCCCTGGCAATCGCGGTAATCGGCGTGGCAGGCGTCCTGGTCTTTTCAGTAAGCGGCCGTACGCGCGAGTTCGGCATCCGCCTGGCGCTCGGCGCCCAGCCGCGCAACCTTCTCACCAACGTGATCGCCCAAGGCGCTCTGATGGCCGGAGTCGGCATCGCGGCCGGCGCCCTATTCGGATACGTCATCGCGCGTCTGGCAAACAGTTACATCGTGGACATGCGCATGCCCGGTCCTGTCCCGGTAGTAGCTTCTGCCGCAGTCCTGCTGGCCGCCGCAGTAGTAGCGTCGGTGCTCCCGGCTGCTCGCGCAGCCCGCATTGACGTAATGGACGCTCTGCGCTCCGAATAACTACGAGGGAACGCCAACCCCCCAATCGGCGTTTTTGACTTTGCTCGTGTAGCGGCCGGTTCGTCCCGAAAGGCGCGGGACGAACAGGGCATTCTTGTTTTTGCCTCAGTTTTTCTCAGCGACCTCAGCGCTGCTATCTCAGCGTCCTCTGCGTTTGATCTTTACCTCCTCGCTCGCCTTCGTCACCGTGTATGTCAGTGCTCATCAGTCGTGATTTTGAATGTCCCGTGCTCGCAACGCCCCACCGCAAGCACTATCTCCTTGACATTGAAAATTATTAGAATTAAGTAATCAACTCGGTGATCGGTCTTGTCGAAGATTCCATCACAGACCGATGATTCCCTCGCGGCGTGAAACACGGAGGAAGCGTTGACCCTTTCCGGCAAGTCCGCAAGTCCGAGCTATATCTTCTCTGCGCTCCCACGGTCGCTGGGTAACAAGCTGGGTCCCTACTTCGAGCCGCGCAATCTCGCGACCATGGCCTTCGTGGCCTTCGCTTACTTCGTCGTCGGGAAAATCGGTCTGCGGCAGCCGACGGCGAACGATTCTGTCACTGCGATCTGGCTTCCTGCGGGGATTGCCTTGGCGGCATTGCTTTTGCGGGGCTATCGAGCGTGGCCGGGCGTTTATCTCGGAGCCTTTCTCCTCAGCGTTGCAATCACCGGGTCAGTTTGGTTTGCATGGCCCCTTGCGCTTGGCAATACATTGACGGTGCTCGTGGCGACTTATCTCGTCAATAGATATGCCCACGGCAAGAGCACCTTCTTCAAAGCGCCTGACGCGCTGCGTTTCGCCTTCTTTGGCGCGATGCTTGGCCCAGCGCTGTGCGCCACATGGGGAGTCAGCTTTCTCTGCCTCGGCGGTTTTGCCAAGCTGGTTGATTTCCCCGCGCTTTGGTTCGTTTGGTGGGTCGGCGATATGCTCGGCGTACTTTTTGTCACGCCGTTTCTAGTTCTCTTGCTGGGGCACAAACACCGTTTCTTTGGCCTCGCGGAGCCGCTCGAAATTACCGCTCTAATTGCAGGCCTCAGCCTTACGTGCGTGCTGAATTTCGGCCATCAGCCTATTTCCTGGGTTCCGGGTAACGGCCTGCTGTTTCTCTGCGCCCCCTTCCTGGTATGGTCAGCCCTGCGTTTTTGTCCGCTGGAAGCTGCCGGTGCAACCTTGGTCATGGGCGGATTTGCGATGTGGGGCTCCCTTCATGGATTGGGACCTTTTGAGAACGCCACCGGCTTGCCACTCTTCATCGGCGCGTTTATGGCCGTGGGCACCGCTTCCACTTTGACGGTCGCTGCGGCGTGCGCCGAACAGAAAAGCGCAACAAAAGAGGTGTTAGGCATGTATTGCGTGCTTAAGGACGTAAAAGAAGGCGAAATTCGCGTACTGCAAGACACTGTGGAAGCTCTTCAAGTCGAGCTGGCACGGAAGAGCGTCCGTTGCACAATTGACTCCCCACCTGACGCTCGGCCTTCAGGTGGTGTCCCTGTGAACTTTGACAGCCGAATTCCCTGAGTCCAGATTAACGAAACGCACGTCATCCTCAATCTCGGCGACTGCGACTTGCCCGTCACGTGCGGGCAGGCCGTACGCCAAAAAGGTGCCTCACATGATTATTGGAGAAAGGTTCCGTAGCTTGCGCGAGCAAAAGAATCTGTCGCAGGGAGACATCGAAAGCCGCACCGGATTGCTCCGCTGCTATATTTCGCGCGTCGAAAACGGCCACACCGTTCCATCTGTCGAAACCCTGGAAAAAATGGCGCGCGCTTTGGAAGTTCCTGTCTATCAACTCTTCTATGATGGTGAGCAGCCTCCCAAGCTTCTAAGTCTCTCCTTGCGCAAAAAGGGCGATGATATCGCCTGGGGCAGTTCCGGCAAGGACGCCCGGCTCCTCGGCCAATTCCGCAGGCTTCTGCAGCGGATCAGCGAAAATGACCGGAAGCTGCTGGCATTCATAGCCCAGAAAATGGTCCGGCAAACCACTCTCCGCGCGAAAACCTAGCGAGTCAAATCTCGGTGACGCGGTGATCGCCCTCGCGCACCTACAAGGAGTCTGCAATGAGCGCAACCTGGAAACCTCACGAAAAACACGGGCGGCTCACTAAACAAAGCGACTTGCCCGACACCGTCTTCGCGTTTCCCAAGCAGCGTAAGGAACCGCTAACCGACGCGCGCCACGTCCGCAACTCCGTCGCGCGCTTTGAACAAGTAACCGGCGTCTCCGATTCCGATCGCGCTTCGGCCTTCGCCAATATCAAGAAAGCCGCTAAACACTACGGCATCGATCTTTCCGAAGGGTCGTGGCACGATCTAGGTGTACACCCGCAACGAAACCGAAAACAGGCCGCCGCCAAAGCCGTTGCCACGCGCCGTCGCAAGAAAAAACGATCCTAGGACAGTAAGTACTGGTCCTGTACCTCTTCTGTACGAATGTACAGCTGTGCATTTCGTTCGCCCGTGTTAGCTTTAGGCGAGAACACAAAAAGTGATTAAATTTCAAAATTCGCGCGACACGGGAAAGCTCGCACCAGCATCTCCGGCGTTAAATCCACGCGCCCCATTCCGCATCGGCGCCCAAGTTTCCCCGCCCTCGCCCGCCGAGAACCGCCGTCCTCACAAATTCGCCCTCTCCTCCGTAGAACTACAGACGTTTCTAATCGACGGCTCAGCGATTAGAAATCACCGTAAGTGACTGAAAACAAACAATCGCGCCCGTTTCTAATCACACATTTTTCGGCAATTTTCCCGGGCCCGCTGCACCCGTTCCGGAATCACTACTCTTGCCCCTAGGTATTTTTTGGCGGACAATCCCGGTGCCAATGAAAACCCCGCTGGCAAGCAAAACCGGCGCCGCGCCCTCCGCAGTCGTCAGCATCTCGAAGGCCCGCGCGAATTCGCTCGGTCCAACCGTCGCAGAACGGATGGCCGCGGGCAAAGCACTGCGCGACCGCGTCCCGCGAAATTCGCACGCGAGGTGGTCGCCCGCGCCGGATCGTCCTGATCCAGTCGCGGTACTGAAAGAATCCGACCGCGGACGATTGTCTGATCTCCTGCCCATTCGCTATGGACGAATGCGGGTTTCGCCGTTCGCGTTCTACCGCGGCGCCGCGGCGCTGATGGCTTGCGATCTTGCAAAAACTCCCCATACGAAGATTCGCGTGCAAGTCTGCGGAGACTGCCACCTCCTGAATTTTGGAGGATACGGCTCTCCCGAGCGGCGCCTCGTTTTCGACATCAACGATTTTGACGAAACGCTTCCCGCGCCATGGGAATGGGACGTAAAGAGGCTGGCGGCTAGCGTGGTGCTGGCGGCACGCGAAAGGAAAATGGGAGAAGGGCGTTGCTCTGACTCGGCGCGCGCCATGGTGGCTTCCTATCGCACGCACATGCGCGAATATGCGCAGATGCCCGCGCTGGACGCGTGGTATTCGCATATTGACGTGGATACATTCGTCGAAAAGGCCAAAACCTTCAAAGACAGGCAGTACTGGAAAACAGTGGAGCGCGCCGCCTACATGCAGACGGCCGAATACCTCCTTCCGAAAATCACCAAGGTTTCCAAAGGCGAGCGGCGCATCATTGACCACCCGCCGCTGATTTATCATCCGCGCGACTTTGCCAAAATTGACGAGCACGTTCGAGCATTGTTTCATCGCTACAGTTTGACGCTGCCGGAAGAACGGCGCGTGATTCTGGACCGCTATCACATCGTGGATATCGCACGAAAAGTGGTCGGGGTGGGAAGCGTGGGCACGCGCTGCGATGTCGCGCTGCTCTTGGCCACCCTGGATGACGCCATGGTACTGCAGCTGAAAGAGGCGCTGCCTTCCGTGCTGGAACAGTACGCAGGCAAGAGCCGTTATCCGAACCACGGGGAGCGAGTGGTCACCGGGCAACGCATGCTGCAAGCCGCCAGCGACGTCTTCCTCGGCTGGACGCGCGACGACGACGGCCGCGATTATTATTTCCGGCAGCTGCGCGACATGAAAATGAAATTTGATTTGGACAGCATGAGCAAGTCGGAATGGCTGGAATACGTGCAGATCTGCGGATGGACTCTGGCGCGGGCGCACGCCCGCACCGGCGACGCGGCGCGCATCGGCGGCTACTTAGGCAAGAATGCCAAGTTTGACGATGCCATCGGCGATTTTGCGGTGACGTATGCGGATCAGACTGAGCGAGACCACGCAACGCTGCTGAAAGCCATTCGCGCAGGACGTGTGCGCGCGGCAGAAGTGGCGGACCAGTGATTCACAAATCCAGCGGCAAAGGATTTTTTCCAGTAATCAATCGCGCGGAGCGATCGAAAGTGACATACAGCCACGCCCATTGCAGCAGCACCAGCAGACGATTTTGAAATTGCACGATGTACAGCAAGTGTACGAACACCCAAATCAGCCAAGCGGGCCAGCCTGAAAGCCGCAGCCAGTTTAGATCAGCAACGGCCGCGCCGCGTCCGATGGTCGCCAGATTTCCCTTGTCGAAATAATGGAACGGCTTAAGTTTGTGGCCGCGCAAGCGCGCGCGAATTAATTTCGCAACGTAATGCCCCTGCTGAATCGCCGGCTGCGCGACGCCCGGCAGCGGCCTTCCGGTTTGGTGGCTGAAATTCGAGAGGTCGCCAATCACGAAAATCTCCGGATGCGCCGCAATGCTCATGTCCGGCTCTACAATCACGCGGCGCGCGCGATCCAGTTTTGCTCCGGCCTCCTGCGACAAAATCACGCCGAGCGGCGAAGCCAGCACGCCCGCGGCCCACAGCACAGTGCGCGTGGGAATAATTTCGTCCTGATTTCCGGCGCGAATCGTGACGCCGTCAGCGCGCACATCCGTGACCATCGCTCCAGTTCTAACGGTCACGCCCAGCCGTTCCAGCATCCGCCGCGCGGCTTCGGAAAGTTTCGGCGGGTACGTGGGAAGCGCGCGGTCGGTGCCTTCCACCAGAATGATGCGCGTCTGCGACGGATCGATGGAGCGGAAATCGTGACGCAGCGTATCGTGCGCGATTTCGCCAAGCGCGCCGGCTAGTTCCGCGCCGGTAGGCCCGGCACCAACAATCACGAAAGTCATCCACGCGCGCAGTTTCTCGGGATCGCGCTCGCGCTCCGCGGCTTCGAAGGCGAGCAGAATGCGGCGCCGCATCGCGGTGGCGTCGTCCAGATTTTTCAGGCCCGGCGCAAACTGCTCCCATTCGTCATGGCCGAAATATTGGTGCGTCGCGCCAGTGGCGACGATCAGCGTGTCGTAATCGAGTGCGCCATCGCTGAGAATCACGCGGCGCTTGGCAGCGTCAATGTGCACGGCTTCGCCGAGCAGCACCTGCGTGTTTTTTTGTTTGCGCAGCACTTGGCGCAGCGGTCCGGCGACGTTCGCGGGAGAAAGCGAGCCGGTAGCAACCTGATAAAGCAGCGGTTGGAATAGATGATAGTTGCAGCGGTCCACCAGCGTCACTTGGACGGGGGCGTTTTTCAGAGCCTGCGCGGCACTGAGCCCGCCGAACCCGCCGCCGAGAATTACGACTTTGTGTGGATCAGCCATTCGCCAGCAAACTCCCAAAGAGCGCGCGAGCACGAAAAAACCAGCGCGCGATCGCGCCCGAACTGCTCTACGGTATCAGATGCACTAACACCACCGGAAGAAGCAGCATAGAAAATGGACGATGCGGAGCGCGAAATCGAACGTAGCCCCCAAATGCATTTTCGTCCCGCAGAGCAATCGTGGTTGCGGCGCGCAAAACGCATCCGAGATAGACTGAACAGCGCGCGAGGAGTGGAATACAAACGATGAAACGAGGATTGCAGAAGGCGGCGACGTCGCTAACTCTGATCTTGCTGATTGCACTTGGAACGCGCGTGATGTACGCCTGGAATCAGGAACGTCAAATGCGCGCCGATCTCGTAGGGCTCGTGCCGTTCCTGAACGAGACAGGCAACATCGCGTATTCGCTCGCCGCAGGGCACGGATTCAGCTCGCCGTACTGGCAGGAAACAGGACCAACCGCGTGGCTGACGCCTATGTACCCAGCGCTGGTCGCGGTGATTTTCAAGATATTCGGGATTCATACGCCGCATTCGTTTTTTGCGGTCGTTTTTCTGAACATTTTGCTTTCCGCGGTGACTTGCGTGCCGGTCTTTTACATCGGCAAACGCGTGGGCGGCTTGGGAGTGGCAAGCGGCGCGGCCTGGCTGTGGGCGATTTTTCCCAACGCGATCATGATTCCCTACGAATGGGTTTGGGATACGTCGCTCGCGGCGTTGCTGCTGGCGACGGTCTTGTGGGCGACGCTGGAGCTTGCCGATACGCAGAGAGCGCGCGCTTGGTGCGGATACGGTTTGCTATGGGGATTCGCATTGATGACCAATCCGTCTCTCGGCAGCTTCTTGCCGCTGCTTTTAGGTTGGGCCGCGTATCGCGCGTGGAAAAAAGGGCAATTGCGTCTGACGCGGCCGGCGCTCGCCTGCGCAATCGCGGTGCTGTGCTGCGTGCCGTGGACCGTGCGAAATTATTTGGCGTTCCACCGGTTCATTCCGCTGCGCTCGAACCTGCCTTTTGAATTGTGGATGGGAAACAACGAGCAGTTTGACGAACAATCGCAGGTAGTGCCGCCATCGGATCCAGAGCGGGCCGAGATTCGACGCTATGTTCACATGGGCGAGACGGCCTTCATGCAGGACAAGTGGGAGAAAGCGGTTGGTTTTATGCGCACGCATCCGCGACTGGAAATCACACTGCTTGCGCGGCGGTTTGTGGCCACGTGGACCGGAGTGGAAAAGCCCGTGGAAAGTTTTCGCGATACCGACTCGCCGCTGGTGCGTCTGGTGCTAGTCAGCAATACGCTAGCTGCACTCGGCGCGCTGTGCGGAATTGTCGCGCTCGTGCACTCGCGCAATGTGTATGCGTTTCCGCTGGCGGCCATACCGATCGCGTATCCGCTGATCTACTACGTGACGCACACTTCCCTGCGCTACCGGCACCCGATTGATCCCGTGCTTCTGTTGCTCGTGGCCACTGCCGTTGTGGCGGCATTGCCAAGCCGCCGTGTTCAGACCGAATCGGATTCGCTGCCCTCCTGAAAAAGTTTAAACAACTTATTCGGCCGATATTTCCTTACGAAATCCTTACGCCTCGCTTACAGATTCCTGACGCCAGACGAGTAGCGTAGAACTTTCCGCCCCGTGAAAACTCGAACGTTCGGGTGCGAATGGGCGCGGCCGGCGCGCGCCTGGATGAATCGGCCGGGAAGCTTTTCGCAGTCGTGCCGCGGCTTTTTCCCCCCGCGGCACCACCGGCGGGCGCGCTGAAGGATTCGTTTGATGGCAGTCTTTGTTTTCTTGGCGGTGGCAGCGGCGTGTGTGTTTTTCCTGTACGCGCTGGCGCAATTCTGGCTGGACGAAAAGCGCGAAAGGCAAAGGCGTGCAACGCCCCTGGGGTTTCCGGTGATTTCGTCCGGGCAAATCGTGATGGCACTGAAGACCCCGCGCGAAGAGCAGCGCGAAGATCCTGGAAATCAGAAAACGCAGAGCGCGCATGAGAACAGGAGATAACTTCCATGTTGAAGTTGTTGATGAGAGGCACGACCAAGTTCATATTCGCGATGGTGGTTTTTACGCTGGGGCAAGTTCCTTGCATCGCGCAAAGCAACGGCGACACGCTGAACCAGCAGGCCAGCGGCGCTGACCAGCAAATACCTTCCGCAATTGCCAAAGAATTGGATGCGATGCGGAAACGCATTGACGAGCTGGAAGCGGAGCTGAAAAGCGCCAAAGCTCCGGAGGGAACGGCCACGCCTGTGACTAGCGCGAAAGCCACCGCGCCGGTGGCACCGGCGGCTGCGACGTTCGCAGCGCCTGCCGCGCCAGTTGCTGCAACAGCCGAGTCCGTCACTTCGGCGAAAACCAAGGTCGAGGCCGCCGCGCCTGCGAAAATCGAACCATTTTCGGACGCGGATTGGACCTGGCTGAACGGCAACCCACGCACCAAAGAAACATTCTGGGACACGAAATTCTTCACGCCAGAAATCCGCTCGGACACGGTGTACGTCTTCGACTTCAACCATCCGACAGATCATTCGATGGGCGGATCGAGCGAGCTCTTCCGATCGCAAGAGGTGCAACTCACACAGATTGGCGTGGGTGGCGATTTCCACTATGACAACGTGCGCGCCCGGCTGATGACGCAGTTCGGCATGTATTCCACAACGACCCCGCGCAACGACCCGAGCCCAGGGCACGGGCAATGGGACCTGGCGGATGCGTACCGCTACGTCTCGGAAGCGTACGGCGGGTATCACTTCGACGTGATGCACGGGATCAATGTGGACGCTGGAATTTTCATGTCTTATATCGGTCTGTTCAGTTACTACAATTTCGACAATTGGGCTTATCAACCGTCGTACGTTTCCTCGAACACGCCGTGGTTTTTCAACGGCGTGCGCGTGCAGATTTTCCCCACGGCGCATTTGAAGATTGAGCCGTGGTTCATCAACGGATGGCAGGCGTACGGCTCGGCCAATCACTCGCCGGGGATCGGGGGGCAAATCAAGTGGACTCCCAAGCCCTGGATGAACATTATTTCCAACAACTACGGCATTGGCCAGGATGACCTGTTCATCCCCCATCGCAAGCGCATCCACAGCGACAACAGCATTGAAATTAAGTATTACGACAAACCGTACCAGCAGCTGGACAAGATGGCGTTCTCGCTGACTGGCGATATCGGTTGCGAGTACGGCAGCGGCGTGAGTTGCTATGGCGATAAAGCGGGCGGACCCAAGCAAAGTTTTCTCGGGTTCATGCTCTACAACCGTTTCTGGTTCCATCACGATCTGTTCGGCGTCACGCTGGGCGGTGGAAAAATCAACAATCCGGGACGTTACCTGGTGCTGCTGCCGCCGATCAACGGAGAGAGCGCGATTACGGCGGCGACGAATTCGCCTTACTTCACGGAGAATCCCGGCGATCCGTTCAAGGCATGGGATACGTCGATTACGTTCGACTATATGCCCAAGCAGTACATTACTTTTCGTTGGGAGTACGACTATCGTCACGCGAATGTCCCGTATTGGTCGGGCCGCGGTGGTATCACGCCGCCGGGCGGCAACGTTGGTTTGGCGACGGACTACGTTTGCAACAACGGCGTTTCATCTGGTGAGACGGCGCTGGGGCCGGCGACGACGTTCTGCAGCAGCGCGCCGCAGAACTCCAGCGTGTGGTTCCCGGACTTGCGTAAGGATGAGAATTTTATTGATATGTCCATTCTGGTGAAGTTCTAAGCGCACCGGAAATCAGCAGCGGCGTTCTTGTGGAGGATTGGCGTATGCAGGACATTGTGTTCGTGGTGCTGACAATTTGTTTTTTTGCGGTAGCGCTCGCGTACGTGCGCGCGTGCGACCGGTTGAAGTGAGAGGACCGTCGACATGATTGGCAACATATTTCTACTGGTAATTTGCGTTTTGATTTTGGGATATCTGCTGGCGGCCTTGCTGTGGCCGGAAAGGTTCTGACGATGACGGCTAATGGCTGGCTGCAAATATTCTTGTTCCTCCTGGTGACGTTTGCGGTGGCGAAACCGGCGGGGCTTTTCATGACGCGAGTGTTTGCGCGTGAAAAGACCTGGCTGGACCCGCTGCTGCGGCCACTGGAACGATTGCTGTACACGCTGACAGGCGTGGACGAGAAGCGTGAAATGCGCTGGACGGAATACACGATCGCGATGCTGCTCTTCAGCGGCGTTTCGATGACGCTGCTGTATGTGATCGAGCGCGTGCAGCAGTGGCTGCCGTGGAATCCGCAGAAACTTGCGGCAGTGCCGTCGGATCTGGCGTTCAACACCGCGGCATCGTTTACGACCAATACGAACTGGCAGGCCTACACCCCGGAAGTCACGATGACTTATTTCACGCAGATGGCGGGGCTGGCGTACCACAATTTCCTATCTGCGGCGGTGGGTATTGCGCTGGCGATTGCGGTGATTCGCGGAGTGGCGCGGCGCGAACAGGAGACGATTGGGAATTTCTGGGTGGATCTGACGCGGACGATATTGTGGGTGCTGCTGCCGGTGTGCCTGGTGGTGGCGATGATTTTTGTATCGCAGGGCGCGATACAGAATTTGCGGCCGTACACGACGACGCAGCTAGTGGATGCGCAGACGGTGACGACCACAGGCGCCGACGGCAAGACGACGACGCAGGCGGTGAACGAACAGGTAATTCCACAGGGACCGGTGGCTTCGCAGGAAGCGATCAAGATTTTCGGCACGAACGGCGGCGGATTCTTTTATGCCAACAGCTCGCATCCCTACGAAAATCCCACGCCGTTGACCAATTTTCTGCAGCTGGTGCTGATTTTTGCGATTCCTTCGGGATTGACTTACACCTTAGGGCGAATGACGGGGTCGCAACGGCACGGTTGGGCGGTGTGGGGCGCGATGGCGGCGCTATTTCTGGCTGCGGTGGTTTCGGTGTACAGCGCGGAGGCGCGTGGGAATCCTTTGCTGCACGGCGTGGACCAGCGGGCGAGCGCGACGCAATCCGGCGGCAACATGGAGGGAAAAGAAGTGCGGTTCGGCATCGCGAATACGGCTTTGTACGCGACGGTGACGACCGACGCGAGCTGCGGCGCAGTCAACGGGATGCACGATTCGTTCACGCCACTGGGCGGCATGATTCCGCTGATCAATATCATGCTGGGTGAAGTGGTGTTCGGCGGCGTGGGCTCGGGGCTCTACGGGATGATCGTGTTCGTGATTCTTTCCGTGTTTATCGCGGGGCTGATGGTCGGGAGGACGCCCGAATACCTGGGGAAAAAGATCGAGGCTTACGACGTAAAGATGGCGATGCTTTCGGTGCTGATTTTTCCGCTGGTGATTCTGACGTTCACGGCGATTTCCGTGGTCGCGAAATCGTTTGGGACGCCTTCGATTTCGAATCCTGGGCCGCACGGGCTTTCGCAAATTTTGTATGCGTACACATCGGCAACGGGAAATAACGGTTCGGCGTTCGGCGGATTTAATGGGAATACGCTTTGGTATAACACGACGATAGGCTTGGCGACTTTGTTCGGAAGATTTTTCGCGGTGATTCCGATTCTGGCGATTGCAGGGAGCCTGGCAAAGAAGAAATACGTGCCGGAATCGGCTGGAACCTTTCCGGTGACGACGCCACTGTTCACGGTGCTGCTGGTTTCCGTGGTACTGATCGTGAGCGCGCTGACATTTTTCCCAGCGCTAAGCCTGGGGCCGATTCTGGAACATTTGATGATGCACGCGGGAAAGGTGTTTTAAGGGACCATGGCCACTAAAACGGGTAGTAAAGAAAAATCGCGCTGGGGACAGGAAATTGTGGTGCAGGCGGTGTGGGAATCTTTTGTGAAGCTGAACCCGCGCACGCTGGCGAAGAATCCGGTGATGTTTGTGGTGGAGGTGGGCGCGGTACTCACGTCCATTGATCTGGTGCGGGGGGTGGTGCAGCACACGCACGGATTCGGATTTTCGCTGCAGATCACTTTGTGGCTGTGGTTCACGGTGCTATTTGCGAATTTCGCGGAGGCGATGGCGGAAGGGCGCGGGAAAGCGCAGGCGGAGGCGTTGCGCAAGTCGCGGGCGGAAACCGTGGCGCGCAGGCTGAAGCTGGACGGCAGCATCGAATCGGTGCCGGGTTCGCAATTGCGGGCTGGCGATTTAGTGATGGTTACGGCAGGGGAATTCGTGCCGGGCGACGGCGAGGTGATTGAGGGCGTCGCGTCCGTCGATGAATCCGCGATTACTGGAGAATCGGCGCCGGTGATTCGGGAATCGGGTGGGGACCGCTCGGCAGTGACAGGCGGAACGAGGGTGCTTTCTGATGAGATCAAGGTGCGGATCACTTCGAATCCGGGCGAAACATTCTTGGACCGGATGATCAAGCTGGTGGAGGGCGCTTCGCGGCAGAAAACACCGAATGAGATTGCTCTGAACATTTTGTTGGCTGGTTTGACGATTATATTTTTGCTGGCGGTGGTTTCGTTGCAGCCGATGGCGATTTACTCCGGGGCGCCGCAGTCGGTGTTTGTGTTGGTGGCGTTGCTGGTGTGCTTGATTCCGACGACGATCGGGGGATTGCTTTCGGCCATTGGGATTGCGGGGATGGATCGCGTGTTGCAGAAGAATGTGCTGGCAATGTCTGGACGCGCAGTGGAAGCGGCGGGCGACGTGGATACTTTGCTGCTGGACAAGACCGGGACGATTACTTTGGGGAACCGGTTCGCCACGGAATTTATTCCTGCTCCGGGCGTAAGCGAAAACGAATTGGCCGATGCTGCGCAGCTGGCTTCGCTGGCGGACGAGACGCCGGAAGGCCGGTCCATCGTCGTGCTGGCAAAAGATAAATATGGATTGCGCGGGAGGGAGCTGGGATCGGTGGCCGCGACGTTCATCCCATTTTCTGCGGTGACGCGCATGTCTGGCGTCGATATGGATGGACGACGGATCCGCAAGGGCGCGAGAGATGCGATCGTGAAATATGTGAAGGATGCGGGCGGCACCGTGCCGCACGAAACGATGGAGGCGGTGGATCGCATTTCGAATTCTGGAGGCACGCCACTGCTGGTGGCAGAAGATGCGCGGGCGCTCGGTGTGATTCATCTGAAGGATATTGTGAAGGGTGGCATGCGCGAGCGATTTGAACATCTGCGCGTGATGGGAATTCGCACGGTGATGATTACGGGCGACAACCCACTGACCGCGGCGGCGATTGCGCGCGAGGCCGGAGTGGATGATTTTCTGGCGGAGGCGCGGCCGGAAGACAAGCTGGCTTTAATTCGCCGCGAGCAGGCCAAGGGCAAGCTTGTGGCGATGACTGGCGATGGCACCAATGACGCCCCGGCGTTGGCGCAGGCGGACGTTGGGCTGGCAATGAACGCGGGAACGCAGGCGGCAAAGGAAGCCGGGAACATGGTGGACCTGGATTCGAACCCGACGAAATTGATCGAGGTTGTGGAAATCGGCAAACAATTGTTGATTACGCGCGGGGCGCTGACGACTTTTTCCGTGGCGAACGATGTGGCGAAATATTTCGCAATTATTCCAGCGATGTTCGCGGCTGCATTTCCGGAGCTGGAAGTTTTGAACGTGATGGGGCTGAAGAATCCGCACTCGGCGATACTTTCGGCGGTGATTTTCAACGCGTTGATTATTATTGCGTTGGTGCCGCTGGCTTTGCGCGGCGTGAAATACCGGCCGCTGGGGGCGGAGGCTTTGCTGCGGCGGAATTTACTGGTGTACGGGCTGGGCGGAATTATCGCGCCGTTTATCGGGATCAAATTGATTGATGTGATCATCACGCACATCGGATTGGCGTAGGGGTGATCTAATGATGAAAAAGAATTTGCTGATTTCGATTTGGATGACACTGGCGACGACCGTGCTCCTGGGAATTTTGTATCCGCTGGCGGTGACTTTGCTGGCGCAGTGGGCTTTTCCGCGGCAGGCGAACGGAGAGATCGTTCACGCGGGCGGGAAGTTGGTGGGATCAAGCCTGATTGGGCAGCCGTTTACTTCGGCGGGATATTTTCATTCGCGGCCTTCGGCGGCGGGAGCGGCTGGATACGATCCGGATGCGTCAAGTGGAGGAGCATCAAACTTGGGGCCGACGAATTCGGCTTTGATTACGCGGGTGAACGGCGATGTCACCAAGCTGCAGGCGGAAAATCCTGGGGCCCGGATTCCGGTCGATTTGGTTACTAGTTCGGGGTCGGGATTGGATCCGGATATTTCGCCGGCGGCGGCGGAATTTCAGATCGCGCGGGTGGCGCGGGAACGAGGGATGAGCGAGGGGGATGTACGGGCGGCCGTCGTGCGGCACACGCAGGCACGGCAGTGGGGATTCTTGGGCGAGCCGCGGGTGAATGTTTTGGAATTGAATTTGGAGTTGGATGCGGTGCATCCGCTGCATTAGAAGCAATCGCGTACTCGGTTAGACTCGTCGGAAAATTCGAAGTCAACTGCGCCCGCCTGAAGGCGGCCGCTACAGAACCGGCGCCGCGTGATCGTTATCTATTTTTCGGAGCGGGGGGCGCGGGATTTTGGTTTGGGTGGGTCGAAGCGGTAGCCGATCCAAGGTTCGGTGTGGATGTAGCGCGGGCGGCGCGGGTCGGGCTCGATTTTCCGCCGCAACTGATTGATGAAAACGCGCAGGTACTCGGTTTCTTCCCCGTAGTCTGGTCCCCAGACGGCTTGCAGCAGTCGGCGATGCGCCTGGGCTTTGCCGGAATTCGAAACGAGCTGGCGCAGGAGTTCGAATTCTTTGGGCGTCAGGCGGACGGGATTGTCATGCACCGTCACGGTGCGTTTCTCGAAATCAATTTTCAGTTCGTCGGAGATGAAGGGCGGCGTCGCGTCGCTGGGGGCGGCGCGGCGCAGTGCTGCGCGGATGCGGGCCATTAACTCTTCTACGCCGAAAGGTTTTACGACGTAATCGTCTGCGCCGGCATCCAGAGCCTGGACTTTGTCGCGTTCGGTATTGCGCACGGTGAGCATGATGATGGGCGCATCGCAGGTGGTGCGAATCTCGCGGCAGGTTTCGAGGCCTGATATTCCAGGCAAATTCACGTCGAGCAAGATGAGGTCGGGGCGCATATCGCGAACTTTTTCGAGCGCCTCTTCGCCGCTGCGCACCTCGACGACGGAGTAGCCCTGCGAGGCGAGAGTGGTGAGCATCACGCGGCGGATCTGCGGCTCATCGTCCACAACCAAAATGGTGGCAGCGTTCATCAGTCTCTCGGCCTGCCGCGTTCGATGGGCAGCGTGAAGGAAAAAACGGAGCCTTGGCCGCGCTGGCTGGTGAGGCTCATGGTGCCGCCGTGGGCTTCGATGATGGCTTTGGCGATGGGCAGGCCCATGCCGGTGCCCTGCACCAGGTAGCGCTGGTCCTTGCCGCGATAGAATTTTTCGAAGATGAGGCTTTGCTCAAGGTCGTCAATGCCGGCGCCACGATCGGCGACGCTGGTGACCACGAAATCGCCGGCCAGTTCCGCGGTGATGGTGATCGGCTGCGGCGCGGGTGAATATTGATTGGCGTTTTCGAGCAGGTGGACGAGAGCCTCGCGGACGCGGGAAAGATCCACGCGGACGCGCGGCAAATTCGGTTGCACATTCACGTTCACTATGCGATCACCCAGTGCCGCGCTGGCATTTGCTCAGCGCTGCGGCGATGACATCGTCAATGGGGCGCGGTTCCAGCTCGAGCTCGACTTCGCCGGCGTCGAGGCGCGCCATTTCGCCGGCTTCGCCTACCAGGCGGTTCAGGCGATCGGCTTCTTCATTGATGATGGTCAGGAGCTCGTGGCGCTGGCGGTCGGTGACGCTGGAATTCGAGAGCAAATTCGTCACGGATGCTTTGATGGAAGTGAGCGGCGTGCGCAGCGCGTGGGTAACGGAATCGAGCAGCGCGGTGCGCAAGCGCTCGCCTTCGCGGGCGGCTTCGGTGAGGCCGAGCTGTTCGATGGCTCGCGCGCGTTCGATGGCGACGGCGACGAGAGTGCCGATGGCCTCGAGAGTCTGGCGCGAAAGCATCGAGCCGGAAATGCCCAGGCTGCCGATAGAGCGGCCACCGAGGCGGACTGGAACGAAACTGAGGCTGTTGGGAACGTCCAGCACCGGCTCTTCGCGCAGGACGATGGTGTTGAGGCTTTCGAGATCGAGTTTGGCGACGACCGGACCGGAGCGGTAGATTTTTTGTTTTTCAGATAGCAACAGGGCGGCGGCGCCTACTTCGAAAATGTCCACGATCTGCGAGGGAATTCGGTTGAGCAATTGGATTACGTTGCCGGATTCGAGCAAGCCCTGGCTGAAGGCGTATAGTTTTTCGATTTCGCGGCGGCGCTGCGAGGCGTCTTCGGCTTTCTGGCGCGCGCGAGTGGAAAGGCTGCTGGCAATCACGGAGACAACCAGAAAAGCGAAAAGCGCGACCCAATTCTGTGGGTCAGCGACGGTGAAGCGGCCAACCGGCGGCAGGAAATAATAGTTGAACGCGAGCATTGCCACTACGGACATGAACACCGAAACGGCGATGCCCCATACGGTGGAAACGGCTAGAATGGCGAGCAGAAAAGTGAGTGCTACGGTGGTGGGATTGACGATCAGAAGGTTGCGATAGACGAGCGAAATGCCCAGCACCACAGCGAAAGCAGCCAGAAATCGCAGGAATCGAGTGAACCAGTGCACACGCACGACGCCATTCTAGCGTAGCTTTCACAGCGTTCGTAGAAGAGAATACACCGATGCCAAAGACTCCCGAGCAATGGCTGGCCGCGGCAAAGCCGGCGGAAAAAACAAAGGGCGCGCTTAAATTATTTCTGGGATATGCGCCTGGGGTAGGGAAAACATTCAGCATGCTGAGCGAGGCCATCCGGCGGCACAGTCGCGGCGAAGACGTGGTAATCGGCGTGGTGGAAACGCACGGGAGAAAAGGGATCGCGGAACTTTCTGCGCAACTCGAGACCGTTCCGCGGCGGATGATTGATTACAAGGGCACGCTCTTCGCGGAACTGGACATGGACGCGATTCTGGCGCGCAAACCGCGAGTGGTGCTGGTGGACGAACTTGCGCATACGAATATTCCCGGCTGCCGGCATCGCAAACGATATGAAGACGTGCTGGAACTGCTGGACGCGAATATTGACGTGATCTCAACAGTGAATATTCAACACATCGAAAGCATTGCGCCGACGGTGCGCGCGATTACGGGTGTGGTGGTGCGCGAGACGGTGCCAGACTGGGTGCTGCAAGTATCGGATGAGACGGTGATGGTGGACTTGACGCCGGAAGCGCTGCAGAACCGGATGCGCCGCGGCGATGTGTACGGGAAAGAAAAAGTGGAGCAAGCGCTGAAGAATTTTTTCCGGCGCGGGAATTTAATCGCGTTGCGCGAACTGGCATTGCGGCAGGTGGCGGAGCAGGTGGACCGCAGCCTGGAATCGTACATGGTGGAGAAGGATATACAAGAAGCGTGGGCGGTGCGCGAGCGGCTGGCGGTGTGCATCAGCGAAAATCCGAAGGCGCAATATCTAGTGGCCCGGGCGGCGCGCATGGCGCGTCGGATGGACGCGGAGCTTTACGCGGTGCATGTGGATTTGGATCGTGATGGCGAACTGGAGGAGTCGAAGTCACTCGCTTCTAATTTGCAGTTTGCGGAAAATCTGGGGGCGAAGCCGGTGCGTTTGAAGGGACACAATGTGGCGGACGCGATGGCGCAATTTGTTCGGGACAAGCATATTACGCATGTGATTTTTGGCAGGTCGGCGACGGAAGGGTGGCGGAAGCTTTTGTATATGAACGCGATTAATAGGTTCTTGAATGACGCGCCAGCGGTGGACGTGCATATTGTTACGCAGGACGCCGAGTAATAAAGGCAGTGATTCGTGATTAGTGGCCGGAAGCACCTTCGAAGATTCTGAGTTTTCCTTTAGACCCACAGCTCTTCCTACGACGAACAGTTATCGTAACGGTGGTTTTTCCGACGGTCATCGGTAATTGCCGCGTCGCTGATGGCGCACTGAAGCGTGCGGCTACTAATTCAGACTCAGCTGCATCGACGGGCGCCATTCCGACTGAAAACTTTGCACAGCCACTCTAGAGACAATTTAGCGTCAGGATTCGTTGGGGGGGATGTCGAAATTGACGAGATCAGCTTGGAAGCCGCGGGTTTTTATGGCGCCGTAGGTCATGCCGATGACCATCCAGATGGCGCCGAGCTTGAGGGCGGGACCGCTGAGGTGGCTCCAGATGAACGCGCAGATGAGGAAGCCGAATAGCGGCGAAAGGAGGTTGAGGATTTGGCGTTTTTCGGCGCGCACGTAGTAACGCACCAGCGCGGCGACGTTGACGCCCATGAACGCGAGGAGGGCGCCGAAGTTGAGGAGATCCGCGCCTTGATCGTAGGTGATGATGAACGAGCCGGCGAGCGCGATGGCGCCGACTAGGATGACGTTGTTGCGCGGGATGTGATTTTTGGGATCGAGGGCGCCGAAGAAATTCTTGGGGATGCCGTTGCTGCGGCCCATACCGTAGAGCAGGCGCGCGGCGCCGAGTTGCGAGCCTAGGCCAGAGCCTATGTTGGCGACGAGGATGGTGAAATTCACGAGCTGAAAGAGAAAATATCCGCCGGCGGTTTGGGCGACAAGCGGGAAGGCGGAGGTAATCTTGTCTTCGGGAAATGGCTGGTCGCGCCAGACAAGCTGCGCGGCATAAACCTCGAGGGAAGCAAGCACGCCGGTAATGAGGCACACCAGGACAGTAGCTAGCATGATGTTGCGGCGGGGATTTTCGACTTCTTCGGAGAAGGTGGAGATGGCGTCAAAACCGATGTAGGTGAGGACGGCAACTGAGGTTCCGTGGAAGACGGTTTTGAAGCTGAACGTGGCGGGATTGTAGAATGGATGCGTGAAAAATCCCTGGCCGTATTCGTGCAGGCTCCAGAGAAAATGAATTACGAAGGCGAAAAAGATTACGACGACGATGGACATTCCGGCGGCCATCACGTCGTTGATGCGGGCGGAGGTTTTCACGCCGCGGAGATTTAACATCGTGAATGCGCCGGCGTAGAAGACGGCGAGGGTCCAGTAGGGCATGAACGGCAGAATATTCTGGGTGAGCTGGCTGCAGATGATGGTGCAGATTAGCGGATTCAGAATGTAATCCATCACGATGGCCCAGCCGGTGACGTAGCCGAGAGCGGGTTTGAGTTCCTGGCCGACGTAGGTGTAGGCGGAGCCGGCGGAGGGATAGGCGCGTGCCATTTTTCCGTAGCTGATGGCGGTGAAGAGCATGGCGACCATGGCGATTAGGATGGTGGTGACGACGTGGCCGCGGGCGTCGTTGCTGATGACGCCGTAGATGCCCATGGGGGCGATGGGTTGGATGATCACGATGCCGATGATGATCAGGTCCCAGAGGGTTAGGACACGGCGGAGTTTCACGGCGGGTTCGTTGGCCATTGGTCCTTTGATTGGTGCGTGGTTCGCGGCGGTTATCGTAGGCGCATTTTTCAGAGCGCCATCGCTGATTGCCGCACGAACAATGGCGCACTAAAGTGCGCCGCTACAAGAGCCAAATCACAATCAACGTCAGAGACAAAGTCAAAGGCGCCCGCCTAAAAGGAACAAGCAAGCGGCCGCTACAAATTCAACGGCACAACAAAAGAGCCGGCGGGACGCCGGCGCTACGAAAACCCGTGCCGCGACGAATTTGAAAGCACCGCCGGAAAAGGAGCGGGGCTTCATTCGGTGATTACGGATTTTACTAGATTTCTGGGGCGATCCACGTCACAGCCGTTGAGGACGGCGTAGTGGTAGGCGAAGAGCTGAAGGGGGACTACTTCCAGGATTGGCAGGAGCAGCTCTGCGGCCGGGGGGACGAATATGGTGCGATCGGCGACGGAGGCGACTTCACGATCGCCTTCGGTGGCGATGGTGATGGATTTTCCGCCGCGGCTTTTCACGTATTCGAGGACCCCGACAGTTTTTTGGTAGCGCAGGACGGAGTCGGGATCGGCGGCGTCTCGCGTTGCCAGCACTGTGACTACGAGATTCTCGTCCACCAGAGCGTTGGAACCGTGACGCAGCTCACCCGCCGGAAGACCTTCGGCTTGGACGTAGGAAATTTCCTTGAGCTTCAGCGCGCCTTCGCGGGCGATGGCATAATGGACGCCGCGGCCCAGGAACATGAAAGTGCGAGCTTGCTGAAAGGCGCGGGCGCAGCCGGAGGCTTGCGCGTCCCAGCTTGGCAGATACTTTTCGATTTGCCGGGGCAGCTCGGCCAGGAAATTCAAATGCGTGCGGGTGACTTCGGCAGTCATGCGGCCGCGCTGGCGCGCTAGAAACAACGCCAGCAGATAAAGCATGGTGAGTTGTGAGGTAAAACTTTTCGTCGCGGGGATCGCCTTCTCCAGGCCGGCGCAGGTTTGCAGGTTTACGCTGGCTTCGCGGGAGATGGTGGAATCGGCGACGTTGGAAATGGCGACGGTCTGCGCGCCGCGATTCAGCGCTTCGCGTTGTGCGGCGGTGGTGTCGGCGGTCTCGCCTGACTGGGTGATTACGACCACGATCGGATTGGTGTCTGAGTGCGTGGAGCGATAGCAATACTCGCTGGCGTATTCCACGTCCACGGCGACGCCTGCCAGGTCTTCCATCATGATTTCGCCGGCCAGTCCTGCGTTGCGGCTGGAGCCGCTGGCGGCGATGATGATTTTTTTGAAAGCGAAGAGCGCTTTTTCGATGGGTTGGAGAGAGTTCGAAAAGATTACGTCATCCGCGACATTTTGGCGGATCGTTTCGCGAATGGCTTGCGGCTGCTCGTAAATTTCGCGCAGCATGTGACTGGGGAATTGCCCGGGAGGCATGTTGGTTGGCCCGCCCTGCTCGGTGGACATCAGTGCCCTGCTCCGGCGGAGGACGCGGGGACGCCGCGCGCTTCTTTCAGAGGGATGCTGACGGGCGCGATGTTCCAGCCGGAGACGGTTAATTCCGAGCCGCCGAAAACGGACGTGGATGGGAGATAGCGCGCAGTTAGCTCGCGAGATTCGCCGGGCATCAGTTCGATGTAATTATCATCCCAAAATACGGGGAGAATTTCTTCCGTCTGGCCACTTTTGTGGATTCCCAGGTGGATCTGGAAGGCGAGATGGTCGCTGGGATTTTTTACCAGCACGTGTGCGACGGGACCGTCGGGACCGGGCAGCATGCTAGCGCTGACGTCCACGGTGACTTTTGCGAGCGATTGCAGGGCAGTTAAATCTTCGTAGGACGACACGGGCGTGAAGCGATAGGTGGTCTTGGTCCATTCGTAGGTGTTCTTCTTGGCAGAGAGCCAGTAGAAATTCTGGCTGATGATTTTCCCGTCGCCGGATTGCAGCTGCAGCTGAACGAAATAGGCGGGCGACGCGGGGCTGAAAGATTCGGCGGGAAGCGCGAAGGCTTTGTGGACGCCATCGGAGTCCACGTCAATTTGCGCTTGCTTCGAAAATCGTTCGTGGAGAGACGCGTCATAAAGTTTCGCGGTGACGGTTAGGCCCACGGCCTTTTTATAGCGGCTGTTGATGACGACGATGCTGTTGTCGTCGTAAGAATATTGCACGTGCAGCGGCTCACAAGCTTTTTTGGTGCCGAAATATCCGCCGGCGGGCTGCAGATAGTAATCGAACAGGTGCCAAATGGTGGAAGGCCAAGCGTTGTTGAGCATCCACTGAATGATACCCGTGGTGTTGTACTTGTTGCGAGAGTAAGCCTCGAACATCGCGCGTTCGCCGTCGTAAGCCATGGCTTGCGATTTCACGAGGTAGTCATCGAGGCCCGCGGGCGCGCCGTAGATCGCGTCCATCGCACTATTGAAGTGCGTGAGATCCTTGAAGCCTTCAGAGCCGGCGTGATAATTCCAGAAGGAATCCTGCGGCCACATGTGATCGGCGGGAATGAATTTGCGCAGGCAGCTGGCGAGCGGAGGAGCGGGGCCGGGGCTGGTTTCGGTATTGAATCCAAAGGCGCCGCCGTATTTATTGGTGTCAATCAGCCAGTAATCGGGCGGGACGTAATCATAGGGGCCGGTCATCTTGACGCCGGAAGGGCCGGTGACTGCGGTGGGCGTGGCTGACGCGGAAGAAATAAATGGATTGGGCCATGAGGCATCTTTCAGGACTTTGATGTAAGCAGTTTCGACATTCGCGGGCGGCGGATTATCGCTGCCATTGAGCCAGACGAGCATGCTGGGATGGCTGCGCATGCGCATGATTTGGGAACGGAGCGAGGCGGTGGCAATTTCCAAAGTTTCAGGTTGCCAGTGCTTCCACTGTTCCCAAATATCGCAGCAACACCAACCGGCCATGATGAGGACGCCGCGCTGGTCGGCGAGATTGTAGAATTCGTCGGATTCGAGCTTGCCTTCCAGGCGGATGGTGTTCAGGTTCATGTCGCGCACGTAGCGAAATTCGTTTTCGAGGCGGTCCATATCCTGGCGCAGAAGCATGTCGGGCGACCAGCCGCCGCCACGGATCAATATATTTTTGCCGTTGATGGAAAATTGCAGGGCGCCGGTGGAATTCAGCGCGGCGGTAATTTCGCGGATGCCGAATTTGAGGGTTTGCGCGTCAGATTCCTGATTGGCTATGTTGAAGCGCAGGGAAAGTTCGTGCAGATCTTGCGCGCCTATACCGTAGGGCCACCAGAGTTTAGGATTCTTGATTTGGAGTTGCGGATAGGTGTCGGAGAGAAAGCGGACAGTACGCGTTTCGTTCGGCTTCAGCGTGATGGTTTGTTTCAGTTGCGCGTCATCGAATTGGGCTTCGAGGGTCCCGGTGACTTCTGCTGCTGTCGCGTTGTGCAGCTCGGCTTCGATGGTGAGGTTGGCTTGCGCCAGCGACGCGGTGGGGAGATGGGTGATCACTTGCGGATAGCGGATAGCGACGGGGCCGCTGGCTTGCAGGTAAACCGGGCGCCACAGTCCCATGTCCTTGTCCGGGGGCGCGGGATTCCAGTCCACCCAGTTGATGCCCAGATCTTTTTCGGTTTGCGCGAAAGTTTCGACGGCTAGTGAGTTTGATTGGCCCGGTGCGAGTTGTGCGGAAATTTCGTATTCGTAGGTGCGATAGGCGCCGGCTACGTCTTTGGCGTCGGCAATTTTGTGGCCGTTGAGCCAGATGTCGGCACGATTGTTGATGCCACCGAAATGCAGCCAGACTTTGCGTCCCGCGAAATTCTCCGGGAGCTTGAATTCGGTGCGATACCACCAGGAGCAGCGGAAAGGGCTGTCTTGCGGCATGGGCAGAAGAGAAAAATTCTTGCCGATGGGATATTCGGTGCCGGGAATATCGCGGAGATTTTTTGCGTAATAGGGATCGGGGTAGGTTTTGTCCGCGACTAGGGCGGCTACCACCGTGGACGGCACGTTGGTGGAGTGCCAGCCGGTGGTGTTGAAGCCAGGGGTCGAGATCTGTTCGGGTGTGGCGTTTGTTTGGCAGGAGGATTGGAGGCTCCAGCCGGAGTGCAGGAATAATTTCGCATTGGATTCCGGGGAAGGATCAGCGCAGAGGCGACTAGGGGCGAGCGCTAGTGCGAAAAGCGCGATGGCTGCCGCGGCGCACGCGAAGTGCAATTGAGCGATATGACTTGTGCGCAAGATGCCTTGACCTCCTGGGTGAAACACAGGGTCGTAAGGGATTTTGTGTGACGAATGCAAACCTAGTTCGAGCAATGGCAATACCGACGGCGACGTCAAAGACGCCCGCCTATAAAGCAAAAGCAGGCGGCCGCTACAAATTCAACGACAAAGACAACATAGCCGGCGGGACGCCGGCGTTACAAAAGTCAACCGCGCCCAGCTGAAGCTGGCCGCTGCAACGTCAAGACCTTGAGATTCATTAAAATTTATTAAAGCGAGTATTATTCGCGTGTTCGTCGCAAGTCAAGCCTAAAACCGATACGGCGACGCACAATTCTAGGCCCAGGAAACGGCGCGGGTGGATTCGCGCACTACTAGTTCGGGGGCGAGCAGCCGGTGCACGGCTGGGCATTCGCGTTCTTCGATGGCGGCGTTGATCGCGTCCAGAATGATGCCTACGGCGGCGCTGCCTAGCGCTTCCATCGGCTGGCGGACGGTGGTGAGCGAGGGGACGGAAAGGCCGGCGGGGATCACGTCGTCAAAGCCAATGACCGAACAATCTTCGGGGACTTTTATTCCGGCGCGAGCCAGGCAGCGAATGACCCCGAAGGCGGTCATATCGTCGAACGCCATCACCGCGGTGAAACGCTTCTTGTGCTTCAGAAATTCTTCGGTGAGTTTCAGGCCGCCTTCGTAACTGGAATTGGGGTCGAAGGCATCGGGAAGATCGAGAACCAGCGCGGGATCAATTTCCATATTCACGGAGCGAGCGAAGGCGCGCACGCCGCGCCAGCGCGGAGAACTGTCGCCGAGCATTTTCGGTCCGCGGATGAATGCGATTTTACGATGGCCCAGGGAATGCAGGTGTTCCATGGCAAGATGCGCGCCGGCTTCGTTGTCCACCATCACGGAGCTGACGGCGCCGGAACGCAGCTCGCGGCCGATCATTACGGCAGGGATGTTGCGTTTTTCCACGTCGGCGAGGAGATCTATATCCACGAAGAGCCAGTTGGCGACGACGATGAGCGCTTCAACGGGACGCGCGAGGAGCATTTCGAGATAGCGTTCGAAGCGGCCGCGCTGATTGTGCACGTCGGTGAGGATTGGGAGATAGGACGCCTGGTAGAGAGCGTTTTCGATTCCGCGAAGGATCAACGTGCAGTACGGGTCGGTGATATCGAAAACCATCACGCCTACGGTGCGATTGCGTTTGGCGCTGAGGAAGCGCGAGACGACTTTGGGGCGATAGGCGAGTTTTTTCGCGGCGCGCTCGATGCGGTCTTTGGTGGTGGGCGGGATGTAGCGGGAGAGCGGCGCGTTATTGAGGACGATGGAAACAGTGGCGGGAGAAACGCCGCTTTCCAGCGCGACGTCGCGCAGGGTGACGGCTGTGCTTTTAACCTTTCGACGAGTCAAGAATTACTCCGTTGCTGGCGATGATGATGAAGCAGATGGAACAAACATCTTTATCACAGCCGGTGCGAGGAGGCTAGCGGTACGAGCGATGCGTGGCGGGTCCGTTTACTCGGCACCGCGTCTGGACTGGCCGGTCATGTCGGGCGCACCCTGGGCATCGGTAGCTCAGGGTGGAGGTGGCGGGGGCTTGAATCGGGGAAGAGGCTTTGATTGACTGGGAGCATGAGCGCTTTAAACGGGTGAGTCTGTACCGCATTGAACAGTGGGCAACCACGCGCAGCGCGGCGATGGAAGACGAAAGGCCGCGGCAAAGACGCCCGCCTGAAAAGAAAAAGCAGGCGGCCGCTACATAGGCAACTGCTAAGAGCCGTCGAGACTCCGGCGCTACTAATCGCGGGTGAGGCGGATGGCCAGTCGTGGGAAAAATTCCTACAGTTCGCGGTGGGATGAATTCACTTCTTCTCGTTTACTTCTTCTCGAACAATTCTGCAGCGGCGAGTTTGCGGTCCACGTGCGGTTCTGAGCGTGGGCCTCCTGAATGCAACACGCAGCGCTGCCCGACTCCCACTCCGCAGGTGGGACATGGGACGGAGGACAACTGTTTCGGGGTGAGTTGGTGAATTTTCATTGAGACAGGATGCGCGAAGCAGCAGCCGCGAAACAGTTCACCTTGGCACACTTTCAATATTATTTCGGTACGTTACCGTACGTAAATGTTCCGTTCGGCGCGGAAGGCAGATTAGTCATGCAGGACAACGCTGAGTAGAGAATTATCAATATGGATTTTGCGGTTAGTGTAGTGGATGAAGCCGAGATTGCGGAATTTGTTCATGAAGAAATTCACGCGCGAGCGTGTCGTGCCGATCATTTCGGCCAGAGTTTCCTGTGAAACTTTGGGGAGTGATTTCCGCGGATCGCCGGGCGCGCCGTAGCGCGCGAGCAGCAGCAGAGTGCGCGCGAGGCGTTTTTCGCTGGAGTTGAAGAGCTGGTCTATCAGGTCTTCTTCGACGCGGATGTTGCGCGCGAGCATGTAGGCAATGAAACGATCGGAAAATTCGTGCTCTTCATGGAGCACGCGGATCATTTCCCGTTTGTCGATAACCAGCGCAGTGGTGGGTGCAATGGTGGTCGCAGTGGCCATACAGAGGGACTGGCCTCCGAGGCAGCCTTCCCCGAAAAAATCGCCAGGGCCGAGAATGGCTACTACTGCTTCTTTACCGACCTGATTTACCACCGAAAGCTTCACGCCGCCTTCTTGGATATACATCACGTGCTTAGCGGAATCGCCTTGGGCGAAGATGGCCTCTTTGCGGGCGAATTTCGCGACTTTTCTGCCCAGACCGGTGGAGTCCAGGAATCCCCTCACATCGAAGCCGCGGTTTCTTGGCTTCGCTCTTTTTAAGGGGCGAGGAACCTTGATAGCTACACTTCGACTAGCTGGCGACGCCATAGGCAAGAATAACATGAGGCCACGCTCGCGAATCTGTTCAAAATTGAACACTTCAGCCGGAGGGCGGGGGCTTTCGCCTGACGCGCGCGTCCAGACCGACTGAGTTGCTAACGATGATGCGGCTCGTCACGTCCATACAGCCACAGGGGCATCGGGTCTCTTAGATCAATTGGCATATTCACAGGCTGGATACACGGCATATTCAGAGGTGCGAATTAGGAGCGACCTATGGCCTCATTCTTCCAAGACCTGCGTTACGCCGCCCGAACCTTGCTGAAATCTCCCGGATTCACGGTTGTTGCCGTGCTTACTTTGGCGCTGGGGGCGCAGCGGCTGGATATTTTGCGCATGGCCCTGGTGGAAGGAATGCGGATTGTGGTGATCGGATTG
>CAWGFF010000009.1:0-39195 GCA_963821765.1 uncultured Acidobacteriota bacterium
GTATGTCGCAATGTTCATCGACGCTTGCGCTCGGGCCGCCGGATCGCGTGCTTCAACATCGGGGCGATTCCTCCGTTCGTTCGCGCTGCAGGAATGATAAGATTCCACTGTAGGAATTCGCTGTCGCTCGCTGCGCGCTCGATTGGGCAGCTGGCGCCGGGAGGTTTTGCAATGTTTCGTCGAGCCGCGATCCTGGCTGTCGTATGCGGTGTGGCGTTCGGTACGTTTGGCGCCAGTTCCCTGCATGCTCAGAATTCTTCCGCTCAAGATCCCCCGGCCGCGCCCAGTCCGGTCTCGAAAGTCCCAAAAGCACCGGTGCCGGCCTATCACGCCGAGCCGCCCAAAGATCCGCTGCCAGACACACTCGATCCCGCGCAATTCTCGGACGCGGAAACACGGAACATCTTCACGTTGGCGGCAAAAGTGAAACCGGTCCTCTATCAGCAACCCTGCTACTGCGGCTGCGACAAAGAAGTGGGGCACAAGAGCCTGCTCGATTGCTTCACCGATTATCACGGCGCCCATTGCATCCTATGCAAGAAGGAAGCGGCATTCACCTACACGGAATCACAACAGGGCAAGACGGCTGCTGAAATTCGCAAGGAAATCATTGACGGCAAATGGAAACAGGTGGAACTTTCCGACTACGACACGCTTCCACCAGCGAAGTAGCCGCCTTCCACTGACGATCCTGCCAAATGTGACCGCCGGTCATAGTGGGTTCTCACCAATCCTGCCGCCAGTCCCACACTCGCTGCGACCGGGCTCCGCACGTGATAAAACACTCTGCGGGGTAGTGGCAACCTGGTGCCGAAACTCATATCAGCTCTAACGGACGGAACCGGCTAGCGGGAAGGCTGTGCGGACGGCCGCACAGGCCAGTCCTGCGGGGCAAAATCGACACCCCAGAAATGCGGGCTCGGTGAGAGGAATTCAACTCCAACACGTGTGCCTTTCTCGGATGTATCGCCAAGGTACACGACCCGGCATTCTTGTTCTTCTTCGGTGACCGGATTGATCAGCACGATTTCGGCACCCAGAGCGAGCGTTTCTTGCAGATAAAGCAGGCCACCATGCGCATTGATGACGATGGTCTGGCTGTTCTCGCGGAATTTGCGGCCATCGCTGTTCTTGGCCACCGCGCGCACCGGTATTCGGGTGAAAACGCGAGAACTGCGCCGGGCGGTGCTGTTTTGCGGTTCACTCATGGTTATCTGGTATCCTGCATCGGGCCAGACACCGAGTCAACCATGCGCACCTGGAAAGTTTCCAAAAACGCAGCCCGCAAAAAGCTTGCTGAAATTACATAGGGTTCCGTAGAATCACGAGTCTTGTTTGATGGCGCAGCAGTGATGCGCATTCATGCCGCGCGGCGGAAATCGCGGGCGCGGGCGTTACAATCTTATTGTTTGGGGGCCCCCTGGCAATGAACCTTATTGAGCACATCGAGTCTAGGCGCGATGAGCATCTGAACGAACTGAAAGAGTTCCTTCGCATTCCCAGCGTCAGTACCAAAAGCGAACATAAACCCGATATAGAACGCGCCGCACATTGGGTCGCCGAAAAATTGCGCGCTGCTGGTCTAGAAAATGTCGAAATCACTCCAACCAAAATGCATCCTCTGGTTTACGGCGAATCGCTCAACGCGCCCGGCAAACCCACGGTCCTCATTTACGGCCACTACGATGTGCAGCCAGCCGAGCCACTCGATCTTTGGACTTCCCCGGCGTTCGAACCCACCGTCCGCGACGGCAAGCTTTTCGGACGCGGCACCGCCGACGATAAGGGCCAGGTGCACATTCACATCAAAGCGCTCGAAGCGTTGAAAAACCAAAACGGCAAGCTGCCATTGAACGTCAAGGTGATGATCGAAGGCGAAGAAGAAGTGGGCAGCGTCAGCCTGTGGGATTTCGTGCAGCGCAATCGCGAGCGGCTGAAGGCCGACGCGTTGGTCGTCTCCGACACTTCCATGCTGGCGAAGGGCGTCCCATCCATCACCTACGGATTGCGCGGCTTGAATTATTACCAGGTGGAACTTAGCGGCGCGGCGCAGGATTTGCACTCCGGAGTTTTCGGCGGCGCGGTGCCCAACCCGATTACGATTCTTGCGGAAATGATCGCGAAGCTGCACGACAGGAATTTCCGCGTCGCGATTCCAGGATTTTACGACGATGTCGCGCCAGTCTCGCCCCGAGAACGCAAAGCGCTCAACTCTCTTCCGTGGAAAGAAAAGGAATTTCGCAAGACGGTGGGAGCGCCCGCGCTCGATGGAGAAAAAGGATTCACGATTGTCGAGCGACTGTGGATACGCCCCACGCTCGAGCTAAATGGCATCTGGGGCGGTTATCTCGGCGAAGGCGCGAAGACCGTGATTCCCGCGAAAGCGTACGCAAAACTTTCCACACGCCTGGTTCCCAATCAAGATCCGGCGAAAATCGCGAAGCTCGTCGAGCGCCATATTCGCAAATTGCTTCCGAAGTCGGTCACTTGCAAATTCCAGGTTCTCAGCACCGGCAAGCCTTGGGTCGCGCCATACACGCATCCGATTTTTCAAACCGCGATTCATGCGCTGGAGTCCGGCTTCGGCAAGAAAGCTGTTTTCATCCGCGAGGGCGGTTCGATTCCTTTCGTGACACAGATGCACGACACTTTTAAAGTTCCCTGCGTACTGCTGGGTTTCGGATTGCCCGACGAAAACGCACACGCCCCCGACGAACACATCGCTCTGGAAAACTATTTCGGCGGAATCAAAGCCGTCGCGCTCTTCTACCAGCAGCTCGCCGCGCAGTAAATTTTTCGCGCAAAAATGGCGCGCTAAGGAAAGGCCCGTTTTATCGGGCTTTTTTGAAGGTTTGACTTGCGTTCGGCTCTTACTGTCGCTATAGTCCCCAAGGCGTCCTGCACCGCAGGTTCGCCGAGCAATTTAAACTGAGGAGGAAAACGCAACTCGATGGCAAATCCGCTGAGCAAGTCCAAGATTATTGCGCACATCACTGAGAAGGTAAGCACGCCGGAAAAACCCATTTCCAAGAAGCAGACCGTGGCTTTCTTCGACGAATTGTTCAAGTTGGCTGTGAAAGAGGCCAAGAGCGCGGGCAAGTTCGTAATCCCCGGCATCGGCCGCGCCGTCAAGGCGCATCGCAAGGCGCGTCTGGGCCGCAATCCGGCCACGGGCGAGACCATTAAGATCAAGGCCAAGACCGTTGTGCGTCTGCGCGCAGCGAAAGCATTCAAAGACGCCGTCCTGAAGTAGTCCTTCCGGCGCAGGGATTGACGACGAACCCCCAGGCATGCCCGCTCCGGACAACGGAACGGAGGCTTGGGGGTTTTGTCTTTTCAAACCCTCTCGCGATGCGTAGATAAACGGTTTCGTTCCTTAAACATGCAGTAAATCACAGCGGCATTCGAGGAGCACATGGCCTCGCTGGATTGGGACGCGAGTCAGTCGCACGCGTACCACGAGTTTCAGTACCTTTTTCCCGAAAAGACACTCGCCGGTAAGACCATCATCGTCGCCGGCGGCTCCGGCGGCCTGGGCGCTGCTACCGTTGCGTTGCTTTCGCGAGAAGGCGCCCACCTCGTCGCAGGCTACCGAGCCAATCGGGAGCGCGCGTAGCCGTGTAGCCCGATCCGGAATAAGGAATATGTCAGAACACTCAGGCCTCCTAACCGATCTGTACGAGCTGACCATGGCGGCGGGCTATCTGCAGACCCGCTTCGAAGCTCGCGCCACGTTTGAACTGTTCGTTCGTCATCTGCCGCCGCATCGCAATTATTTGGTCGCCGCCGGCCTCGAACAAGCGCTCGATTTTCTCGAGAACGTGCACTTCACCGCGGAAGAAATTGACTACCTGCGCCAGCATCCCGTCTTCCGCAATATCCGCGGCGAATTTTTCGAGTACCTCGCGAAATTCCGCTTTACTGGCGACGTCTGGGCCATGCCCGAAGGCTCCCTGGTATTTCCCGGTGAGCCCATGTTGCGCGTCGTTGCGCCCATCATCGAAGGGCAGATCATGGAAACGTATTTCCTCTCGACGCTCAGTTACCAGACCATGATCGCCAGCAAGGCCGCGCGCGTCGTGACCGCCGCCAAAGGTCGCCAGGTTGTGGACTTCGGCGCCCGACGCGCGCATGGCAGCCAAGCCAGTCTGCTCGCCGCGCGCGCCGCGGCCATCGGCGGTTGCGAGGGTACCTCCAACGTTTTGGCCGGCCAGCAATTCGGCATGAAAACTTACGGCACGCAAGCGCACTCTTGGGTGATGGCGCACGAAGACGAGACCGAAGCCTTCACGCAATTCCTCGACGCGTTTCCGGAACACGCGGTGCTGCTGCTCGACACCTACGACGTTCATACCGCGGTGAAACGAATCATCAGCATGAATCGCAAGCCTGCCGGCGTGCGGCTCGATAGCGGCGACCTGGCGAAAGACAGCCAGTGGGTGCGCCGCCAGTTGGATCGCGTGGGATGGAACGACGTGAAGATTTTCGCTTCCGGCGATCTGGATGAAACACGCATCGCGGCGCTGCTCGCGAAACACGCCGCAATTGATGCATTCGGTGTCGGCACAGCGCTCGCGACGCCGGGCGATGCGCCGCACTTGAATCTGATCTACAAACTGGTCGAGGTCGAACGCGGCGGAATCGTTCGCGAAGCCGCAAAACTCAGCGCAGCAAAAGTCACGTATCCCGGCCGCAAACAGGTGTTCCGCTACTCCGCGCCTTCCGGTGAATATCGCCACGACCGAATCGCGCTCGATGGCGAGCCTGGGGACGGCGGCGAACCCATGCTCGTGGAAGTGATGCGAGCGGGCCATCGCGTTGCCCCAGCGCAACCGGTCGCCGATTTGCGCGCGCGTTGTCTCGCCGGCCTCGCGCGCCTACCGCGAACGTATCGCCAGATCAATCGCGTCGCGGTGTATCCCGTCCATTACACCAAGCGGCTCGAAACCATGCTCGAAAAGCTCCGCCGCCGCATCCGTCGCTCCGCGCTAAAATAGCGGCGAGGCGCAGACGATCTGGTGCGATCTGCGAGTCGTCGCAGCGGCACGATACAATTGCGATTTAGAATTACGCTCGGTGAACAATGTCAACGGATCGCCAAGAACAAGCGTGGGCTCTGCTGCAAGAAGCTTATCGCGCGCAGACGGAAGGCGATTACGACCACGCCGTCGAACTATACAAAAACTCTCTCGAGCGCTTCCCTACCGCTGAAGCGCACACGTTTCTAGGCTGGACGTATCATTTTCAGGGGAAGATCGAAGCGGCCATCACCGAATGTAAGCTCGCCATTAAAGTAGATCCCGAATTCGGCAATCCCTACAACGACATCGGCTCGTACCTTATCCAGCTGGAAAAGTACGACGAAGCGATCCCCTGGCTCGAACGCGCCATCGCCGCTCCGCGTTACGACCCGCGTCACTTCCCGCATTTCAATCTCGGCCGCGCCTACGCTGCGAAAGGCATGCTAGTCCGCGCCCGTGAATGTTTCAACGAATCGCTGCGCATCGAACCGCGCTACACCCTGGCGCGCCAAGCCGTCGAAAACCTGCGCCGCATGGTCAACTAGGAACTCTCGGCCGCAGCGGCAGCAGCTGCCCCCGGCACGGCTGGCTTCAACGTCCGATCGTAGATCCACAGCAGCAGCGCCGTCGTCACGCCGACTCCCGTCACGGCCCACCAGATGCGTTCCGGCCGTTGCTGCACTTCGCCGAAATGATGGATCAGCATGCCTCCGAACCAGCCGCCGAAGAGCGATCCGATACCGATCGGCAGAAACGCAAATCCCATGTACGTGCCCTGCTGCCCGGGCGGCGCCAGTCGCGAAATATACTCGTAATAGCGCGGCGATTGCACAATCTCTCCGATGGAAACGGCGAACAGCGTGACGATCACCATCGGTACCGTTGGATGCGCTATCAAAATCACCCATGCCAGCGCCGAAATCAGTGTGCCGATAGTGATCGCGCGAAACGCCGGAATCTTCCGCGTTAGCAGGCTCACGATCATCTGCAGTGCAATCACCGTCAGCGGACCGGTGACCAACATCAGCTCGGTGTCCATCTTCGAATCGACGTAGTCATGAACATACAGGGGAAGAATAATAAATTCCTGCCAGTAAACGATCCAGTATCCGGAAAAAATCAGCAGGAACAGCATGAACTTCGGATTGCGCAACACGGTTCCGAAATTTCGCGCCGCTTCCGCAAAACTTGCGGCCCGCACTTCGTTCGATCGGCGCGGCTCCTTGAAAAACAGAACGACTCCAATGAACATGAGAAAAACGCTCAATGCCGCCACGCGAAACACGTTTTCGACTCTCATGTGGCTGTGCACGTAGGAAGCGACAAACGGTCCCGCAGCGCCGCCGATATTCACCAGGGTGTAGTAGATCGAATAGCCGATGGACCGCACATTTTCTTTCGACGATCGCGCGATCGTTCCCACGACACACGGTTTTACCAGGGCAATCCCCAGCGCGGGCAGCATCAGTACGAACGCGACCAGCACAACGAGTGGGACCACCGCGCGCAACGGCGCAACCCACGTTGATCCCAGCGAGCCCAGCAAAAAATACGCGCACGTTAGAATGAAATACGCAAGAGACAACGATCGCCGGAATCCCAGGCGATCCGCGAGCGTTCCGCCAAAGGCCGCGAGAAACCAAACGAGGCCTCCGAAGAGTCCGGTCAGACTGCTCGCCTGCTCAACAGGAAAACTGAGAGTTTCGTTTAGGTACCGCGCCAGCGAAGCGAACGCCGCATAGTAAGAAAGCCGCTCGAAAAGCTCGCTGACGTTTGCAACCCAAAACGGCCGCTCAAATCCGGTACGAATTTCCTCAAATCGCTGTGAAAAGCTCAACGCGTCTCCCCTGGCCTCGCGTGCCTCTGCAACCGCCGCGATTGTAACGGAAGCACCGCTCCTGCGCCCCCGATTTTTCGTTCTTCCAGCCCTATGCTAAACTTACAAGTTTGGCGGGCTGCGGCACTTCCGCCTGTACACGATGCCGACATCCACGATGAAAGCTTTGCGCAAGATGCGTCCCCTGCGCGGAGCGCAACTCGAATCCGTTCCCATTCCCACGCCCGGCCCCATTGAAGTTCTGGTGCGCGTGCGCGCCGCCTCCATCTGCGGCACCGACCTGCATATTTACGGCTGGGACCGGTGGTCTGCCTCGCGAATCCATCCACCGATGACGTTCGGCCATGAGTTCTGCGGCTACATCGAAAAAGTCGGCTCCGAGGTCACCTCCGTGAAACCCGGCGATTTCGTCAGCGCCGAAATGCACGTAAATTGCGGTCATTGCCGCCCCTGCCGCATGGGTCAGCCGCACGTTTGCCAGAATGTGAAAATTATCGGCATAGACGCCGACGGCTGCTTTGCCGAATTCGTCGTCATTCCCATCCGCAATATTTGGAAAATTGATCCTGCGATTCCCGAACACTACGCCGCGATTCTAGATCCCCTTGGCAACGCCGTGCACACGGTGCTAGCCGGAGAAATCGCTGCGCAAAACGTGGTCGTCACCGGCGCCGGGCCCATCGGCCTGATGGCGATCAACGTCGCCCGCGCGTGTGGCGCCGCCATGATCTTCGCCACCGAAGTGAATCCCCATCGCCGCGAGCTGGCCATTAAAATGGGCGCGGACGAAGCGCTCGACCCCGCGCAGGGAGATGTGGTCGCGCGCGTTCGCGGAGCCACCGAAGGCGCGGGTGCCGACGTGTTGCTCGAAATGAGCGGACATCCCGCCGCGATTCACCAGGGGTTCGAAATGCTGCGCCAGGGTGGCCGCGCTTCATTACTAGGAATTCCGAAAGACCCTGTCACTTTCGATCTCGTCAACGACGTAATTTTCAAGGGCGCCACCGTGCAAGGCATCTACGGCCGCAAAATGTTCGAAACCTGGGTGCAGATGACCGAACTGCTGAAGCATCATCGCCTCAATCTCGAACCGCTCTTCAAAGAGCGCGTGCCCCTCGACAATTTCGAACAAGCCTTCTCGCTTCTGGAATCCGGCCTCGCCGGTAAAATCTTGTTTTACCCTAACGGCGCAAATAAATAACGCGCCACGAATCCGCCGGAGGACTCATGAGCAGTGCCACACGTCCCCAACTTCAGTATCTGCGTGACGCCATTGAAGACCTGAAGGCCAAGCATCTCTACTTCAATCTGAAAATTCTGGAAGGCGAGCAAAAGCCGGTCGCTAATTTCGACGGCAAGGAAGTAATCAACCTCAGCTCCAATAATTACCTGGGCCTCACCACGCATCCCAAGCTGCGCCGCGCCGCGATTGACGCCACGCGCAAATTCGGCGTCGGCTCCGGCGCCGTTCGCACCATCGCCGGCACCATGAAAATGCACATGGACCTGGAAGCGCAAATCGCCGCGTTCAAAAAAGTAGAAGCCTGCGTGGTCTTCCAATCCGGCTTCGCCGCGAACGCGGGCACCGTCTCCGCGATCCTCGGCAAGGAAGATCTCGTCATCTCTGACGAGCTGAATCACGCTTCCATCATTGACGGTTGCCGCCTCTCGCGCGCCACCATCAAAGTCTTCAAGCACAAGGATGCCGCTGATTGCGAACGCGTCCTGCAGGAAACCAAAGACTGGAACGGCAAGAAGCTGCTCATCACCGACGGCGTCTTTTCCATGGATGGAGACATCGCCAATCTCCCCGCGCTCTGCGACCTCGCCGAAAAATATAGCTGCATCATGATGGTGGACGACGCGCACGCCTCCGGCGTCCTCGGCAATCGCGGCCGCGGCACCATTGACCATCACGATTGCCACGGCCGCGTGGATATCCAGGTCGGCACGCTGAGCAAGGCCATCGGTTCGATCGGCGGCTACGTTTGCGGTTCGCGCGACCTGATTGATTTCCTGCACCAGCGCGCGCGGCCATTTCTTTTTTCCACCTCACACCCGCCCTCGGTCACGGCCACGTGCCAGGCCGCATTCGAGCTGCTCGATTCCGAAGCGGGCGACAAGCTCATCAAAAAGCTGTGGGCCAACACAAAATTCTTCAAACGCAAACTGAAGAAGCTGGGATTCGACACAGGTAAGAGCGAGACACCGATCACGCCCATCATGGTGGGTGAAGCGGCCAAAGCATTTCAATTTTCGCGGGAATTATTCGCTGAAGGAGTTTTCGCCGGAGCCATCGGGTTTCCCACCGTCCCCGAAGGAAAAGCGCGCCTGCGCACCATCGTAACAGCCACTCACAAACGCGCCGACCTGGAACGCGCCGCCGAAATCATCGGGCGCGTCGGAAAAAAACTCGAAGTCATCTCGTAGAGCGAATCTATCTCCCTCGCTACGGCATTGCCATCTCACAATAGCGATCTTCACACCGCCGCCACAGCAGCCGCCACCTGCGGCCGCATATTCTTGTAACTCGCCAGCGCCACAGCCCCGATACCCCAAATCACCACCACGAACGAAATCCACCAACCCAAATATGGCAGCATTCCCAGCACGCGCAAAATTGCCAGGCCTAACGCCAAACGTCCCAGCGCCGCGCCTACGCCCGCGCTCGCACCCAGGACTTTTTCTCCCAGCCACGCGCCCACTAGCACTTGCGCCGCATAGATCGCGATCAACCAAAGCAGCAGCGCAGAAATTCCCACACCCAACCCGACGATTGTAATGCACATAATAATTGCGGCCAGCAACACTCCAGGCAAAAGCAGCAGGCCAAATCCAATCGCCGGTGCGGTCTTGTTGCAAGCTCGCACCGCGTCAAAGAAAAATCCCGGCAGCAGGAACAGCAGCACCAGCCCAAACAAAAAGCTCGCGCCCCACTTCAAAATCTGGTGCACATAGTAACGCGCCGATGAATAACGGTCCTCCGAGTCGCGCTTGGTGATCTTCCAATCCAGCGGGCTTGCCAACTTCGCGCTGGTTGAAACGTCAGGAGCCTGACGTAGCTCGGCAGTCGTCTGCCCCGCAATATCGGCCCTCGATCCAATCATCAGATGTCCGGCGCGAATCCTTGCATTCCGCCCCAGCTGCCCATTGATGTCCACATCTCCGGAAAATGCCAGCAAATCTCCCACAAGTTTTCCGTTCACTTCCAGATGGCCGGAACCCGCCGTCAAGCTGCCGTTCACGACTGCGTCCTGGTCCAGGTTCACATCGCCGGCCCACACCAAAACATTGCGCGCCACGTTGCCGTAAAGCTGTAAGTTCTGCGCCATCGCGCGCACATTTCCATCCACCGGACCATTGACGCGCAATTCCTGACTGAACGCGATGATGTCGCCCTTGATGTGCCCGTTCACCGTAACGCTGTGCGAAAACGTGATCAGGTCGCCTTCCACGTCGCCATCAATCCTCGTGGAATCCGCCGTTACAATTAAATCCGTGTGTATCACTTCGCCCGCCGGCAGCGAATAATTCGGATCGCCATGCCTCAGCTCCGCGGCTCCAGCGGATGGAGGCAGCGCCACCATCAGCGCCAGCGCGCCCATCACCACGGCGAGCGCCGTCGTGCGACGCAGATGACGCCGCAGCAGCCACATCACCACCAGCCCCAGTGTCGCCATTGCCAGAAATTCGATCAGGCTTCGCATCGCGTCCCATCCTTTCCAGAATGCACCGCTGAAAAAAAGCATTGTCAGTAGATTTCCCTGCGTGAACCCGGCCTGCGCCGCCTGCGCCCTCCACGGTTCGATGAATCCGCTCCACGCCGTGTAGGCACCGCCCGCGCTCAATCCCAGCGCAGTAATCCAGCCCCACGGCGCGCCGCCATGTTCCGGCGCTTGCACTAATCGCGCGGGAACTGATTCGTCGTCCGCTTCGAGCGATTCGCGCAGCCACACGCTTTCGGTTTGCAGCGCACGCAGCAGCCCGCGACATTCCGCGCAACCCGCCGCGTGCGTGCGCACTCCCTCGGCGTGGTCCGCATCGAGCTGCCCTTCCAGATACAGCAGGCACGTCATTTCATCGAAATGGCTCATGGCCTTCCCCCGGCAGCTGCGCCATGCAATCCGCCGCCGCTTTCCGCCAGCACTTCGCGCAGTTGATGACGCGCGCGCAGCAAAAGCACTCCCACGAACGCGCGCCGCACTCCCAGCGTGTCCGCGATTTCGTCATAACTCATCTCCGAGTAATAACGCAGCACCAATGCCATGCGGGCGCGGTCTGGCAATTTCGCCAGGCCAGCGCGAACGTGTTTGCTGTCATGATCAATTTGCAATTGTTCGAGCTGGCTCGGGTCAGGATGTTCGAGCGGCAGGGTCTCCAGGTCGCCAGTTTCCAGGTCCTGACGAATCCGCCTGCGCCGCAGCAGGTCCCAACAATGATTGCTCGCCACTTTGTACAGCCACGCCGTAAAGGGCCGCGACGAATCGTACATCCCGAGTTTTTGGCGTACTTTCATAAATATTTCTGTGGTGGCGTCTTCCGCATCTTCGCGCGTCGGCAAAGCCCGCCGGCAGAACCGGAAAATCGCCGGAGCATACTGGCCATACAGGTCGCCCCAGGCGTCCGAATCGCCCGCCCGGACCTGCGCTAGCAAATCCGCTAGTTCCGCGGTGCTCATCTCGCCGATGCTCTTGCGTCGCTCCATATATGAATACGCATGATCCTATCGAAATATTTCAAATCCGTGACAGATCAGCCGCTTACGCGATATCGCGTCGTCTCTCCCAAGCAGGGCTCCGCCCGGGCACTCCAAAGCTCCCAAACCAGCGACTATATGATGGTTTGCGAAAAAGTGAAGCGGGTGTGAACCCGAGAGCAACGAGGTCTTCGGGTATTCGAAACGCTCACAACTGGTGATCGGTGACCGCTCATTTGGATTGAATAGAAAAAACGAAGTGCTTTGTTTTGTTGGAGTTGCAAAATTTTGAACTGGAGAAAGGGTTTCATTTGTATTGAATAGAAATACACGTTTTTGGGGACGGTTGAGTTCAGGAAGGCTAGCTGGGAGCAACGGCGGGAGGGTGCTGGGACGGCCGCAGGTTGGGTTCGACATTTTCACAGATTCATCATCCCCTTCTGGCGGGCGAAATGCAAAACGTTGTGTGTGTACATCGTTTGTGTGCGGCGAAGGGCACGGCTCTTAGCGCGGGCGCGGAGACGGCAACCGCAAAGTCACAGGCGAAGGCACCCACTTAGCCTTTCGGCCACGGCTTCAAAAACCCAGGGGCTGCGTTCGTTTTTCCGCAAACGATATGGCCGCGGCTCTGGCGTGCCCGCTAGCGCTGGCAATTCTAGAAGTACGCTACATCTCAAACATGTATTGCACTTATATTAAAGGCAGTCACAAAAGAAAAGCGGCCCGGGCACCTCCAAGACCCATGGCCGCCGAGCCGCCTGCTTCTCTAAGCGCAAACTGACGATTGATCGAGTGTCCGCTTCGTCGGCCTCTAGAAAGTAAACTTGGCTGCCAACTGTATCCCGCGCGGCGCCCCGCCACCCAGGAATGGGTTGCCAATGCCAACGTCTCCCGTTGCCGTCAGATTGTAGAAGCCGTTGCTCACTCCATTCGTGCCAATACCCTGTTGCCCGGCATCGGCAATGAAATTAGGCAGCAGCGGGTTTGAAAAGTTCGGGTGGTTCAAGATGTTGAAAAATTCCGCGCGAAGCTGCATGGCCAGGTGCTCGGTGATCTGAGTGTTCTTGTAAACGGCAAAATCCCACTGCTTGAAGCTCGGGCCCTTTAACGAGTTCCGGCCCAGATTCCCGAAATGCCGCGTCCCAGGAACGCAGTTCTGATCCGGGCCGTTGACAGCCGCCGAAAGATTCGGATCCGCCGCGGCCGCCTCCCATGCCGCGAGCGCAGCCCCGGTAAGCGAAGTACACGGAGTCGCGAAAGCGCTAAGGTTCAAGAACTGTGCGGGATTATTGAAGTTATATTGAATCGGTCCGACTACATCGGGCCGGTCGAAGCTCTCGCCGCTGCCGCTGAAGTCCCCCTCAAAATTGTAGTTCAAATTGAACGGCTGCCCGTTCTGCAGCGTTACCGCACTGTTCACGCCCCAGCCATTCTTTAGTTTTTGCCAGCTACCGCCCATGTGCGGCAGGTCGTAGGCAAAAATCCACGTAAAGCGATTGCGAATGTCAAAGTTCGAATTGCCGTATTCCAGATTCGGCCTAGTGCTGTCATTGGGCTGCGCCGCGTTGGGAACGAAATCAAAGCTATCACTGGCGGTGTCCAATGAATGCGACCACACATAGTTCACGATGGACGTGACGCCGTGCCAGTCGTTCACCCGCAAGCTAGTCTGCAACGAATTATAGTTTGACTTGGCGCTCGCTTGGAGCTGGTTGATGTAGAAGGCTCCGTACGGATTGTTCGCATAGACGCGCGTAACGCCAGCATTATTCAGTCCAGAGTTGATGCATCCAGGCCCTCCATTGGGAAAACATGGCGCTCCGAAGACACTCGTATTCGCCTGAGCGTACGCGATGTCGAACGCATTGATGGTCGCTTGATTCGGCTGGTTGAGGTCAAGATAGTGGAAGAGCCGGTGCCCTTCATCGCCGACGTAGCCCACCTGCAGTACAACCTTATTCGAAATCTGCTGTTGCACGTTGAGGTTGTAATTCTCCATATATGGCGTCGGAAGGTTACGGTTAATAGCGAAAATACTCCCGCTTGGCGTCGCTGAGGGTGGGGTGAATACGGGCACGTTCGGGGTGATGGACCCCACAGTGCCTACTGAGAAAATCGGCGCTGGCCCGGCGGGGTTGTATGCAACACCTGGACAGAAACTGCAGTTGTACGGCAACTCTCCGAGAAACACGTCTTGAGAAACCGCGTCGTAAAAGATCCCCCACCCGGCACGTATTACGGTGCGGCCTTTGCCAAACGGATCCCAAGCCAGGCTTACACGCGGTCCGAAATTCTTATAGTCGGGATTATAGACGCGGCTCAGCCCCGGTTGACCCAACTGCGTCAGCGTGACCGTCTGCCCCACTGGATCGAATGAGGTTATGTTCGTGAACAAATTACTTTTTTCGCCGACGACGCCGTAATAATCCCAGCGCAATCCGAAATCGAGCGTCAACCGCGAATTCAGCTGGTACGTATCCTGAACATACAGTCCATCATTGTTCTGGTACGTATGCCTAATTGAGTCGCCTAACGACTGGCCACCGCCATCTACTGTGCCGGTCAGAAAATCGCCCAAATTATTGAAATTCAGCCTCCCGCGGTAATTCACTCCAAACAATTGCTGAATTGTCGTTCGCCGGTATTCGTATCCAAATTTAATGTCGTGTTTTCCAACCTTCCACGAAAAGTTATCGAGCGCCTGCCAGTTGGAATCCACACGGTGTCGCGGAGTCGAATGGTTCGCACCAAGCTGCGAAAAACCGCTCACGTCAATCACTGGCAATCCCTGGTTTGAAGTTACTGCGCCGGTGCAATCCGTTACGCTAGTCGCCGCGCAAAGACCCACGCTGCTCGGTTCGAAACTCTGGTCCTGCGGAAAAAATCCTTCCGCGAAGCGGTTCCAGCCAAGCCGTGCTTCATTCACTTTGGTCGGTGAAAGAACCCTCACATACGAGATCGAGACCAGCTGGACTCTCGTCGGCGTGTAGGTGTTGAATCCCGGAAGTACGCCGCCGCCAGTCAGCGCCAGCGGAAAGCTCTGTTTGCTGTCTCCAAAATAGTAGCGGCCCGTCAGTACGTTATTCTGGTTGAAGTTGTAATCGACCTTCCCAATCAGGCTGCTCAAATTGTTATACGAGGGAGCCACTACCGATGCCGGTAACGCCGGGGCATTGCAACTCGAGTTCGAGGCCTGATTCGGGAGCGGCCACGGATCGCCGTTCGGGTAGTGCGCGAGCAAGGAAGCGATGACGCTATTGGTAGCTGCCAGCGACGCCGGATCCGGAACGCACGCCACGCTCACCGTCCCCACCCGCTCCTGTTGCCCTTCGTAGTCAAAGAAGAAAAACGCTTTGTCCTTTATGATTGGACCGCCGATTGAACCGCCGAACTGGTTGTTGTGAAAAGGCGCCTGCGTCGTTCCCACCGGATTGAAATAATTTCGCGCATCCAGCGCATTGTTCCTGAAATAATCGAAGAAATCGCCGTGAAACTGGTTCTGCCCGCTCTTGGTGACGATGTTGATCACTGCGCCCGCGTTGCGCCCATATTCAGCCTGATAATTCGACAGCACTCTCAATTCGCTCACCGCGTCAATCGGCAGAATCGTCGCCGGCGTACCGAACACTCCCGCTTCATTAATGGCCGGGTCATTCCGGTAGCCGTCGTTCATGTCCGTGCCGTCGAGGAGAAAGTTGTTCGACCTGCCACGCGCCCCGTTCATTGAGAACGTTCCGTAGGACCCGGGAGAATCGGAAATCTGGTCAGGCGAACCCGCCACACCAGGCGTCAAATAAATCAATTTGGTGTAGTCGCGGCCGTTTACGGGCAGGTCCTTTACGGTATTCTGCGTGAGCGTGCCGCCCAGCGTATCGTTCGTGGAATCCACCTGCGGCAAGTCCTCGCCGGCAACCGTTATTTCCTGGTTCACCTGCCCGGGCTTCAGCACGGCGTCAATCCGTTTCTCGGACGCCACGTCCACCACCACGCCGGTCGTCACCGCCTTCTGGAACCCGCTCATCGAGACCGTCACGGTGTACGTCCCAATCTGCAGCTCCGGCACCAGGTAGCTTCCGTCATTGTTTGTCTGCGTGATGCGATCGATTCCGGTGTCCACGTTGTGGATAGTCACGGTGGCGCCTACCAGCGCTGCACCGCTGCTGTCCGTCACCGTGCCCTGAATGGTTCCGCGAAACGTCTGCGCCGATCCCGGAGCGGCCGCCAACATCATCATTAACATCGCGCAAACGATCGCAACGACTACACCCCAGCGGCTGGAAATCTTCATGGCTTTCTCCTGTTAGGCTTATACGGCGAATGAGGCAGGCTTGTCCCATCAAAAAAGAAAATGAGCGCGATAAATCCTGCGGACGACTCCCCCAGCCCCACGAATCCACCCCTCAAAATTGCTGGTATAGCTATAAGCCTCAGAGGGATAGGGAGTCAAGCAAGTTATCTGGCAGGAAACGGAAGAGCTTTTTGGCGTAAGGCATCGTCCATCGGGCTGCTTCAATGCTTCGCGGCCGACGAATATCTCTCCTTCCGCGACTGCGCCTCGACAGTTGCGTTCGATGCTCAAAACCCTCAGTTCTGCGCCACCGGAGCGATGCCGTTCACCGTATCCAGGTGAAATTGCACCACCACCGTGTTGGCGATCTTGTCGAGCGGCAGATTATGCGTCATCTCAAAATCCCGCCGGTTGAAGGAAAAGCTTCCGTCAATCCATTCATGCCCGTCGTCCTGCCGCAGCAGCGTAATCGAAACCGGAACGTGCTGCGTGATTCCCCGTATCGTCAGCTCTCCATCCATGTGAAATTTCGCCGGAGCGTCGCCTGCGGCAATGCTCTTCGAAGCGAACCGAATTTTCGGATGCTCCTGCACCGCGAAGAAATTCTTCCCCTTCAGTTCCTTGTCTCTCAGTCCGCTTCCCGTGGTTACGCTTGCCGCTTCGATTTCCAGCACCAAAGAAGCGTCTGCCAATTTGCCGGCTGGCATCTTCATATCCGCGTCCCAGGAATGAAACACGCCGACAACTTTCGCGAACGCGGAGGTGGCGTGAAATTCAATCTTGCTGCTCGTTTTCACCACGTAACGGGTTTGGTCATCCTGCAACGGCGCCGCCAGCAAGCCCGACGCGAAAATCAAAAGTACGCACAATCCTAGTGCGCGGATCATGAATGCTCCTCGAAAAACGCCCTCCACGCCGTGAAACGTCCGTCAAATATATGCGAACACCCGCGAATCACCAACAATCCCCGAGGTGCAGCGATGCGCAGCGAACGGCGGCCATTCGCCCGCAAACTAGACCTCCTCTCCCCGTCTGCTATACTTTCCTTCCCGCGCCCACGCGCCGGAAAGCCAGCATGCCTTCCACAGACCGCAAGCGCCTTTTCTTGATTGACGCCATGGGCTACATCTTCCGCGCCTATTTCGCTCCCATGGACCGCTTGCAAACTTCCACCGGAATCCCCACGAAAGTCCCCTACCTCTTCGCGACCATGATGCGCCGCTTGCTTTCGAATAAGGACCGGCTGCCGGATTATGTCGCCGTAGCCTTCGACGTCAGCGCGCCCACTTTCCGCGACAAGCTCTTCGCCGCTTACAAAGCGCAGCGCCCGCCCATGCCCGACGATCTTTCCATCCAAATTCCCTTTGTGCGCCGCTATTGCGAGGCGATGCGCCTGCCTATCCTGGAATATCCCGGCTACGAGGCTGACGACGTGATCGGAACTCTGGCGCGCCTCGCTTCCAAGAAGAATCTCGACGTCTTCATCGTCACCAGCGACAAGGACATGCTGCAACTCGTCACCGCGAACGTATTGGTGCTGAACCCCACCAAGGCCGACTTGTTGATTGACGAGAAAAAGGTGGAAGAACTGATGGGTGTGCCGCCTTCCAAAGTCGCGGACGTGATGGCTCTGATGGGCGATTCCATTGACAATATTCCCGGCGCGCGCGATCCCAATGAAAAAGCGGCTCCCGGCGAACGCCGCAAGCCTGGCATCGGCGAAGTGGGTGCGCGCCAGCTGATCCAGCAATTCGGCAGCGCCGAAGAGACCCTGAAACGCGCAAGTGAAGTAAAACGCGCGAGCTATCGCGAAGCTCTGGAAAAATGCGGCGAGTTTGTCACGCTCAGCAAGAAGCTTGCGATTATTCCCACCGATGCGCCCGTGGCGCTCGATCTGGACGCGATGAAAGTCGGCGAGCCGGACACCGCCGCGCTCCGCGAGCTTTACTCCGAGCTGGGATTCACTTCCCTTTTGCGCGAACTTGCGCCGCTCGCCGACGCGCTACAGACGGACTACGCGCCCATCGAGCAGCCGTCCGCATTCAAAAAGTATCTCGATGCGATTCCGCCCAAACAGGAAACTGCTGCCTGGCTTGCGCTCGACGCGCAAGACTCCGACGAAGAAGGCTTCGGGACGCGCGTCCTCGCCGTCGAAGTTTCCACCAAGCCAGGCCATGCGCGCATCGCCGCCAACGACGTGGAAGACAAGACCCTCGCCGCAATGCAGGACTGGCTCACCGATTCCAAGCGCGCGAAAATTGTTCACGACCCAAAATTATTTCAATTGCTCGCGGCTCGCGCGGAGCTGCGTGGAGGCGCGGCTAAGGCCGCCCCGAAATCAGCGGCGAAAAAGTCAGCCGCCGCAGCTCCAGCCCTTGCGAACTCCGTCGCCGGTATCCGCCACGCCACCATGCTCTATTCCTATCTGCTGCGCCCCACGACGGCGAATCACGAATTCGCCGAAGTCGTTCTGCGCCATCTGAATCGCACTCTTTCTGGCGCGCCCGGTGAACGCGCGGATTTTCTACTGCGCGTCGCCCCAGTCCTGCGCGCCGAAGTCGGAGCGCAGGGCCTGCTGGACCTCTACGAAAAAATTGATTTGCCGCTCGCTGCCGTGCTGGCGCGCATGGAATCCGCCGGCGTGCGCGTGGATCCTGTCGAGCTGGACCGCATCTCCGCCGCCACGCTGAAAGAAATCGGCAAGCTGGAAAAATCCATTTACGGCCACGCCGGAGTGGAATTCAATATCAATTCGCCGCAGCAGCTCGCCGAAATTCTCTTCGACAAATTAAAGCTGCAGCCTCCGCGCCGCAGTCGCGCCAAAGCTCGCTCCACCGCCGCCGACATCCTGGAAGAACTCGCAGCGGTTCACGAGCTGCCCAAAAAAATCATCGAATACCGCGAGCTCGCCAAACTCAAATCCACTTATTCCGACGTGCTGCCGCGCCTCATTCATCCCGTCTCCGGCCGCCTGCACACGCGCTTCTCGCAAACCGGCACCGCGACGGGACGCCTGAGCTCGTCCAATCCAAATCTGCAAAATATTCCCATCCGCACGGAACTTGGCCGCGAAATTCGCGCAGCATTCGTCGCCGCCCCGGGCTGCCAGCTTCTTTCCGCGGATTACTCCCAGATTGAGCTGCGGATTCTGGCACATCTTTCCGGCGATCCGGTCCTCGTGGAAGCCTTCCGCCGCGGAGAAGACATCCACTCGCGAACCGCGCAGGAAGTTTTCGACGTCGCGCCTTTTGCGCAAACCCGCGAGCATCGCCGCGTCGCGAAAGTCATCAATTTTGGGGTGATTTATGGCCTTTCTGCGTTCGGCCTCGCCCAGCAGCTCAGCATTGACCAAAAAGAAGCCGCGCATTTCATCGCCAAATATTTCGAACGCTACCGCGGCGTAAAGGAATTCCTGGATCGCCAGATCGCCGAAACGCGCCGGACCGGCATCACCCGCACCCTTTTCGGCCGCATCCGTCAAATCCCTGAAATCAATTCACCGCAACCCAACATGCGCAATTTCGCCGAGCGCACAGCCATGAACACGCCGATGCAAGGCGCTGCCGCCGATCTGATCAAGCTGGCGATGATCGAACTCGATCGCCGTCTGCCCGCGGAGAATTTCCAATCGCAGATGATCCTGCAGGTTCACGACGAGCTGCTGTTCGAAGGCCCCGAAGAAGAAATCCCCAGCCTCACGAAGCTAGCCAAAGAAGTAATGGAAGGCATCCACAAGCTGAGCGTTCCGCTCGTAGCCGACACCAAGGTCGGCCCCAACTGGCGCGACATGAAGTGACGACGCGACAGGCATCGTGTTATGTTTTTGCGGTGGAATTGAAATGAATGACGAGGTGAAACGATGAGCCACCCCAATCATCCCGAAGGTTTTCTCAGGCTGGTAGCCGACGCCAAGAAGCGCATCAAAGAAGAAGACGTGCAAACGACCAAGAAAAAACTAGACGCCGGCGAGAAATTGATCCTGGTAGACACCCGCGAAGAAAGCGAATGGGCTCGCGGACACATTCCCAACGCAGTCCACCTCGGCAAAGGCATCATCGAGCGCGACATCGAAAAAACGATCCCGGACAAATCCGCCAATATCGTCCTCTATTGCGGCGGCGGCTTTCGCTCCGCCCTGGCCGCCGACAATCTGCAAAAAATGGGCTACACCAACGTGGTTTCCATGGACGGCGGTTGGCGCGACTGGACTGAGGCCGGTTTCCCGGTAATCAAAGACTGATTGAATCAAATCGCGAGCGGTGACGGAACGGGCGGGACAATTCTGGCTGGGGCGGTTGGACTCGAACCAACACCGTCCTCATTAACAGTGAGGTGTCCTACCAATTGGACCACGCCCCAGCCGTGCTTTGATTGTAAACGGGAATGGAATTTTTCTTCCCACGCATTTTTGAATGGATTGGATTTCGCGGCAGATCGAAAGCACAGCAAGAAATCAGAACGGGAGTATGAAGACGCCCCCGCCGTTATAGGCCCGTATGAGATTTATGAATGTGGCGAGAGAGGCCGAGGGAAGGAAGCCGGCCCAGCCCTCAATCCCCTATAGGGATCCTCGGCTTTCCTTCCCTCTGACGCCCTTACACATCGCACGCCGCTAACCAAACTCAAAATGTTGAAAACAAATGGCTTCCTACTTTCGCCCCCAAGTAAAAAGTCCAAGCCCCAGGGCAAATTTTCCCCCTAGACGCGGCGGTCGCAGCTAACTTCGATTTATTTTCGCACTCGCGCTGCTCCTTGACCGCGCCTTTGCTCTCTTGGTATGTTGATAGATTACACTGGGCGCATTTTACCCAGTGTATGAGGTTGCATCCTGTAGGGAGCATCCCATCCCGATATGGGCCTGAAAAAAATCGTCATCCGGGGCGCCCGGCAGCACAACCTGAAAAATATTCATCTGGAAATACCCCGCAACACGCTCACCGTGATCACAGGGCTTTCCGGTTCTGGTAAATCCTCGCTCGCTTTCGATACGCTTTACGCCGAAGGGCAGCGCCGCTATGTCGAATCGCTTTCCGCCTACGCGCGGCAGTTTCTCGATCAGATGGAACGCCCCGACGTTGATTCCGTCGAAGGCCTTTCGCCGTCCATCGCCATCGAACAAAAGACCACCACACGCTCGCCGCGCTCCACGGTCGGCACCATCACCGAAATCTACGATTATCTGCGCGTCGTGTACAGCGCCATCGGCTCTCCGCATTGCCCCAATTGCGGCAAGCCCATCACCCGCCAGTCCACCGAACAAATTGTGCAATCGGTGCTCGCGCTCAAGCCGGACGACCGCATCATGGTCCTGGCGCCCGTCGTGCGCGGCCGCAAAGGCGAATACAAGAAGGAGCTCGAAAAATACGCCAAGGAAGGCTACGTCCGCGCGCGCGTGGATGGCGACCTCGTCAACCTCGATGAGCCGATACCTCTCGACCGGCGCAAGAATCACACTATCGAAATCGTGGTGGATCGCCTGCTGCTGAAAAATGGAATCGCGCAACGCCTCGAACAATCCGTCGAAACCGCGCTGAAGCTCACCGGTGGCCTCGTCACCATCGTCGTCGTCGGCGGTGAAGAGCACGTCTATTCCGAGAAACTCGCCTGCCCCGATTGCGGCATTTCCGTTCCGCAACTGGAGCCGCGCTCTTTCAGCTTCAATTCGCCCTACGGCGCGTGTCCTGAATGTCACGGTCTCGGCTCGAAATACGATTTCGATCCCTCGAAAGTGATCGTGGATTGGACCAAGCCTCTGTTCGAAGGCGGGCTCGGGCCCGGCTCCGGTTCCACGTACTTGCAGCGCACGATGCGTCTGGCCGCCGCCGCCTATAAATTCGATCTCGACACTCCATTCGAGCAACTTTCGCGCAAGACGCAGAACCTGATTCTCCACGGCAATCCCGCCGACGGCAAAAATGCCAAGCAGTTCAACTTTCCCGGCCTGCTGGCGCATCTGGAATCGAATCTCGAAGAATCGAAATCCGACAATTACCGCGAATGGCTCACGCAATACATGTCGCCCGCTCCCTGCGTTGCGTGCAGCGAGCGCCGCCTGCGTCCCGAAAGCCTCGCCGTGAAAATCGCCGGCCTTTCGATTGCCGATTTTACCGAGCTGCCACTCAGCAACGCGCGCGCCGCGGTGGACAAAATCCGCGCGAAGCTCACTCTGCGCCAGCACAAAATTGCCGGCCGCCCGCTCGACGAAATTGCGGAGCGCCTCGATTTTCTGCTTAACGTCGGGCTGGGCTATCTCACGTTGGATCGTTCCGCCGCCACACTTTCCGGCGGCGAAGCGCAGCGCATCCGCCTGGCCACTCAAATCGGCTCGCGCTTGCGCGGAGTGCTGTATGTGCTGGATGAACCTTCGATCGGCCTGCACGCTCGCGACAATGGACGCCTGCTTAATACGCTCGAAACCTTGCGCGACCTTGGCAACACTGTTCTCGTCGTCGAACACGACGAAGAAACCATCCGCCGCGCTAATTACGTGGTTGATCTCGGCCCCGGCGCCGGAAAAGCCGGTGGCTACCTGGTCGCAGCCGGCGCGCCCGCAGAAATCGCCGCAAATCCCGCGTCACTCACCGGCCAATATCTCGCCGGCAAAGTGAAAATCGCCGTCCCCGAAACGCGCCGCAGCCCCAACGGAAAATCCATCGCGATTCTCGGCGCGCACAGCCACAACCTGAAAAATATTGACGTCACGTTGCCCCTTGGCCTCATGACCGTCGTCACCGGCGTCTCCGGCTCCGGAAAATCCACGCTCATCAACGATATTCTCTACCGCGCGCTCGCCGCGAAACTCTACCGCTCGATGGAAAAACCCGGCGCGCATCGCGCCATCACCGGCATCGAGCACATTGATAAAGTCGTGCAGATTGACCAGGCGCCCATCGGCCGCACACCGCGCTCGAATCCTGCCACTTATACCGGAGTTTTCGCGCCGATCCGCGAGCTTTACGCCATGCTTCCGGAATCCCGCGAGCGCGGCTATCGCCCCGGCCGTTTCAGTTTCAATGTAAAAGGCGGTCGCTGCGAGGCCTGCCAGGGTGACGGCCAGCGCCGCATCGAAATGAATTTCCTGCCCGATGTGTACGTCACCTGCGAAGTTTGCCGCGGCAAGCGCTACAACGCCGAAACTCTTGCCGTGCGTTACAAAGGCCTTTCCATTTCCGATCTTCTCGATCTGCCCATCGAAGAAGCTCTGAAAGTCCTGGAAAATATCCCCGCGATTCAGATCAAACTCCAGACCCTCGTGGACGTCGGCCTGGGATACGTGCAGCTCGGCCAATCTGCCACCACCATTTCCGGTGGCGAAGCGCAACGCACCAAACTCGCGCGCGAGCTTTCCAAGCGCCAGACTGGCCGCACGCTCTACATTCTCGACGAGCCCACCACCGGCTTGCATTTTGACGATGTAAAAAAGCTTCTCGACGTGTTGAATCGCCTCGTCACTCTAGGCAACACCGTCCTGATCATCGAACATAATCTCGACGTCATAAAACAAGCCGACTGGATCATTGATCTCGGCCCGGAAGGCGGCGAAGAGGGCGGCCGCATCGTCGCGCAAGGCTCGCCCGAGCAAGTCGCGCGCGCGAAAAAATCCTATACGGGGCAGATTCTTGCTCGCGCCCTGAACGGCAACGGAGCCGGCGCGAACGGCGCAACCAAAAAGCCGGTGGCCGATCAGTAGGCCACGACTTGTCGTGCCCACGCTTTTTCGTGTCGCAACGAATGAAGTATAGTGAACGAGGACGAAAGACACCGCTCGCGCATGACATTCGACGACAACAACCTTCCCCAGTCAGAACCCGCGCACTCCACCGAGACCGCGCCGGAATCCCCAAGCTCGCATCTCGAGACGTCCATCACGCCCGGCTATCTGGGGCCCATTGACCCGCTGCTGCCCGATGATCTTCGCGTCCCGTGGGGCTGGCTCGATTTGCTGATTCTGGTTGCCGTCGCAGTCTCCGGAACATTCGTGGTAAGCCTGCTACTCATTAAAGGGTTCGCGATTTTCGGCGTCAGCTTTCGCCAGGTCCAAAATGACGCGGCCGACAAGAATCTGTTTCTCATCTTGAATCAGGCGCTGTTATCCATCGTGCTGCTGGCGTATCTCGCCGCGCAAATGCGCCACAGCTTTCGCGCGCCTTTCTGGCGCACTGTCGGCTGGCACCACCTGGAAACAGGCCGGACGCCTCGCGCGGCCGCTTATCTCGGATTAGTTCTCAGCGGCTTCATGCTGGCGATCCTGGTGACTTATTCGTCCGCAGTGTTCAAGGCCTCCAAACAGACGCCCATCGAACAATTTTTCCAGGATCGCCGCAGCGCGCTGCTGTTGATGTCCATGGCAGTCCTTCTCGCGCCAGTGCTGGAGGAAACCATATTCCGCGGTTACATCTACCCGGTCATTGCGCGGAGCTTCGGCGTCAACGCCGGCATACTCGCGACCGGCACGCTGTTCGGATTGCTGCACGCCTCGCAGTTATGGGGAGGCTGGGTCCAGATCGCACTGCTGGTTGTCGTCGGGATCATTTTCACGTACGCCCGCGCGAGAACGCACACGGTCGTCGCCAGCTATCTGTTGCACGTTAGCTACAATACATGCCTGTTTCTGGGCTTTCTGGTGGCATCGCACGGCTTCCGTCACTTCCCCGTCGCGCCCTGATCGAAACCATCTTGTTTTCTCGCCACCAGCCACTCATCACTCTAGCCGCTGCATTTTTCGTCAACGCAGCCTGTTCGCATGCGTAGCCGGAGCAATCAACGTAACGACGCCGAATCCGCCCCATGAATCACGCTGCAAACATCGCTGCAAAATCAGCTACAATAGAAATTTGTGCGCAGCATTCAGCGCGCGCCAGTAACGGAGACGATAAGAGTTGCACACGGTCGAACCCATACAGTGGACTTCCGCGGGTGTCGTCATGCTCGACCAGCTGAAGCTGCCCTCGGAAGTGGTCCATTACACCTACACGGATTACCGCGACGTCGCCAAAGCCATCAAGACGATGATCATTCGCGGCGCGCCAGCCATCGGCGTGGCGGCAGCGATGGGCATCGCACTCGGTGTGCAGCGTTCCGAAGCAAAAACACTCGAAGATTTACGCGCAGAATTTCCCGTCATCTGCGAAACTCTCGCGAATACCCGCCCCACCGCCGTGGATCTTTTTTGGGCGATCGCTCGATTGAAACGTCGCTTCGAAGAACTCGCACTCGCTGCCGCCTCGCGGGATGGCGCCGCCAATTTGGAGGGAATTCGCGCGGCCATGGTGCAGGAAGCGCTACTGGTGCACGAAGAGCGCCGCGCCGGCGACCGCGCGATCGGAAAATTTGGCGCCGCGCTGATGCCGAAATCCGGGCGCGTCATGACGCAATGCAATGCCGGCGCGCTAGCCACCGCAGGAATCGGTACTGCTCTGGGTGTAATCCGTGTAGCCATCGAAGCAGGCCACCAGATCGAAATCCTCGTCCCCGAAACCCGCCCCTATCTGCAGGGTTCGCGCCTGACGGCTTGGGAACTGCACGAGGATGGCATCCCGCTGACGCTAATCACGGACAACATGGTGGGCCACTTCTTGAGGACCGGCGGAGTCGGTGCCGTAGTAGTCGGCGCCGACCGCATCGCCGCCAACGGCGACACCGCGAACAAAATTGGGACCTACGGCATCGCAGTGCTCGCCAAAGAGAATAGCGTTCCGTTCTACGTCGCCGCGCCCATCTCCACCATTGACCTCTCGCTCGCTAGCGGCGATCAAATTCCTATTGAAGAACGCTCGCCATCCGAAGTGACGCACGCCGCCGGCGTACGCACCGCTCCAGACGTCCGCGCCGCGCACATCGCCTTCGACGTAACTCCCCACCGGTACATCACCGCCATAATCACCGAGAACGGCATAGCGCGGCCTCCCTTTAACGAGTCCTTACCTCACGCAGCCCGTGGCCGAAATCTCGCTTCCAGTTAGATAAAGCGTTCGCACAGCTTTACCATCTCGACTCCTCTTCGTGCGGTTTGAACACGATTTTTTCGCCAATTTACCTTTATCTCTCGTACACTCTATGGCGCTAAATCTGGTTTGCAGTACAATTCTTGGTAGTTGGCATATCCAATTGAAAGGAGAGATTCATGAAGAAATTAGCTGTCGGCACAGCAATTCTCGCGGCCGCCGCAATCGCCTTCGCAGGCGGCGATGTCTGGAAGACGAAGTCGATGGACCAATGGACGGACAAGGACATTAACGAAATCCTGATGACGTCGCCCTGGGCCAAAGCAGGCGTCTTGCCACAAGGCGCAGCAACACGCCCCGATGGAATGACCCCGGCCTCGGGCAGCAGCGGGATCGCAGGAAGCAAATCGGACACAGCGCACGTCGCTGCAGGTAGTGACCCGCAGCAGACTGGAGCCTCCGAAAAGCAGGATTCGGCGGCTGCCAATCAAGCCACCTACAGCATCTACTGGTGGTCCTCCAGGACCATCCGCGCGGCCTCGGAGCGCCGCGCGGTCCTGAAAGGGACCGTGACCGAGGCAGAGGCAGAAAAAACAGTCTCGAATGAGCCCCCCGAATACATGATCCTGGTGCAAGGCACGAACATGCAGATCTTTCAGCACCGCGGCGAACAAGCGTTCGAAAAGGCCGCTTATCTCCAGCTAAAGAAAACAAAAGAAAAGGTTTACCCAACAAAAGTGGGATTTCTAAAGACTGCCGACGGTGGCGTCAACGGCGCTATATTCTACTTCCCCAAGAAGAGCGCCAGCGGGGAACCGACCATCGCTCCTGAAGAGAAGGAGATCGACTTCTACCTTCAGATGGGAGGCGCCAAGCTGTACACGTACTTTGACCCAAGGAAAATGGTGGACAGCAAGGGCGAGGACCTGTAGGCGAGACCTGAGTCAGTTTCTACCGAGAAGCTGTACTCGGCATGTTGTGCCCCGCGGTTCAGGCACCGCGCCCTCCCAGCGAAGGGCGGGTCTGAGACCCGCCCTATCTCGGCTTCCCGACGAGCCTCTCATGAATACGCTTGGAGCGATCCGTGCCCCCGCGCGTAGCTCGTATCGGGATGGCTGCCGTAGCACTTGGTTCGTCCCCAGAGCCTGGCATTCTGCCGGCGCGCGCTTCCTAGCCATATCCGCAGCATCGTGGCGGGCTGGAGGCGTGACTCACAAATCGCGCGCTATGTGGCCGCAATTCCATTTCGTCCGCGCGCGTTCGGCTCGTCCCGCAGAGCTTTAGTGGCGCCCCAATTCACGCACGCGACGACCGGCACCTGCCTCTGGCAACTGCTCATTACGATCGTGGCGCAGAAGTCGTAGTTCGCGCTAGTCCAAAACTCGCGATACTCACCAAACCGCAGCTCGCTCTTCCAGCCATCCAAAAACAAAAAGGGCGTCCCGAACAGCGGGACGCCCTTCGAATTGCGTTCGCTCCCCCGGCCGAACCGGGAGCCCGAAGTTAGAAGGTCAACTGAGCCTTCACCTGGATCAACCGCGGCGAAGCATCTCCACCGAGGAACGAACCCAAGATGCTGGTAGGCGGGTTCACAGTCGCCTGGGACGTCCCGAAGAACCCGCTGCCGATGTTGTTCGCCGGCAGGTTGAAGTTCGGATGGTTGAACAAGTTGAAGAACTGCAGACCGAGAGCGAAGTTTGCAGCTTCCCACTTCGGAATCTTCGTATTCTTCGTGAAGCTGAAGTCCGTGTCCCAGTACGAAGGTCCACGAAATGCGTTTCGCAGGGTGCCGAAGTTAGCCTCCGAGATCGTTGGCGGGTTGTTCGGGCCGTTCCCGAAGAACCCTGCATAAAACGGGCACGGAGTAAGCAGACCCTGCTGGCCATAATGGCTTTCGCTGTTGCAGCTGACGCTGCTGATGGGGTTAAGTGGAGTCGGCAAAATGTCGGTGTTGTAGTTGCTCGCGCCATTGACCGACGAGTCAATGACCGAGAACGGGAAGCCCGTCCGGTAGAATACTGCGCCCGAAACCTGCCATCCTTCTACCAGCGGCGCCCATCCATGTCCCCCCATCATCTTGCGGAAGGGAACCTGCCAGACGTAGTTAGCATTCAGGGAATGCCGCACATCATAGTCGGCTGGCGCATAGTTCAGCCGGTAATTATATGGATCTTGCGGATGAGTTATGCTTACGGCTCCGCTGCCCGCGCTGTCGGCCGAAAACGGATTGAATCCGCCGTTTGAAATGATGTCAAAAGCGTGGCCGTAGGTGTAGTTGAACTGGAACAGCCCGCCGCCCCACACCGAGAAACGATGCTTGTACGAAGCCACGATCCCGTTGTAGTTGGAAACGCCGGAGCTCGAAACGTTTTGAAGCTCGCTGTATTGAGACGTCGGTGCCACGGCCGGAAGCTGATTCGTGAGTCCGAATGCATTCACCGAGTTGTCCACGATCGGTTCGTAAATCCCGTGATTCCCGAAATATCCGATGTAGAGTGAGTCGTTGGCTCCAAACCCTTTTTGAATTTCCAGGCTCCACTTCTGATATTGCGCCGGAGTAATCCTAGGGGGTGTGAACGTTACGCCCGGCGCGAAGGTTGTAGTGTTTCCGCCGGTGAGGAACGTGGTGTTGAAAGCCGCGTTCGCCCCCGTCGCGCAGTCAAACAGGTTTGAGCCGGGAGTTTGCTGTGGCGACAGGTAGCCCGGGCAAGTGCCGCCGATTCCCACGGAAGAAATGACGAAGGGATTCACCAGGTTAGGATTCGACGCCATCGAGTCCGCGATCTGACCTGGGAAGATATCGTTGAAAATCCCGATGCCGCCACGGATCACGAGGTCCTTCGTGAACATGTTGGACGTGGTCCCGAACGGCTGCCAGGCAAAGCTGATTCGCGGTTCCCACTGAACCGGTGCAAGGCTCAGCAGCGCATTGCGGCGGCCTACTTGTATCTCTTCGTTGTATGGCGCCGTCTGATCCGCGAAGATTTGGCTGAGCGGCACACCAAACTGCGCAAAACAATTCGTCACGCAGATTGGGTTCGAGGAGTGCTCGATGCGCAGCGCCGGAGAAATGGTCAGATTCGCGTTAACTTTCCAATCGTCCTGGATGTATCCGCCGACTTGGTAGATACGAATTGGGACGTTCTGATTTTGCGGGAAATTCTGCAAGATCAGCGTGCCGATACTGCCCGGCGCATTGGGGTCACCGCCGTTAGCAAAGTCCCCCAGCGTAATGGGCAGCGTCAACGGTGTGGTCAGTTGCCCCAAATCGTGATCGCTGACGTAGTCCTTGTGGTACTTGAAACCAAATTTGAGCGTGTGGTTGCCCAAGGTCTTCGACACGTCGTCGGTGAATTGAAACTGCGTGACATTGCGGCCCTGCGGGAAAGCTTCGCTAATTCCGCCGACATTAGCCAGCGTCCCATCGTTGACGATCATGTTGTTCGGAAACGCCGCCAGAGCCGCCGCCTGGTCCGGAGAGTTGAAAATCGCCGAGTACCAGGTCGTCGCAAACAAGAACTGGTTGGTCAGAGTCGGGCTGAATGTGTGCGTTTCGTTTATTTGACCCTGGTATTCCGGTTGGACGCTCTGGTCATTGAAAATCGGGTTCAGCGGGTCGCTGTACGTCGGTTGCACACCCTTGTCGTACTGGACGCGCATGTAGATCCGATCGTTAGCCCCGATGTTCCAGTCCAGACGGCCCGCCAGCTGCCATTCCGGCGCAAAGTTTATCGGCGTGGTCCGTAGAGCGAGCGTGCAGGGATTTGTTGCTCCAGCAGTAGCAAATATTGTACCGGAGCCAAAACCCGGACCGATTTGGCCATTGTCGCAGCCCCCGCCGGGCAAAGTGTTCTGCGCGTTAGTGCTGTAGCCCTTCGCACCGTTGAACAGATTGAAAATGCCGGTACCAGCTCCCGGCACACCCGACGGACAGGTGACCGACGCTCCGTTCATGGCTGTGAGCGTAAGACCCTGGCAGTAATACGGAATCGAGGCTGTATCCCCAAGTGCCGTCAGATTCTGAACGACGGAGCCCTCAAAGCCTGGACTGGGAACCGCAATCGTCGCTGGCACCGGAATCAATACGCGAATGCCTTCCGTATTTACGAAAGAAGAACAGCTTATCCTTCTTGATAGGTCCGCCGAAGGAGGCCGCCCATTGATTGGCGTTGCTGAAAGGCTTGGGCTGGCCGCTGTCATTGTTGAACCAGTTGTTGGCGTTCATGGCGCTGCCGTTCCAGTAGTAAACCGCATTGCCGTGATATTGGTTGCCGCCCGACTTGGTGATGTAGTTGACCTGCAATCCAGAGAATGTTCCGAAGCTCCCGGAGTACGCATTCGACACCACGTCGGCTTCCTGCACTTCGTTGGAACCGAGCAGCAGGTTGGACGCCCCTGAGTTGCCCAAGTTCAGGAACGGATCGTTGTCGTCCATTCCGTCCATCGTGAACAGGTTCGATGTTGCCGGCATGCCAAACGCCTCGACGTTACCGTAGCCGCCCTGAGAGTTTATGATCACTCCAGGGGCGAGCTGCGCAATTGCCGTCAAGTCATTGCCAGGGTTCGGCACGTTGGAAATCTGCTGCTGTGACAAGGCCGATGAAGTGTCGCCATTTTCCGTCTGAATCAGAGGCGCCGCTTCAGTCACCGTGACGCTCGTCGTCGCCGCACCCAAGCTCAGTTGCACGTTCAACGTCGCGATTTGCCCTACTGCGACGTTCGAATGGCGGCTAAAAGACTGAAAGCCAGTCGCGGTCACCGTCAAGGTATACGGTCCGGGAGACAGCAAGTAGAAGTGGTACACGCCGTCCTTGTTTGTAGTGGATTCTTGCGTGTTGCCCTTCGTTTCGTCCTTCAAGGCAACTTTCGCGCCAGGAACCGTCGCGCCGCTTGGGTCAGTGACCACGCCCGCTGCGTCGCCGGTTGTCGTCGTCTGCGCACCCACCCGCGTCGAACTCAGCGAAAAAACCACCAGCAGCGCAAACACCGCTGCAAAGAACCGCTTCCAATTCATACGTCCTCCTAGAAATTGTGCCCAGAATGTCGAGGAAACTTGTGACGCCACCCCAGCCCCCATACAAGAAAACCTGTAGCGAGCCGATACATCGCACGTTTGTTTCCATGCAAAACCAAAAATAATACGTTCATAATCAGATGTTTACAGAGCATACAGATATTCACATGCCATTTGACATACCATTTTTCATATACTCGGATGCAAATCTGTATGTATCGCGGGACCGACTTCCTACCGTCTAGTCCCACACCGAGTGAGATATGCCCCACGTCGTCTTGCCGCCTTCCGAGATTTGCTCAATCCCCGTATGCGAATCGCCATATATACCCTTTCGTTTAGATTTTAGAACTCGGATAGCGGGCCTACTTCTTCGCATAAAACTACGAGTTAACCGCTTTAATTTCATTCAGATAAAAACAATTCGCAATGGCAGAACCGTTGCTTTCCCAGCCACGGGGTGCGGCGCAGGCGGCGGCCGCCACGGTAACGTGGACGTACGAACTTGCGCATCCAGCCCCACCTCAAATCAAGCCGCAACAGGAGCTGCGAAGATGAAACTCAAGCACATCAAACGCCTCGCGACGCTTTTCGCCGTCGTCTGGGCGCTCTCATTAAATTGCGCCAGACTGTCCGCGCAAACCCAGACCACGGGCGACGTTTCCGGCGTGGTGACGGACGCGAGCGGCGCCGTCGTGCCCGCAGCCAAAGTTGTTCTGAAGAGCAATGATCGCGGAAGTGAGCAAGACGTCACCACCAGCAAAGACGGTGTGTACCGCTTCTTCCTGCTGGCACCCGGCAGCTACACGGTGATCGTCAGCGCCGCGGGATTTCAAACCTCGCAGCAGATCGTGGAGATCAGCCTGGGCCAAATTGCCACGGCAGACGTGCATCTAGCCGTCGGAGCGTCCACCTCTACGGTCACTGTGACCGAAGAAACGCCGCTGGTTGAATCCGAAAATGGCAATGTCTCCAGCACTTTGTCTGAAAAACAAGTTCAGGAGATGCCCAACCCCGGCAACGACATCACGTACAGCGCGCAATTGGCCGCTGGTACGGTCGCCAACACCGCCGGCGGCGGCCTTGGAAATTTCTCCAGCTTCGGCATTTCCGCCACCGCCAATCTTTTTACGCTGAACGGCATGGACGATAACGATCCCTTCCTCAGCCTCAACAACTCCGGCGCGACCAACTTGATGCTCGGAAATAACGAAGTGCAGGAAGTTTCCGTCACCACGAATGGCTATTCCGGGGAATATGGGACGCTGGCAGGTGCGAACGTTGCCTTCGTCACCAAGAGCGGCACCAACCAGTGGCACGGAAAGGATTCCTACTATTGGAACGGACGCGCGCTGAATGCCAACAGCTGGTTCAACAATGCTGACGGTCTTCCGCGTTCCTTCGTAAACGCCAATCAATGGGGCGCCGACATCGGCGGACCAATCGTGAAGAACAAGGTCTTCGGATATTTCAACACGGAGGGCTTGTATCTCTTCATACCCGCGGGTGGAGAAACGATCTCAATTCCCAGCCCGCAATTCGCCGCAGCTACGCAGAGCTACATCAATACAACGTACGGCGCCAACTCTCCTACCGGCACCTTCTACAACAAGATTTTTTCGCTTTACGCCGGGACCCCGGGCGGTCCGGGCACTCCGGTAGCCGCTCCTGGTCTGGGCTGCGACAACTCCGTGGCCGATATCAACGCCGTGGCCGGCACAACGTTCGGCACGACCACTCCCTGCGCCAACACTCTGACAGCAGTCGCCAGCAATATGACGCACGATTGGCTGGTCGCCGGTCGCGTGGATTGGAACATCGGGAACAACGATAGAATGTTCACTCGCATCCAGAAAGAACATGGATTGCAAGCTTCGATCACCGATCCGATCAATCCGATCTTCAACGCCCAGAGCGATCAGCCCGAATATCAGGGTCAATTTCAATGGACGCATGCGTTCGCCGGCAACGCAGTCAATCAGTTCATCGGCTCCGGTCAGTGGTATTCGGCCGTATTTAACAATGTGGATCGCACCGCCACACTCGCCGCGTTCCCCACGCTCCTAAATTTTGGCAATGGCGCGTTCCAGACGCTCGGCGGATTCTTCGGCTTGGGCAACAACTTGCCGCAAGGACGCAACGTCACTCAATATGGGGTATCCGATGACTACTCCAAAACCATTGGCGTCCACACGCTGAAAGTCGGGCTGAAGTTCCGGCGCGACGACGTAACCGATTTCGATCTGGGCTTATTTACGGACGGAGTCGTTACGCCTTCTAACTTGGGAGCTTTCTTCTTCGGAGGTTTTGATTCTGGAGCCGTCGGGGGGGTAAGCAACCTCGCGCAAGCCTTTACCGAGTCCACCAAATTCCCCGCCGCACTGTACAACTTGGGCGGCTACGTGGAGGACGATTGGAAGATCAAGAGCAACCTGACGCTCACTCTGGCGTTGCGACTTGAGCACAATTCCAATCCCATCTGCACCACGAATTGCTTTGCGGCTCCCGTCGAACCCTTCCTCTCGCTCGATCACGACGTGAACACGCCTTACAACGCAGCCATCCAAACCGGACGACGGCAAGCGTTGCCGTACCTCACTCCCGTCGCGGTGCAACCGCGCTTCGGTTTTGCCTACACTCCGCACATGTTCGGGATGAAAGGCGACACGGTAATTCGCGGAGGAATCGGCATCTTCTACGACGCGTTTCCTGGCATCGTTGTGGACAACTTCGCGCAGAACTCGCCGGCGTTCAACGCGTTTTCGATCAATTCATCGCCAGCCACGCCGAACATCGCTCCGGGCGAAGTGAACAATCTCTTCAATGCAACCGCCGCGTCGAACGCTGCGTTCCTTGCGGGGTTCAGCAGCGGCGCCACGCTCCCCGAAATCTCTGCAACCGTTCCGGGATTCTCTCCGCCGGGATTGTTTTCAGCTTCGGCTCAACCGCGGAACCCCCAATACCAGAAGTGGAGTCTCGAGGTAGAACATAGCTTTGGTCAGAACATGTCGTTGGACGTTCAGTACGTCGGCAATCACGGCATCCACGAATTGTTCTTCGACAATGGCCTGAACGCCGCCGTTCCTCTCGGCACGCCGGGCTTTACGAATGGCTTCAACGGACTCCCGCTCACTCCACTCGACGAACGCTTTGGAACAGTCACTCAAACCATCTCTGGCGGCGTCTCCAACTACAATGGTTTGGCGGTGACGTTCACGCGTCGCTGGAGCAGCGGAATCGTCCAGGTCAATTATGTCTATAGCCATGCGCTCGATGACTACTCCAACGGCGGTAACCCTGGCGTGCCGTTCGTCAATACCGCCTTCGGTGCCACCAATAGCGCCATCAGTTTCCCGGAGAATCCGTTCAATCCCCGCGAATTCAACTATGGCAACGCCGACTACGACGCGCGGCACTACCTCAGCGCCGATTACGTCTGGGTGCTGCCGATTCGCAGACTTCTCCGTGACCGTGGCTGGCACTCGCTTACCGACGGATGGCAGGTTTCCGGAACTGTCTTTGCTCGCAGCGGGTTGCCGTTCACTCCCGTGGATCTTGGCACCAGCGGAGCTTTGCTGGGCCTGAACTATCCCGGCACGGTCTTTGCCGATCAAATCTCGTCCGCGAATCTTTACGTGACTTGTGCGGCGGGCCAGCCACAAGAGAAGATCTGCCTGAACACGGGGGATTTCACCACGTCGCCCTCGGGTTTCGGCAATGTAACGCGCAACCAACTCCGCGGTCCCAACTACTTCGACAGCGACTTCACGCTGATGAAGCAGACCAAGATTCCAGGCTGGGAAAAAGGGCAGATTGGATTCGGGGCGCAGTTCTACAACGTGTTCAACCATCCCAACTTCCAGGCTCCGGTCGCAGACGTCAGCAACCCAGCCTTGTTCGGAAGCGTCGTGGCAACGGTGAACCCGCCAACCACTGCGTTCGGATCAGGTTTAGGCGCCAACGCATCGCCGCGCATCATCCAGGCGAAACTGCAGTTCAGCTTTTAGGGCCCAGCAGGTAGCACGAAGAAACAAAAAGGGCGGCCCCACCACGCGGGCCGCCCTTTTTGCGTCTGTCCTTACTCCATTTCGAAACGATCGGCGCTGCGGCTCAACGCTCCTGCCATCACTGCATGCTTCGCAACCTTCGGGTCGTCACCTGAACCGCACCGCCCGCCGCGAACGCCCACGAACTGCTTACTGCGCGTCCGTAACCTTGCCTTTCACAAACGTTACCTTAAGATCCTTATATACATAAATTGTCTTGGTGCCGAGATTGAGGATTTTTTCCGGCTGGCCGAGTATTGCGGTAACTTGATCCGTCGTTTGCCCGATCTCCACTGTGGCGGGGGGTGCAGCGGGAGCAGCCGGAGCCGCTGCTTCCGCAGGCGCTGCTGCCGGAGCATCCGCTGCCGCCGCGGGTTGCTGATTGGCATCGCCTCCTGCCGCCTGCTGTTGGTTTCCGCTGTCGTCCGATTTCGCCGAATCGTCCGCCTCAACGGTCAAGACTTCCCCCACCAGACTCAGCACCTGGTCCGCGCTGAGGTTCGAGCCTTTCGGGTAAATGAATTTAAGCTGCGAGTAGTACCGGATATCCTGATAAGGATCGCTGAACAAGGTGAAAAGAACGCCGTCGGGCTGCACGGCAATAGCTGTCACCCAAAATTTCTCGCCGGTAACAAATTGCCGCCCTTGTATGGTCTGGGGCGGCGGATGTCCAATCATGCTGCCAAAACCCTGCAGCTTTTGATGCACTCCATACGCGCCCTCAGAGAGCCTGCCGGCGCTATAGGTGTTCACCGGGGGGATTTGTGTCGAGGTGGGATACATCAGCAACTTGTCTTTCTGCAGCACCAGCACGGCGCCTGCGGTGACGATGTCGCTCTTATCGTCCGTCGGCTTGGTAATCTTGTACTTCGCTTCCAGTTGGCTCTGCAGCGACCCCTGCGCTCCGGCCGTGAACCAAGGCAAAATTCCCGCAACCGCCAGGACGGCAATTTTCATCCGAATCGGAAGTCTGGCCTTCATTGAAAATTTCTCCTCGGGCATAGCAAGCCCTGCGGTGTTCTTCGGAAATTGTGGAACTCGGAGTCTGCGTTTATGCCTCGAAACTCGTTGCATCTGGAGCGCCGGTGGTTTGCACCACCGGCGCTGCGATCCTGTTTGGCGGTTTACGGCATTGCGATGTTGGCACCGTAACCGTGAGCGTTAGCTTGTTTTAGTCGTTGCCCTGGCCGCTAGGCGCCGCTGCCTGGTCCGATTGCACGTCCTGTTCGGCCTTGTCCGCATCCGACTGTTGCGCCGCCAGTTCGTCTTTCACCGACGTATCCGGCTTGACCTGGCCATCAGGATTCGGCTTCGTCTTGGTGTCAGGAGCCGCCGGCAATCCGTTCTTGCCTTGATTGTCGGCCAGCGTCTTCAGCCCGGAATCCAACTGCTCGCGGAAGTGGTTGTGCATTTCCTGCAGGTCGTCAACGCTCACCGCCACCTGCGAACCCGACGCGCAGTCGGATTTCTGGCTCGCGCTGACCAGCACCTTTACGTTCTTGTTCGCATCCGGAGTGTCGTCAATTCGTGTCACCACGTCTCCGGCCGATAGCGAGCAGTCCGCCCCGTCCGGTCCCGTCTCGTTCAGCACGTCGCTGACGATGAACGTCCGGTGGTTGGGATCCAGCGCCGCCGGCGTCTCTTCCGGCGGGTTTGCATCAGCGGACGCATTCGCCGCTGCTGGGGCCGCTGCCGCGGGTTGCGGTGCCTGCGCGGCTGTTTGTTCCGCAGCGAGCTGTGCCTTCACCTCATCCGCGATTGCTTGTTTCACTTCGGGGGTGAGTGCAACACCGCCACCACCACCGTTACTAGCATCCTGTTGCGCGCCGGCATCGCCCTGCCCTTGCGCCGCCGCAGCATTCGCATTCGCCGCTGCCTGCGCTTCATATGCCGCCTGCAGGTTCTGGCTGATTACATAGTCCGTCATCCAAAGCGCTGCGGTCGCATAAGCCGGATACGGATTGAAGTAGTAGCCGTAGTATCCATACCACGGCGCTCCGCCCCAACCCCATGAGTAAACCACTGGCGCGGCCCACGGATTGTATGCCCAACCATAGAATGCCGGAGCGTAGTAGTAGGGCGACACATAGCCATAATAGTAGCCACCGCCGTAGTAGTAGCCGCGGTATCCGTACGCGTAGTAGTGGCCGCCACGGTAGTAGGTGCGCCCCATATACCGGCGCCCGTCGCGTCCCCGGTAGCCACGTTCGCCATAACCGTATCCGTGGCGTCCGGTGTTCACCAGCCGGCCGCCGCCCGGGCGGGTTGAAACGACCCTCGTGCTTCCGTGCGGTCCACGTGTGATCGTTGCCCCATGCGCGGTATGGATCGAAGTGACGTGGCCGTTCGAAACACGCGCCGTATTTCCGCTCTTGGTAGTTACGGTTTTGGCAGGCGCTGCGTGAGCGGTCGTCGCGCTCTTACCCCCAGCTGCTGTCGTGCCTTTAGCGCCAGCGGTCGTGGTCGCGCCCTTCCCTGCGGTGGTTGTCGTCGCCCCTTTGCCCGCAGTGGTGGTCGTCGCACCCTTAGTCGCGGTCGTTGTTGTCGTTCCTTTGTTAGCCGTGGTAGTCGTCGCGCCCTTGTTCGCTGTAGTGGTCGTAGTTGCCCCATGGTTGGCCGTGGTCGTCGTAGTGCCGTGATTCGCCGTGGCAGTAGTCGTCCCATGGTTAGCCGTGGTCGTGGTGCCGTGATTGGCAGTCGTCGTGGTGCCATGGTTGGCCGTCGTCGTCGCGCCGTGATTGGCCGTGGTTGTCGTGCCGTGATTAGCAGTCGTCGTAGTGCCATGGTTTGCCGTGGTCGTGGTGCCGTGGTTGGCCGTCGAGGCGCCACCGCTCGGGTGGGAGCCTCCCGCACCGCCTCCGCTCGGATGTGGGGCCGGGGCCGACGGGTGCGATGCGGGCGCTGGCGCACTCTTAGTCTTCTGCCCAAAAGCCAGGCTGGGGACCGTGATCAAGCTTAGGACTAACAGCCACCGTGCCACGATGCTGCTCATGGGCCTGGTCCATTTCATCGTAATTCTCCTCTTGATGTGAAATGACATGAAATCCCGCCTCTGACTCTATTGCCTCGAACGTACGATCCCCGAAAACTCTCCGAAGCGCGCTGTGCCAGGCCATCCTGTCGCTGCTGCCCTGAATTCGGCACAGCGCGACGCTGTGTTTCGCTCTCGATAACTGCTTCAAGGGTTGCGCCGGCACTGTCTGGATGGATTACATTCTGCCGCGAGAATAATAGGCTGGCTTCACATCAACTCCGCGGCGGCTCGCCCCGAAGCGGCCCTCCAGTTCACATTGCGCAAAAGCATCGGAAAAACCGTCACACCCGGGAAAGTTTTTTGCACTGCCAGTTAATTCGCGGCGGCCTTCGGACCGCTACCCACGATCCGGCACATCCTCGGGAGCGTCACGTTTTGGAGGCTTCCGCTCGAATTAGAAGCTATGGTGCAAGAACATAGGCCCGCTACGCGCCCCTGTCAAGCGCGGAAAATCGCCCAGTTCCTTCATCGCCGGCCGCTCCTCGCCAGCTTTCTCCTTCCAATTGCGCGGCGCTCACATCTCGTGCAGCAGCCTCTTTCAGTCTGGCGCAAATGTCGTATTATGTCCGCAGCTTTCGAGCTTTCCGTCACAATCGTTCTCAGACCGGCAGAGACCAAATGACTGACGACGTCACTGGCGCACGCAAAGGCGACTACCTGATCCTCGGCACTCTGGGCGCCGGAGGCATGGGCAAGGTATATAAAGTTCGCAACACGCTTTCTGATCGCGTCGAAGCCATGAAAGTTCTGCTGCCCGATCTTTCCGAACAGCAAGAACTTGCCGATCGTTTTTTGCGCGAAATAAAAGTTCTCGCCAGCCTGCATCATCCCAATATCGCCGAGCTGCGCACCGCGCTTACCATCGGCAATCAACTCGTCATGATCATGGAGTACGTCGAAGGCACCACGCTAGCCTCCCGCCTGCAGCAAGGCGACATCCGTTACGCCGACGCGCTCGTTTACTTCGATCAAGTGCTTGCCGCTCTCGCGTGCGCCCACTCGCAAAGAATCGTGCATCGCGATATCAAGCCCGCCAACATCATGCTCGCTCCCTTCGGCGTCGTTAAGCTGATGGACTTCGGCATCGCCCGCTCCGGCAACGATATGGGCCTCACCATGACCGGCACCACGCTCGGCTCCGTCGCCTACATGTCTCCCCAACAAGTTCGCTGCGAACCTCTCGATGGCCGCTCCGACCTTTATTCCGTCGGCGTCTCCCTGTACGAGACCATCACCGGGCAGCGCCCCTACGTCAGCGACAACAATTTCGAAGTGATGCAAGCGCATCTGCAGTGCCACCGAGGGCGCACGATTG
>CAWGFF010000010.1:0-251685 GCA_963821765.1 uncultured Acidobacteriota bacterium
CATGGTTGGGTCTTGCCCGGAATTGACAGTCGATACCCTTGCGTAGACCGCCGCGAAAACCTTTCTGAGGATGAGAATCGCCCTTTTCGACAATCTGTAATCCCATTCAGACCTCCAGTGATCTCGTAGACCCGTTCATAAATCCACTGCGGCGGGGCGTTTCCCTGAGCCTTCCAGCGCCCCGGTAGTACCAATTCCCCGTCCCATCTACAAAGGATTGCCCTCGCAAACGATGGGCGTACTGATCCGTCTCTTGACTGACGGTGGCGATGAAATGGAAGTAGCGCGTGAAGCGGTCGCTCTGCGAGATTCGGGCTTTTGCGTGGAACGACGAGAATGATAACTTGCGGGTAGTCACGGCATCCTCCAATACAGGGTGCTTTGATCAGGGGCGTCGCGGTGCTTGTAACACCGTGGCGTCCCGTCTTACTTCAATTCTCTGGCTCGCTCCTGAAGGTACTTGTCAATCGCACGTCGGATGAGTTCCGCTACCGGAGCACCCGTCTTGTCGGACAGCGCTGACAGCTTCTTGAGTTGTTCTTCTTTCAAGAAGAGAGCCGTCCGTTTCATGCATACATGATACTACACAGGCATACATAGGGCAATAGGACTTCAGGTCTAGAACGGGTGAGCAGGCTACCCCCAAGCAACCGAAGAGGTTTGGTTGAGGGGACTAATTTTCTCAGCCAAATCTTGCACGACGTTGCCGGAAATCGTATGGTGACCCCTGACAGCAGAACTTAGGGGGTTGGAGCCATGGCAAATGTGCCACTACTGTTCTGCGCTTCCATCGGTTCGGAGAAAACGTGGCGGCTCCCGTAGACTGTCGTTTTTGCTTCCTGAACCAATTGGCTGCCTTCTAAGCAGAGGGTCGGGGGTTCGAATCCCTCCGGGCGCGCCATCTTAAATCTTTGCCCGTCATTGGATTAGTGAAGTCCCTCGCACCACTACTCCTTCTAACTCGGGTCCATTTGGGTCCAATTGCGGCCAAATAGCCTTCTCCAACTTTTCGATCGCTGCTCGCTGCGAGGCAGGCACCACGTGAGTGTAGATCTCGGCGGTAGGGCTACCGCTGGGACTGCGCACTAGAGGCTCAAATTCATCCCGATTTCGTTCTAGTGCCCGATAAGTCGCGTTACCGGACATTGAGAATTGGCGGATTGCCACTTGTCCGGTTTCGGCGTTAATCAAGCAAGTGCCTCTAAGGTACCGTAACGAACCGCACCGGTGACCGCGTTCTGTTGCACTACTTCTTCGGGCGCGACTCTGGCGGCACCAAGCCTGCCACACGGTAATAAACCGTGAGCTGGCCGTAGATCTCTCCTGAATGCTCGACAAAGCCATAGGCGAAATCGCTGATTCGTGTCTGTTGATTTTCGAACGGATCCACCACGAGGTCGGACATGCCCTTATCGCCTTTGACTTTGATCTCCGCGGCCCCCTCTGCAAATGATTTCTTCACGAATGCGACCACGTCAGATTTAGTTTTGAACTGATCACGTTTGGGATCGGCCATCTCAGGCATCTTCTGACCCTGCAGTGCATTAATGAAAAACTCGTTCGCGTGAGCAGCGTGGATCAGTCGCTGGGCAAAGGTCCCGACCGCGGGAGTCGGCTTGAAATCGTACTTGTCATCGGGGAAATCTTCCGCCATCGCGATCAGTTTGCGTCCGATGTCATTCCACTGTTCGAGCACGGCTTCGGACGCGCTCGGCGCCGGCTTCGGCGCCGCGCCCTGCTTTGCCATGTCCTGCGCGTGCGCAGGTGTAACCAAAAGACCGGCGGCAACGATCAATAGACTGAGTAAACGTATGCTATGCATCTTCATCGGCTTCATCAGCAAGTCCTCCTGTCACTATCGGTGGCGCATGTTACAGGAGTTTGGCGAGCACGAAAACCGTCCTTTCGGTGTGGCGGTCATCGGAGGACTCGGAAATTGTCAGGTCCCGATTAGTCGCGTTACCGGACGATGACCCAATCGAGTGAGCTGCCGCGGATCGCGGCTTCCTGACCGTCCCTGTCCTTCTAAGCACGGCTGAGCAGCAAGGGCAAGAACAGCCGGTCGAACACGAAGCCGCCGTGGCCATGGCCGTCCACACCCCTTTGGGCGCTGATGCAGACTAGACGGCGAACGCCGTTGCGCGTCATCGCGGTGACCAAGCGCCTGTTGGGACGGTCAGCAGGCTGACCTCGCGGAACGGGCTCAGGCCGTTGCCCAACGAGCTGACGACGGCATCGCAGCCGTTCAAACGGAATGGCCTTTCGCCTTGACGGCCTGCTGAGCAGCTGCGAATACATCGCGTGCGGACGTCGTGCCCGCTACGTGCTCTGTACCCTCGACCCCGAGGTCCATCCATCCCGCGTTCACGCCCTCAAACATTTCTTCGGCAGGTCGAGTGTGGCCCTTCGGGACGCCGAACTGCTCGAACGCTGCCGCCCACCCTGCACGCGGGACGGCAAAGGCTTTTACGTCGCGTTTCAGAACTTCACCCAATTGTTCCGCCACTTCATCCGCGCTTACCATCGAACCGAGCTCGATAACGCGACGCCCTGACCACGCCGGCCCGGTCAGAAGCTTCGCTACCTCTGCGCCGATGTCGTCTGACGCGACCATTGTCGATTTCCGGTTTGTAGGATCGTAGAAGACCGGTAGTGTTCCACCTTGGGCGGCCTGTAAGCCAAAAAGAAAGTTTTCGAAAAAGCCGCCTGCGCGCACAAATGCGACCGGAGATGGCAGGCTGCGAAAACCTTGCTCGAAAAGAGATAAGGCCGTGATCATCCCCACCCCGCTTGTTCTATTCGCGCCCATCGACGAGAGCGCTACCACCCGCGGGGGCACTCCCTTGGAATCGGTATGAGCACTGCGCTCTTTAGCGTCACGTACGGCGTACTACTGCGAGCGTTGCCAGTTCATCAGCAAGATCGATTGGTGGTCGCTTGGAAGGGTGATCGCAGCGACCTGACGCACGTTGGAGAGCTATCTTATCCAGAGTTCCAGGATTGGCAGCGACAATCTAGTGCATTCGAGATGTTGGCAGCTATGCCAACAACCGTGTACGGCTACGGGCTTACGCTGACTGGGCGCGGAGAACCCGTCGAACTCGAAAGGACCCCAGTCACTGCCGCATTTTTCTCTGCCCTGGGCGCTCAGCCTGCCTTGGGGCGCGCGTTTCAGGAATCGGATGACCATCCGGGGGCGGAACCGACAGTTGTTTTGCAGTATTCACTCTGGAAAAACCAGTTCCACGCTGATCCGTCGGTGATTGGAAAGACTGTCAGTTTGAGTGGCGACGGGTACACGGTCATAGGCGTCATGCCGCCTGATTTCGATTTTCCAGCAGGTGCGCAGTTGTGGACCCCGCTTGGACTCAACGTGCAATGGACGAACCGTGACGCCACGTTCCTTCAGGTAGTTGGAAGGCTTAAGCCTGGAGTCTCACTACGGCAATCAACGACCGATATTAACCGTGTGATGGCGAACGTTTCCGGGCAGAATCCTCAATACTCCGAGCCCGGTGAATTTGCCGTTGTCACGCCTCTGCCCGATTATGTTTTCGGAAGCAACAAATCCGCGATTCTCCTGCTCTGGGGTGCGTCGCTCCTTCTGCTGGTGATCGCCTGCATTAACATCACAAGTCTCTTGCTTGCCCGCGCTATCGTTAGGGAAAAAGAAATCGCGGTAAGACTCGCGCTTGGTGCCACGCGAGGCAGATTGCTCCGCCAATTTGTCGCTGAGGGCTCGGTGTTGTCGTTCGCAGGTGCCCTGGGGGGATGTGCGGTCGCACCGATTCTCATCGCGCTCGTACAGGCGCTTGCGCCGCCCGGAATTCCCAGGCTTTCGTCAGTCCATTTGAACGTTTTCTCGCTGGTGTTTGCATGCTGTGTAAGCATTGCCGTCGCTGCTACCTTTGGATTAGCGCCGACTCTGTTGATGATGAGGCAGGATGTTCGCGATTCTCTCAACGAATGCACGAGCCGCGCAGCCGGCGGTCGGCGAAGTGCGTTCTTCCGCAAAAGTTTGTTGGTCTCAGAAGCAATGGTCACTATGCTGCTTCTGGTGAGCGCGGGCATGGTTGTTCACAATTACTACAATCTGCAGCGCGTCCAGCTTGGATTCGTTATTGAAAACACGCTCACTGCACAGATCAGACTTACCAACGTTGATGCGGCTCAGCGAAAAGCGTTTTTCGCGGAATTACTGCATCGGCTTCAATCACATTCGGAGGTGAGCGCCGCCGGTGCGATTTTGCTGCGCCCCTTTGAGGGAAACATTGGTTGGGATGTGCCATATCAAGCTAGAGGTCAGGATATTTACGCTGCGAAGAGAAATCCGATTTCGAATTTTGAAGTTATCACACCGGGCTATTTTCAGGCGGTTGGTACGCCACTTCTGGCCGGTCGGTACTTCACATTCGACGACAAAGATCCAAACGAGAAGGTCTTAATCGTCAGCGAATCTTTGGCCCGGAGAGTATTTGGAGACGTTCAGCGATCCATCGGCAGGCAGGTCAGGCTCGGACGCGCAGACGCTGGCGATGAGAACAGTGAATGGTGGACCATCATTGGTGTTGTCGCGGATGCTCAGTACAGAAAATTAGGGATCACCCAAGGCGACGTTTTCGTTCCTTTTCTTCAAACGGATGTTCCCCTCCGTTATGTGGCCGTACGGACGAGAGTAAGTCCGGCGTCGTTCGCTCGTGTGCTCAGGCAGGATGTTGCAGCAATCAATAAGACGCTGGCAGTGTCGAAGTCGCGGACGATGGAGCAACTAATCGCAGACGCTAAGGTCGGGCCCCGTTTCGCGACGTTGCTCTTCTCCATGTTCGGACTCTTTGCGGGTTTCCTGGCTTCCTTGGGTGTCTATGGCTTAGTATCGGACTCCGTCGCGCAGCGCCGGCGCGAGATAGGCATTCGCATGGCTCTCGGCGCTCAACGGAGAAGTGTTGTGTACCTCATGACGCTGGGCGAGATGAGCTCAATAATTTTAGGTGGATTCTTGGGCCTCGTCTTATCAGTGAGCCTGGCTCACGTCTATACGTATTTTCTATCCGGTCTGCGAGGAGTAGATTTCCTGTCGGTGGCCGTGGCGTTCGTCGTCTTGTGTTTAGTGAGTTTGACGACGAGTGTTGTTCCCACATTAAGAGCGACCCAAGTGCCGCTTGCCAATCTATTATCCGATTAGCATCCGTGAGAGATCCACTGCAAGTGGCGCTCAGGCGGCATCCCAAAAACATCATCTGCACAAACGCACGCATGTCAGACCTTCCATCAGACGCAACTGGCCCCGAGGCAAGACCAATAGCGCGTGAAGCCTTGTAAGTCCTGGTAAGTCGCGTTACCGGACAACTGCTTTCGTTAGGCGGCGACGACCAGGTCGAAGCAGGATTGCCGTGCTCCGAGATCATTCTTGGCGTCTTGGATCCGAATTGCACACAGAGTCATTAGAAGATCTCGCAGCAAATGCAAGTGTGCCCATCGAAAGCTGTCTCATCCGAGGGGTTCAGTCGGAAAACTTGGGTCCAACTTGGGTCCAATAATGTCCGAATACCGTGCAAAATGGTGGTGCGAGAGATACGCAGATCCAAGGAAAAGCAACGAGATAGCATTTCTGGGTTTATCTTCTAAGCAGAGGGTCGGGGGTTCGAATCCCTCCGGGCGCGCCATTCTTTCAAAGGTTAGAACAATGCGGCGCGTTGATTTCGCTTCGTGGCCACCGCGTAGCTATCGGCAGATTGTTTTGGTGGTGGTTCGCGCCGTGGTCGAAGCGCTTGTAGTGACAATCGGCAGCGGAGGCGATTGCGCTCCTCGGTTGTGATCGCCGCCGATTCGCAACTGCTCTACCCGCACATGCGTGCTTTTCTGCTGGCAACTTCGCCCATCTGCCGGGCACGGTTGATGCTGCCGACGGGCATGCTATCGGGGTTGCAGTTCCCGGTGACATCGAAATACGGAGCTTCGCCTGATTCTTGCAGCAGCTGCGAATTCGCGACAAGGGTGAGCCGTGCAACGGAATGAAACGGAGCCTCCGACTCATTCCAGTTAATGCTGGCGTTCTCGGTCCAGAAGTTCGCATCGTAATGTTTGCCCCAATACGTCATGCTGCTGGTATCGAGGAATTGCACGCCGAAATCGAAGGCGCTCATCTTCCCATCTTCCTTGAGGTGCCTGATCAATTCATCCTGCAAGGCGTTGGGATTGCTTTTATCCAGAGCGCGCGCCGGATTTCCCGGCATGGGGGTTGCTGAAAATTTCACGGTGTCGCCCGATCCGTGACGGAACGGCACGTTACTCCCGTATCGCAGCTCTTGATACGGTTGGATTTTCTGGCTCACTTGGACCGCCAGCAACGCCAGAGTCCTGAACACGCGCAACTTGTCTTTGAACGGCAGGGCCCACACACCGGCCGCCGGACTGGAAGCGATAAGCATTTTCATGGCGGCCAGAAATGCGTGCGCGTCGTTGATGGGCAAGGTCGTGGTGTTTTGCATCGAAAAATCCTGACGGGTGCAGTTGTCCGCGGGAAGGGCCGAGCCGTCGCGAGTAAGTTCCACGGAGAAAGACAACGAGCGAACGTCGGGCTTGAAATCGGAGTTCACTTTCGAGTCTGAGTTTCCAAATCGGACGATCGCGGGATACACGCCGGGCTTTGCGAAAATTCCTTTGGCCAACCGCGCGGCGAGCGCGGGGTCGCGTCCGGCGGTGACATCGAACACTTCAAATTGAGCGCGTGCGGAAGTGCCCTTGGCATGCGTGCCGCGACGGAGCGGCCCACGCTGCTCGGCCGCGGCCTTCGCCTGCATCTGCAAGACTCTTTCGGTGATCGCTTCGATGCAGGCTTTTTCCGATGCGAGATCACGCTCCGCGTCGCTCCCCGTCACCCCGAACATTCTGGTCAGAAAAAGCATCGAACCTGGACTCCTCCGAACTCAATCCAATTTCGAAATGAACTTGATGGCGGTGACGCTCGGCAGAAAGCAGTAAGCGACAGCTTTCGTCGTTACGAAAGTCAGAAGCCCGGTGATTTTGATCGGAGGCGCGCCGTTCGGCTGCGGTATCACAAAAATGCTTTCCTCGGAATTCTGCGTACCAATCATCGGATCTTTGGATTTAGGGTTCAGCCTGACGGCGCCTGCAAATTCACTGTCGTTCACCCAACGCCGCAGCACAAACTCGTACTGATTCTCGATATTGGAGTTGATGAAATAGCCGAGAAGCCCGCGTTTGATGCCGTCGTAAGGCAGCTTGGGATCGTAATTTGGGCCGTATGGCAGCCCTCTACGGATTATCCGGTGGGTATTGTTGCTTCCACCGGGCTGACCCTGGCCAGTCACGGGTTGCCCTCGTGGATTTATGCGCCGCATGTGCGCGCCAACGGGGCAACGCAATCCCTTTGGATCTCCCGAGCCGTCCGCGTTCACATACTCGTAGTTGTTCATCTGTTCGAGGCTGAGTCCACCAGGAGGGCTGTCTGTGTCGGGAGATAACGCGAGCGGAACCCCATTACGCCATCGTCCGCACATTTTTGCAGCGAGCAATTCGGGATCAATTTTGTCTTTGTTCGATTGCAGGAAATTCTCGAATCCGACCACGTCCGTTTCGATCATCTTGAAGACGGCGAAACTTCCGTTCAGGCCAAGCTCTTTGGGTTCTGGCACAAAATAGTTCTCGGCCTCGTCCTGCAATACGAATAACCATGGTTCGCACGCCTGTTGGTGATCTGCGGGATATTTTTCTGGGCCGCCGCGAATGGTGGTCATGCTGATTCCATCGGTGTAACCGAACGGAACCTTGGCGCAGGGTGTGGGCTTGCCATCCTTCATTTCAATCCACGCCATGCCGTCCTGACGCCAGATTTCTTTAAAAGCACTCCCCTCGGAGAATAAGGCCGACAAACGCTCCGAGTAACTGCGTATCGCTTCGGGGTTCAGAGCGTGCAACGTCACCAGGACGTGATCCGCTCCTTTTCCAAAATCTCCCACCCAATTTTGCGGAGCGCTTGATCCCGTATCGCCGACGAGTTGTGCTCGCTCGGCAGCGCCCGCGACGAACGCGTTGAACGACTTGAGTGACAGCGCCGGAACGCGATCTTTTATTTCGAGAGCGATAAATCCCGGCCAGGTAATTCCTACGTTGAGGCAATAGTCGGGCCTCAAGCGGGGAGCATCCGCGGGATTGTCCGCGGGACCAGGCGCGAATCCCACGTGCCAGTCTTTGGCTGTAGTGATTTGTGGCGTGTCAGATTCATCGCCACTTACCAATCGTCCCAAAAGCTTGCGCGCCTCAGCGGGAACGCCAACGCTCAATAAGAAATGCCGCACCATCGGCATGCGATAACCGCGGAGAATGAATCCTTGAATGTCAGCAAGCGGCAATGCGGAAGCAATAGGTGGCGGCTTGCTATCGTCGGACGCGGGCGCTCCCGGCTCGTGCCGTCCGAACAAACGACCGAGCGCTCCTCCGATCGCCTTCGCCGGAGTATTCGTTTTGTTGTCCTGGGTCACAGCGCTTCTCCCGCGGCGTTTGCTATGACGCCGAGGCCGATTGCGATTTACTGTCGGCGATCAGCGCATGAACATCCTGAACACTCAAACCCGGATACGCCTCGTAAAACCCGATGGGAGCGCGATTCGCCCCTGCTGCAAAGTCCACGAACTCCTGGAGATGCTTCCTTACAGGCGACGGTGGCGCGCCCTTGGTGAATTTGAACAGCAGATCAAAAACCTCTCCGATGTTCTTGGTGAAATCCGCGATATAGGTGTCGAACGTGCCGTCGTAAACAGTAAAGAAACCTATCTGGTCGTCCTCTAGCTTCACAAATTGCGCGAAATGCGGTGTGCCGACTTTGTCCAGGTCCTTTGTCGTTCCATGCCCTCGCGCACGCAGCAGCAGCTCCACTTCGATGTAGGCAATCTTCGATTTAATTGGCAGCACCACCAGGAATGGCCGCTGTTCCGTCACGCCGGTAACATCCGCGCTGGCAGCCAGCGCCTTGATCACTTTGGCGGTAATACCGGGGTAAGCGGTGTAAAGATTCACAGCGGGAGCGAGGTGATCCGCGCACCATTCAGCGAAGGCGTCGGCGTTACTTGTGACCGGTAACGCCGGCGGAGCGTCCACGTGCTGAAAAATCGCGTCGAACACTGGTCCCGCCGCCTTGGCGAGGTCCGTGATGAGCGCACCGAACTCACCATCGAAGTCCCCAAGAAATAGAAGCGACTTCTCGCTCAGCAGCGTGAAGCGCGAATAGTGAATCGTCCCGAGCGAATCCTGAACCTTGAGAAAATTCGGCATCAATGCTGGTAGCTGCTCCGTGATTGCTTTTGCATCGGCCGCCGATTTCAACGGGAACGTGAGTGTGAAGTGGCTCTGGCTCATCGGATAATCTCCTTTACGGAAGCAGCCCGCAGTCGAACATTTTGTTGGCGATAGGAGCCGCGACCTTGTTGATGAAATAAGTCTTCATCTGCGGATCGCTGTGAAGAAACTGCACGACCTTTACTTCCTCGGGGGTCGGCTGAGCTTTTTGGCTCTTTTGCTGGTACAGCTGCTCGCAGCTTGAATTCTGGTATTTCGCTATGACCTTGGCGGCGACCTTATCCAGGATCGGATACTGTTGCGCCGGCTCGGCGTTAACGCGGTTGGGACGAAGCACAGCGAACCCCACAAGCACAGCAACAAGCAGCACCAACACCACAAACGAGACATACGAACGCGTCATCATGGTTTTCATTTCTCCCCTTTTCGCGCCGCCGAATTTGCAATCAGCGAGCGCGTCGAACTCCTATCACCGATCTTTGCCCTGGCCGCCTAGTCGTGCGCCCGCGCCAGCATCTCTGCCGCTGCTTTCTTGTCCTCCGCCGTCATCTGCTCGGGACCGAGCTTGTACGTCAGATTGTTAATCGTTCCGGTAAAGCGGAACGGCAGCCGGTACTCAAGGTCGTCCACTCCGGTGCGAGTGTCGTCCCCAATGTCGAAGGTTTCATCAATGGCCATCAGCAACGGGATCGTGTGCTCGATTTTCTTGCGGTCCACTTCCTTACCATCAACAGAGAGCACGCCAGTGCCACCTTTGCCGGGGCCTGGTCCGTCATATTTGAAGTCAAAGACGATCGTGTGCTTGCCGGCGCTGAGCGAGCTGCCCTCCCATTTGAAATGCTCCAGATCCAGCATGTTGTAGAGGAAGATTGGCTTGCCCCTTCCGATTCCAAGGAAGCCGACGCAAAATACCACCACCACCCAAAGCACGCCGAATATCAACATCGCCTGGCCCAACCGGTACAGCCTGCTACTTTTGGTAAGCCACGCAAGCAGCAGACCCAAGAACACCAACCCAATACCCAATCTTCTAAAAAATCGTTCGTGGTACCACCAATTGAAGCTGCGGCTGAGGTAGAGGCCGTAGCCACCGAAGCGGCCGCCCAACGTCGCGATCATTCCTTCCGCTCCTCCATCGGGAATTGTCACATCGGCGGAGATCGTGTAGTCCTTGTCCAAAATGCTGGGAGCATTGCCGACAGGAATGCCGATGTTCTCACCCGTGTAAGTGAAAACAGTTTTGCCGGCCACCGCACTCGGTCGCGGCGTCAGCAAGCGGACAAAGCCCGAGTTATCCAAGGGAAGCACTTGGTATTTTGCCGCCTCCGTCATGAACAGCGCCTGCATTTCCTTCAGCTTGTCCGGCATTTGTGTCGCGAGGTCGTTATATTCCGAATAGTCTTTGGCGATGTTGTAAAGCTCCCAGTGGTAGGCGTCGAGGGCGGGCATCGTGCCCGTTCCTAGTTCCCAGGAAGGTGACGGAGGCGTGGTGGCGGCGACCCATCCGTCGTGGTAGATCGCGCGGTTGCCAACCATCTCGAAGTACTGCGTATCGCGCTTGGACGGCGCGCTTGCCCGGGCCGCATCGAACGTGTAGAGCATGCTCACGCCTTCGATTGGCTTCTGCTTGATTCCGTTGACCGTGTCAGGCGCTTGGATGCCGGCGGCTTCCAGGATCGTGGGCACAATATCAATGACGTGGTGGAACTGCGTGCGGATGCTGCCCACATCCTTAATGTGGCCAGGCCACGAAATAGCCAACCCTTGCCGTGTTCCACCGAAATGGGACGCGACCTGCTTGGTCCACTTGAACGGTGTATCAAACGCCCAGGACCATGCCACTGTCATGTGCGGGTAGGTCTTGTCCGAACCCCAATCGTTATAGTGCAGCAAATCCAGGGCGCGGACGGCGTTGACGGCAGGCTCGTTGATGATTCCATTGTAGGCGGTCATCTGGTTGAACGTGCCGTAGATGCTGCCTTCGGCGCTGGTGCCGTTGTCGCCATCAATGTAGATAATCAAAGTGTTGTCGAGTTTGCCCATGTCTTGCACTTCCTGGATGACCCGGCCAATCTCGTGATCGGTGTAGGCTGTGTAGGCGGCATATACCTCGGCTTCGCGGGCGTACATCTTCTTTTCCACTGCGTTGAGCGAGTCCCATCTCGGCAGCTTTGCTCCCCCATATTCTGGCTGTCCATCCGGCCAAGGCGTCAGCGTCGTGTCGGGTGGAATTACGCCGAGGCGCTTCTGGTTGGCGAAGATCTCGTCACGCATTTTCTCGTAACCCATATCGAACTTGCCCTTGAATTTATCAATCCACTCTTGGGTCGGCTGGTGCGGGGAGTGGCTGCCCCCAGGAACGTAATAGAGGAAGAACGGTTTTTCAGGCGCCGCCGCGTTTAGATCCCTCAAATACTGGATTGCGTCGTCCGCCAGGTCCGTAGTGAGGTTGTAACCGGGCTTGCCGACCCACGGATAAACTTGTGTGTGATCGCGAAACAGATACGGCTGCCACTGGTCAGTCTCGCCACCCATGAAACCGTAGAAATATTGGAAGCCCATGCCCGAGGGCCATTGCTCGAACGGTCCGGCCGTGCTGCTGTATTGAAATCCTGGCGTGTTATGGTTTTTGCCAAACCAGGAAGTAGCGTAGCCGTTTTCCTTGAGGATCTCGCCGATGGTGGCGCTCTCGGGACCGATAACGGAGTCATAACCCGGGTAGCCAGTGGAAAGTTCGCCGATTACGCCAAAGCCCACGGAGTGGTGATTGCGCCCAGTGATCAACGCGGCGCGTGTGGGCGAGCAAAGGGCCGTGGAGTGGAATTGCGTGTAGCGCAACCCGGCCGCAGCGATGCGATCCAATGCCGGAGTTGGTATTACGCCGCCAAATGTGCCCGGCACGCCATAACCCTGATCGTCCGTCATGATGAGGAGCACGTTTGGCGCGCCCTTCGGCGGCACGATGCGTGGCGGCCACCAAGGCGTTGAATCCTTGGCGCTTTCTTTGATCACGCCGCCAAATTTTGGCGGTGGCGGTGGAATTTGCTTCCCATCAATTGTCGTAGTCGCGTCGGCGGAGCCCAATTTGCCTGTGACCTGCTGCGCTGCCACCGGCGCAACCGCGGATGCGAGGAACGTCAGGAAAATTATGCCTAGTTGGAGCAAAACGCGAGTCGGCGAACTCTTCCCTGAATTCCGCATATCGTGATCACCCCGCTGTGGACTTATCGATACTGGGCAGACACGGTACCCGCCACGTCCGCCATCGTATATTGGCAGAAATGACAGGCACGCGAATGCTGTGGAATGCCCTGTCGGTGGAGAAAAATCGCATCACCGGAAAAGCCGGTCTCGACTCCCGAACGGGCGATCGGCTTAATCCAGAAGGGAAGTCAGTCTGGGAAAGCGTGAAATGAAATCGGCCAGAAAACCTCTAAAATCGTCTTCGTGGGCGCGCCACTTTTCAGTTGAATTGGACGAAATAACAGCGCGTCGTACCTGAGGCATTCATTGTTGCTAGCGGCGCGTCAGACCCTCGAGTTCTTCGAGCGTGCGCGGCCAATCCGAGCCCAATAGTCGCGAAAGGCCGCGGTCGGCTGGAACTTTTCCGCCCGTCTGACAGCGCGCGCAGTAGTTCGTCTCGTTGTCCGCGTATCGAATACGCAGAATTTTTTCTCCACATCGCGGGCAAGGTTTTCGATAGCGGCCGTGAACTGCCATACCCTCGCGAAACGCGGTCACCTTTTCTGGAAAACCAGCCTGGGCATCGGCGCGTAGCCGGTCCATCCAAAATCTCAGTGTGTTTCGCGTCGCGTCAAACAGCCTTTTCCATTCTTGCGGCTGCAGCTTGAGGGTCAGCGCAATCGGCGAAAGTTGCGCCGCGTGCAGAATCTCATCCGAATATGCGTTGCCGATGCCGCTGAGCAAACGTGGATCGGTGAGAGCCCTTTTCAGCGTGCGGTTTTCAGCCGAAAGCGCCGTGCGAAACAACGCAAGATCACTGGCGAAGACATCAATTCCTCCGGGATCAATCGCTCGTAAAGCTTCTTCGCCGCTCAACACATGCAACGAAGCACGGCGCTTCGTGCCGGCCTCGGTAAGCACCAGCGAACCACCAGGAAAATCGAACGCCGCCAGATTCTGTCGCCCTGAAAGCTTTGCCCCAGCAGCACGCCAATGTAAGCGGCCCGCAATCATCAGGTGCAACACCAACCAAAAATCGCCATCCACGCCGAAAGCGATGCGCTTGCCGATTCGCCGCAATTCGCGCACCGTGCGGCCTTCCACGTCCACTATCGGAGGTTTCACGGTGCGCAGCAGAAACACGTTCGCGAGGCGCACGCGCACGAGCGGTAGTCCCACGATGCGTGGCTCGAGTGCGCTGATGTAAGCGGCAATATCCGGCAACTCAGGCATGTGGAAAAATCGCGTCAACTACTATGTCCGGCCTCACGCGACGCAACCTCCGGCAAGACGATAGTACACATCTGCGTTCTTGTCGGCCACGCGCTTACGCTGCGAACTTCTCACCGCACTATCCGCTCAGGGCGTTCACAAGGGTCAATAGCGGTGAACTGCGGTCCCGCAGCGGAGTTAGTTAGCCTATCCGGCACGTCAGCCCGATCGCCGTCGTGAAAATGCAAAATGCAGCATGCAGGTAGCCGCAACCGGGAGCGCTCCCGAGCGTCTCATTCAATGGGCGCTCTGGGTCGAAAACGTTTTGTGCACATCGGAGCGGCCGTCGCGCTAAGATTCACCCTAGGAGAACCGTTCATGTCAGACATCACTGACATAAAGCCGGTCGAGGCCATGTCGAAAGAAATTTCCCGGCGCAACTTCATTAAAGGAGTGATCGCCAGCGGCGCCGCCGTTTCCTCGGCAAATTATCTGTTCCGCGCTGCGACGTTGTTCGGCCAGGCAACCGGCGCGGGCGCCTCCGAACGACTCATCGCAATCAACGTGAACGGACAGCAGCGGCGCGTGGATGTGCTGAAGCAGGAAACGCTTGCTTGGACTCTGCGTTACAAATTGGGCCTCACCGGCACGAAACTCGGCTGCGACCGCGCCGAGTGCGGCGCCTGCACTGTTCTGATTGACGATGTTCCGCATTATTCCTGCTCGGTGCTCACGCACACTGTGCGCGCACGAAAAGTCGTTACGATCGAAGGCTTGGCTGCCGCCGACGGCACGCTACACCCCGTGCAGCAAGGCGTGATTGATGAGCAGGGTTTCCAATGCGCGTTTTGCATGTCCGGCTTCCTCATGGCTACCGTTGGATTCCTAAAGACAAATCCCAACCCAACGCGGCAGGAATTAGCGCACGGTATTTCTGGAAATCTTTGCCGCTGCCAGGACTACAACAAGATTCTCGACGCCATGATGCGCGGCGCGGAGAACCTGAGGAAGGCCAACCATGGCTGATACCCAGAAGCCCGCCAAGAAGACAGAGCGCCAGTACGGCGTCGGACACAAACTAGTTGGCAAGAATTATCCGACGCCTGATCTTTACGCGAAAGTCACTGGCGCGGCGAAATATGCTGAAGACTTTCGCGCCGAAGGCATGCTGTTCTGCAAACTGCTCCTAAGTCCCATGCCGCACGCGCATGTAAAACACATTGACGCAAGCGAAGCGCTAGCCATGCCCGGTGTTCGCGCGATTCTGACCGCGGATGATCTCCCTGCGCCTGCCGACACCTTGACCGACAACGGCACGGTGATAAAAGCCAGTAAGTGGGGCGAACGCGGCCTCACCATGGAGCCTCTATATCAGGGTGAACCGATCCTGGCTGTGGCGGCTGTGGATGAAGTCACGGCTGCGGATGCCATCGAAAAAATCAAAATCGATTTCGAGACGCTTCCGTTCGTGATCGATCCACTCGATACGCTTCGCCCCGGCGGTCCCAACCCTCGCACTGACGGCAACGTCTGGACCAGGCCGGCGCCGCCGGCTCAAGGGCAGCCGCAGGTCGCGACGCTGAAGTGGGCGGACGCTGACTTTGCCGGCGTGAAAGAAAATCGCTTGCCCATGGGCAAGGCGCCGGACGAATGGACGTACGGCAATCTGGATGCCGGTTTCGAAAATGCTGCGCTGGTGCTCGATGAATCGTTTGCCACGCCAGACACCAGCCACGAAACTTTGGAACCGCGCAGCGCGATGGCTTACTGGCAGAACGGCAAGTTGTTCCTGCACACCGGCACGCAAAGCACCGCGCAGACTTTGCCCGCGATCGCGCGCTGGCTGAACATGGACGCCAAGAATGTTGTTTTCATCAGCGAATACACTGGCGGCGGATTCGGCAGCAAAATAACCGGCGGCGTAACCATGATCATTCCCGCGCTGCTGGCGAAGAAAACCAACGCGCCCGTGATGATGCGCATCAGCCGCGAAGAGGAAACGTTCATCGGGCGTGCGCGCCCCGCGTTTCAAGGCCGCATGAAGGTTGGTTTCGGCAGCGACGGAAGGATCACCGCGCTCGACATGTTCGTCATCTGCGACAACGGTCCATACGATTCGGTGGGCGACGCGTTTTCTTCGGGCCGCATCGTTTCCTTGTTGTATCAGCCGCAAGCGATGCGCTGGCGCGGAGCGACGGTGCTGACCAACACACCGCCACGCAGTGCGCAAAGTTCGCCCGGCGGGCTGCAGGGAATTGTCATCATCGAACCCATCATCGCCAAAGCCGCGCGCAAATTAGGACTGGATCAAGTAGCAATTCGCCGCATCAATTGCCCGGAAGGGAAGGCGGAATTCGGGCCGGTGGTGAATGGTAAGCGCGCGCATGCCACGAGCGCATTTCTGAAAGATGCGCTCGATCGTGGTGCGGAACAATTCCGCTGGCAAGAAAGAGCGGCGCGGCAGCCGAAGCGCATCGGTTCGAAAGTGCGCGGCGTCGGTGTATCGCTCAGCTGCTACGTAGGCGGCTCGATCGGATTTGACGGGCTGTTAGTCATCACGCCCGAAGGCCGCGTGCGCTTCCAATCTGGGATCGGCAATCTGGGCACCGAGGCGGTGATGGACGTGCATCGCGTCGGCGCGGAAATTCTCGGTGTGCTCTGGGAGAAATGCGATGTGGTGTGGGGCAACACTTCTTTGAACTTTCCGTACACGTGTGTATCCGGCGGCAGCCAGACGACGCACGCGATGACGCGAGCTTCGTATGCCGTGGCGACCGATGCGAAAAGTAAGCTGCAGCAAATCGCCGCGAAAACGCTGGGCGGCAAGCCGGAGAATTACGAAGTCGGAGGCGAGCGCGTGTATCGAAAGGGCGGCGGCGCTGGAATGACTTTCGCGCAAGCCGCTCAGCACGCGATCAAGCTCGGCGGAATTTACGACGGCCACGAAGCCCCCGCGGACGTCAACAAATTCACAAAAACATCGATCGCGGCGCTGGCGGGACAAGGACTCGTGGCAGCCGCGCGCGACAACTATCCGCGCGATGGAGTCACACATTCCTACGTCGCCAGTTTCGCCGAAGTTGAGGTGGATGTTGAGACGGGGCAATATCACATCGTAGATTTCCTCGCCTACGCCGACGTCGGCAGCGTGATTCATCCAGCCGCGCTCGGCGGACAGATTCTGGGCCGTTCGACGCTCGGCATCGGCCACGCCATCGGCCAGAAGTGGGTCTTCGATCCCCACTACGGCGTCATGTTGTCCAAGCGTTTTTATTACACGAAGCCGCCAACTATTCTGGATGTGCCGGTGGACATGCAATGGGAAGCGCTGGATATTCCTGATCCGGAAACGCCCGCTGGCGCACGCGGAATCGGTGAACCTCCGGTAGGCGGCGGCTGCGCTTCCATTTTGAATGCGCTTTCCGATGCGCTGGGCGACGAAGTCTTTCAGCGCGCTCCCGTAAACGCGGACACGATTCTCACGTCGCTGGAGGCAGGTCGTCCCATGCAGCATCCGCTGGTGGCGCACATTTGATTTCGTTGCAGATCTAGAGGGAGAGAGTCATGGCCGTAATTCGCGACGTCATGCCGGCTTTCGATTTGCTACAGCCCATGTCCATTGCCGACGCGCAGAAACTTTTGCAGCAGCACGGAGCCGACGCATGGGTGATGGCTGGAGGACTCGACAGCTTCGATTGGCTCAAGGACCGCATCAAGCGCCCGAAAGTTCTGGTGGATCTCAGCGGCATCGAAGAACTCAAAGGCATTCGCGCTACGAGCGACGGCATCGAGATTGGCGCGATGACGACGCTCACCGAAGTCGTCAACAATCCGCTGGTCAAGCGAAATTACGGCTTGTTGGCGCAAGGCGCGGAACTCGCCGCATCGCCGCAAATCCGCAATCAGGGCACGATCGGTGGCAACGTCACTCAGGACGCTCGTTGTTGGTACTACCGCGCGGGCTGGCCGTGTTATCGCGCCGGCGGAAATATCTGCTACGCCGATACGCCCGTAGGACGCAACCGCGAGCATGCGATTCTTCACGCGGATCGTTGTGTTGCTGTGAATCCGTCGGATTCGGCTCCGGCACTGATCGCGCTGGATGCGAAATTTGTGATGCAGACGCCCGAGGGTGAGCGCGTCGTGGACGCCGAAAACTATTTCATCGGCCCCGAAATTGACATCACCCGACTGCACATCCTGCAGCCTGGCGATTTGCTCACCTCCATTCGCATTCCTTCCACCTGGGCCGGCGCGCAATTTTATTTTGAGAAAGTGCGCGACCGCGCCGTCTGGGATTTTCCATTGCTCAACGTGGCCTCGGCAATGTTCGAATCGAATGGCACGATCGAACGCATGCGCATCGCGGTGAATGGCGCGGCTGCTCGTCCGCTGCGCCTGAAATCGGTAGAAGACGCGGTACGCGGCAAGCCAGCAAACGCCGCCACGGGAGAAATGGCCGGAAAACTGGCGGTGCAGGGCGCTGTGCCGCTGCAATTCAATGCGTACAAAATTCCGCTGATGCGAAATTTGGTAAAACGCGCCATCGGGGGCGTGGAGGAGCCAACATGGGCTTCCTAGAGTGGGCGACAAGTCCGTGGGGCCAACGCGTCCCAATTCACATCGCATGGTTCTTGATATGGGTCGCCGCGATTGCCGGACTGCTTTTCCCGATGGTTCACGCCACCTACGTCCGCTATTTCGCGAAACGCAAGGAGTTTTCCGGCAGCGTTTCACCTCTCGTCGCCGCGCGCATTCCGGAGCACGTTCCCAGACACTCGCTCACGGCACGCCTGTTTCACTGGATCATGGCCGCCGCGATGTTTACGTTACTGTTCACCGCGTTCCTTCCGAAGATCGGCGTGCAATTCGATTGGGTCACTTATCATTGGATTGCAGGTTCCGTCTTGACGGTCTCGATCATCTTTCACATCCTTCACGCTTCCTTCTTCATGGATTTTTGGTCCATCTGGCCGGACAGCATTGACTTGCGCGACGCCGCGCGAAGAATTCGACGATTTCTCGGCAAACCTGCTCCACCACCCGATCGTTTCGCCAAATATCCGCTGGAGAACAAGCTGTACCACGGCGCCATCATCGCCGCGGGCCTGTCCGCGATTATCACGGGCGTGTTCATGATGTTTCGCGTGCGCACGATTTTCTTCCCGCGCAATCCGTATCTGTTCGGCGATATGACTTGGGGCATGATGTACGTCCTGCACGGCCTCGCGGGAGTTGGACTGATTGCATTGATCATGGTGCACGTGTATTTTGGGCTGCGGCCGGAAAAGCGCGCCATCACCAAATCCATGATCTTCGGCTGGATGAGCCGCGATTTTTATCTGCAGGAACACGATCCTGCGCGCTGGCCGGTCGACAATTCCACTTCACCACCGCCGACGTCGCATGGAGCAGAACCCGAAGGACTAACAGATGCTGGCTGATATCGCGGAGAGCTGCAACGCTATCGAAGAATCCTATGAGTTCATGCTGGCCTACGCCGCGCAAGGTCTCCCCACCGATTCAGGCAGCCAGTCCGGCGGGCAAATCCGCGATTACCTCGGCCGCGCCGCAGACGCGATCCGTCGCCTTGCGGAAAGTTGCCGGAAAGCGCTGCAACAGGAATATGTCAAGCCAGCCGAGCAATATCAGGCTTTCTTCCAAGTGCTGACTCGCGACGCGAGCGATTCACTCGCCGCGATTGATTTGGTCCTGGCCCAGCGCGCCATCAGCTCTCAATTAATCGACAATCTCAACGCTTCCATTCATCTCCGCGCGCTGCTCACGGATCTGTTTCTGCTAACCGAAATGGCGAGGCCTCAACCCATCCCAGCAAAACCCGCGGCTAGCACCGGCTAGGAAATTTGCCCAGGACCACCACAGAATGTCATTTCGAGGCTGCCGTCTCAGGAATCTGCTCTTCTCCGGTGATTGGGTGGAAAGCGAAATTGTTCACTCCGACACTCGCAGCAAGACCACACCGTGCGCCGGCACGCGCACTTTGTAAACACCTGCCATTGAGCCGAGGTTTTTCGCCTCCCAAACATCGCGCGCTCTTACAGCTCCCTTAAATCCCAGTTCGCGAAAATCCACTTGCATATCCATAGGCCCAAAATGCCGATTGAATAGCCCAACTGCTTTTGACCCATCGGCAAGCGTCCGCACCCAAATTTCCATGGGCCCTTCGGCGGAAAACCGGTCGCCCTGTTTGCCCGCGGAATCCTGATCAATGGCGAGCACTTCTTTATTCGTTAGCAACGCCACGGTCTCCGGGCTCATCGCGCTCAAATCATTTCCGGCAAGCAGCGGCGCCGCCAGGATCGCCCACAAGCTCATGTGCGTGCGATATTCGTCAGGGTTCATCCCGCCATTGCCGACCTCGAGCATGTCCGGATCATTCCAGTGGCCCGGTCCAGCGAATTTCGCGAGCCCCGCCTGTCCGAATCCGATTGTCGCCATTCTTAGATAGGTGTCGTTGATATCGCCGGTAGTCCGCCACAGGTTCCCGCCGGCTGACGCGCCCCAACGCCAGACCGCGTCATCGCCGTACTCGCAGAAACTGTAAACGATTGGCCGGCCGGTCTTATGTAGCGCGTCGCGCATTTTGAGGTACGCGTCCACCATCATTTTATTCGCCGCATCAGCCGAGTCGGCGCGTTTCATGATCTCGCGGAAGCTGCACAGGTCGTATTTCAGGTAATCAATTCCCCAGCCGGCATACGTCGTCGCATCCTGCGCTTCGTGGCCATAGCTGCCTTCGAATTGCGCGCACGTTTTGGGCCCGGGCGAAGAATAAATTCCGATCTTCAGGCCCTTACTGTGAACATAATCGGCCAACGTTCTCATGTCCGGAAATTTGCTGTTGGGGTGAATTACGCCTTCTGCGTCGCGCTCTCCCTCCCAGGTATCGTCAATATTGATGTACACGTACCCCGCGTCGCGCATGCCGGAGGACACCATCGCATCCGCCTGCGCGCGGATGATGGCGTCGTTCACTTTCTCGGCGAAGTGATTCCAGCTGTTCCAGCCCATCGGCGGAGTGGCTGCCACAGTTCGCGATTGCGCGTGGCAGAGCGGCAAAACCAGCAGCAGAACAAGCATGCCGGCACGAAAAAAACTCATCGCTACGAATTTCTGACTCGATTGTGCAATCATGACTTTCGGTCCTCGATTCAGCCGCCGCGCACGCTCTCTCTGACCACATCTTCGGCGGCGGGCATCTTAAATGAGCGGCGCACTGATTCTTGTCCGTAATCAGCGGTTCCAACAATGATTATTTTGTGCGAATGGATTTCAGCTTCACTAAAATCACTGCGAGGAGAATGGCATGGGGCATCCGCTTCTAGATCTGACGGGCAAGACCGCTGTCGTCATCGGCGGGACCAGCGGCATCGGACTCGCGCTCAGCCGCGAACTGGCGAAGGCCGGTGCCGACGTCGTGCCTACCGGGCGGCGGCCCGAGCTCGCGCAGATGGCTGCGACCGAAGTTGAGGCGTTGGGGCGCCGCTCGCTGGCCCAGATTTGTGACGTCACCGATATCGAGTCCTTGAAAAAGCTTTTGCAAATCGTGTGCGCGAAATTCGGCAGCGTGCAGATACTGGTGAATTGCGCCGGCCGTACCAAACGCATCCCCACACTGGAATTTCCCGAAGATGAATGGGACGCAATCCTGGAAACCAATCTGAAGGGGACCCTGCGCGCCTGCCGCATCTTTGGCCGCCACATGATCGAACGAAAATACGGGCGCATCATCAACATCGGCTCGCTCGCTTGTTTTGTCGGGTTGTTCGAGGTCGCCGCATACAATGCCAGCAAGGCAGCAGTCGCCGCGCTCACGAAAACTCTCGCAATCGAATGGGCTACCTCCGGCGTATGTGTGAATGCGCTGGTTCCCGGCGTGCTGCGCACCGATTTAAACGCAACGCTGCTCGACGGAACGGAGCGCGGCCGGGAATTCCTGATGCGCACGCCCATGCGGCGCTATGGCGAAGTCGAGGAACTTGGCGGCGCTGCGGTATTTCTCGCTTCCGACGCCGCCAGCTTCGTCACCGGCCACTTGCTGGTGGTTGACGGCGGCTTCCTCGCTAGCGGCGTCAATCAATAATGCGGTCAAGAACGGGAACTGGTGCCGAAGCTCATGGATTTTCCGCAATTCTGCTATCGTCGGTTCTTCGCTGGTCTGGTACGCTACGATTCGCGCACGAACACCCCGAGGTTCGTCGCGCTACTTTTATGAGAATGCCAACCAATACTAGGATCACGTCAGCACGAAAACGTAAGCGTGAACGATGAACATCAAACCTAAAGAACGTTGCCGTTGGGATCAACTGAGCCTGGGCGAAGTAATGCTGCGTTTCGACCCGGGAGACCAGCGCATTTGGACCACTCGCCAATTCGCCGTCTGCGAGGGCGGCGGCGAATACAATGTTTCGCGCGGCCTGAAACGGTGTTTTGGCCTGGAAACAGCCGTGGTAACCGCGCTCGCGGACAATCCGATCGGCAGGCTGGTCGAAGATTTGATGAATCAGGGCGGCGTGGATCACTCGCTCACCAAATGGGTTCCCTACGACGGTGTAGGCCGTTCCGTGCGCAACGGATTGAATTTCACGGAAAGAGGTTTCGGAGTGCGCGCCGCGATGGGCTGTTCGGACCGCGGCCACACCGCTGCCTCGCAACTGAAGGAAGGCGACATCAACTGGGATCGTGTTTTCCGCGAACTTGGCGTGCGCTGGTTTCACACCGGTGGAATCTTTTGCGCGCTTTCGGACTCCACTCCCGCCGTTGCGATGGAAGCCATGCGAGCCGCCCGGGAATATGGCGTCATCGTTTCCTACGATCTGAATTATCGCGATTCGCTCTGGAAATCCTATGGCGGTAAAAAGCAAGCGCAGCAGGTAAATCGCCAGCTTGCCGCTTATGTTGACGTGATGCTCGGCAACGAAGAAGATTTTTCCGCCGCGCTCGGTTACGACGTCAAGGGAGTGGGCGATGAATTCTCCAATCTCGCCTCGGAAAATTTCCAAGCCATGATCGAAGTCGTTCTGAAGGATTTTCCGTTCCAGGTAGTGGCCACAACTTTACGCAAAGCCACCAGCGCCACACGAAATGACTGGGGCGCGATATGCTACTGCGATGGCAAATTCTACGAAGCCCCGTGCCGAAACGATCTGGAAATTTATGACCGCGTGGGCGGCGGCGATTCCTTCGCTTCGGGCCTGATCTATGGGTTCCTCGCCGGCAAAGGTCCGCAGTGGGCCGTGGAATGTGGCGCGGCGCACGGCGCACTCGCGATGACTACTCCCGGAGACACCACCATGGCCACGCTTAAAGAAGTAGAACAAGTGATGAAAGGAGCGGGCGCCCGAATCGTTCGTTGATCCGCGCCGGGGAAAAACTGTGAACAAGGCCATCGTTTTGCAGCGCGCGCTCGCTACTGGAATCATTCCCGTAATTCGCGCCGCCAGCGCGGAAGACGCATTATTCGCCGCCAAAGCTGTTCTCGCAGGCGGCGTGGATGTAGTTGAGATCACCATGACGGTGCCCGGAGCCACCGCCGTCGTTTCACGCATCGCGGAGACGATGCCGGAGATACTGGTCGGTGCCGGCACGGTCCTCAATGCTGAGGCGGCCCAGCGCTGTCTCGACGCCGGAGCGCAATTTCTCGTGAGTCCAGGAATAAATTTGAAGACGCTGGAGTTCGCGCAGCGAACAGCTATTCTGATGCTCGCGGGCGCGTTGACGCCCACCGAAGTAATGTCCGCATGGGAATTCGGAGCAGACCTGGTGAAAATATTTCCGTGCTCGCAGGTTGGGGGCGCAAGCTACATCCGCGCGCTGAAAGGCCCGTTTCCAGATATTCCGCTGGTTCCCACCGGCGGCGTGAATCTCGATACGTGCGCTGAGTTCATTGCAGCCGGCGCCAGCGCCCTCGGCGTGGGCGGCGAATTAATATTGAAGGATGCAATTCGCCAAAAGAACGCGGAGCTGATTTCAGGATTAGCGCGCCAAATGCTTCAGGCGGTACAAACTGCCCGCGCCGCGCGTCCGAAAGCGTAATGGACTAAGGAGTCTGGCGAAACCCAAACTCTTGGCTCACGCATCTCCGCAGCATTAATTTACGGTACAAAGCACTCACCCCGCTCGCAGGCCACAAGAACAGGTCAGTCGCTCGGCGCGAATTACCCTGCAAGCGCGCTCGCGATGCTGCGTTTAAGAAGGCAATGAAATGCCGCGAGAACGCCGAAGCTCACAACGGGAAACAAATCGTTACGGAATGACTTGAAGCGGGGCGGCTACTGGCGACCCACCGCGGGCGGAGGTGCAACAAACAAAAGGGAAACCAAATACACCACGATTCCCAGGCCAATCAACGCAGCAGCCAAAAACGCGAACAGCACGAACGACAGCGGATGAAACCACAGCAGACTCACAATCTCCAGTAGCAGCCCCAGAATCACCAGCCCACTGGAAACCCGAAGCAACCGCCCCATCCCGATTTCACTGATCTTCATTGTACCGGCCTCCAGACTTTCAGGTGGCTCAGATTCGCGATATCGTGCGCCGTATCGTGGCAACCGCTCGTCAGGCAAGACGATTGCTCGGACTTCAACGAATCCAGCAGCGCCGCATGCACCGCGTTCTCTTCGAAATCGCGCGCGCCGAGGTGGCAATGTAGGCATTGCGCGTTCTTGAATCCTCCCTCAATGCGGATTGCCGCCGGCTCCGGCGGCGTGCTTATGTATTGCATGTAAATCCGCTTCAGACCTTGCAGCTTGTCCTTCAACGGGCCGTAGATGGAGTAATCCGCGTGGCACGAGTAGCAGGCCATGTCCACGGGCACGCGATGATTCTGAAAATGCTGCGCGGGAATGTGGCTGGGGTCGTCCACGTACAGGCTTTGTCCATAGGGAATCATCACGTGGCAGGAAATGCAGAATCGCGTTTGCTCGGAGCGTTGGATGTGCGTGTTCATCCCTCCTACAATGCACATCGCCGGAAGCAGGAACAAGCCAATGAACGCCAAAATCTTCCAGCTGACGGCGTGCGTAACCGAAGGGCGAATCAAGAACACCGCAGCCAGCACGATGCTCAGGACAATTTGACAAATCAATACCGCAATCACCGCGCCTCCTTTCGCCGTGTCGATGACGGCGGGCGAAAGTTTCCCGCCTTGTGCCAGTTGCCGGCTACTTCTTTTTCGCGAGTTCGCGGAGGTACCCGACGAGTCCCTTAATCTGATCGTCCGTCAGCTTGCCCTTATATGCCGGCATTTTCTTTCCCTTGCCGTTGGCGATACTGTCGGTCAACTGTGCGTCCGTTTGCTTCTGCACGTCGCCGGACGTCAGATCGGTCACGCCCAATGTTTTCCCCGTCGGGACGTTTCCCGTGCCATCGGGGCCATGGCATGCCGCGCATTTGGACTTGTAAAGCACCGCCGAATCTTGCGCGCGCAGTGGAGCGGCCAGAAAGAATAGTATTCCGACAGCCGGGACAACGAAGCGTACGATGTGGACGGAGCGAACAGACGCGCACTTCATTTGTTGCCTCCTTATGGAATTCGCCAAGCAGTCGTACACGCCATCGTCAGCAACGCAGTCGGAGATCAAAACGCGTACCGCAGCGAGAATGTGGCGTTGTTGCCGTTAAAGTCCTGCGACTGAATGGACGCAAGTCCGAACGGATTCGTGTTTCCCGTCTGGTTGAACCCGTAATAATTCCAGGACGTGATATAGCTGAATCCGCGATAGATCTCGATTGTCAGCGTCGCGTAAGGCCTTTGATAGTTGAAATCAAGCATGCCGGAAGGCATCAGTGGATTCAGAAAAATCGTGTTCCCTCGAACAAAGCTCGCGCCGTAACCCACCGCCGCTGTTACCCGCTTCATCGGCTTCCACATCACAGCGGCGTGAGCGAAATAATCGCTGCTGGCATAGGTGGAAAGCGCGCCCAGCGGTGAAGGCGACCCTGCAATCGGGCACGCCGTACCCGTGGACAGCTCGGGCACCCCGGGTGGGAATGTGGACACGGGCAGATTGGCCGGCGGAGGGGTCGGGTTCGCCGAGGAAGTGGAATATGCAAAACAGATTAGCGACTGTGTATAGACATTCCAGTAGTTGAAGCCGAAATCAACGGAAAGGCGCTGATTCGCCATCAGCATCGCTGAGACGCCGTAGGAGCGGTCGTGCTCTATGTTGTTCACCGTCGTCACGTTGTCGCGATTATTATGAATCTCCACGGAGCCCGCCAGATTCGCCCATGGCCGCGGCTTATAACTCACCTGAATCTTATAGGACTGTACTTGTCTGGGATCGATCCGCGTGAACGATTGGTCGTTGTAACCGAACTCAAAATCCCCAGTAATGCGCAAAGCATCGATCGGACGCGCCACGATACCCAAGAGCAACGCATTTTCGTTGATCGTGGTGATGTTGCGCGAAGTATCATTACCATCTTCAGGGATCGGGTTTGCAGGTGACCCCTCCACAACCGCGCCGGCCATCGGGCCTGTCGTTATCTGCGTGCAAGCGGCAGGCAATGCGCCGCCGACCAGGGCGCAATCTCCGCGCGCCGCGAGAAAGAGATTCGCCGCCGTCCCGGTTGCACCTCCTGGAAAATAAAACTCCCCGGTGTCAAAAGTTGCGGCCATGCTGGCGATCGTCCTGTTCGTGTACAGATAGCCAACACTCGCGCTGTAGCGTCTGTTGAAATCATATTGCGCCTCAATCGTATTGGACTTGATGTTTTGCGCCAGGAACTGCGACGCGATCTCGTTGGTGATGTCCGCGGCGGAGCTGGCGCTATGTTGCGGGCAACTCGCCTGGTTGTAAGGCGCGGCCGGACAGTTTGTGGAATTAAAGATCCCAGGTGAGAGCAACATGCCCACGACACCCGGCGCCGGCGAGGGCGTTCCAAATATCGTAGTGTCAGCCGCGTCCCACATGCCGGGAATCCGCCAATTGTCATAGCGGAACATGTCGAGGATGCGCAGCTTGCCGTTCACCGCATACACGCCCGACCAATCCGCATTCACGGAAACACGCTTGGTATTAATCGGCCCGCCCGCCGTCGTTCCGCGCACCGCCGTTCGCGCGGTCCAACCGTTCATCACTTCGTTCAGGTCCGAGAATTGATAGTCGCTCGTGCTGTAACCGATAGAGCCGGAAGTTTCAAAATTCTTGAAATAGTTTGACTGGAAGCGAAACCGTTCGGTGGGCATGAAATTCCGCGGGTCGCCGACCTGGCTGTAGGACAAAAATCCGTTGCAAGTTGGCGTGGCTGTATTGGTTGTGCCGGTTACGACCGGCGTCGCACATGGGAAAGTCTCCGAAGGAGTCTGCGTACTCCAAATGTTGCCCAGGTCCACAGGCGTGCCGGCGGGCGTGCCTTGGCCGGGAACGGTTCCGAGAACGAAACCGAAATTCCCGGGATTGACAGCCGGATTATCGCTGATCACATTGTCCTGCCGGTAGTAAGTCAAAAACTCATCGAACGAAAGCGTGGTGCGCGGCAAAACGCGCACATCTACTCCCACGCGATAAGCGTTCGTCGTGTAGCTGTTGGCCTGATTGAATGCCGAAATCGTGCCGGAGTCCGTCGTAAACAGACTCGGCCCTTCGTCGCGATTGCGCGAATAACCCAAACGCAAACTTACCTTCGCTTGCGGCAGTAAAGTGAGATCGTAGTCCTGCATCCGGCGCACCAGATCCATATCGTGCAGGGAATTGTTCTGGGCCACAGCGGGATTCGAGCAGATCGCGGGAGCTCCCTGCGGAAAAGCGGCCGTAGGCGGACCGACGTAGCAGCCCGTCGTCAAGGATCCTGCCGGATTCAATGCCGCCGGGTTGTATGGATTGGCCGCAAGATTGTAGTCCCAGAAGTTTTTGTCGCGTCGGAACAGCATCCGGAAGTCGTACCATTTATTTTTCTCGATGCGCAGGCGGGTCACATCGTTCGGATCGCCGCCATATCCGAAGCTGCTCAAACTGAGGGTGTCAAAGAAGAAACCATGGTGATCGAGCGAGCGCATCTCGAAGTTGAAATTGAAGAGACGAAGCCCGGAACCGAGATTCTCAAACGTGTCGTAGGTGTTCTGGTTGCCGGTGACCTCGTTCAAGCGATAGCCGAACTCGATGGACTGGTGGATATTGTAATCGCCCGAATTAATTCCTTTCGACTCTTCCGAATTATCCTGGGCGCGAGCAACGGGCGAAACGAGCAGACCCACAACAAAAACGGCGGTGGGAATCCAGTGAACCGCCAACCATCCTTTCATAGATTCGCCCTCCCGCGTTCGAAGTTCCTGTCTTTCGATCACGACCGCTCGCAATGCGTGCGTTCCCGGCAAATGAAATAGAATCCCTGGCCTGCTCTATTTGAAGAAGGTTGGATCGAAATTCGAGCCGTGAACTTGCGAATGGCACAGCACGCAAGACTGGAAAAAGCTCGCCTGGTTGTGGAACGACGGCGCTCCCGGCGCCCCGCTGAAACTGGACTGCGTGTGGCACTGCAGGCACAGCAGGTTTACGTTGCTCAACTTCAACATGTGGGGATTCGGTCCGCCATGCACCAAATGGCAGGACTGGCAGCCGTCAACCTTCACGGGCTGATGCTCGAACACAAACGGCCCCTGCTTGTCCGTGTGGCACGTGAAGCAGACCGCATCCTGCGAGGACGAAGTGCGCACCTGCTTCGGTTTCACCGTGCCATGGGGATTATGGCAGTCGGTGCACTGGATGAGGCCCTCGTTCACGCGGTGGTGAAAAGGCATGTCGAATTCCGCCTTCTTCGCGAGGTGGCAGGAATAGCAAAGCTCGGGTTGGGACTTCACCAGCAGAAAATCGGAGTCCTTACCGTGGTGCGGAGAATGGCAAGCGATGCAACTGACTTCGTTCCGCGCGTGTTCGGAGTTGATCGCATTCATGTGCTGCGTGCCGCCTGCATGGCAGCCCAGGCAGCGCGCGTCAATTTCTTTCGCGGATGCTTTTTCGAAGAGGAATAGTTTGGATGTGTCGGTCGGGTCTGCTACGTGGCTCGCCGCGGCGCCGTGGCAATCCTCGCAGCCGTGCTTGGCGATCCCGCCTTCCTTATAAGTCTGTTTCCAGTGCGGACTTTTCTCCCAGCCAGTATAAATGTCCGCATGACACGCCTGGCAGGCCTCCGCGCCAGCGTATTCGGAAGGATTCGCTGCCGCCGCGGTTGGTGCCGGCGCCGCTGCCGGTTTCGTTTGGGCCTGTGCCAAAACGGGAAGCGACCATAGCACTAATACCATCAGCAGTTTTGAGGCTTTCGAAACACCGCTCTGTGGCATCGGATTCCCTCAAGACCTTTTAGGAGCAATCTGCCCACATCCACTTGGCCGGATATTAAAGAAAGAGAAGTCAAAAGTGAGTGACCGCTGTCACACTCGTGCGTGAGCAATGTCACAAACTCGGCATTTCGGTTCCGAAACGGAATTCTTTCGTGCTAGAGCACCGGAGAAAATGCAAGTTAAGGGCCATTCGCCATGGCATGAGAGTGGTATTGCGCCGCCCCCTTGAGCGCTTCGGTGCGATTGTCACGGCAATCCTGCCATTCGCCGCAGTCCTAGACGCAGATATGGCTTCAATTTCCGCGCTCGTCATTGTTGTTCGGTTGAATCAGCCAATCCTAGAGGGAGCCAAAGCCGCTTGACTGTGCAATATTGCACACTTTGAAAAGTTTCAGAAAGGCAGCGCTGCGCCGAACCTTCGCGAAATCTCCTTCTGCTTCCCGTAACAGATCTGCGGCTGCGTCGAACCTCTTCCAATCCATCTCGTGACTGGCGTCACATGCAACTGTGCCGAATGATACATACTGCCAACGGCGCCGACGCTACAGTGATGACATCTCGCGCATCAAGGAGATGAGAAATGGCAATCAAGAAAACCATGAAAGCCGCAGTCGTCGAAAAATTTGGCCAGCCATTAGTCGTGAAAGAACTGCCTGTGCCCACGCCGGGTCCCGGGCAAGCGTTGATCGAAATTTTCGCCACCGGAGTCTGTCACACGGATTTGCATGCCGCGGATGGCGACTGGCCCATCAAACCCACGCCACCCTTTATCCCCGGCCACGAAGGAGCAGGTGTGGTGGTGGCTCTCGGCCCGGGCGTCACGCACCTGAAGGAAGGCGATCGCGTCGGAACCGCATGGCTGTTTAGTGCCTGCGGTCACTGCGATTACTGTCTCGCCGGATGGGAAACGCTCTGCCCCGAACAGCAAAACTCCGGGTATTCGGTGAACGGAAGTTTTGCGGAGTACGCCGTGGGCCAGGCGGATTATCTGGGCCGCCTTCCCAAGAACGTTTCGTTCGTCGATGTCGCGCCCATCCTCTGCGCTGGCGTGACTACCTATAAAGGGTTGAAAATGACGGAGGCGCGGCCCGGCGAATGGGTGGTAATCTCGGGAGTAGGCGGGCTGGGCCACATCGCCATCCAGTATGCTAAAGCCATGGGCCTGCACGTCGCAGCCGTGGACCTCGGCCCGGAAAAAATGGCCCTCGCGCGCAAGCTTGGAGCTGAAATAACCATCGATGCGAAAACGCAGGACCCCCCGAAGGAAATCCAGAAGCAAATCGGCGGCGCGCATGGAGCGCTGGTCACCGCCGTTTCACCGATCGCGTTCAAGCAAGCGGTCGGCATGCTGCGTCGCGGTGGCACGTGCGTGCTGAACGGTCTGCCGCCAGGGGAATTCCCTGTTTCGATTTTCGACGTGGTCCTGAATGGCTACACGATTCGCGGCTCCATCGTGGGCACCCGCTTGGATCTCGAAGAATCGCTCGCGTTCGCCGCAGAGGGCAAGGTGAAAGCGACCATCGAGACCTTGCCGCTGGAATCCATCAATGAGGTGTTCACCCGCCTCAAGAATGGGCAAGTGAACGGCCGGGTCGTGCTCGGCCTTAAAGAAGAAACGCTCGGCAAGGTGGTAATGGGCCGCCTTGCAAGCTAATGTGCGCCGCATCGCACATCCCCGCGAACTAGCCCGCGGACTACCAGACGAAGTGCGGGAAATACGGCTCAACGATCATCGCCATCGGCGCTGGCGGGAACGCGAAGGTCTCGAATTAAGCTGACCGCGTTCCAGTCAGCAAAGTTGTTCGCTCAAAATTCGCGTGGAGGCATCTCATGGTCTGCCTGCATATTCGCAACACGTTCTTATTGTGCGCGCTGCTATTTGCACTGACAGGCTTTTCAGCAACTGCCCAATCCCAAGACAAGAAATCCGCGCACCTCGCTGGCTCCAATCCTGTTTCTGGCTTGCAACTCTACAAACGTTATTGCGCCGTTTGCCACGGCAACGATTTAAAGGGCAATGGTCCTGTCTCGCCCGAATTCAAGAATCCTCCTTCGGACCTCACCACGCTCGCGCAACGTCACGAAGGAAAATTCCCAGACGAATACGTCCAAAATGTTCTGCGAAACGGTGTGAAGAAACCAGCGCACGGCGATACGGAAATGCCTGTCTGGGGCCCGCTCTTCGCCACAATCCCCAGCACGGATTCCGCCTTGGTCAGCATTCGCATCGTGAACTTGACCAACTACATCAAGTCCATGCAGGCAAAATAGCGCTCCCGCCGCTCGGCCCGGCTCAAGCCCCAGCCAAAGTCTCCAGTCCAGCCTTGTCGCGAACGATCAGCGTGGATCCTTTCACTTGCAGCAGCTGCTTCTTCTTGAAGTCCGCGAATAGCCGCGTCACCGTCTCTCGCGAGGCTCCGATCATCTGACCGATCTCTTCATGAGTTAACGTCAACGTCGCGCGAATCTCCGGCGCATCGCTGCCATGGCTAGCGCACCAGTCCAGCAGAAAGCGCGCCAGTTTTTCCGCTGCCGAATGTGACAAGCCAATGGATCGCATCTCCGCCACGGCTGCATGGTAGGTTTCGCCCAGTTGTTGCGCCACCCGCAGCGATACTTCTCCATGCTCGCGCAGAAATTCCAGAAAATCCGCGCGCGAGATAAAATTCGCCTGCGCCGGCTCGATCACTTCCGCCGTCAACTCATACGGCTTGCCCGTCACCGTCGCCGGCAATCCCAATACTTCTCCCGGCTCGGCAATTCTCACGATCAACGTGCGGCCATCCACTGACGACGTTGAAAGTTTCACCCTTCCATTGCACAAAATGAAAACGCCGCGTGCCGCCTGCTCCTCCACAAACAGCGTTGCCCCTTTCGGATAGGACGACGCCGAAGTGATCACCGCCAGCCGCTGCACCGCCGGCTCCGAGAGGTGGCAGAATAGGCGATCCTCACGATGCGGGCAGGTCAGGCAATTCTCGATGATTTCCAATCCGTAGGGGGTGCGCATAGCAGCACTGGCCCGTATTGTACTCCCGAATCTGCTCGGAACGATTTTGAAACTGTTAATCATTTATCCTGGCTTGCTGGCGCGCTGCGTCGCGCTATCGTTGCTGACCGGTGCCAACTCGCTCCGCACGCCATACTGCTTTGAATCAAGAATAGCGCCAGTGACGGAGGTCACATCTTCGCGTGACAGGCGTCACGGCAACGCTCGTCCCAGAAGCGAATACTGGCACTGGAATGGAGGTTGCCATGCACAAAGATGAACGAGACTTGCTGGATGTCCTGAAATTTGAGCTCGCATTCCTGGAAAAAGGCGGGTATGGGCGTTCGCCGCGCGAACCTTGGAGACCGCGCTACATTTTCGAGGATTCTCCCACCTGCATGAACTATGATTGCAAGGACAACCCGGAGCCCTGCAGCCACTGCATCCTGACGCAACTTGTTCCGCCTGAACTACGCAGCAAAAAAATCCCCTGCCGTCAGATTCCCTTGAATGCGCTCGGTGAGAATCTGGATTCGCTGTATCGCTATGACGAGCAACGCGAGATCGAAGAGAAAGTGGGCGACTGGCTGCGCACAACCATCGCGAAGCTGGAAGCCGCGCGGCGCGTGCTCGAGTCCGATGGTCAAATGCCGCCGTCCGCGCCCAGCGGCGACGCGATGAAATGCACGCCACTGTTTCACGAGCAGCATCCCAAATGCGCGAATCCGGCCTGCTCTGCCGCATTTCACTGGCTTGGCGGCGGCAAGTTCTTCCGATTTCAAGATTCGCCGACCGAGGAAAACTCGGATGCCGTCGCGGCAAAACGCGCGAACAACGTACACCACGTAAAGCATTTCTGGCTGTGCGAACGCTGCGCGCACATCTTTACGATGGTGTATCAGCAAGAATCGGGCGTCATGCTCAAGCTTCTGTGGCCGGAACTGCCGGTCTTCGTGGCGCAGAAAGAACTACCGGCAACATTTCAAAATTGACGAGTTTGTGGCGAAGGAAGGGTAGTTCCTATTATTCGATCGCAGTGCCGTTGCGTCCCTTGCCGCACGCAGTAGATAATTCGCCCAAAGCGCCCGGCTCCTGTAAGGAAGCGCGCACAACTTTAGTCTCTAATCCCGCAATTCACTCACGGCGCGTCGCGCCACACGTCCCGCAGCGCTGGATACAACTTGCGATACGCGTCGTATCGCCGATTCATCAGCGCCACGTGTTTCGCATCCGGTTCAATCCGTTGGGAGACGCGCACGCTCATATCCGCTGCATTCTCGACACTCGTCCAATTTCCTACGCCCACTCCTGCTAGCAACGCCGCGCCGTAAGCCGCGCCTTCCTCCGCTTCCAGCAATCCAACTGGCATGCCATAAACGTCCGCTTGAATGTGCCGCCACAATGCTCCGCGCGCGCCTCCGCCACCCAGGCGAATTGACTCCAGGGGAATGTTCAACTCGGCGAAAATCGTGAGAGTGTCCCTCAAACTGAAAGCCACACCCTCCAGAATCGCCCGAACCACATGTGCTCGCGTGTGCGTTGCGGAAATTCCCACCAGTGCACCGCGCGCGTTCGGATCCAAATAAGGAGTCCTCTCGCCCATCAGGTACGGCGCCCACAACAAACCATCCGCGCCCGCCGGAACCGAGCTCGCTTCCGCCATCAATCGCGCGTAAGCGTCCTGCGCGGGATCGCCGATCGCGCCAAATTGATCGCGAAACCAGCGCAGCGAATATCCCGCCGCTTGCGTCACTCCCATCACGTGCCAGCTCTGCGGAACCGCATGACAAAATGTGTGAATGCGTCCCGCGGGATCGCGCACCGGCCCGGCCGTCGCGGCAAACACCACGCCGGAAGTTCCGATCGTCGCGCTAACCGCTCCGGCGCGCACGATTCCCGTGCCCACCGCTCCCCCAGCCTGATCTCCCGCTCCCGCGATCACGGGAATTCCGGCGCGAAGTCCAGTGGCGCGCGCGCCTTCTTCTGAAACGTGCCCCGTAACTTCGCACGACTCGAAAACCTTCGGCAGCAAATCCCCGTTCAACCGCGACGCTTCCATCATCGGCCGTGACCACTTCCGGTTCGCCACGTCAAACAGCAGCGTCCCCGAAGCATCTGCCACATCCGTCCCGCGCGAATCGCTCAGCCGAAATCGTATGTAGTCTTTCGGCAGCAGAATCGAACCCGTGCGCGCCCAGATTTCCGGCTCGTGCTTCTGCACCCACCATATTTTTGGAAGCGTAAAGTTGGTCAGCGCCGGATTGGCGGTCAGCTCGATCAATCTCGCCGCGCCAACTGCCTCGGTGATCTCGCGGCACTCCGCCTCGGTGCGTTGGTCGCACCATATTATGGATGGACGCAGAACGCGCCCGCCCCGGTCCAGCAACACCAAACCATGCATCTGGCCGGTAAGCCCGATCCCGCTGATTTCCCGAGCCGCCGTCTTGCCGCGCGCCAGGCATTCCGGCACCGCGCTGCAAACAGCCCTCCACCAATCATCGGGATTTTGCTCAGCCCAACCCGCATGAGGCGACGCGAACGGAGGATGCGCAGCAGTCGCCGAACTCACCACCCGCCCATCGCCATTTAGCAGCACAGCCCGTGTGCCGCCGGTCCCGATATCAATCCCCAATAACTTCATCGGCATCACACCCCGAAAATTAAGAATGCATGGTGCTGTCGCGTCATCAATCGTGGCTGTTATCATTCAGCCGCGCACGGTTTGACTTCCGCGGACGTACGTACTATATCGGACGCCGGCCGTTCGCAGTCAAGCCGGCGACTCGGCTTCGCGCGAAAGTGAAGCAGAGGGAAGCCGACGGCAAGAGCGAATTGTGAGCGAATAATTATGAAGCGTTTCATGGTAATCATTTTCGTCACCGCCGCTGTCGCGGCCCGTTTATCCGCAGCCGCTCCATCCACGCCGAATCTAATCGCCAATCTTCACGCGCGAAACACTATCAGCCTGAATGGCGTCTGGCGCGTGATCATTGATCCCTACGAAACCGGCCTCGGCGCCCGCTATTACGAAAACCGCAAACCGAAGGATAAACAGGATCTGGTGGAATACGATTTCGATACGACCGGCACTCTGAATGTCCCGGGTGATTGGAATTCACAGCGCGACAGTCTTTTCTTCTACGAAGGCCCCGTCTGGTACGAGCGATCGTTTTCCTACCACCGGAACGCAGCCGCTCGAGCCTACCTCTACTTTGGCGCAGCGAATTATCAAGCTCGTGTTTATCTCAACGGCAAACCGCTCGGCGAACACCTGGGTGGATTTACGCCTTTCAATTTTGAAATAACGGATGCGGTGCGCGAAGGCGACAATTTCATCGTCGTCGAAGTGAACAACGCGCGCCACAGTGATGCCGTTCCCGCCCTGAACACCGACTGGTGGAACTATGGGGGCCTCACACGTAGCGTCGCCATCGTCGAGGTGCCCGCAATCTTTATTGAAAATTATTCCGTGCAGCTCGCTAAGAATTCGTCGGGCGAAATTGCGGGGTGGGTGAAGCTCAATGGCGCAACGCAGCCGCAACGAGTAACGATCGAGATTCCGGATGCAAACATCACCCAGCGAGTAACCACGGATTCCAGCGGCTACGCAGAATTCAAATTCGCCGCGAAGCTTCAGTTATGGTCACCGGAAAATCCGAACCTCTATCGCGTAGTGCTTGGGGCAGCGGGTGATCGCGTGGAAGATCAAATCGGTTTCCGCGCCATCGAAACGCGCGGGACGAAAATCCTGCTGAACGGCAAACCCATTTTTCTCCGCGGAATATCCATGCACGAAGAAGCCGCGTTCCGCGGCGGGCGCGCATTCTCCGCCGAGGACGACGCCGTCCTGCTCGGCTGGGCCAGGGAACTGGGATGTAATTTCGTCCGCCTCGCGCACTATCCTTATAACGAAGACATGATCCGCCTCGCGGACCAAATGGGCTTTCTGGTCTGGGAAGAAATTCCGGTTTACTGGGAGATTGCCTGGAAAAATCCCGACACATTGCTAAATGCCGAAGAACAGATGCGCGATCTAATAGCCCGCGATCACAATCGCGCCGCGGCAATCTTCTGGTCCATCGGAAATGAAACGCCGGTCAGTCCTGCGCGCCTCGAATTCATGACGCAATTGGCCAGCTACGCTCGCGAACAGGATTCCACCCGGCTCATCACCGCGGCACTGAATCACGTCGAACAATCCGGCGACCATACCCGCCTGCTGAACGATTCGCTGGGAGAATTTCTCGATGTTCTCGGCTTGAATGAATATGTCGGCTGGTACAACGGCTCCATCGCATCCACCGACACGATGCAATGGAAATTCGCCTACGATAAGCCGCTGATCGTCAGCGAATTTGGTGCGGAAACACCCTTCGGCTCTCACGGAAGCCCGGACGCGCGCTGGACGGAGGAGTACCAAACGGCCCTATTTCAGCACCAAATCGCGATGTTGCGCAAAATCCCCTCGCTTGCCGGCATGTCGCCCTGGGTGCTGATGGATTTTCATTCGCCGCGCCGCCCGCTCACCGGCGTGCAGGATTTTTACAATCGCAAGGGCCTGATTTCAGATCGTGGTCAGCGCAAAGAAGCGTTTTACACGCTGCAGAAGTTCTACAAGGAAATGCCAGCCGCTCCACCGGACCAATAAGCTTTCTCAGTGCTTTTGCGCTAGCGCCATCTCAAAGTCAGCAGCCGCCTTGTCGATTCCCGCAGCCACATTTTCAATTATCTGCGCGACTCCCGGAATCTGCGCTTCCGCCTCCTTCCATTTTTTCTCGTCCATATATTCGCGCACAGCCGCCACCGTCTTCGCTCCATATCCCGTGTACGCGCCCGGCGCATAAATCTGATTCTTGAACCACGGACGCTCCGGCAGTCCCTTCTCATTCAAGAATAATCGCGAAACCCGCAACAAATCCGCATTCAAAGTTTCCAAAGACTGCGGCGCCAAAGCCGGCGAACCCGCCGCTTTCCAAGCCGCGAGTGCCTTCGAATACCGTTCCGCGCTCTTCTTCAGCGTCTCGATCGAATTCTTCATTGGTGTGAAATTCATGTAAGGTGGCACCGCTTCCACCGGCGGTGGCACGAAAGTCTTGCGCGGGTCCGCAGCAGCGGTGAAAACGCCTTCCTGCAATTCCAGGTTGCGTTCGATGATTTCTTCCTGCTTATCCTTCAGCAATTTCTCAAGTTCGGTTTCGTACTTTGCGATCGCTTCCGCTTGCGGCGCGTAATCCAGCGGGATCAAATCCGCGCCGGCCAAACGCAACATGGCCGTGCCGGCAGTCTGTGCCAGTGCGCGTCCATACGAAAAATCCGTATCCACGAAATGCGTGTACCAGTAAAAATCGTCGTAAATCGAATGATACTGATCGCCATCCTCCTCACCGCCAAATCCCACGTCCAATGTCGAAATGCCTGCGAAATCCTGGAACGCCGTATAGTCCGATCCGTCTCCCAACGCGGAAATCTCCAGGTCCGCGCGCTTGCGAGCCTCCGCGCGCTCCTCGGCATCCTTCGCCTCACCGATGCTCAGCAGATGCGCGCGCTGATAAACCGATAAATGCGTTTCCGGATCCTGAATCTCTCGCGCGACCCCGCTAATCACTTCCTGCAAATCTTGCGTGCCGCCCGCTTCAAAGTGGCCTCGGCCGTTGCTGTCGGAATTAATGTACGCCACCGCGTGCTGCTGCAGTTCCGCCAGATGCGTTTCCACCCACTCCACGGAACCGAGCAACCCAGGCTCTTCTCCATCCCACGCGCAATAAACAATGGTGCGTTTCGGCGTCCAGCCCTGCTTGTGCAGTTCGCCAAGCATGCGCGCCTCCTCCAGCATTTCCGCTTGCCCGGAAATTGGATCTTCAGCGCCATTCACCCACGCGTCGAAATGATTTCCCCGGATCACCCACTGTCCCGCATCGTCGCCGCCATGCAACGTTCCGATCACGTCGTAAATCGTTTTCATGTCCCAATTCGATGCAACCTTCAGATGTACTTTCGCTGGCCCGGGACCAACGTGATAAGTAATCCCCAGCCCGCCACGCCAATTCTGCGGTGCCACAGGCCCCTGTAGCGCGGAAAGCAGCGGCAGCGCGTCGGCATAAGAGATCGGCTGCACCGGAATTTTCGTAATGGTCTTCGCATCCTTGATCGCCAGGCGCTTTGCATCCGGCGTCGCGCCCACTCCTGGCGTCAGCGGATCGCCCGGATAATCCGTATCCATCACGCTGCCGCGCTGCACTCCCTCGCGCGGCCTCCACCCGCCCGCCGGATAATCATCCCCCTGAAAATATCCGTCACCGCGCGGATCCGAATAAATAATGCAGCCGATCGCGCCGTGCTCCGCTGCAACTTTAGGCTTCGTGCCGCGCCAGCCCGAACCGTAGCGCGCGATCACAATCGCGCCCTTCACCGAAATTCCCATGCGATCCAGCTGCTCGTAATCTTCGCGGATTCCGTAGTTGACATACACCAGCGGCGCCGTCACATCTCCGTCCGCGGAATAAGCGTTGTACGTCGGCAGTTGTTCCGTCGTCTGATTGCTCGTAGGATCGATCGGCAGCACGGGCTCTTGCAACTTCGCACGGAACTGTTTGGGTTCTAGCAATTCGACAACACGTTCCTTCGGCGTCGGAAATAACACGCTGAAAGTTTCGATGTGCGCGTCGAATCCCCACTCCTTCATTCGCGCCAGGATCCATTCCGCGTTGTCCTTATCGTAGGGCGAGCCCACATGGTGCGGCCGCGCGCTCAAGCGCCGCATGTTCTCGCGAATATTCCCCGGCACGATGCCGTCCTGAAACTGTTTCTCCAAAGTAATTTCCGCCGCTGCGGATGCGTTGCTGTAGCCGGCGATCGTTGGGGTATTTTGCCCGTCCATAGCCTGCGCCGGCGTAATTTGAGCCGAGAGCAACGCGGTAATCGTAAGCATCGAGCAGCACATCGAGCGCAAAGACATGAAAAGTTTCTCCTGAAATGAAATGGCCGGCTCAAACCAGACCCGCGTCAACTAATCCTCATGCCCAATAATACCGACGCGCGCCCAGTTTGCGACGTTTCAGCGCCGTTGCATTCTCGTACCACCGCAACGAACACGCCAGCACATTCTTTGGTCGTGAGTAAGGGGAAACGGGAACCGGCGTTGAGAGAGGCGATCGGCCGACCCGGCGCTCCCGCTCTGGAAGCGTCCCGATCGCAACCGAAAAATATTTGCAGATCGCGGCAGCAGCGACGACATAAACCGCAAGGCCTTATGCTGCCCTAGCCGCTGAGGCGCCTATTTTCCCGGCGCTTCGGCCTGTTTATTCCCGCTGCGTTTGCCGAGGCCGAACGTCGGATGGTTTTTTGTCCCGCCAATATTAATGGGCACGTCGCTTCCACCATTCTTGCCTTTGAAAAACGGGTCCGCAGCCTTCAGAAAAAACGATTTTGCGCCGGTAGTCGTCTGCGAAAGTTTGGCCTGCATCAGCAAATCGCCCTGGAAATCCATCGCCGTGCTGTCGATTTTGTAAGTCCCGTCCAAATGCACCGACGCACCCTGCACCGCAAAGCTCAGATTGGAAAAGGTCACCACGCCGTTGGCGACCCGGAACTCTCCGCGGAGATCGGAGGCAACTTCGTTGATATCGGTGTCCTTCGGTTTTCCCTGTCCTTTGCGGCTCAGCGTGTCCACCTTCTCCTGCACGGTCGCGCTCGTAAACTGCCCGTCGCCCACTCCGAATTGTCCGGCAAGTTTCATCCGATCGAGCAGGTCGTCAGGGCCCTCGGGAATATCAATCGTGGTCTTCAGGTTCGCGGACCCGGTCATCAACGGCTCATCGGAGTTAACCGCCAGCCGCAGCAAATCCTCAATGCGCGCGTTGTCTGACGAAGCGTTCAAGTAAATCGTGCGGCCTTTGATGTCCTTGCTGACGTCCACGATCTTGCCGCTCACCTGCAAGGTGGTGTGCAGAAATTTGGCCGTCACGCCCTTCAGGATCACGTCGCCGTTCGTTCCATCCACCAGCGCTGAAAAATCCGTGTGCAGCGCCATCGGTTTACCCCCAGTGCGCAGCCCGAAGTCCGGCGTATCCGTATAGCCCTGCACCGTCAAATAATCCAGCGGCCCCGAAAATTGTCCCTTCGACGAAAGAATTCCGCGTAGTCCTTTCAGCGTGCCCAGGTCCGCATTCTGAAATATGTAGCGTCCGTCCGCCGGAGTCTCGCTCGGCTGTTCCGCCTCCCACGGTCCGAATTCTCCCGTCGCATCAATCTCGCCCTTGGGAATGGCGTTGGTCAACAATGCGTGAAATTGCGCCGGGCGATCGAAACTCACGTCGTGCAGATCCAAATGATGTATCGGAAATTCGCGCGGAGGCTTGCTGGAGTCCGCTCGCAGCACTTCGATGTTAGCGTCGTCCGCGCGCACTTCGCCAATCAGCACTGGATACTTCTTCGCCAGATCCTCGTCGGTTTTGTGAATCAGCGGCTCACCCCCCGGCACCCGCGGCGGAGTGTGAATCTTCAAGCCGTCGAGCTGCACATAGTAAATATGCGGCCTGCGTCGCAGCAATTCCGGCAAGTGCGCATAGATCGAAACCGTCTGTACTTCGATGAGCGGCGGAATGTCGGTCCGTCCCTTGTGGCGCAGCACCAGCCCGATAATGGTCATGTGCATGCGCGGAAACATGCTGATGTCCAGGTCCGAAAATTCCACTGTGCTTGCAAAATGCGTGGCCAATACTTTCTGCATTCGCTCGCGAACGATGCCGCGGATGTTCGGTCTCAGCAAGAATCCCGTCGCCACCAGCAGCACCAGCACGATGGCGCCTCCGATCATCCATTTGCGCATCACTTTCTCGCCCATCCTCTTCGCGGATTTCGCGGAGTTCTCAGCGGGCCCATCCTAATCGAATCACCCTCGAATTTCTCTACCGCAAATCCTGTAGCCGAGCCTCATCTCACGTAGGCCGACTGGCCTTCTGATTTCGAGATGACACCGCCGCCCAGCTCTGTTGCTTTCCGCAGCTCTCTCGAAGCGTGGATTATTCCATCAAAGGCAGCAAGCAAAGGAGTCTCGGTCTGTTTCTTACGCAGATCGCAGGCAGCAGCACGCGACCGTACATTGCAAAATCACGCGCGCGATACCGCGGAATTCGCAACCAACTCCGGCCCCGACGCTCTCGCCAGCGCCGTGAAAAAATTCACGCTGACGGTCGCGAGCTCAGATGCGGGGAACTTCGCGTGGTAGCGATCGTCGGCTTGCAGACCCGCCTCCCGCGCGCACTCAAGAAAAATCGGCAGCTCCACCAAATATTGATCGGAAAATCCGTGCGTCCCGTCGTACGCCACCACCGGAGTCTGCCGCAAATTCGCTGCGGCCAGCTCTGGCGGCAAGGTATGCAGTTCAAGCACCAGCAGCCCAAAGCGTCCCACGTAAGGCGCCCAGCGCCGTAAATATCGCACCAGATTTTCTTCCAATTCGTCCGCCGGAATTTCTTCTCCGAGATAAGCAAACGCGCCCGTGGATTTCCCCACTCGGCTGCCGCGCACATAATTTGCCGGCCGCGAGTACGACCGGTTGTGATCGAGAAACGATCGCACGTGCAGCAAATCGTGCACATCCAATCCCAGCGCTTCCAAATCGCTGCCCAACTGCGCCGGGCGATTAATGTCCCCCGCAATCACATGGCACACCGGCACGCTGGCCTTCCGCAAATGCTGTTTCGCCACTCGCCTCGCCACCTTATTAAAGTCAGCGCCCACCAGCACCAGCGGATGCTGTTCCAGCACTTTTCCCCGCGCGGTTTTCTGCTTCACCACCTCGTACAAATGCTCCAGAAAAGTCCCATCGCCGCAGCCCATGTCGCATATCCCTTGCGGCTGCCGCCCGATCGGCCGGTTGAATATCTCAATAATGATCTCATCCACTTTCTTGAAATAAGTCTTGTGCGCGCCGCCGCTGCCCCACACATTCATCCCGCGATTCACCAGCAGCTCCACTCCGCTTTCATCCACGCGCGGCCCGCGCGCATTGCCAAAAAGCAGCGTCGGGAGTGAATTGAACATCGGCAAATAGGAAACCGTCACGCCATAGGAAGTCGCGATCTGCGCCGCATACAGTCCGCGCGATGTCAGTCGCACGCTATCTGCATCGCGCTCCAGCCAACCCTGCGACGCCAGCAACTCGAACAAACAATTCAAGCTCGCCTGATTTCCCGCGAGTAACCGCGGTTCCACCGCGCCCTGTTGCAGCCGTCCCAGCACGCCGCCGCGAGCCAGCGCCACCATCGCCGGCCCGATCAACACCCCATCCAGATGCCCGCGAATGTTTTCCGCCACTCGCGCCGTGACAAGATCACCCTCCGACATCGCAAGCCAGCGATCCTTCGCGCGCGCCACAAGCGATTGCAGGGAAGGGAGCACCGGCCCATCGAACTTGCCGTAAAGAAAATCTTCGAGAAAAAGTGATTTGGGAATAAACGAAATCGCTTCACGATAAAGCGGCGCCGCAAGCCGCACGGCGATCAAACCTTCCGGCGTAATCGCATACTCATGAGACTGACTCGCCGTTGTTCGCTGGCGCAGCCACCCACACGAAGCCAACAAACGCAGCGCCACGAGTAAATATCCCCGGTTCGCGTGAGTGTGCTCGCAGATTTCGCCCAGTGTGATCCACGCCGACGAAGAATCGAAAAGCCGGAACACGCCGCGATCGGCCAGCGCTGCCACCGTCGGCGCCAACACGATTCCGGACAGGTGAGTAAAAATGGTCGCTCGGACGGCTGCTTTTTCGTCTTCCACCGTCAACACTCCAACGATGCGAATGTAACCACACTCGCGCGCGCGAACTTCCTACTCGCGCCCCTCGAACAAATCTCTCCCCTCGACCAGCGCCCTCATCTTGCGATCCACCACGCTGCGCTGCAGCATCCAGAATCCGCAGTCCGGATGCACGTAATGAAGCCGCTCCACCCCAATCGTCTTCGCGATTTTCTCGATCCGCGACGCGATCAGCTCGCGCGACTCCACTTCGTTATCCTTAATATCAATCACGCCGATACCCAGCCCGATCTTGGGGTTCAGCTCGCTGAACGCAGACAATTCCTCGTACCCGCGCCGCGCAAATTCAAGTACCAGGTGATCCGTCTCAAGAGAATTCAGGAACGGAATCAAATCGCGCCAGAACCCGCGCAACATCGGCTGGCCGCCATAATTCCCGAAACAAATGTGCACCGCCGTCTCGTTCAAAATCCCGCCCAACGCGTGGTTGATCGCCTCCGCGGCCCACGGCGCATCCTGCGGGAAACCCACGATGCTCGCTTCATCCAGCTGCACCGTGTCGGCTTCGATCAATTCCAGCTGCCGGCGCAGTATGTCCGCAATGTCCATCGCCAGCTCGGCCGTATCCTTATAAAAACAGTTCGTCAGCAGGCGCGAAAGCATGTGCGGCCCTGTGCAAGTAAATTTCAGCGGCGATTTCGTCAGCACCCGCGAGAATTCATAGTCCCGCGGCAGATTCAAAGTTCCTTCGCCGATCCGTTGCACCACCATTCCCGCGGTCAGCAGCCGGAATCCCGATGCGCGATCCGCGCGGAAGCGGTCAAAATCCGAAAGTGAGAAATGTTTGCGTATGCCTTCCATCTGCGAAACAAAATAATCAATCATCCCATTCGTTTCCGGATGGCTGGGATCAAAACGCATCAGCTCGCCATCAGAAATCAAATCCAGCCCCGCCAATTCCTGCGTCTTCAGCACGGACATCACTGCGTCGCGCAGCACCAGCCGCGAAGTATTTCCCACCAGCCACGATGGCACCGGATAACTTCCCACCACAGTTGTCTTGATTCGTGGATTCACGGAGTCTCCTTCCGTCCGGCGGACGGTCCGAGCGAGGCCTTAGCGCCCGACGATTGTGATGATAACTCCGATATGGCCGCCATGGCAGGTTGGTCCTGCATGGTGCCAACCGTCGCCCTCGGCTCCCCCACCCTCGGTCCCCTTTAACACTTCGCGTGGCCTTACCGCCGCAAACGTCGTGCGCAAATATCGGGCGAACATCGGCCAACGTGATTGCCGCGCACGCACGCAGATGTATACTGGCCGCGCAAACGGCAATCGCAGGCGCCCTGCGCGAATCGCAAATCGCGCCCGGCCGCCGTCGGAGGCATACATGGCCATCGTTGATGCAAAAAGCAGTCTCGCCTCAGTAATACAGGAATACGGCCGCCCCGACATTCACATTGGCGCCGGAGAAGACGAATCTCCCTTTGTGCCGTTCAAGGAAAATGTTTTCATCCGCCATCTCGCCTTCGACGTGCGCACCAATTCTTTCGCCAACATCCTCTGGGTCAAAAAAGGCGGCATGCTCGGCCGTCACCGCCACCGCGGCCCCATCTCCGCCTGCACGCTGGAAGGGAGCTGGCGGTATCTGGAATACGATTGGGTCGCGCGCCCCGGCAGTTACGTCCGCGAAAATCCCGGCGTGATCCACACCCTGGTCTCCGACGATCCCAACGGCATGAAAACAATTTTCTTCCTGAATGGTTCGCTCGAGTTTTACGACGACAACGACGTCCTGCTCGACACTCTCGATGTCTTCTGGTTCATTGACCACTACCTAAGCCACTGCCGCGCGCACGGCCTGAAGATCAACGAGAAACTCTGGATCTGACTTTTCGCCGACCCCTGCGGCGCGCCGTCTCTGTCACGAGCGTCATGACCACAGCGTTCCAACACCAGCAAAGGAGCAAGAAGATGGCCGCACCATACCGCGCCGACCACGTCGGCAGTTTTCTCCGTTCGCCGGAACTGCTCGAAGCACGCCGCACCGCCGCGCAAGATCCACAGCGCCTGCACGCCATCGAAGATCGCGAGATCGAGCGCGTGTTGGCCAAGCAAAAAGAACTCGGATTCGAAATTTTCACCGACGGCGAATTTCGCCGCCGCAATTTCATGAGCGATTTCACCGACGCCGTCGAAGGCTTCGACTTCGGCGACGCCGTCGCGCGCTCCTGGAAAGCCGGGCAGGAAAAAGACGCGCCCGTCAGCAGCGTAACCGGCATCGTCACCAGAAAACTCCGCGCCGTTGAGCCGCTCACCGGCCGCGAACTCCCCTTCCTGAAAAAACAAAGCCCCGGCAACATCAAAATGACCCTGCCCAGCGCCACGCAATTTCCCGCCATCTCCTTCAAGCGCGGCGTCACCGACAAAATTTACAAGGATCATTCCGAACTGCTCTGGGACATCGTCGCCATCATGAAAACAGAACTCGCCCGGCTCTCCGCCGAAGGCGTCAAATACATCCAGATTGACGCACCACGGTACAGTTATTTCATGGACCCCAAATGGCGCGAGTGGATTCGCACCGAAATGAACATCGCGCCGGACGCTCTGCTCGATGAATCCATCCGCGCGGACAACGCCTGTTTCGCCGCCGCCCGTCGCCCCGGCGTTACCCTCGCCATGCACCTCTGCCGCGGCAATAATCGTAGCCACTGGTACGCCGAAGGCGGCTACGACGCCATCGCCGAAAAACTTTTCGCCACCATGGCCGTGGATCGTTTCTTACTGGAATATGACGACGATCGTTCCGGCACCTTCGAGCCGCTGCGCCTGGTCCCGCGCGAAAAAACCGTAGTCCTCGGCCTGATCAGCTCGAAAAAACCACAACTGGAAAACGCGGACGAGATCACACATAGAGTCGAAGCAGCCGCGCGCTATTTCCCAATCGAAAATCTCGCGCTAAGCCCGCAATGCGGTTTTGCTTCCACCATGGAAGGAAATCTACTCACCGAAGAAGAGCAGTGGGCCAAGTTGCGCCTCGTCTCACACGTCGCTCGCCGCGTCTGGAGCTAAAAGTGCTTCCTAAAACGACGGACAGCGTCGCTTGACATTCCTGGACCGGAGGAGAAGAATCCCCACGAAGTGAATCGTACAATTGCGCGGTGAACCCGCGCTGTGCGCACCCATTCGGACATCGCGTCCACCCTGCGGCGCGCGCTCAACGAGGAATAAAAATCATGATCTCCACTCCTTACATTGACGGCAAAGCCATCGAAGTTTCGCCCTCCGCGATGTCCGACGTCGTCAACCCAGCTAATCAGAAACCGTTCGCCCGGATTTTCATGGCGCAAGAGCAGCACATGCGCGCCGCGATTGACGCAGCATATGCAGCCAGAACCGCCTGGGGCAACTCGCCCGCCGCCCTGCGCGAAAAAATTCTGCATCGCGCCGCCGACGAACTTGAAGCTGCCACGAATGAAATCGTGGATCTCCTGATTGGCGAAGGCGGCTCCACATTCGGCAAAGCCCACTTCGAAGTTCCCTTCGCCGCCAATATGCTGCGCTCCATCGCCGGAGAAGCGCGTCGTGTGCAGGGCGACGTTTTCCCCTCCGATGTTTCCGGCCTGCTCTCCCTCGCGATTCGCCGCCCACTGGGAGTCGTCGCCGGGATATCACCTTTCAACTTTCCTGTAGTGCTCGCGCTCAAGAAGGTCGCATTCGCGCTAGCCACCGGCAACACGTTCGTCCTCAAGCCGTCGGAAGAAACCTCACTGGTAGGTCTGAAGCTCGCCGAAATTTTCGAGAAGGCCGGCCTGCCTCCGGGCGTCTTCAATGTCGTTCCTGGCGACGGCCCCACGCTCGCTCGCGTTCTCTTCGATGATCCCCGCGTGAAATTGATCTCGTTCACCGGCTCCACAGCCGTCGGCCGCCTCATCGCCGTCGAGTGCGCTAAAAAAGGCAAGCGCGTGATTCTGGAAATGGGCGGCAAAAGCCCGCTCATTGTCTTGAAAGATGCGGATGTGGATTACGCCGTGGACACCGCCTGCTTCGGCATCTTCATCCACCAAGGGCAAATCTGCATGGCAGGCTCGCGCATCATCGTCGAAGCTCCCATCTACGAAACTTTTCTGCAGCGTTTCGCCGCGAAAGCCAAAACTCTGCAAGTGGGCGATCCGCGCGACCCGCACACCGTAATCGGCCCGCTGATCCGCTCGTCCCAATGCCAAATGATTGACCGTAAAATCAAGGAAGCCGCCGCCGCCGGCGCGCGCGTCCTCACTGGCGGGACTTATGAAGGAAATTTCTATCAGCCCACGGTAGTAGCGGACGTAACTCCCAACATGGCCGCCTTCCGCGACGAGCTTTTTGGCCCAGTCGCCGCCGTCATCCGCGCGGAAAACGCCGATCACGCCCTCGCACTGGCCAATAACTCGTCGTACGGCCTGTCTTCGGCCGTCCTTACAAACGATCTGCAGCTAGCCATGCGTTTCGCTCTCGAACTCGAAGCCGGCATGGTGCATCTGAACGGCCCCACCGTGCATGACGAACCAACAGTTCCATTCGGCGGCGTGAAAGATTCAGGCAGCGGTCGCGAAGGTGGTCGCTGGTCGGTAGAAGAAATGACCGAAGTAAAGTGGGTGACAATCCAAATGGGCCGCCGCCACTATCCATTCTGAGGGCGGCCAAGGTTTCGACTCTGTAGCGGCCGGCTCTAGCCGGGCGCCTTTGACTTTTTGCTGCTCGTCTCGCTCACGACTCAACAATCAAAAAAAACCGTCTCCTCAGGCCCCTGCATAATCACATCCCACTTCAACAACCCCTCCACGCCCGGCAGCCTCCGCGCGATCAAAGTCTGGCGCCGCCCCGCTGCCACCAATCCCAAAGCAAAATCCCCCGCGTTCCCCGCCTCATCCGGAAAGTAAATCCGCGTCACCACACGCCTCAACAATCCGCGCATAAAAACAGAAACCGCAATATGCGGCGCCTGCAGCTGTCCGTCCGGCCCCGGCACCGCCCCCGGTTTGATCGTCGTAAATCGAAATTTCCCATCCTCGTCCGTCGGAATTCGCCCGTAACCCTGAAACCCAGCCTCCACCGGCTTGTCCTGCGTATCTTCCGCGTGCGCATATTTTCCATGCGAATTCGCCTGCCACAATTCGATGATCGCATCCGGCACTCCCACGCCATCCGCATCTAGCACGCGCCCTTCAATTGTGACGCGCTCGCCCGCCGCTCCCGGCCCAGCAAGCTCCGCGCAATTCAGCCACTCCATCCCGATGCTGAAAAATGGGCCAACAGTTTGCGAAGTACTAGCGTACAGGGTCATTTTATTTCTCCATCGGTGTCGCGTCACGCCCGTTCAAAATAATGTCGAATTTATATCCCATCGCATGCCCCGGAATCGTGCTCTCCCAATCGAAAGCCGAAATCAACCGCTGCCGCGCCGCTTCATCCGCCGTGCAGTTGAAAATCGGATCAAACGCCAGCAGCGCATCCCCCGGAAAATACATCTGCGTCACTAAACGCGTCGCAAACGCCGGACCAAACACCGAAAAATGCACGTGTGCCGGCCTCCACGCATTGTGATGATTGCCCCACGGATATGCTCCAGGCCGCACAGTTATAAAACGATAGCGCCCCTCGCCATCCGTCATCGCATACCCGTGTCCGCTGAAATTCGGGTCCAGCGGCGCCTGGTGCTGATCCACTTTGTGCCGGTAACGCCCCGCGGCATTCGCTTGCCACACTTCCACCAGAGTTTTTCGCACCGGCTTTCCATCTTCATCCAGCACGCGCCCGCTGACGACGATGCGCTCCCCCAGCGGCTCGCCCGAATGTTGTCGCGTCAGATCGCAAGCCTTCACGTTCACCGTCTCCGGAGCAAACACCGGCCCCGTAATCTCCGAAAGCGTGTGCGGCAAATAAACCAGCGGCTGCGAAGGCGCGCGCTTCAAGGACGAAACATAAGTCGGATGCAAATATTCCGGCTGCGTTCCAACCAGCGTGCGCCGGTACCCCGCCAAGTTGCTCATACGATATTCCTTATCATAACTATGTCTCTCGCGCACCAGCCCGATCCGCCTGCACTCCGCGCAAGCAGGGCCACACTTCGCGCGGTGAATTTAGGCAGGCACCCTCACTCTTGTCAAGGCCGATTATCGAAATAGCGTGCGCCTATCGCCCAATTCGTGTATCCTGCGCCGTTTCCAGGCCGTCGCGCAGGAGAGCTTCGATGCTTCGTCCGACTACTCAAAAATCTACCAAGCGCGCGAAACGCTTAGCTCGCGCCACGCCGCCGCAAACGCAATCGTTGCCGAACTCGTCCACCGCGCCGGCAACTCCGTCCACGCAAATTGACGCGCTCACCGGCGACCCCGATTTCATGACGTCGCTCGCACGCGGCCTCGCCGTCATCCAGGCCTTCTCCCAAAAAAAACGCCAGCTGACCATTTCGCAAGTCAGCAACAAAACCGGATTCTCTCGCGCCGCCGTCCGCCGCTGCCTCTACACCCTGGCAAAACTCGGTTTCGCCGGCTCCGACGACAATCGCCATTTTTTTCTGCAGCCGCGCGTCCTCGCGCTCGGCCATTCCTATATTTCGTCCATGCCACTCGCCACCGCGGCGCATCCGATTCTCGAGCGTTTTAGTCGCATGATGCACGAATCCTGTTCCATCGCCACTCTCGACGGCCTCGACATCATTTACGTCGCGCGCGCCAACGTCACTCGCATCATGGCCATTGACCTCGGCGTCGGCAGCCGCTTGCCGGCCTTCTGCACCTCCATGGGCCGCGTGCTGCTCGCAAATTTGCCGCCCAACGAACTCGAATCTTTCCTTGCGCGCATTCAATTCACGCGCTACACCGACCGCACCATCGTCACCGCTGACAAGCTCCGCCCCGTCCTTCGCACGGTTTTGCGCAACGGTTACGCCATCGTGGATCAGGAACTCGAACTCGGCCTGCGCTCCATGGCTGTGCCCATTGAAAGTCCCAGCGGCCAGGTAGTCGCGGCGGTCAATGTCGGGGCACACGCCCAGCGTGTCTCCAGTCAGGAGATGCTCAACAATTTCCTGCCGCACCTGCGCGCCGCCGCGCAAGAACTTTGCATGTTGTTGCGCTGACGATTGCACAAATGATTGCGACCGTGATTGCAGCCAGCGCGGGCAAGAAATGAGCATGGATGCCAAAGACTATTCGAAGCGCTACGAAAACACTCTCGTAGCCATCCTGTTCTTTTCCTGGGGCACGGTCTTCCTCGACCGCATGTCCCAGCTTTATCTCGCCCCGTACATCGCTCCCGAATTCCATCTCACGCACGAACAAGTCGGCATGCTTGCCTCGGTCCTCGCCATCACCTGGGCCGTTTCCACGTTATTTTTTGGCGCGCTCTCCGACCGCTTCGGCCGCCGCAGGATTCTCATCCCCGCGGTCTTCGCGTTTTCACTCTTGTCCTGGCTTTCCGGCGTCGCCCACACTTTTCACCAACTTCTCCTAGCGCGTGCGCTGATGGGCATCGCCGAAGGCCCGTGCTGGTCCATCATGACCGCGCTCATAGAAGAATCCTCCACTCCCAGCCGTCGCGGCCGCAACATCGGCATCGTAGTTAGCGCTGGCGCACTCGTCGGCCTGGCCGTCGCGCCAATCCTTACGACGCAAGTGGCCGCGCGTTTCGGCTGGCGCTGGGCGTTCTTCGTTTGCGGAGTGCCGGGAATTCTGATGGGCCTGCTGATGTGGAGATTCGTGAAGGAACCCCCAAGAAAATCCGGCCCGGACGGCGAACGCCTACACCAACCACGAATCCGTGATTACTTCACCATTCTGCGCTACCGCAACGTGTGGCTCTGCTGCATCGGCGCCGCAGGTTTCATCTCCTGGCTATTTCTGTCGAACGTTTTCGCTCCTCTCTACATCACAGAAGTCGCGCATCAGAAACCCACCACCGCCGGATTTCTCCTCGGTGCCACGGGCCTCGGTAGTTTCATCCTTGGCTTTCTCATGCCCGCGCTCTCCGATCGGCTCGGACGCAAACCTGTCCTGCTCGCAATGGCAGCTATGTCCGCTCTGGTCCCGCTCGTGCTCTTGATCCAGCCGCTCTACGCCTACCCATGGATCCTCGCGGCGATTTTGTTTCTCACCAATGCGGGGCAGGGCATGCCCACGCTAACGATGGTGCTGATTCCCACCGAAAGTGTTCCGCCGCAATTCGCCGCTACCTCCATCGGCCTCGCCACACTGGTCGGCGAAGTTTTCGGCGCCACGATCGCGCCCACCCTTGGCGGCGCGCTCGCTGAAACGCACGGCCTGGGCATCACGCTGCTCATGTCCGCTGGAGGAGCCGGCCTGGTATTCCTGGTCGCGCTCTTCCTGAAAGAAACCGCCAACGTCAGCCACGGCGCCGCGCATCCGCAGCCCGCCGCCGCACAACTCCACTAAAGTGCGGCATATGCGAGCCATAGATTATTTCGACATGCAAGCAGAAGCAGTCCCCGATCGCATCGCCATCATTGACGGCGGCGCGCGTTACTCGTACACGGACGTCCGCAGCGCCAGCATGCAAATCGCCCGCGCCATGGCTAGCGCCGGCGCCTCGCCGGCTCTTTGTGCCGTTGAATTTGCTTTTGAATTGGCAGGGGCACTGCTCGCTGCGCCCGCTTTTGAAGTTACCTTTGAATTTGTAGCGGCCGCCTGCTTTTTAGGCGCGCGCATTTGAATATGCCTTCACAGTACGCCGTTGCCTCAATCTGATGCGCCACAATCAACGTTTCGAATCATACCCGTCCCCGGGCCCACCCCCGCTGGTCTCCTTCAAACTCTCATTCGCCCGAAAAATCACATAAGCTCGAATCGCCGCCGCGTCCCTCCTCGAAATCTCTTTCGCAAACGACACCATTCCATTCTCCCGCAACAATCCGCTCAGCACGACGCTGAACCACTGATCATTCGTCAAAGTGCTCGAATAACGCAGGTCCGGCAAGACTCCGCCGCTAACCGCCACATCTCCATGACAATTCCCCCAAAATCGCTGATACATCTTCTCGCCCCGATGCACCGTAGCCGCATCCGCCACCGCCGCTGGCGGATGCAAAACTTCCGGCACTATCTCCGGCAACGTCGGCAAAACCGCCTTACCTCCGAGCTTGAACGCCAACATGCGCGACACATTCATCACGCGCCCCGATTTCAAAGCTGGTTCACCCGCAGCCAAAGGAAACACCCCGCCCCACCCGGCTAAAATCGCCACATACTGCTCGCCGTTCACCATGTAATTGATCGGCCCCGCGATCGCGCCCGTCTGTATCGCATAAGCCCACACCCTCGAGCCCGTGTCTGCCCGATACGCTTCGAAGTCTCCCTTCGCCGTCCCCTCGAACACGAGATTGCCCGCCGTAGATACCACCCCGCCATTCCAAGCTTCCGGACGATCCACATCCCAAGCCTGCTTCTGCTGAATCGGGTCCCACGCCACCAGCCGCCCACGCACGCTGTTCATGATTGCTTTCTTAATCGCCGGGTCCTGCGGCATTCCAGCGGCCGCGAAATCAATCCCCACATCGAATCCCAAATTTTTCGTGTGAAAATCTGCGTCGGACTTGTACGGAAATCCCGCATCCTGAATCGGAATGTAAACGAATCCAGTGACCGGACTAAAGGCCATTGGCTGCCAGCTATGTGCTCCCAAAGGCCCGGGAACAATCAATTCCGGACTCCGTCCCGGATAGCGCGCCAATGCCGTTTCCACAGGACGGCCGGTTTTCATATCCACTCCGCTAGCCCACGTGATGTGCGTATAGGGCGCCGCGGAAATCAGCGCCCCCGTCGCGCGATCCAGCACATAAAAAATTCCGTTCTTCGGCGCGTGCAGCAAGACTTTCCGGGGCTCTCCCGCGATCGTTAAATCCGCCAAAATCATCTGCCCGTCGGAATCGTAATCCCAAGCCTCGTCCGGATTTTCCTGGTAGTGCCACACGTATTCACCGGTCTCCGGACGCAGCGCCACAATCGAACAAGTAAATAAATTGTCGCCGCCACGCGGGCTGCGAATGCGCGGATTCCACGGCCCGCCATTACCCACGCCGATAAACAGCAGATCCAACTCCGGATCGTAAACAATCGAATCCCACACCGTCCCTCCGCCGCCGTATTTCCACCACTCGCCCGTCCAAGTCTTCGCCGCCTTCGCCAAAATCGGATTCTCAAACGGTTTTGCGGGATCGCCCGGCACCGTGTAGAACCGCCATGCCATCTCGCCCGTCTCCGCGTCATACGCCGAAACGTACCCGCGCACGCCCATCTCCGCGCCGCCGTTCCCAATAATCACTTTCCCCTTCACCACCCGCGGCGCTCCGGTGATCGTGTAACGAAACTTACGGTCAATCGTCAACTTCTCCCACAACCGCCGTCCCGTCGCCGCATCCAGCGCGATCAACCGTCCATCCAGCGTCCCGAAAAATACTTTCCCGCCCCATACCGCCACGCCGCGATTCACCACATCGCAACAAGCATTCACGGCCCACTCCGGAATCACTTTCGGATCATAAGACCACAGCGGCGCGCCCGTCGCCGCGTTCAACGCAAAGACTTTGCTCCACGCTGTCGTGAAATACATCACTCCGTCCACCACGATCGGCGTCGCCTCCTGCCCGCGCCGAGTGTCCAAATCGTAGAACCAGGTCAGGCCCAGCTGTCCCACGTTTTGGTCATTCACGAATTTCAGCGGGCTGAAGCGCTGCTCGTCGTAAGTCCGCCCGTGCAACATCCAATTCCCCGGCTCGCGATCCGCTCGCGACAAACGCGCTTCGTCCAACGGCCTCCTCGCACCACCTCCGGAATTTTCATCCTGCGCGCCGCGCTTGCCGCAACCCGCGCAAAATGCCGCGGCCACGATCATCGCAATCGCAGCGACGGATCCTCTTAGCGACAAATGCTCTCGTGCATTCATTATTTTTCTCGCAATGAATTCATTCCATCCTCACGCTCGACGCCACGCCACTCAGCCGCTTCGATACTGCTTTGCGCTATGCAAGTCAAGACGGCATTCTCTTCCCTTCGGGGCGATATTCGCACAAGCGCTCGATTAAAGGCTTGACAAACCATTACCGCGGCGTTAAACGTTCTGCCCATATAGGGTGTGGACGCGGACCATCCGCCGTACTTATGCCTGTCCGCTCAAGGGGGGAACCATGGGCGCACGTCCGGCGCTCCTCGCGGTCCTTTTTCTCGCGCTTTGCTTCGCTTGCCCCGGCCCCGCATTTTCGCAAATCACCGTCGCCCAATTAAACGGCTTCGTGCACGACGAAAGCGGCGGCGCCGTAAAAAACGCCACCCTCACCCTGCGCGGCACCGCCACCAACGCGGTCTATCGCACCACTTCCAACGATTCCGGCCTCTACGTAATCCCCAATTTGCCGCCCGGCACCTATGAACTCACTGTCTCGTTCACCGGATTCGCCACGACCGTCGAAAAAGGCATCGTCCTGAGCGTCGGCCAGACCGCCACCGTGGACGTCGCTCTGAAAGTCGCCACCCAGAACGAACAAGTCGTCGTCACTACCGAAGTTCCGCCCATCGAGCCCACCCGAACTGAAATCAGCCAGGTTATTGACACCCAGCAAATTCAGGATCTGCCCATCAGCGGCCGCCAATTCACGGATTTCGCCCTTCTGACCGCTGGCGTCGCTACCGGCCGCACCAGCCTGCAATCCACCATCACCGAATTTGAAACCACTCGCATTTCCTTCGCCGGCATGCGCGACCTCAGCAACATGGTCACCGTGGACGGCGCGGACAACATCAACACCGCCACCGGTTCGCAGCGCTCGACGCCGCCGCAGGAATCCGTGCAGGAATTTCGTGTCGTCAACAACGCTTTCGGCGCCGAATACGGCCGCGCTCTCGGCGGCATCGTCAACATCGTCACCAAATCCGGCACCAATGAACTCCACGGTTCCGTCTACGATTATTTGCAGAACAATGCCACCGACGCGCGCTCTCTCCTTCAGCCCGCGCCCGATCAATACGTCCTGCGGCAAAATCAGTTCGGCGCCGCGCTCGGCGGCCCCATCAAGAAGGACAAGATATTTTTCTTCACCAATTACGAGGGCCAGCGCCGCGGTGAATCGCCCACCTATCCTGAAGTGCTGTACCAAAATATCGGCCTGGTTGACACCGCCAAAGCAGCCTTGGGAATCGCACCGGAAGGTTGCACCACGGCTCTGGCGACCTGCAACCTGTCCCCCCTGCAATATCTGAATTCTGTGTTGAAAACCAAGAACAACGACTACGGGATCGCCAAACTTGATTGGCAGCTGAATGCCAACAGTCATCTGTCTATCCGCTACAACATCGAAGACGGGCGCGACCTCAACCAGCTCGTCGGCAGCACTCTCGATGGCGGCGGCATCGGCGCACCCAGCAGCGGACACGATCTCTTCCTGCGCGATCAATCGCTCGTCGGCGACGTGGCCACCACCGTCAAGCCCGACCTCGTGAATACCTTCCTCGCGCAATATGCCCGCCGCCACTACAATTTCCCCGGCGTTACCGGTCAGCCCAACCTCGATATCCCCAATACGCTACTGTTCGGCCACAACTTCGGCGTCCTCGATGCCATCTACGAAAGCCGTTTTCAAGTCACCGATTCCTTGTCGTGGGTCAAAGGCAATCACGTCGCGAAATTCGGAATGGATTTCAACTACGTCAACAATTTCGTGATCTGGCCCGGATTCACTCCGATGCGCATCGTCATGCCCGGCCTGAATTGCCTGGTGGATTTCGCAAACTTCGTGGATCCGCTGGCAGGCATCCCTTCCAACCCAGCCGATGGCCCGTGCCCCACCGCGACCGCTCCGTTCTTTCCCACGCAGCCCGGCGCTCCCTTCGGCCCCAATAACAACGACCAACCCTTGAACGGCGTTCCCATCGTCTTCTGGGGCGCGCCGGTGGGCACCATTCCGAATCCGCCGAGCGGCCAACTGCCCACTCCGCCGCCGATCCCCACGAATTGGAACAACGCCTATTTGCCCAGCGAAACTGTGAATTTTTCGGAAACTTTGGACCACTCCTACTACGGCTTCTATGCCCAGGATCAATGGCGCATTAAGCCCTCCCTGACGATCAACTACGGCCTGCGCTACGATTTCGAAACCGGCCTCTCCAAACAAATTAACCCGCACTATAACGGCATCCAGCCGCGCATCGGCCTCGCCTGGTCGCCGAAACCAAACACCGTAGTCCGCGCCGGCTTCGGCATATTCGACGATCGCTACAACCTGTCCTTCCTGTTCATCACGCAGCCGCAACGACCCGTAATTATTCCCGGAGAGACTCTGCCCGGAATTCGGCAGGGCGCCAACACCGCCACCTGGGTTCTCAACCAGATGACTCCAGGTCCGCTCGGATTCCCGGCCAGTGCCGCTTCCACCTTAGTCACAACGGGCCAGGTTCCGGATCAATGGATCACCGGTCCGTGCCCGCCCTCCTGCACCGCGGGCGCCGGAATGGTCCAACACAACAGCCAGATTCCATACTCCGAACAAGCCAACCTGGAAATCGACCACCAATTTGGGAAGGATCTGACGGTCAGCGCCGGCTACCTGTGGGTTTCGGCGCACCATCTCGTGCGCGCTGAAAACCTCAACGTCTGCCCGTATTTCGGAGCCCCCGCAGGCACCACTGTTCCCAGCGTCACTCCCGGCACCCCAGATTGTCCGCCGGCTGAAGCGCCACCCGCCGCGTGGCCTTCCGGAAAAGCTTTCTTTTACAATGGATTGAATCCCAGCGGCTCACCCGCATACGGCAATTCCGGCCTGCTCTACTACACCGACAACACCGGCAATTCCAATTACAACGGCCTCACTCTCCAGCTGAACTACAGATTCAACAACATCTTCACTCTCAATGCCAATTACACCTGGTCGCACACTTTCGACGATGGCACGTTCACGACATTCGTTAGCACACCGCAGGATCTCTACAATCGCAGTCTGGAATATGCCAACTCGAACCAGGACGTTCGCCAGCGGTTCATCACCAACTTCAGCATTGAAGGCCCCAAAAATAGTATCTTTCGCAATTTCACTTTCAGCAACATCATCACGTTACAGACCCCGCGGCCCTTCACCCTGTTCGTCGGCTTCGACGCCAACGGTGATACTAATCCGGTGACCGACCGCGTCAGCACTGCGCCGCGCAATAGCTACTACGGCGATGATCTGTACTCCTGGGATCTGCGCCTATCTCGCTACTTTCAATTTAAAGAACGCTACACGCTCAATCTGATGGTGGATGCCTTCAACCTTCTCAATCGCCCCAACGTGGACGAAGTCACGTCCGTGTACGGCGCCGCCGTCTTCTGCGGATCCAGCGCAATTCCTCAGCGCTACAACGATGCCGGCACACTCGCCACGCAAGCTCAGGCGATTGCCTTCGATACCGGCACCGGTCCACCAACCTGCCCGCTCAGTTTAGGTCCGGTCCCAGCTCCACCCGTGCCGAGTGCCAACTTTGGCACTCCTAGAACCATGCTGAATCCGCGCCAGTTCCAATTCGCGGCCAAGTTTTCGTTTTAGCCGCCGCGCTGACACTGGCCGCGACGATCGCTTCGTTTGTTTAGGAAGGGCGGGACTTCAGTCCCGCCGAAAGGTGGTGCCGGAAAAGGACTTTAGCCCTGAAACCCACTCTTTGATCGTCTCTACGATCCAGAGTCTCGCGGCAGCGTGCTTAATCTCCTCCAGCTGCAAGAAGCATCGCGCTCAGAAAGTTTCCTGCAATCCCTTCGTACTATAATGACGCAGCTGCAGCCCGTGTGCGGCAATTTGCAATGAATTGAGATGACCGCCAAGCCCGAACTAAACGATCGCGTCCGCCCCGTACGCCTCCGCACCTCCGGCGCGACCGCGTATCCCCTCGACGACGGCGCGATCCTGGTCCGCGCCGACGAACCGCTGGGCCCCTACCCGCAAGTCTTAACTGATCGCCTCATCCACTGGGCAAGAATCTCGCCAAACAAAATCTGCATCGCCAAGAGGGAAGCGGACGGCGAATGGCGCAAGCTCACCTACGCCGAGGTTCTGCAATCCGTAACGGCGATCGGCCAGGCCCTACTCGATCGCGGCCTCTCCAAAGACCGCCCCGTCGCCATTCTCTCCGAAAACGACCTCGAACATTTCCTGCTGATGCTAGCCGGCCAGCACGTAGGCATCCCCACCGCCCACATTTCCCCAGTCTATTCGCTCGTCTCGCGCGATTTCGGCAAACTGCGCCACACCCTCGGCCTCCTCACTCCCGGCCTGGTCTTTGTCTCGCACGGTGAACACTACGCCCGCGCCCTGGAAAAAGTTGTCCCGCACGCTACGGAAATCGCGGTCACTACCGCGCCACCGCCGGGCCGCAGGACAACTTCCTTCGCCGCACTCGCAGCCGCGAAACCAACTCCCGCCGTCGGAGCCGCGCACAAGAAAATTCAGCCCGACGCCGTCGCAAAAATTCTCTTCACCTCCGGTTCCACCGGCATGCCCAAAGGCGTCATCAACACCCACCGCATGCTCTGCTGCAACCAACAAATGATCGCCCAAGTTTTCTGTTTTCTTCAGGACGAGCCTCCCGTCCTCCTCGACTGGCTCCCCTGGAATCACACCTTCGGCGGAAATCACAATACCGGCATCGCTCTCTACAACGGCGGAAGCTTCTATATTGATGATGGCAAGCCCGGCCCCTCCCTCATCTCCGAAACCATCCGCAATTTGCGCGAAATCTCTCCCACCGTTTATTTCAATGTCCCAAAGGGCTACGAGGACTTGCTGCCGGCCCTGCGTTCTGACACACAGCTCCGCGAAAATTTCTTTCGCCACCTTCGCTTGCTTTTCTACGCCGGCGCCGGCCTCTCGCAACCAGTTTGGGACGCCTATCGCGACCTAGCCCTGCAAACCTGCGGCGAGCGCATTATCATGGTCACCGGCCTAGGCTCCACGGAAACCGCCCCTATGGCGATTCAAACCACCTGGGAAACAGATCAAGCAGGAGTCATCGGCATCCCGATTCCCGGCGTGGAAGCGAAACTCGTCCCTCGCGGCGCCAAACTAGAAGTCCGCGTGCGCGGCCCCAACATCACTCCCGGCTACTGGCGGCAGCCAGAACTCACCGCACAAGCTTTCGACGAAGACGGATTCTACAATTTCGGCGACGCGCTAAAGTTCGTGGATCCCGCCGACGTCAACAAAGGTTTCCTCTTCGACGGCCGCTTCTCCGAGGATTTCAAACTAGCCAGCGGCACATGGGCCAGCGTCGGTCCGCTGCGCTCCCGCATCCTCCGCCACTTCGCACCCTACGTCCGCGACGTGGTCATCACCGGCCACGACCGCGACGACATAGGCATGTTAATTTTCGCCGATGCCGACGCCTGCCGCGCGCTCTGCCCCACGCTCGACCGCAACTCATCCGCCGTGGAAATATTCTCGCATCCGCACGTAAGCGCCCACTTTCAAGCGCTGCTGGAATCCGCAGCTGCAAATTCCACCGGCAGCTCCAATCGCATCACCCGCGCCATAATCATGGACGAGCCTCCTTCGCTAGACGCCGGAGAAATCACTGACAAGGGCTCGCTTAATCAGCGTGCTGTCCTGGATCGCCGCGCCGCACAGGTCGCAGATCTCTACGCGTCGCAACTGTCACCGCGCATTCTGCGCGTCAAGCCCGGATCTTGACGTTGTAGCGGCCAGCTTTAGCTGGGCGCATTTGACTTTGTCTTTGCAGTTGTAGCGGCCGGTTCAGGTTTATCGAACCGGGCAGCCGTTGCTTCGGTGTTTGTTTCGGCGGCGCGCTTTAGTGCGCCATCACTGCCCCTTCGATTAAGGAGATCTAAATCATGCCCATCACCACCTCATCCCGCGGCGGTTTCTTCATCGCCTACAACGACATCTATCTCCTAGACGGCGTCCGCACCCCGTTCGTTGACTACAATACCGCCCTAGGCCTGGTCTCCCCCACCGATCTCGGAATCAAATCCGCCCGCGCCCTCTTCTCACGCACCAAAATCTCACCTCAAGATGTCGGCGCCGTAATCGCCGGCAGCGTAGCCCAAGCCAGCTTCGACGCCTACGTCCTCCCCCGCCACATCGGCCTGTACTCCGGCGTTCCGCTCGATCGCCCCGCGCTACTGGTCCAACGCGTCTGCGGCACCGGCATCGAAGCCCTCAGCCAGGCCGCCGACGCCATCACCCTGAAAAAATTCGAACTCGCCCTCTGCGTTGGCGCCGAATCCATGAGCCGCAATCCCATAGCCGCCTACACCCATCGCGGCGGCTTCCGCATGGGCCAAGTCGAATTCAAAGATTTCCTCTGGGAAGCGCTGCTCGATCCCGCGCCCGGCATCACCATGGGACAAACCGCCGAAAACATCGCGCGCAAATACAAAATCACGCGCGAAGAAGTGGACCGCTTCGCCGAATTGAGTTTCACGCGCGCCCTCGCCGCGCAAAAAAGCTGTTTTCTCTCCGGCGAAATCGTTCCGCTGATCACCGAAAAGTTCGAACTCGAAGGCTACCACCCACGCGGCGTCCAACTTTCCAGCAAGATTGAATCCCTCGCGGCCGACACCCACATCCGCCCCTCGTCCTACGAAGTCCTCTCCAAAATCCGCCCCGCGTTCGGCGGCGTCCAAACCGGCGGAAACAGCTCTGCCATTGTCGATGGCGCCGCCGCAGCCCTGGTCGGCTCCGGTGAATACGCGAAATCGCACAATATCCAGCCGCTAGCGCGCGTCGCCGCCGTCGCCACGGTTGGCGTCCCTCCGGAAATAATGAGCATCGCCCCCGCCCCCGCCATCCGCCAACTCCTTGAAGGCGTCGCCGTCCCGCTCGACGCCATTGACCGCTTTGAAATCAACGAAGCCTTCGGCGCGCAACTAATCGGCGTCGAACGCGAACTAAATCTCGATCGCAACAAACTCAACGTCAACGGCGGCGCCATCGCCATCGGCCATCCCCTGGCCGCCACCGGCATACGTCTCGCGGTGACTCTCTCACGCCAGCTCCGCCGCTCCAATCTGCGCTACGGCATCGCGTCCGCCTGCATCGGCGGAGGGCAGGGAATCGCGCTGCTGCTCGAAATCCCACGTTGAAAAATTGCTCTGCGTTTCAAATTCATCTTACTGATGCGTTCCATTCATGCTCACGTCACGGCCAGAGCATCAATCTGATGTAAAATGAAGTAATAGCAACAACCGAAGTCATCCGAATGTCAGCCGGAGGTAAATTACTCTCATGAGTGACGCCGCACTAAAATCCTATTTATTCGTCAGCGATTTCGACCAAACCCTCACCTTCAACGATTCCGGCTACGTCCTAAGCGAAATCGTAGGCATCCCGACGGCCGAATTCGAACGCAAAGCCCAAGGCATGACCGAACTCAACCTGGTCCAACAAGGCGCCGAACTAGCCTATCTCCTCCTCCACGATCCAGAATTCCGTTCTCGCGTTCGCAAGGAGCATTTAATCCAGGTAGGAAAAGAAATCCGCCTCAAAGCCAATATCGGCCTGCTTAACGAAATTCTCGACCACGGCATCCAAGGCTATCACTTCGATTTCTACGTCCTCTCTGCCGCTCCCGTAGAAGTAATCCAATCCGCCCTAGAAGGGATCCTCCCTCCTGATCGCATTCACGGCACGGAATTCAAATATAAAAGCACCGGCGAAATTGACACCATTGTCCGCGTCACCGCCGGCTACGGCAAAGTAGCGTTCCTCGACGAGCTCCAAGCCAAAATGAAAATCGGCCCCGACCATGTCATCTACGCCGGCGACGGCAGCTCCGACATCCACGTCATGCTGCACATCAACGCCCGCGACGGTTTCACCATAGCCGTCTCCGAAACCAAACACGTCTCCCACATCGCCCAGCGCACCATCCTCAGCACCAGCGCTTTAGGCGTCCTCGTCCCCATCCTCGAAAAAATTGTCGGCAAAGGCCGCGCGCAAATCCGCACGTTTCTCGAATCCTACGGTTTTCTAATTCAGGAATGGGATAAAGTCCGCACCGACTGGCTCACGCTCCGCCCCGCGACGGAAGAGCCGGTGGAAACTCGCTCAGGAGATAGTTCAACAATATGATTAGCTCAATCGGCTGGCTTGCCACTGCCCTCGTCACCGCGTCCTATTTCTTCCGCAATCACAAAACGCTCCGCATCATGCAAGCCCTGGGCGCCGTCGTCTGGCTAACCTACGGCATCCTCATCAACTCCAAACCAGTAATGGTCGCCAACATCATCGTCGCCGTAGTCGCCCTCTACTCAACAATTCTGCCCACCCGCGTCCCCCCTCCAACCCCCGAAGCCGGCGACTAAGTTTTACACCACCGCAGCGCACCACTCGCGCGCCGTTGCCGTTCGTAGCGCCGGCGTCCCGCCGGCTTCTTGCACTTGAATTTGTAGCGGCCAGCTTTAATTGGGCGCCTTTGACTTTGCCTTTGACGTTGTAGCGGCCGGTTCAGGTTTATCGAACCGCGCAGCCGTTTCTGTTGGTTTTGATTTTGTAGCGGCGGCCTTCTTTGCGGGCGAGGGATTTAGACATCGCCCGATAGCGACCTCGCCCTCCACCAGCTAAACGTTCCTACAGCGAGATCCACCCCGCATGTATCAACCACAATGACGTAACCCCCACCAAAATCCACAACAGCACTCCCTGCAGCATCGGACGCACCCCCACCTGCCGCACCGTAGCCCGCGAAATCCCCGTCCCAATCAAATATAATGTCGCCGTCAATCCCAATTTCCCAATCACGCTCAGCGCCCGCCACGCGCCCGCACCTTGCGGCGCATACGTATTTGCCACCGCCGCCAAACAAAAAAACGCAATAAACCACGGCCACTGGATCCGCCTGTCCGACCGCTTCATCACCGCCGCCCCTACCGAAACCGGCACAATCCATAAAGCCCGCGTCAATTTCACCGTCGTCCCCACCACCAGCGCCACCGCCCCATAACGCGCTGTTGCCCCTACCACCGAGCTCGTATCATGTATCGCCAGCGCCGCCCATAATCCAAATTGTTGCTGCGACAAATGCAGCAGCCATCCCAGCGGCGGAAAAATCAGCAGCGCAATCGCGTTCAAAATAAAAATCGTCCCCAGCGAAACCGCGGTCTCTTCTTGATCCGCATGAATAATCGGCGCCACCGCCGCGATCGCGCTCCCTCCGCAAATCGCCGTACCCACCGTGATCAATATCGCTGCCGTCTTGTTCACCCCCAGCATCCGCCCCGCCAGCAATCCCGCCGTCAACGCGAACGCAATGCTCACCGCCGTGTACACGAAACCGCTGCGCCCGGCGCGCAATACTTCGTGTAAATTCATCCCAAATCCCAGCCCTACCACCGACGCCTGCAGCAGATATTTCGTCGCCGTTCGCGATTCCGACTGCCAGGGATGCGTAAATCCCATCCCGAAAATCAGTCCGAGTGCCAGCGCCGCCGCCGGGGACATCAGTCCGCTCGCGCACAACGCAAATCCCAGCAAAAATAAAATCTTCAAGGCCACCAAGACTCTCCATTCCGCGTCGCGCGATGTTGATAAAATCCGCCCGCGGTCCAGTTTTATATCATTTATACGACCGCGCTGCTTGCCCGCGGCGCCGCCGCCGCAACTCACTCAGCCTCTTTGTACAACATGAGAGAAATCTCATAAATGCTACCGCTCCGATTGCTTATATCTTCGCCCCTTTCTCCAATTTAGTGTGGACACGAGCACCCCTTCTCGTTCAAATTATGGGTGTACCTTTGACGCTTTTCGGTCATCTGGGGGAAACACGTTATGCGATACTTCGCTATCCTATTAGGTTTGGTTCTTCTTCTAACCCTGAGCGCCGGCGCACAAAATACCACGTCCAATTCCGTTTTGTTGCCCGCATCCTATTTTGCCGTGCCCCCAACGCCTGATCTTGCCGCGAACGCTCCGGCGATCTCGCTCACACCTTTCTCCCCAGCTCCGGCAAACACGCCCCCGGGCGCCTTCGCGCCCTCCACGCCCTTGTCGCTCATGCCCACGCCTGCCGCACCTCCGCAAGACGTCACCAGCGTTTTCGAAAATTATGCCTGGCAGCTCTATGGCGGCTACACGTTTCTGCGTTTCTATGAACTGCCCGGCGTCACCCCGAATATGAACGGCTTCAATTACAGTGTCGTTTATTACTGGAAAGATTGGTTCGGTTTCGATGGCGAATTCGCCGCGACTCACGCCACCCAGGACAACGTCAGCTCCTGGTTCCTGTTCGGCGGTGGCGGTCCGCGCTTCCGCTGGTCCGCGCGCAAAGGCGTCGAAATCTGGGCGCACGCCCTCGCCGGTTATTCTCACTTCACACCGCAGACGCCCGATGGCGCTCAGCACGCCTTCGCCTACGAACTCGGCGGCGGCGTGGACCTGCCCTTCAAACCGCGCTGGGCCCTGCGCTTCGGTGCAGACGCCATGTGCACTAATTACTTCAACACCCATCAATTCAGCCCGGTAGCCCACGCGGGCTTGGTCTTCCGCTTTTAGCGCCACCGCATCGGCAATGATTGGCAGGGGCGCTGGTTGCTGCGCCCCGGCTCGCCACGATTTCACCGCCGTCCCCTCGTCGCGGTCGCTGTTGCTTTTGGATTTGTAGCGGCCGCCTTCAGGCGGGTGCAGTTGCCGTTGAATTCGCGCTGTGCCGCAGCGGTAATCCGCCGCCGTGGTCTCGAACCCCGTTCGACGCGAACTCAGACGAAACGCAACCACGAAGCCCCCCGGATCGCCTGCCACTTTTTCCCCCGACCCATCATCCAATTCGCCATGAACCTATTCGATGAATTACAAATTCGCGACGTCCTGCTCCGCAACCGCATCGTTGTCTCCCCCATGTGCCAATATTCCAGCGTTGATGGTTTCGCGAACGACTGGCACCTCGTCCACCTCGGCAGCCGCGCCGTCGGCGGCGCCTCCCTCATCTTCACCGAAGCCTGCGCCGTCTCCCCCGAAGGACGCATCAGCCCTCAAGATCTCGGCATCTGGAAAGACGATCACATCGCATTCCTTTCCCGCATCACAAAATTTCTCTCGAGCCAGGGCACCGTCCCCGGCATCCAACTAGCCCACGCTGGACGCAAAGCCAGCACCCCGCGCCCCTGGCAACGCGGCGGCTTCGTCCCTGAATCCGAAGGCGGCTGGAAGCCCGTCGCCCCCAGCGCCATCGCCTTCTCCGACACCTACGCGCAACCCGCCGCGCTCGATACTGCCGGAATTGAAAGAGTAATCAAAGATTTCACGAATGCCGCCACACGCGCCCAACAAGCCGGTTTCCAGGTAATCGAAATCCATTCCGCGCACGGCTACCTGATACACGAATTTCTCTCGCCGCTCGCCAATCAGCGCACTGATTCCTACGGCGGCTCCTTCGAAAATCGCACCCGCCTCCTCCGCGAGGTCGTCACTGCCATCCGCCGCGTGTGGCCCGTATGCTACCCGCTGTTCGTCCGCATCTCCGCCAGCGATTGGGTTCCCGGCGGCTGGGACATCGAACAATCCGTCGCCCTCGCCGAGCTTCTCGGCCCGCTCGGCGTGGATCTGATTGACTGTTCCTCTGGCGGCATGGTCCCCAACGCAAAAATTCCGGTCGCCCCCGGCTACCAAGTCCCTTTCGCCGACCAAATCCGCCAACGCACCGGCATCCTCACAGGAGCAGTCGGCATGATCACCAACGCCAACCAAGCCGACGCCATCCTCGACCAAGGCAAAGCCGACGTGGTCATCCTGGCGCGCGAATTCTTGCGTCAGCCCTATTGGCCCCTGGCAGTAGCCCGCGACCTGGGCTTCCCAGTCAGCTGGCCAGTCCAATATCTCCGCGCCGCCCCTGACGGCACCCCGCCCCGCGAGGCCATCGAAATCCCCGAGAAACCCTGCGCAAACGCCGAGCACGACGAAACCCAGGAATAAACAAGTAAAGTAGCGCCAGCTTCTCGCCGGCTCTGTGCATTCGGCGTCAGATCGCAGCCTTGCAAACGCCAATTTCCCGATTGGCTTTTCTAATGATGCGACGCGCATTGTCATCCTGCGGCCGGCGCCTTTGCTTCAAGCCGGCCGAAGGATCTCTCTTAATCTTTCTCTGTGCCCTCCGTTTTTCTCTGTGAACTCTTTGTTAATGTTCTCGCCTTTCTCTGCGCCTCAGCGGTAATCCTTCGCAGTAACCATTTTCACCGCCCCACACTTCTCCCAATCGGAAACACGCTCCGCAAACTCTCTACCCCCAACTCTACAATCCATCTACCATTATCCCCGTGACGACGAACGCTCACCTCCACCGTCGCATCGCCGCGGCCACAGCCATCGTCATGGCCAGCGTCCTGCTCAGCCGCATCCTCGGCTTCTTCCGCGATTGGACCGTCGCCCATCAAGTCGGTGCCAACGCCGCCACCAGCGCCTACTACACCGCCTTCACTCTCCCCGATTTCCTCAACTACCTCATCGCCGGAGGCTCTCTCAGCATCACGTTCATCCCTGTCTTCGCCAAATACGTCGCCGAACAGCGCGAAGACGAAGGCTGGCGCGTTTTCTCCACGGTCGTCACCGTAATGGGCTTCGTCCTGATCACTCTCGTAGTCCTGGGCGAGATCTTCGCTGCGCATATCGTTAAATACATCGCCCCAGGCTTCGCCCCCGCTGAATTTCAGCAAACGGTCTTCCTCACGCGCCTGATGCTCCCCGCGCAAATCTGCTTTTACGAAGGCAGCATCCTCAGTGCGGTGCAATACGCCAAGAACCGATTCATCATCCCGTCGCTAGCCCCCATCCTCTACAATATCGGCATCATTCTCGGCGGCGTCCTGCTTTCTTCGCGCATCGGCATCACCGGATTCGCCGTCGGCGTCCTTGGCGGAGCAATCTGCGGAAATTTCCTGCTGCAAATCTACGGCGCCTGGCGCGCCGGCGCGATCTTCAGACCCAATTTCAACGTCCGCCATCCCGGCTTCTGGATGTTCCTGAAACTTTCCGTCCCCATCATGCTCGCTCTATCACTTTCTTTCGTGGACGATTGGATCATCCGCTGGTTCGGCTCCTACCTCCAGCCCGCCTCCATCACCTGGCTCGCCGACGCCAAAACTCTTATGCGCGTCCCTCTCGGCTTGGTCGGCCAGGCTATCGGCGTCGCGTCCTTTCCCATCCTCGCGCAGCTCTATTCCGAAAAAAAATTCGACGACATGAATCGCATCCTCAACTCCACATTCCGCGCTCTCATCTTCTTGCTTCTCCCGATCTCTGCGCTCACCATCGCCCAAAGTCTGCCCCTCGTGCACCTCGCTTTCTCGGCGACCCGCCTGCGCAGCGTTGATCTTTCCGCCATAGCCTCCACGTTGGTTTTCTTTTCTCTCGGAATGTTTGCCTGGGGCGCGCAAAATATTCTCGCCCGCGGCTTCTACGCCACGCGAGACACCATCACCCCCGCCGTAGTCGGCACCCTCACGACGCTCCTGAGCCTTCCAGTCTATTGGCTCCTGGTCCGCCGCATGGACTACTCCGGATTGGCTCTCGCCAGCACCATCGGCATCGTTGCCTATACCATTCTTCTTTTCATTTTGCTTGGGCGCCGCACAAAAAACCCAGAGGAGGGAAGTATCGTCATCTTCTTCCTGAAAGTGGCCGCCGCATCCTGCATAACGGCCTACGCCTGCAATCGCTTAACCGCCTGGCTGGAAAATTTCATCCCATGGCAGCATATCCCCGGCGCGCTACTCTTGCTGGCGTTGGTAACTTCGGTGGGAATCGTCGTGTTCGTGGCCCTGCTAAAAGTCTTCCGCGTTCCAGAAGTAACCCAATACATACGCCGCGCCTACTCCTTCGCCAACCGACCTTGATTATGTCTCCTGGCGACCCTGATCTCTCGATTGACCTCCCGCGATGCAGCCTCTAGTACCCCGCGTGCCCGCCGCCTCCGTCGCTGTCCTCAATCCGAATCTTCCCCGCAAACCGCGAGTACGTGAAGATCGTGTAGGAAACCGCCAAAGCCATCCCAATAACCCACCAAATCAGCCCAATCCTCAACCCGTAATCCGCAGCCTTGGAATTGGCCACGGTAAGGTTGTTCACCAATCCCGTAGTAGCCGGCAACACATTCGGATAAAGCGTGAAAGTAACGCTGGTCAACATCCCAACGATGTAAGCCGCCGAAGCCCCAAACGCAAGTGCCTCCCGCTCTGCCCGCAAAAATAATTTCACTCCGAGCAACCCCGCAATCGCCAAAAACGGAAAAATAAATCCAAACGGATGCGCTCGAAAACTTAGCAATCCCTGCGGCAACAACCGAAAACTGGTAAACGTAACAACGATGGTCAGGGCCGCAACCAGCCACCACAAACGCGACGCCGCAGCGTGCGCGCGAAATTGCAATTCGTCAGCGGTGCGCCAGGTCAGCCACACCGCCCCATGCAGCGCCAGTACAGCCAGCGCCGCAACTCCAATCAAAATCGTGTACCAATCCAGAATTCCAGTTTGCCCCGCGGGCTGAAAATTCGTCCACAGCGGCTCGAAAAAGTTCCCCGCCGCATCCAACGGAACTCCCCGCGCCACATTCCCCAGCGCCGCTCCAAAAAATATCGCCAGCAGGATGCTCGCGAACGAAAAAACCGCATCCCAAAACACCGGCCAGATGTGCCCCCCGACGTGACTGCGAAATTCCAGCGATACCCCGCGCAAAATCAGCAGCCACAGCACCATCATCAATGGAAGATAAAATCCGCTGAAGCTCGCGGCGTAAAGCGCCGGAAACGCGAAATACAAAGTACCGCCCGCCGCAAGCAGCCACACTTCGTTACCGTCCCACACCGGCCCGATCGTGCGAATCAACACGCGCCGCTCGTCGTCCGTCCGCGCCAGCAAAAGGTGCAATATGCCCACCCCGATGTCGAACCCGTCGAGCACCACGTAGCCCGCTATCATCACCGCGACCAGGCAAAACCAAATCGTTCCCATTGCGTCCTCTCCGAATCCGAATCCCTAATCTGCCCCAGCTGCGGCCACCGTTGCGTGCGCCGCACTCGATCCAGCAGAACCAGGCCCGTGCTCGATTTCGCGATAAACCAAAAACAAAAACAGCATCCCCAATACCGTGTACATCCCCAGAAATCCCAGCAGCGTGAACCACGCATTTCCGGCGGACACCAGCGGCGAAACACCCGCGGGCGTCCGCATCATTCCGTAAATCAGCCACGGTTGCCGCCCCACTTCCGCGGTGATCCATCCGGCGGTGTTGGCGATGAACGGCAGCGGCAGCGAAAGCATCAGCGCCCACAGCAGCAGCCGCGATTCGAACAGCGTTCCGCGAAATAGCTTCCACGCCGCCAAGAATAATATCGCGATGAAGATCGTTCCCAGGCCCACCATGATGTGATAACTGAAATACAGTAGCGCGATATTGTCCGGCCATTCGTCTTGCGGAAATCGGTCCAGGCCTTCCACCGTCGCGGTCCAATTTTGATAAGTAAGAAAACTCAGCGCGCGCGGCACGTTCAGCGGATTATCCAGCTGCCGCTTCGGCACGTCCGGCTGGCCCAGAATCGCAATCGGCGCCCCGGCCTGCGTTTGGAATAGCCCCTCCATCGCGGCCAGCGTCGGCCGCTGATACTGCGCGATCATTTTTCCCTGCCCGTCGCCGGTCGGGAAAAGCTGCAGCAGCGCCGCTATAATCCCCACCGTAACTCCCACCCGCACAAATATTCTTCCGAACGCCTCGTGCTGCCGCGACAGCATGTAGTAGGCGCCAACGGCGGCCATCGTGAAGCACCCCGTCTGCACCGCCCCGATCATCGTATGCGCGTATTGCCACAGGCCCCATGGATTCAGCAGCAGCGCCCAGAAACTATTCAATTCGTACGAGCCATTCGCGGCCAGATGGTAGCCGACGGGGTGTTGCATCCACGCATCCGTCAGCACGATCAAGTATCCCGAAAGCCATGAGCCCAAAAACATCATCAACGATGAAACCCAATGCAACCGCGGTCCCAGCCGTTTTTCCCCAAAAAGAAAAAGGCCGAGGAACGACGACTCGAGGAAGAACGAAAAAACTCCTTCCATCGCCAGCGTTTGCCCGATCACCCCGCCCGCGGATTTCGAAAATTGCGACCAGTTCGTCCCAAACTGAAATTCCATCGGGATCCCGGTCACCACCCCCAGCGCAAAACTGACCCCGAAAATCTTCGCCCAGAATCGCGCTGAGTCGTTCCACGTCTCATCGCCCGTGCGCAACGCCACACTCTTCAATATGAGAATCAGCAGCGCCAATCCCATCGTCAGTTGCGGGAAAATATAATGAAACGTGACCGTGAACGCGAAATGAAGGCGATGTATTGTTAGTGCGTCTTCCATGGCACCTCTCGTCAGCCGCGTGGCGCAAAACTTGAAATCGCGGCTGGCCTAGAGTACTCCCTTGGAAAAGCAAAACGAAAGTGTGATCATCACACGCTTGGTGATCCGGCCAGCGAAACGGAAATACCATGATGCGGAGAGAAAACATGACGCAAACAACGCGTCTCATTGCAGCAGCGGTCGCAGTGCTGGTGTCCGTCGTCACAACGCACGCGCAAACACCCGAAAAACGCGCCATCACCTTCCATGATCTAATCTCGCTGCATCGCTTAAGCGAACCCCAACTCTCGCCCGACTCCAAATGGATCGCCTACACCGTCTCCACGCCCGACTTGGAAACGAATCACTCCGTCCGCGACATCTGGCTCGTCCCAACCGCAGGTGGTGAACCCCGCCAATTGACCCGCGGCGGCAGCGACACGCGCCCGCGCTGGTCGCCTGACGGCCAAAAACTCGCCTTCATTTCCGCGCGCTCCGGCACTCCGCAAATTTATTGGATCGCGCTCGCGGGCGGCGAAGCCACGCGCCTTACTTCGCTCTCCACCGGCGCGGACAACGAACTCTGGTCGCCCGATGGCCACACACTCGCCTTCGTTTCCTCGGTTTATCCTGATTGCCACGACGATCTCTGCAACTCCCAACGCGACGCCGCCAAAGAAAAATCCAAAGTCAAAGCCCGCATCTACGAAAAACTCCTCTATCGCCACTGGACCGAATGGTGGGACGGCAAGCGCAGCCATCTATTCGTAACCGCGGCAACAGCAGACAGCGCAAGCGTCCCGCGCGATCTAACTCCCGGCGCAAACCACGACGTCCCGCCATTCAACGAAGGCGCTCCCGAAGCAATCGCCTTTTCACCCGACGGAAAAGAATTGGCCTTCACCGCAAACACCGATAAAGACGAAGCGCTCAGCACCAACGGCGACCTTTTCACGGTGGAAGTCTCCGGCGCGAGCGAACCAAAACGCATCACCACGAATCCCGGCAACGATTGGGGCCCCGCATATTCTCCCGACGGCAAATGGATCGCCTATCGCGCGCAATTCCAAGGCGGCTACGAAGCCGATCGTTGGCGCCTCATGCTCTACGACCGGCAGACCGGCAAATCCATCAACCGCACCGAGGATTTCGATCGCAGCGTCGAATCCTACGCATGGACACCCGACAGCACACAGATTTATTTCCAGGCCGAAGACAAAGCCGAAATGCCTGTTTACGCGATCGCCGCAGCGCCAGGAACCGCCCCAAAAGTCATCCTTGCCGATAGCTACAACGCCGAATTCGATCTGAGCCGCGACGGCCACACGCTCGCCCTGTCGCGCACCAGCCTCACACTCCCCGCCGAAATTTTCATCGCCAGTGCCGACGGCACAAACCTGCGCCAGTTGACGCATCAGAACGCAGCGCTCTTCGCCCAGTTAGACCTCCCCGCCGCCGAGCCCTTCTGGTTCGAAGGCGCCGAAAAAACACAAGTAGAAGGCCTGCTGATACATCCGCCGCATTTCGATCCTGCAAAAAAATATCCCATGTTGTTCCTAATTCACGGCGGCCCGCAAGGCGCCTGGACCGATGCCTGGGGCTATCGCTGGAACCAGCAAGTGATGGCCGCGCCGGGATATGTAGTCGTGATGATCAATCCGCGCGGTTCCACCGGCTACGGCCAAAAATTCACTGCAGAAATCAGCCGCGACTGGGGCGGAAAAGTTTACGACGACCTCATGAGAGGCCTCGATGCCGCCATCGCCAAATATCCATTTATAGATGGCACAAAAGTCGGCGCAGCCGGCGGTTCTTACGGCGGATACATGATTGACTGGATTGCCACGCACACCGATCGCTTCAAATGCCTCATCAGCCACGCGGGGCCGTACGATCTCGTCAGCGAATACGGCGCCACCGAAGAATTGTGGTTCGCCGACTGGGAATTCGGTGGCGCGCCGTGGTCGCACCCCGAACTCTACAAAAAATGGTCCCCCAACGAATACGCCGCCGCGCTTTCAAAATTTAAAACGCCAACCCTCGTCGTTGGAGGCGAGCTCGATTTCCGCGTCCCCTACAACCAGGACCTCGAATTTTTCACAGCGCTCCAGGTCCAAGGCGTCCCATCAAAACTCGTAATTTTCCCGGACGAAGGCCACTGGGTCCTCAAGCCGCAGAACAGCCAGCTCTGGTACGCCACATTCCTAGATTGGCTCGCGCGTTATCTGCGCTAGAATCGCACAAAAATGGAAAGAGGCGGACTTGAGCCCGCCTCCCGCCACTTTGCATTATGCCTGCTGCGAATCACCGACTAGTGAATCGCGACCGCCTCGGTCTTACCGCTGAAATCGATCTCAATGACGCGGTCCGCATTGAAAAGGACTTCTGTTTGGCGAGCCTTTTGGGCGAGTTGAACCCATTCGCACGGGACAGACGCGACGGTCTTCCCATTATCGGTTCGCACGACGTTGATTTGCTTGTCGCCGTCCTTCGCTTTCAGGTTGTAGGTCCCGGGCTCCAACTTCTGAGTCCCAATCGTGACCGTATGATCAATCACCAACTGCGCTGAATCAGTCCCCGCCCACATCGGCAGCGAAAGACCCAGCATCGCGATTACCGCAAGGCAGGTTTTCGTACGAATCTCCATCTTTCCTCCAATTCAAGATTGCAATTTTCCGTGGAGATCGCGGCCAAGATAGCCGCGATACTCCTCCGGGCGAGACCCTCACCGTGAAATTGCTCACAGCGCGCCCTCTACTAGGAAGATGCGTTCATTCCAAATGAGGTTTCGTGCTTCTGTCGGCGTAAGCCATTGACATCGTGGCACTTCCGCAGGACCGTACTTATTCGAGGAGTGTGGGTAACGAGGTTCGCGGTTCTCCGTAGTTGTGCGGATTGACACGGCCCGGCCCCGAGTGACATCGTGGCTTCCTCACCTTGGGGGCCGCAATGCGAAATCTGGCGCGCATCGTTCTCCCTGCTTTCGCGGGGCTGCTGGCGGCGCTTGCGCCCGCCCGCGCCGAATCCTTCAACATCACCAGCGCTCCCTCCGGCGCAAATGTCGAAATTGACGGCGCGCTCGTCGGCACCACTCCCTTCCACACCGATTATCCCGGCGGATATTTCCACAAAACTCACACCGCATTCGGCGCCCGCCTCGAACACGCCATGACGCTTCGCATCTCGAAGGATGGCTACGCTACGCAGCAAATTACCATCACCGATGGCCCCTACGAATGAGTTGCCGTCACCGGTCGTCACCGCGGAAACTATTTTGTGCTGAAGTCAGATCACTTCGATATGAAGCTAGCCCCACGCGTGGAAACTGCCGCCTCCACCTGGCCCGGCGACGCCAGAGCCGGCCCGCTCCATCCGCACACAGTCTCTGCAGCGTTGAGTGACGATAGCGAAAAATCCCGCAGTGGAAGCACGGAACCCCTTGGCACTGGCAGCGTTGGCACAGGCAGCCTTGCAATTGCCTCCGACCCAGCAGGCGCGGAAATCTATGTAGATGCCCACTTCGTCGGACAAACCCCGGCGACCTTACATCTACCCGTCGGCCCCCACCGCATCGAACTACGCGCCAACGACAAAAAAAAACTGGTCCCGCGAGCTGGAAGTAATAAAAGATAGCGAAGTAACAATCCACCCTACGCTGGAGCGCTCACAGTAGCGCCGGCGTCCCACCGGCTCATTTGCCTTTGAATCTGTAGCGGCCGGCCCTGCGAAGCGAAACCGGCCAGCCGTCGCAGCAGCTCGTGGATTTATCTCAGGTTGGTTGTATCAGCGTTCATCTGCGTTCATCTGCGGTGACTTTGAAATCCGCAACCACCCCGAACACTTCAAATCTTCGATCGCACCCGTACCTTGCATGTCAAAATCGCCTGCCCAGCCCCCGCCACAATCAACAAAGCACTAAACGGCCAAGGAAATGTCACAATCCTCCGCGTTTCGATGATCGCCTTGCCCGTCCCCACGTCCACTTCCTGCGTCTTCGCCGGCATGGCCACCTGCGGATGGATCAATGCTGCAATCCCCGCCGCCACCAGCAAAAGCCCCACAATCGCAATCGGATGAAATTTCATCTCAAAAACTCCTCACCCCGCCGCTAATCCGTCGCGCCAGCCGCGACCTGCGACCGCGACTGCGTGATTTCCCCCAAGTAATCCGGGCGCCCCTCGTCCCTCACAATATGCGGATACCGCAGCCCCCCATGATAATCCAGCGAAAAAGTCCGGAACTGCGCGCCGTTCGCCACAATCAATTGAATCTGCGTCGTCGTATTTTTCGCCGCTGTAATCGCGTCCCGCATGGCCTCCGGCGAAAACTGTACCCCGTTCACCGCTACAATCTTCATCCCCGGACCCATCCCCGCATTGTAAGCCGGCCCGCCATGAATCACGTCGCTCACCGCGCCCTCGTCCGAAGCTGAAAATCCCGCGGTCAACGAAAAACTAGCGTGCCGCGCCAGCTCCTCTTGGATTTCGAGCACTGTGTTCGGCTGCTCGTTGTAAACCAGCTTCCAGCCGCTCTTTTCCACCGCCTCGTTCGGAGTTTTCGTCGCCACGCCGTCCAGTCGCGCGCGCAAAAATCCAGCCCAGTCATACGGCGCCACGCTGTTCAACGCAGCCACCACATCTTCAAACGTGTACGTCTTCAATTCCGGCTGCCCGCCCGAGCCTCCGTGAAAAATCTTACAGAAATCGTCAATAGACTTCTTGTCTTTCGTTATCGTCCGCAAAGTTTCATCCACGTCCATCCATAGCAGCTCGCCCTCTTCGTAAAAATCCGTTCCCCTGCGCCAGTTGGACCACTCATTCGTCGCATCGTAGAGAAAAGGTGCCGCATCCGCCGTATCCTGCAAAGGACGCCAATCGCGCCCCGGCCTATTCTCGTACTGCGCAACCAATCCCGCAAAATCCTCCCGCCACTGCTCCGGCGTTTGCAGCCCGCTGCGCGCCGTCAGCACCTCGCCCAAATATTCCGTCAGCCCTTCATACACCCACAGCAAATCGTCCTTCATCGGCTCCTGATAATTAGGAGTCGCAAGTCCGGCTGGCCGCCGGAATTTACCGTTCCAGGAATGTACGTACTCGTGCGGCAGCAGCGATGCAAATTCAATCCGCTCCGCTTCGTCGATCAAACTACGCTCCGCCGTACGGTCATCGCTCGATTCGTGATGCTCCAAGCCGAAATGCGCCACGTCATCGCTCAGCGTAAGCAGAAAATGGTAATCGCGATAATGACGCGTGCCGAAAAGCGCGTAAGCCTCCGTCACCAGATTGTGCAACGCCAGCTGCGTGTCGGGCGCCATCGCCAGCGCTGCCGCGCTGTCAGCTGCAATATCAATTTCATGCGACGGATTTTGCCCCGGCGTCAGTTGAATCGCCCGGTAGTAGCGCCCCGAAATCACCGGCGAATCCACCAGTGTCGTCAACGCCACCCGTGCAAACTCGATCGTCGCGCCATCCTGTTTCGCGATCGGCAGCGCCGTCCCGAATTTCCAATCGGCAGGTAGCCGCAAACTTGGCGCGAAATTAATGTCCTTCGCCGCCAGACCCTTCGGATACAGCAGCACCTGGTTCCAGCTCAATACGTCCAGCACAGCCGTCGCCGAAGCCCCTGCCGAAAATCCCGATGCCGGCCCCGAAAGCAGAAAATCCAAATCCGCCTCGAGCGTGCTCACTCCTGCCGGCACGTCCACATGAATCGTAAACATTTCCACCAGATCCCGCCGCCACGGAATCGTCTTCCCTCCACTGCTGAATTTCATTCCCGCCACCTGAATGATCGGGCCGTCCGGCATGTGCTCCCCCGGAATCCATTCCGGGTAATACAAAGTCAACGGCCCCGCCGACACCGGAATCTCCATATGCGCATGCAAAATTTTCTGCGGCGCCTGCGATGCATCCACTGTCAAGCGTATCGGCGCCGCCGTACTCTGCGCGATCGCCACGTTCACGCAGCCGCACGCCAGCACGAACGCCACCACGCTCATCAATACGGTCCGCATAATTCCTCGCATTCAAGCCTCCATTATTTCAAATCACCGAAACCCAGCGCCGTAGGCGTGACACAGCTTTGGCTGCGGCGGCTGTGCTTGCCGCAAGTTCTCGCCGTCGGTTCCCATCGCATTGCCTTCATCTGTGTGCCTTTATCTGTGTTCATCTGCGGTGCCTTTGCCTTTGCCGTTGTCGTTCTCCGCGTCCTCTGCGCTCCGGTCTCTGCGCCCTCTGCGTTAAATCTTTTCGCCTCTCTCTTCGCTCTCCTTCATAACTGTCTTCATCAGCTTTCATCTGTGTTCATCAGTGGTGAATTTGATCTCCGCGCGTGGCAGCCGCCAACTTCAAAATCCCCTCACCCCCACCTGCCACATCAAAAATCCCAAAACCTGCGTATCCTCCTCAATAATCTTACTCACCGGACGCCCTTCGCTATGCCCCAACTTCGTATCGTACAGAAGTAAAATCGGTTTATCCCCGCCCTGCGCCGCCTGCACCGCCGCAGCCATCTTCCGCGCGTGCAAAGGGGCCACCCGCGTATCGCTGTCCCCGGTCAAAAATAAAACGGCAGGGTATTTTGTCCCCGCCACCACGTGGTGATAGGGCGAATAAGCAAAAAGAGCAGGGAACTGCTCCGCATCCTCCGACGACCCGTACTCCGGCACCCAAAATTTCGCCACCAAAAAATTCTGGTAACGCACCATGTCCAGCAGCGGATACCCGCACACAATCGCCCCAAAAAGACCCGGACGCTGCGTCATCGCCGCTCCCATCAGTAATCCGCCGTTGCTTCGCCCCGTAATCGCCAGCTTGTCCGCCCGCGTGTAATGATTCGCGATCAGCCACTCCGCCGCCGCGTAAAAATCATCGAACACATTCTGCTTTTTCTCCAGCATCCCCGCGCGATGCCACTCTTCGCCGAATTCCCCTCCGCCGCGCAGACTCGGCAGCGCAAACACGCCTCCGCGCTCCACCCACAGCACCCCGTCATCGCGAAACTGGGGAGTCTCGCTCACATCGAACCCGCCGTAAGCCGTCATTAACGTCGGATTCGTCCCGTCCAGCTGCAATCCTTTCTTGTAAAATAAAAACATCGGCACGCGCGTCTTGTCTTTCGATTCGTACCACACTTGCTTCAGTTCAAACGCGCTCGCATCAATCGGCACCGCCGGCTTGGCCCACACGTCCAGCGCTCGCGCGCCCAAGTCGTAGCGATAAACCGTCGCCGGTATCGCAAACGACTGAAACGAAAAAAACGCCTCGTTTGATTTCCAGCGCCCCACAATTCCCGCCACGGTTCCCAGCTGTGGCAAAGCAATTCCGCCGGCCGGCGTCCCGTCCGCCTGAAATATTTTCAGCTCCGAGGCGGCATTGTGCGAATACTGCGCCACCATCTTCCCGCCTGCCAGCCGGAACTCCTCCATCCGCGATTCGCCTTCAGGGATGATTTCCTTCCAGTGCTCCTGCGAAGGCGTCCGCAGCGGCACCGCCATCACTCTCCATTTCGGCGCCTTCCAGTTCGTCTGCAGATACAAGGTGTCGCCTGCGATCGCTCCCTGAAAACATCCATCCAGAGTCTCCACCACCGGCGTGATCGGTCCGCCATTCTTCAAATCCTGAAAATAAACTTCCGATCGGTCGCAGGCCGACCCGTAAAAAACCGTAAACAGCAAATATCGTTCATCCTCAGACACGTCGACCGCCAAAATTTTGTCCGGCGTATAACCGTCGCCAAAAATCTTCGTATCGTTCTTCGGGTCCGTCCCCATTGCGTGAAAATAAGCTCGCGGCCCTTCCTCCACCAATTTCGAATAATAAAATCCGCTCTTGTCTTTCCGGAAGGTCGGGCTGGAAATGTACCGCGCCCGCGGCAGCACGTCCTTGCGCTCTTTCCCGGTGTCCGTGTCCAGAAAATGCAACGACACCTCGTCCTCGCCGCCCTTGCGCACTCCATACCCGATCAGTTTCCCGTCCTCTGAAATCCCTTCGAAATTCACGCTCGTGGTGTGATCAGCGCTCAGCTTTGCCGGATCCACCAGCACTTCCTCTGCGCCTTTCGCTCCGCGCCGCATATACAGCACGAACAAATCCTGGTTCGCCGCCCGCTTCGCGTAAAAATATCGCCCGCCGCGCTCGATCGGCAGCCGAATCGTGTCCACCTTGATCAATTCCCCCAGCCGCCGCGCGATCGCATCCTGTCCCGGCACTTTGCCGAGCACCGCCTGCGTGCAAGCATTTTCCGCGTCAATCCATGCCCGCGTTTCCGGGCTGTCTTGGTCCTCGAGCCAGCGATACGGATCGTGCACCACCGTCCCGTGAATAGTTTCCGCCATGTCCTCAATCCGCGCCGCCGGCGGACACTTCGCCTTCGCATCTTGTGCATTCACAGTCGTCACGCTCGCAATCAGAAAAAACACAAAAAATCCCGCCACGGACAAACAGACGTTCACAACCTGGCTTTTGTACCGGCCGCCTTCACGCGGGAGCGGTGATTTTTGAGCAGGCGAGCCTTCCGTTGTGACCACGCTGGGCCGAAACCCGGAAGGGCGGGGCTTCAGCCCCGTCGCAAAGCCACCCAAAACCAGGGCTTTAGCCCCTGAAGCCACGCACTTGAACCGTCGCGGAATCCGGACGAGTGACCATTCGGAACACATCTCCGGCGCAGCGTCGGCGCTAGCCGCACACTCAGCTTTCAAAGATTTCCTCCAGCGCGGATCTTCACGTTACCGGCGTGGCCGTCTTTCGGGGCGGATTAAAAAATGGCAAGTCTCTCACCGTCGCTCGTACCTTATGACGTACCGCTTCCACCGTCAGTTCCATCTGTAATTCCGTTCCAGCCGCTGCATGCTCGCGATTCAAACTCGCCAGCGCGATCATTTTCTTCAGCGTCGGCGACCACGTCGTCGAAGTCGCCTTGCCCACCTGCAACCCGCCACGATACACCGGCACATGCGCGCGCGAAGCCGTGCTCTGCACCTGCGGCCCCAATCCCACCGCGTCGTAAAGCCGCTCCACATCTTCCCAACGGACATCCAATCCCATCAACAACCGCTTCGGTCCGCGCTCGTTTTCCGCCGCTAGTGCCTCGCGCCCGATAAAATATTCTTTCTTCAAATCCACCATCTTCCCCAATCCCAATTCGTACGGCGAATATTTCTGCGCTTCAATCAACGCCCGCTTGCTGCTGGTGTAATCCACTTCCAGCATGATCAATCCCGCTTCGATCCGCGCCACGTCCAGCGCAATAATTCCCGCCGGATGCAAATCAAACGGCCGGCCATGCTCCATCAGCGCGTCCCATACCCGTGGCGCATCTTTCCATGCCATCCATATTTCGTAACCCAGATCGCCCGTATAGCCCGTGCGCGAAATATCCACATCCACTCCGCCGATTTTCCCGTGCGTAAATCGAAAATATTTCAGATTCGCAATATCCGCTTCCGTCACCTTCTTCAACAATCTGCCCGACGTCGGCCCCTGCAGCGCTAGCGCCGCCACTTTGTCCGAAATATCTTCCATCTGCACGTCCAGCCCAAGCGCGTTCTGGTGAAACCACCGAATGCTCGGATCCGCCGCCGTCCAGCGGTACGAATTCTCGCCCAGCCGCGAAATCGTCCCGTCGTCAATCACTTTCCCCTGCTCGTCGCACCAGCAGCAATAAATTACCTGACCGATCGCGACCTTATTAATGTCCCGCGTGATCACCCTGTTCACGAACTTCGTCGCGTCTTTCCCCTCGATCCGGTATTTGTACAGCGGCGTCACATCAATCAGCGCACAAGCGTTGCGAATCGCGTTGTACTCGTGGTCGTGGTGCATCTCGTACACGCTCACCGCGTAGTACCCCGACCACTCGCGGAAATTCATGCTCTCGCACAATTTCGAAGTTCTATCGTGAACCGCAGTCCCAATCGGCACAGTCACTCCTGTCCACAAGAAAAATCCACAACACGCAGCCCGCGATTATAGTGCCCGCATCCATTACCCCGCAAGCCGTTCCATGCCCTGGACGCGATATCGCATCGTCATCCTGAGCCCGCGAACGCGGGCGAAGAATCTCTCTTCTCTTTGTCCGCACCCCAAAATCACGGCGCCCTCGCCGCTTTTTTTCTAGCCACTAACCACTCGTCACTAGCCACTGCATTTTTAATCCACCCGCGATCGTCACGTGTCCCGCACTCATCACTCGTCACCGTTGTCCTGACCCCCAGTCAGCCGCGCCACCGTTCTCCCTTGTGACTCCTCTCTCACGCCTGTAAAATGTTCCGGCTTCGGCGTTCATCCTTCGAACGGCTGAATCACCCGCATAATCCATGGCAAAGAAATACGACGTCATCGTAATCGGCGGCGGCCACAACGGCCTTGTGAACGCGGCCTATCTCGCCAAATCAGGCAAGAAAGTCTTAGTTCTTGAAAAACGCTACGTCCTAGGCGGCGCCGCCGTCACCGAAGAAATCATCCCCGGATTTAAATTCTCAGTCTTTTCCTACGTAGTCTCGCTGCTCCGTCCAGAAATCATTCGCGATCTCGATCTCCCCCGTCACGGCCTGGAAATCCTCCCGCTCGACGGCACCATGACCCCCATGCCCAACGGCGATTACCTCTGGCGCCAGAATGATCACGGCAAAACCCGCCGCGAACTCGAACGCCACTCCAAACTCGATGCCGAAGCCTACGAGGAATTCGGCAAGTCCATGGTCGCCATGTGCCGTTTCGTAAAACCGATCCTCGGCATGATTCCTCCCGATCCCACTTCCTTCGATCCGCGCGATCTGAAAAAACTCGCGTTCCTAGGCAAGCGTTTCCAAAATCTCGACGCCGAAGACAAATACAATCTCGTCCAGCTCATGACCATGAGCGCCGCCGATTTCCTCGATCAATGGTTTGAGACCGACGTCCTCAAAGCCACCATGTCCGCCTCCGGAATCATCGGCACATTTCTCGGAATCCGTTCTCCCGGCACTGCCTACGTTTTGCTCCATCATTACATGGGCGAAATTGATGGCGCCTTCCGCTCCTGGGGTTTCAGCCGCGGCGGCACCGGCGCAATTTCCAACGCCATCGCGGGCGCCGCTCTCGAAGCCGGCGTGGAAATCCGCAAGGAAGTATCCGTTTCCAAAATTCTCATAAAAAATGGCGTCGCGCAGGGCGTCGTCCTAGAAGGCGGCGAAGAAATTCGCGCCGATATCGTTTCCTCCAGCGTTGACCCCAATCTCACGTTCCTGAAATTCATCGAATCCAGCGAGCTTCCCGCCGATTTCCTCGAAGACGTCCGCCGCTATAAATATCGCGGCTCATCCGGCAAAGTGAATCTCGCTCTCGACGGCCTGCCCGATTTCACCTGCCTCCCCGGCCCCGGAAATCATCTCCGCGGCGCGATTTCCATTTCACCCTCCATGGAATACATGGAGCGCGCCTACGACCAGGCCAAGTACGGCGAATTTTCCCGCCGCCCCTACATTGATATGGTGATCCCCTCGCTCACCGATCCCTCCGTCGCGCCGCCAGGAAAACACATCCTGTCCTGCTTCGTGCAATACGCGCCCTATAAACTAGCCTCCGGCACTTGGGACGATCAGCGCGAAGCCTTCGGCAACACCGTGATTGACACGATCTCGCAATTCGCGCCCAACCTGAAAAATCTCATCATCGGAAAACAATTCATCACTCCGCTGGATATCGAGCGCCAGACCGGCCTCACCGAAGGAAATATTTTTCAGGGCGAACTTTCACTCGAACAACTTTTCTTCCTGCGTCCCGCAGCCGGCTGGGCGCGTTATCGCACTCCCATTAAAAAATTGTACATGTGCGGCTCCGCCACCCATCCCGGCGGCGGCATCATGGGCGCTCCCGGCCGCTTGGCCGCGCTGGAAATTCTGAAAGACACAGGGAGAAGCTGACCGTGGCCGCGCAACGCGATATCATCATCCTCGGGGGCGGTCACAATGCTCTCGTGACGGCCTTCTATCTCGCGAAAAAAGGCCACAAGCCGCTCGTCCTCGAACGCCGCTCCATCGTCGGTGGCGCCGCCGTCACCGAGGAATTTCATCCCGGATTCAAGTGCTCCACCGTCGCGCATGCCGGCGGCCCGCCTCTCGCTGCCATCGTGCAAGACATGCAGCTCGCCCGTCACGGCCTCGAAAAACTCGAATCGCCCGTCCGCCTCTTCGCGCCTTCGCCCGACGGTCGCGCACTCGTCCTGCACACCGATCCCTCCGCCTCCGCGCGCCAAATTGACAATTTCTCGAAAAAAGACGGCGCAAAATATTTCGAACTCTCCAAGGAAATCGCCCGTGCCGCCGCCATCGCCGCCGAGCTTCTCGTCCTCACTCCGCCCGTCATCGAAAAGCCTTCCAAGGAAGATCTCTGGAAGCTCTTGAAGATCGGACGCAAAGTCCGCGGCCTCGGAAAAAAAGAAATGATGCAGCTGATCCGCTGGGGGCCCATGGCCGTCGCGGATTTCGTCGCTGAATTTTTCGAAACCGATCTGCTGCGTGCCGCCGTAGCCGCGCGTGGAATTTTTGGAGCCTCGCTCGGCCCGTGGTCCGCCGGGTCCACCGCGCTGCTACTGCTGCGCGCCGCGGCGGACCCGCATCCGGTAGGGAATTCCGCCTACCCGCGCGGAGGCATGGGTGCGCTCACTTCCGCAATGGCCGCAGCCGCAAAAGAAGCTGGCGCAGAAATCCGCACCGGCGCCGAAGTCGCGCAAATTCTGGTAAAGCACGGCGCAGTCACCGGCGTCGCGCTAGCAACTGGTGAAGAAATCTCAGCGAAAGCCGTAGTTTCCGGAGCCGATCCGCGCCGCACTCTGCTCGGCCTGCTCGATCCCGTGCACTTGCCGCCCAGCTTCGTCGTAAAAATGCTCAATTTCCGCAGCAACGGCGTCGCCGCAAAAATAAATGTCGCCCTCGACGCTCTGCCCACATTCACCGCGCTCAAGCAATCCTCCGATGGCAATGCCGCGCTCGCAGGTCGCATTCACATCGGCCCGGGAATTGACTACCTCGAGCACGCCTTCGACGATTCCAAGTACGGCGAATTTTCTCGCGCCCCCTATCTCGATATTTCCATTCCCACGATCCTCGATAATTCGTTAGCCCCCGCCGGTATGCACGTCATGTCCATCTACATGCAATTCGCGCCCTACAAACTAAAATCCGGCGACTGGGCCCAGCAACGCAATGCCCTGCGCGACACCGTGATCAAAACCGTCGCGCAATACGCCCCCGATTTCCCGGCGAAGATTCTCGCCGTCCAAACGCTTACGCCGCAAGATCTCGAAACCACCTACGGCCTAACCGGCGGCCACCCTTTCCATGGCGAATTGGCCCTCGACCAAATTTTCACCATGCGTCCCCTCTTGGGCTGGGCCCGCTACGCCACCCCCGTAAAAGGTCTGTACCTCTGCGGCAACGGAACCCATCCAGGTAACGGTGTAACAGGCGCCTCCGGCCAAAACGCCGCCCGCGAAATCGCGAAACACCTCCGCTAATCTCTCTCTCGACCGCTGTAAAAGTTGTCCCGAGGTTTTCTAACCACTCGCCACTAGTCGCTCCCTTTTTCACTGACGATTCGCGCCAAGCTCGCCTAGGATTGTGCTATACTTTGGCTATGGCAACTCTATACGTTGAAAACGTTCCCGATGAGCTTTATGAGGCTCTCCGCCGACGCGCCCGCGAAGGTCGTCGCTCCATTGCTGCCGAAGTGGTCGCGCTCCTGGAGCAAAATATTCCCACCGAAAAAGAGCTGCGCGCCAGGCGCGAAATCATGCGGAAACTCAACCAAATACGGTTTGGCAAGCAATCCAAGAAACGATTTTCCTCGACCGAAGAAATGCAGCGTGAGGACCGCGCCCGTTGAGCCAAGTCATCGTGGACGCCAGCGTAGTTGCAAAATGGATACTCCCTGGCATCCACGAGCCGTTGGCCGACGAAGCCTCCCAGTTGTTGATTCAATACGTGGACGACGAAATTCAGCTCGTCGTTCCAGATTTGTTCTGGGCGGAAATGGGCAGTTTTCTCTGGAAAGCAGCTCGCGCGAAGCGTTGCGACTTGTCCGAAGCACAAACCGGCTTGGCGGAGCTTAGCAAGTATCGCATCACGACGGTCCCCACTAAGCCGCATCTCGATTTCGCCTTCGTGATAGCCACAGCCTTCGATCGCAGCGTTTACGACAGCCTCTACGTTGCGCTGGCCGTATCCTTCAAATCAAATCTCGTCACAGCCGACGAAAAACTAGCCAACGCCCTTGCTGCGCGCCTGCCCGTTAAGTGGCTCGGCGCGTATTTTTAATTTCCGTCAATTGGGGCTGAACGCGGGCGTTCAATTCCCGAAAACATCTCCGCATTCGAATTTCCGCCGCCTTTTGCGATATCCTCCTATAGCATCACGAACCGTCTCAGTTGAAAGCAACGGAGCCATTGATGGCCACGCCAAAAAAATCCTCACGCCACACCCTCAATCGCTCCCGCCTCCAATCTCTAATGTCCCGCGAAGAAGATAAATTCGTAGCCGAACGCCCACTCTCCGCCGCTCTCTACGCCCGCGCGCAAAAGTCTCTCCTCGGCGGTGTCCCCATGAACTGGATGAAAAAATGGGCCGGCGAATTTCCCGTCTTCGTCGCCGGAGCCCACGGCGCGCATTTCCAGGATGTGGACGGCCACGATTACGTTGACCTTTGCCTCGGCGACACCGGCGCCATGACCGGTCACTCCCCCTCGCCGGCTACCGCAGCCATCGCGCGCCAAGCAAATCACGGAATCACGCTGATGCTCCCCACCGAAGACGCCGCGTGGGTCGGCGAAGAACTCACCCGCCGTTTCGGCCTCCCCTACTGGCAATTCACGCTCACCGCCACGGACGCAAACCGTTTCGCGATCCGCATTGCCCGCGAAATCACGCAGCGCCAAAAAATCCTGGTCTTCAATTACTGTTACCACGGTACCGTGGACGAAACTTATATCTCACTCCACAACGGCGTCCCCGGCCCGCGCCGCGGAAATATCGGCCTTCCCGTAAACCCCGTCGAAACCACCCGAGTAGTCGAATTCAACGATCTCGGCGCGCTCGAAAAAGAACTCGCACACGGCGATGTCGCCTGCATTCTCGCTGAGCCGGTCCTCACCAACGTCGGCATCGTTCATCCCGAGCCTGGCTACTGGGAAAAAGCCGCCGCTCTCGCGCGAAAGTTCGGCACGCTCCTCATCATTGACGAGACGCACACCATCTGCACGGGACCCGGTGGCTACACCCACGCCCACGGCCTCAAACCCGATCTCTTCGTGATCGGCAAACCCATCGCCAGCGGCGTTCCCGCAGCCACCTACGGCTGCACCGCCGATGTAGCAGAAAAAATCACCAGCCGCATCCACCTCGAAGACTGCGACACCGGTGGCATCGGCGGCACGCTAGCAGGCAACGCGCTTTCACTAGCCGCCATTCGCGCCACGCTAGAGCACGTTCTCACTCCCGCCGCATTTGCGCACATGATTCCGCTAGCCGAAAAATTCGCTGACGGCGTCGCCAAATCCATCGCCGAATTCGCACTCCCCTGGCACGTAGCCCGCCTGGGGTGCCGCGCCGAATATTTGTTTCACCCACATCCGCCGCGCAACGGTGGCGAAGCAGCCGCCGCCATGGACTTCGAACTAGAGCGTTTTATGCACCTCTACGCCCTGAATCGCGGCATCCTCCTCACGCCGTTCCACAACATGGCGCTGATGTCCCCCGCCACTAGCGCAGCAGACATTGATCACCACACCAAAGTTTTTACAGCCGCAGTCCGCGAATTAACTCAATGACGCAGCAAGCTCCACGGCGAGCGGCGGCGCCGTACTGCGTAGCGCCGGCGTCCCGCCGGCTTTTTTAATCTTGCCTTTGGCGTTGCCATTGACGTTGTCTTGGATGTTGCTTTTGTAGCGGCCGGTTCGGTTTCACCGAACCGGGCAGCCGTTGTCGTTGGTTCGTCTTGATCCGTCTCTGTCTTCTCCGCTTTTCTCTGTGGTCTCCGCGTTGAATCGTATGCCTTTCTCTGCGTTCTCCGCGTCTCTGCGGTAATCTTTCGGCGTTGCGTTATCGCAGCATCTTTGGCATGCCACCGAACATCCAAGAATTGACCACAAGGACCAATCAAATGCCCGACCGCACCCGCACCCGCGCACGCGAACTAGCCGCACAATTCACCGCCAAGGGCGACCCGCTCGGCTGGTTCGAAGCTCTCTACCGCGAAGCCGAATCCGGCGCCACCGAAATTCCTTGGGCCGACCGCGTCCCCAATCCCAACCTGCTCGATTTCTGGAAATTGTATCCGCAGGAATCCCGCGACAAATCAGCCCTGATCATCGGCAGCGGTCTGGGCGATGACGCCGAGCAGCTCGCCGCCTGGGGATTTCAAACCACCGCCTTCGACATTTCCGCCACCGCGATCATTGCCACAAAAAACGCTTCCCATCCACCAACGTGCAATATGTCGTTGCCGATTTGCTGGCCCCGCCCGAATCCTGGCGCGCGAAGTTTGATTTCGTCTTCGAGTCCTACACCCTGCAATCCCTTCCCCCAGACTTGCGCGCGCGGGCATTCCTCAAGATTGCGGAATTTCTGAAGCCCGCAGGCCTGTTGCTGGCAATAGCCAGAGGCCGCGATCCTGAAGAAGACGCAGGCCACGTGCCCTGGCGCCTAACGCGTCAAGAACTAGCCGCATTTTCTAGCGCCGGCCTCCAAGAAATTTCCTTCGTGGATTACATAGATCCGTACGACCCAGGCGTCAGAAAAGTTCGGGCGACCTACCGCCGCCCCTAATTCATTCTCGGGCATGCTGTCTTCGAATCCGCTTCCACTTTCCAATTTCGCGCCGCGAGCTGCGAGTTATACTCAATCGCGAAGTCGTTAAGACGCTCCGCTGCCGGTACAAGCGTCCGTTACAGCTTGAAATTGCGCGACTCTCAGCGAAGGAACGCATTTGAATCCGGACCGCAGACGATTTCTGCAATCTCTAGCCGCCGCCGGCGCCGCCGCTGCGTTTCCCGGCATACCGCTCCTGAATCCTGGCGTAGCGAACACCGCTGCAGCGATCGCCAAACCGCAACCCGCCGCCTCCTTCGATTTCGCCTTTTTCACCGACACGCATATCCAACCCGAGCTCGATGCCGCCCACGGCTGCCAAATGGCCTTCGCAAAAATCGCCGCAGCCAAACCCGAATTCGCCATCTGCGGGGGAGACCTGGTTTTCGACGCACTCGGCGCGAGCCGCGGCCGCGCCGACATGCTCTTCGATCTCTATCAGCGCACCGAAGCCAGCATCCAGGTGCCGCTTCACCACACCATCGGCAATCACGACCTCTACGGCATTCTCACCCAAAGCCGCGCCGCGCCCACAGATCCCGGCTACGGCAAAAAAATGTTTGAAGACCGCATCGGCGCGCGCACTTACTATTCCTTCGATCACCGCGGCTACCACTTCATCGTCCTCGATTCCATTTTCCCCACGCCCGATCGCCTCTGGGAAGGCCGCATTGACGATGCGCAGCTCCAATGGATAGCTCACGATCTCTCGGCCCTCACGCCCACCGCGCCAATCATCGTCATCACGCACGTACCGCTTATCACCGGCTATCTCGCCTACGGTCCGAAGCCCGACGGCACGCCCCGCCATGACACCGTCTCCGTCGCAAATTCCGCCGAGGTAATCACTCTCTTCGCAACGCACAACGTCCTCGCCGTCTTGCAAGGCCACCTCCACATCAACGAGCTCGTTAACTACAAAAATTGCCAGTACGCCTGCTGCGGTGCCGTCTGCGGCAATTGGTGGCGTGGCCCGCGCCTCGATTTCCCCGAAGGATTCACCATCGTCAGCCTCCGCGAAGGAAAAATCTCCTGGCGCTACGAAACCTACGGTTTCCAGAGCGTCGCACCAGACGCGCGCTATAAATCCTAATTAACCAAGCCAAATTGGTTTAGAATCGCGGCCATCACATGACTCTAAACCTGCTCGCACCGCGCGCCCTTCTCGCCATAACGCTAACAATTCTTTGCGCCCCGCCATTTCAAGCTCAAACGACGCAACAGCAGCCCGCGCCAACCACGCACCCCATCGTTCTTCACGCTGCGCGGCTGCTGGATGTAGAATCCGGCCGCATCACCACCCCCGGTGAAATCCTCATCGAAGGCGACGTCATAAAAGAAGTCGGCGCGAAAGTCTCACGCCCAGCCAACTCTGAAATCCTCGACCTCGGCGACACCACTCTTCTCCCCGGCTTGATTGACGCGCACGTCCATCTCTTCCTCCACCCCGGCGCCGAAGATCTGCAAACAGTCACAGAATCCGTTCCGCAGCGCACCATCACGGCCACCATCGCCGCTCGGGAAGATCTCCTCGCCGGGTTCACCGCCGAACGTGACATGGGCACCGAAGGCGCTGGCTCCGCAGACACTGCCGTGCGCAACGCCATCAATCGCGGCCAGATTCCCGGTCCGCGCCTGCGCATCAGCGGCAACGCTATCAATGTTCTCGGTGGCCACGAAGACGCCATCGGCTACAACCCCGAGCAGCACGTTCTTCCCAACGCTACTTACGCGAACAACGCAACAGAACTCGTCACCGTAATTCGCGAGCAACTGAAAGAAGGCGCTGACTTCATCAAAATTTACGAAACAGGCGCCGATTCGATCGCCAACGGAACATTTTCGACACCATATCAATACACCGAAGAAGAACTCACCGTCGCAGTCCGTGAAGCCGCGCGCACCGGCAACCGCGTCGCCGTTCATGCCACCGGAGAACCCGGCACTCTTTACGCCGCGCGCGCCGGAGTCGAATCCGTTGACCACGCTTTCCAACTCAGCGACGAAACCATGCGCATCATGCGCGAAAAGCAAATCTTCGCCGTTCCCACTTTCACCATCTCCGAATATTTTGCGGAGCACGCCGCCACTCCCGAAGCAGCCGCACGCGAACGTGCCGTGCTCGACTTTCACGTCTCCGAGTTCAAAAAACAGCTCGCCGCAGGTGTCCCCATCGCCATGGGCTCGGACGTCGGCCCATTTCCCCACGGCACGCAAGCCCGCGAATTTATCCTAATGGTGAAATACGGAATGTCGCCGCTCGCCGCAATCCAAGCTGGCACGCTGAACGGCGCAAAACTACTAGGTTGGCAGGATCAAATCGGTGCATTCAAGCCCGGCTATCAGGCTGACGTCGTCGCCGTCCCCGGCAATCCGCTCGAGGACATCACCGCGCTAGAAGAAGTTTCCTTCGTAATGAAAGCCGGCGTTATCTACCGCAAGTAGTTCGGCTACAAGTTTTTCACGCGCGGGATTCGTCCAAGCCCTCCGAGGACGCACCGCTGCCGGCCACGTCCCCGGAGGACCGGGATTCCTTCTTCTCTCGCCTTCTTATCGGGAAACCGCCTTGCCCAGCACGTACCTCTTGATGTCCTCGACGCTTTCCATCGCTTCGTCGGGAACATCCAGCTCGTGATATTTGTGCTTTGTCCCTGGATGCGGCCGTAATTGCAGCGTGATGTTCTCATTCCGGCCCACGCCGCTGCGGACCGCTCCCAGCACCTTGTTGTTCTCGTCGGTGATTACCATCAGCTTTGCCATGCTCTTCCTCCTTGGTCTTCCATGTCCGCGATCTGCGATTCTGCTTACTGCCAACTAGCTCAGCCCGCCGCCTTCCAGCGCAAAGAATGTGTCGGTTCCCGTGTTCGTCAACTGGAACGCGTAAACCACCGCGCCGTTCGGATCCAGGATCTTCTCGTGCGAATCGGTTATCAGATTTCCGCCGGGATTTTCCGGCGAGCCTTGTGCGAACTGCGCGCCGAAATCAGCTCCGCCGTTAATCACATAGCCGACGCCGATCTTCTGGCCCGTTGCGATGAATCCCCAGTTATTCACGTTGTACGCCATGTGTTCCTCCTTGTTTGTCATTGCGTTTCCCGCGTTCCGAATCGCGCCAGCGTCGTTCCACACCCATCCTGTAGCGCGGCCAGCGTATTTCCGGCCGGCAACTTCCGGATGAAAGTGAAATTTGCCTGTCGGTATTCCTGCTTTGAGAAAGCGGGACCGGCACGGTTCGGGGTTACGTCGTTCCAGCTGCGGAGACAGCGGAACGGCTTATTTTTCAAGCGTTTGCTTGTCGCGAGGCGGTTCCGGTGGACAGTCTGTAGGTTGCGGAGCGCGGCCGAACCAGTCCGGCGGCGAATTTCTCGCGTGTCGGGCTCGGCGCCGGCCGTTCTCCGTTCTTCGCCTCTAGCAATCCGGGACGAAGCTTCACAACGTCCAGTTAAATCGCCGCGGAGCTCATCCTTATTAAGTCAAACAGCATTTTTCGTCAATTCGCAATTCTACGCAAAACGCGCCGCGGCGCTGCCGTAGATTCGCCACCCACGTACCGCGCAATTCCGCGCATGCCCAACGAAAACCCGCGAGCTCCGCGTAACGATCTGTTTATTAATTCGTTGTATCCGCGGTAAGGCGAGCATACGATGCGTTCGACAGAAGTTTAAATCGAACCACGCGGTTCCGATCGCTCTGCGACCCAGTAAAACAGGAGAGAAAAAACGATGATCAAGCGCATGCTCTGCACTTCCACGCTGTGCGCATTGCTTATGTCCATGTTCGCATTTTTCGCGCCGTCCGCTCACGCGCAACAAGCTGAAGCGCCCAAGCAGCCCGTGGTGTACACCTACGTCTCTTTCTTCGGAGTTCCGCGCGCGCAGTGGGCGGCGTACGAGAAGAATGCGGCGTCGGATCACAAAGTTTTGGACGGTCTTCTTGCTGACGGAACGATTCTCAGCTTCGGAGACGGCGCCTTCGAAGTTCATGAGGGCCTGAACGCCCCCACCCACGTGGGGTGGTTCACTTCGTCGTCCATGGCGGGCTTGATGAAGGCTTTGGCGGCGGAGCGCGCCTCCGCTCCCCCTGCGTCTGACATCGCCTACACCATGCACTCCGATGCCATAACGATGTCCACGATGTACAACGGCAAAGGCGGCACCACCGATAGCGGCTACGTCCTCGTGCAGGGTTGGACGCCGAAGCCAGGCCACGCGGAAGAATTTAATGATCTGCTGACGAAGTATCGCAAGCCCGCACTGGATGCCGAGGTTGCTGACGGCACCCTCTCCGGCTATTCGGTCGAAGAAGATCTTATCCACACGGAAACGCCAGGCGCGTACACCCTGATCGCCGTCTTTCCGAACGCGGCCGCGATGGACAAGGTCTACGCGGAGATTGAATCGCTGCACACCAAACAACCTCTTTTCGGCGATGTGTACAGCTCGACGGTGGACTACGCTTCGCATCGCGACCACCTGATCCGCATTCTGTATTCGAAGAGCAAATAGGTGACGACGCGAAACGCTTGCTAGATGGCTTGAACAAACCTCAGTCGCGTCGCGAAGCGGCCTGCGAGAATTCACGCCCACCATAAAAGAGCGCGCCCACTCCTCGAGAGGTTGAGAAGCGCGGGCGCGCTTGAATTTTTCGTGTTGACCAGTTTTTCGACCGAGCGGGATGGCCCACAAAGCGAGAAAAACTAGCGATTGATTTGGGTTGCGGGTGATTGTTTTCATGGGTTTGCGTCGGCTTTCGATTTTGTTTCGCTAGCGATTGAATTGGCTTCAACGGAGTGCGCTGGGGAGCGGTTGGAATGCACAACTTCGGATTTGTTGGTGGGATAGATCCACTGACCCTGCTCGTTGATGTGAGCGAGGGCGTAAACAGCGCGGAGTACGTCTGCGGCGGTGGGCTCTACGGTGTCGGTCCTCTCGATAATGTTGCCGAGAGCATGACTCAGGTTCTGGTTGCGAAGATTAAAAAGCCCCAATGCATGGGCGTGGTGATAGATGGCGGTTTCGGTCTTGATGCCGAAGCAGTGCATGATTACTTCGGGGCTGCGCCATTGGAGGAAAGCTTCCTCGATCTGCTGGCAGGAGGCGTGGCGGCAGATTTGGCAGCGGAGGCGGTGGTACTTGAGGCTAACTTGTTTCGTTTTGCGCGCAGCGGGGGGTGAAGTGGCGAGGGCGGATCTCTGAGAGCGGGTTAGGTTGCGCATGTTGCGTCCTTTGGGAGCTTCAGTAGTGCCCCGACTCACGTTAACACAATCGGATTTGATGCGCTACTGGTAAAAATGCGGAGATAGGTAAGTGTTTGAGGGGTAACGAGATCGAGAATTGGAGTTGGTGTGTGTGCGTCGCGCTGTGCTGGTTTGGCCCGATGGGCACCGAGGGCCCACGGACGTGGGCAGGTAGAGTTAGGGTCAAAATCTCGATCTAAATCAAAACCAGGAGCCACGGCCAAGACCAGGGCAATGTCAAATACGCCCGCCTAAAAAACGGGCGGCCACTACAGAGACAAGGGCGTGGGCGGGCCGCCACGACAGCTGCCTTGTGCCATTACATCGCGCGGCTGTAAAATGGATCGAATTGGACGCGGATGAAACATCTAGAGCGAGGCACAACTTTATGACGTCGACTGTTACGACTGGCACGCCTAAGGCTGCGGTGAATTTGCAGCGCGGGGAATTTTTGAACGAGGCGTTTATCGATTTTTCCAAGCCTGAAAATCGCAAGGCGATGGAAGAAGCGTTGGCGCAGGTGCGCGGAATGTTTGGGCGCGAATATCCGTTGACCATTGGTGGAGAGCGGATCACTACGACGGAGAAGATCAAGTCGTACAATCCGTCGCATCCGGAGCAGGTGATTGGCGTGTTTCAGAAGGCGACGGTGGAGATGGCGAACCAAGCCGTCGAAAAAGCCGCTACGGCATTTGAACGCTGGAAGCGCGTGCCGGTGGAAGAGCGCGTGGCTTGCCTGTATCGCGCGGCGGAAATTTTGCGCAAGCGCCGGTACGAACTCGATGCGTGGTTGTGCTACGAAATCGGCAAGACCTGGCCGGAGGCGGATGCGGATATCGCCGAGCTGATTGATTTCTGCGAATACTACGGGCGCGAAGCGCTGCGGCTGGGCGCGCCGCAGAAACTGACGCCTTTCCGTGGCGAGAAAAATTATCTGAAATATATTCCATTGGGCGTGGGCATCGTGATTCCGCCGTGGAATTTCGCGGCGGCGATTATGGGCGGAATGACGGTGGCCGCAATCGTCACCGGAAATACCGTGGTGGTGAAACCATCGAGCGATTCGCCGACGATTGCCGCGATCTTCATTGATATTTTGTACGAAGCGGGCGTACCGGGCGACGTGGTGAGTTTTTTCACTGGACCAGGCAGCACGGCGGGCGAAGCCTTGGTGACGCATCCGAAAACGCGTTTCATTGCGTTCACCGGATCGAAGGAAGCAGGATTGCGAATCGCGGAGCAGGCGACTAAAACTCAGCCGGGACAGGTCTGGATTAAGCGCACGGTGCTGGAAATGGGCGGGAAGGACGCCATCGTCGTGGACGAAGAAGCGGACGTTGACCTGGCGGTGGAAGGCGTGGCGCTTTCGGCGTTCGGTTATCAGGGACAGAAGTGCTCGGCGTGTTCACGGGCAATCGTCGCGGAAAAAATTTACGACGAGTTTCTGGGCAAGCTGGTGGAGCGAGTGAAAAAAATCAAAGTCGGGCCGATCGAGGATCCCACGAATTATATGGGGCCGGTGATCAACAAGGCGGCGATGACCTCGATTCTTGGTTATATTGACCATGGGAAAAAAGAGGGGCGGCTGGTGGCTGGGGGAAAACGCGCGGAGGGCGACGGATATTTCATCGAGCCGACGGTGATTGCGGACGTGGATCGCAAGGCGCGGATCTTCCAGGAGGAGATTTTCGGTCCGGTGCTGGCGGTGACCAAGGCCAAGGATTTCGATGAAGCGCTTTCCATGGCGAATGACAGCGAATTTGGATTGACCGGCGCGGTGTATTCGCAGAATGCGGCGAAAATTGCGCGCGCGGAAGAGGAATTTCACGTTGGAAATTTGTACATGAACAGGAAGTGCACCGGGGCGATGGTGGGCGCACATCCGTTCGGCGGTTTCAATATGTCGGGAACGGATTCGAAGTCTGGCGGACAGGATTATTTGTTGCTCTTCACGCAAGCGAAGACAGTTTCCGAAAAAATCGGCGGGACGAAATAAAGTTGTGGCGTGAAAAGATTTAACACAGAGGACACAGAGAACAGCGGAGAACACAGAGAAAGACGAGAGAAATGCGTTTACCGAAGAGACGCAGAGGGCGCAGAGAAAGCCAAATGCGATTCCTCGATCAGGCTGACATCGCGACAAGCTGGGGCGCAGCCCTTCGATCCCGCGCCGCAGGATCTCAGGATGAATCGCGCTGCAGCGCGATTCACAAGCAGCGCCCCTACGAGGCTTCGCGCTAGACCGTTGGGGATATTTCGGGGGTGGGTTTTAGATTGAAAGCGTAGCGCAAGATGAGGTAGGCGACGGGCCCCGACGCGAGCAGCAGCGGGGCGTATCGCCAGACGTAATCTTCACTCTGCGCGATTTTCAGCGCACACAACACCAGCGGAAAGATCAAAATATAGGCGATGCCGAGGGCGCCGCCGGGAATGCGAAAACTGCGCGGCGCGTCCGGCGATTTTCTGCGCATTTGCCATGCGGCGAAAAGCGTCAGCAGCGTGGTGGCGATGCGCGTCCAGATGTAGATGTTCACCATATCCTCGACGTCGAATTTCGCGAGCAAACAATACACAACGGTTGAGACGGCGATGGCGCGCGTGGGTGTACCGTACCGCGAGTGAATTTTTCCCAGCCACGCCGGAAGGTAGCCATCTTGCGCCATTGTCGCCGGCACGCGCGTGGTGTAAAGAATGGTGCTGTTGGAAAGCGAGAGCGTGCCGATCATCGCGGCGATCAGCATCGCGGCACCCAGAGCTGGTCCGCCAATCAAGCGCGAAGCGGTGACGATGTAGTCCGTCTTCCATTCCTGCCAGTTGCCCAGCACCGCGAGCGCAAGCGTGGTCGGAAGCACGTAGGTAAGCACGTTCATCGGCGTGTTCCAGGCGAGGATGCGCACGAAAGTCTTCTGCGGATTTTTCATCTCGCCGGTGGTGCTGGAAAGCTGTTCGTAGCCGGCGTAATTCCACATCGCCAGCGCGAGGCCTTTGCCGAAGACGCTGCCGAAGGGCGCACCGGGCGGAACGAACGGGAGCACTGGATTGTAATGCATGTGAAAAAGTGAAACCGCGCAGAGCCAAGTGACCGGAATCATGACAGCGACAAGCAGCGCGACGGAAAGCCATCCGGCGACCTGAATTCCGCGCGCGTTCAGATATGCGAGCACGATCAGCACCAGGCACGCGCCCGCCCACTTTGCATAGCCCGTCAGCGACGGAAAATAAATGCCGAGGTAGTCCATCACCAGCACGCCGTAGAGGCTGTTGAGCAGAAATGTGCCGGTCCAATTCCACCAGCCGCATTGGAAGCCCCAGAAATCGCCGAAGGCAGCGCGACTCCAGCGATAGAAGCCGCCTTGTACGGGGAGGAGGCTGTTGAGTTCGGCGGAGGCAAACGAAATCGGGATGCTCCAGAAAAACGGAACGAAGGCGAGGAAGACCAGCGCCATTCCCGGACCGGAATCGTGGAAGATGCCTTCGTAACCGAACGGACCGCCGGCGGTGTAACCATAAAAAATGCAGAGTAGCGGAAGGAAACCGATCTGGCGCAGGCGCGAGCCGTCGGAAGGCGTGGAGTGCTTTTCAGCGGAAGGTGTTGGCATTGAGCTGCTGGGTGAAGCGTTTGCGACGCTCCGGCGAGTACCAATTCAAGTACAAATTCGAAAAAGGTCAAAGTCAACGGCGCCGAGCTAAGGCTGGCCGCTACAAAATCAAAGGCAACAGCAAAGGCTTGATGCAGAGTGCGGCATGATATGGGAGTGGTCCGCAGATTTCAATGACAATTAAAACAATTACTTGACTGGCAAGGCGGTTGGATAAGAGAATTCGGCGTTGTTTCCCCGACAATAAGGTTAGTCCGCAGGCAACCTAAACATGCTGCCGAGGTAAATTTGCGCTCAGCATACGGAAGACTGTTTGGTTTCGGGACTGCTTCGGGGAGCCCGTCGAGGAGAACTTTTATGAGTCGTACTATAGGGCGCGCTGCGCAATATTTCGTTCGCGTTTTCTCGCTATCGGTTCTGCTGCTGTTTGCGAATGGCGCTGACGCACAGAACACCATCTCGACCGTCGCCGGCGGCGCACCTCCCAACAATGTTTCTCCCACGGCTGCGCCGATCGAGGGACCGCAAGCAATGGTTCGAGATTCCGCGGGGAATCTTTATGTGGTAAACGACAACGGCGTGATCTACAAGGTGACCGCTGGGACACCGGCACCTGCCATGTCCATTTACGCCGGAAATAATACCGCGGGATTTTCGCCGAACGGAACGCTGGCGACTGCGACGCTGTTGTATGAACCGATCGGCGCGGCGGTGGACGCTGCCGGCAATTTTTACTTTTCCGATCAGAACAACTGTGTGGTGCGCGAGATCGTCGCTGCCAGCGGAGTGATGAACACCGTGGCGGGCACGGCGGGCGTATGCAATTATTCGGGAGACGGCGGGCAGGCAACGAGCGCGGAACTGAGTTTCCCGCAAGAGGTCGCGCTTGATGGTACGGGGGATCTTTATATCGCGGACATTGGCAACAGCATCGTTCGCCGCGTTAACTTGACGAGTGGAATCATTACGACTTACGCAGGCATTCCCGGCACTCCAGGATTTCCCACTAACAACGTTCTGGCAACCTCGACGTCGCTGGCTGCCCCGGTAGCTTTAGCGGTAGATGGCGGCGGAAATCTTTTCATCGCTGACGAGAACGACAACATTATTTGTCGTGTGGACGGCACGTCGAAAAATATCACGATCGTGGCCGGAACTGGCGCGTTCGGATACAGCGGCGACGGTGGCCCGGCAACCGCGGCGAAGATGCGAGCGCCGGACGGTGTGGCGGTAGATAGTGCGGGAAACATTTATATCTCCGATACCCAAAGCGCAGTGATTCGGGAAGTGTTCTCGCCGACGAATCCGAATACCCCGAACCAAATTACGACAATCGTCGGCACCGGCACTTTCGGGTTCAATGGTGACGGAGCGGCAACTTCGATCGAGCTGACCAATCCTGCCGGACTTTACGCTGATCCCCCCAGCGGTAACCTGTGGATCGCAGATTACTGGAGCAATCGGGTTCGCATGTACAACGCGACCACGAAGACGGTTTCGACTGTAGTGGGGAGCGGCGCAGTGGGCGACGGTGGGCAGGCAACCAGCGCCAGCTTGTATTACCCGCGTAATCCCGCGCTCGATTCCAGTGGCGATCTATTTCTAGTTGATGCGCAAAACAATCGAGTCCGTGAAATCAGCGCCGCGGACCAAACAATTTCAACGGTGGTGGGCACCGGGATTCCGTGTGCACGACCAGCACTACCGTGTGGGGACGGAGGTCCCGCCGCGCAAGCTGCACTTTTTCAGCCGCGCACGGTCACGGTGGAACCGTCTGGGGTGTTGATCGTCGCGGACGATGGCGACAATCGAATTCGCGAAGTGGATGCCGGAGGCACGATCACGACGATTGTGGGATCCGGGAATCTGTGCACGGCTCCTTTTTCGTCGTGCGGCGATGGTGGACCTGCGCTTAGCGCCAGCTTGAACGACGCGCGGGGAGCGGTGCTGGATGCGGCGGGAAATCTTTATTTCGTGGACGCGCAGGACAATCGCGTTCGTGAAGTGGACACGACGGGAACGATCACAACGGTCGCGGGAGGTGGAGCTGATGGGAACGCACCGGTCGGATGCCTTCCGGCGGGAAATCTTTCCGGGGACGGAGGGCCAGCGGTCAACGCAACTTTAGATTGCCCGCTTGGCTTGGATATTGACGCGAGCGGCAATCTGTATGTGGCCGACACAGATAATAATGTGATTCGTAAAATTGACACAGGCACGCCGCGCATTATCACGACGATCGCCGGGACGGGAACCGCTGGACACACCGGCGATGGGGGCTTGGCCACGAGCGCGACTTTGCGTACTCCGGATAGAGTGTCGGTAAATGGCGCTGGCAATTTTTTCATCTCTGATTCGGGGAATAACGTGATTCGGCGCGTGGACGGAACGAGCAAAATCATCACGGCGTTTGCGGGAAGCGGGACGTTTGCATTCTCAGGCGATGGCGGCCCGGCACTTTCGGCTAGCTTTGCTACGCCGGTGGGAATCGTGGTAACCCCTGAAGGCAATATGTACGTGGGCGACGTGTTCAATAACCGGATCAGGAAAGTTCTACTAACTCCGAACGTAGCTCTTTCCAGTGCAACGGCGGCGTTCGCAAACCAGCCGATTAACGTGAGCGCGACTTTGCCGGTGACATTGACCAATTCGGGAGACGCGCCGCTGGCGATTTCAGACATTGCGATTACTGCGGGCGCGTTTTCGCTAGCCACATCCGCGAATCCGTGTCCAGCAGCGCCTACGACACTGGCGATTGGCGCTCGGTGCGAGATTGACGTTGCATTCACGCCAACGCAATTTATTGCTTACACCGGAACGGTTACGATCTCTGACAACGCACCGACCGCGGGAAGCACGCAGACAGTGAATCTTTCGGGCATGGGCGCCGCGGGGTTGACGGTCACGGTGAGCGGCTCTGGAACTGTGACCAGCGCGCCGGCGGGGATCAGCTGCCCGACGACTTGTGCGGCTACGTTCGCAGGCAACAGCGCAGTGGTATTGACAGCGACGGCGGGCACGGGCTCGACTTTCACCAGTTTCAGCTCGAGCTGCACGCCGGCTAGTCCGCAGACGAATCCCCCGAGTTGTACTGTGACGATGAGCGCCGCCGAGACAGTAACGGCGACGTTTAACACTTCAGCCACAGGATCGATATCGATTGCGCCGACTACGTTGACGTTCGGCAGTCAGGCGGTCGGTACGACGAGCACGACACAGACAGTGACGGTGTCGAACACCGGTGGGACTACGGTGACGTTCACGAATATTGTGACGAGCGGGGATTTTGCCGGCGCGACGCTGGCGCAATGCCCGAGCATCGCGGTGGAAGGTACGCCGTGCGCGTTTCAGATTTCGTTCAAGCCGACGGCGACGGGGACCCGTACCGGAGCGATCACGTTTACGGATAACGCGACGGGAAGTCCACAGTCCGTGACATTGACGGGGACGGGAACGCCGGCGACGGGGGAGACGATTTCGGTTACGCCGACATCGTTGACGTTCGGCAGCCAGGCGGTGGGAACGACGAGCGCGGGGCAAACGGTGACGGTGTCGAACACGGGTGGGACTACGGTGACGTTCACGAACATTGTGACGAGCGGGGATTTTGCGGGGGCGACGCTGGCGCAATGCCCGAGCATCGCGGTGGAAGGTACGCCTTGCACGTTTCAGATTACGTTCAAGCCGACGGCGACGGGAACGCGCAACGGGACGATCACATTTACGGATAATGCGACGGGAAGTCCGCAGACGGTGACGCTGACGGGGACAGGCACGCCGGGAACGGCGACGGTGACGGTGACGCCGAGCAGTTTGGTGTTTGGATCGCAAGCGTTGACGACGACGAGCGCGCCGTTGAGCGTGACGGTAACGAACACGAGCAGCGCAGCAGTGAATTTCGCGGGCTTTACGACGAGCGGAGCGGATGCGGAGGATTTTGGAGTGCCGCTGCCGAACACGAGTTCGGGATGCAGTGCGGCGGGGACGTTGGCGGCGGGAGCGAGTTGCACGATCAGTGTGGTATTCACGCCGCAGGCGAATGGGACGCGGACGGCGACGTTGAATATTGCGGATAATGCGACGGGAAGTCCGCAGATGGTGGCGTTGAGCGGGACGGGAGTGACATCGCAAGTGATTATAGCGGTGGCGCCGGGAGGGAGTACGACGGCGACGACGGTGTCGGGAGGGACGGCGTATTACGGATTGGTGATCAGCGGAGCGCCGGGAGTGACGGGGACGGTGCAGCTGGGATGCATACCGTCGTCGGTGTTGATAACGTGCAAGGTGATACCGAGTACGGTGACGTTGACGGGCGGGGCAACGGAAGTGGCGTTTGCGATACAGACGTACTGCCAGGGGAGTACGACGGCGACGGGAATGGTAGCGCCAATGGTCGGAGGAAGTGGCGGGGGGATTGGGTGGATGCTGGTTTCGATGGTTTTCGGTGGAGCGATGTGGACGATGCGGAGGAAGCGGCGAGTGGCAATGACGTTTGCGACGTTGCTGCTGGTGGCGTTGGGAATGGCAGCTTGCAGCAATAGTTTGCCGCAGGGGCCGAACGGGGCGACGCCGGCGGGGACATATACGTTGTCGTTGACGACGACTTTGAATGGACAGACGCAGACATTGAATAACTTTTTGACGCTGGTGGTGAAGTAGGGAGGGGATCGTAACCGGAAGGGCTGAGACGGGAAGAGAACCAGAGGCAAAGGAGAGCCCGGTGGTGCGTTGCGGGACGGGGCGCTACAGATTCAAAAACAAATTCAAAAACAGGGCGAAAGTGAACGGCGCCCATCCGGCAAAGGCGGGATGGGCGCTGGAAAGTCAAAGTCAAAGTCAAAGTCAACTACGCCCGCCTGAAGGCGGCCGCTACAAATTCAAGAACAAATTCAAAAGCAACTTCAAGAACGACCTCAAAAACAACTTCAACAACGCCCGCCCAAAAAAAGCAGGCGCCCGCTACAAAGTCAGATTCAACGTCAACTTCAGAGTCAAAGTCAGAGGCCGGTGCGCAGTGTCGCGTCTTATCGGAGTGGTGCGCTGATTTTGGCGAGGAAGAAAAGTATTGCTTGACGCGGCGGGCGGGGCGGTTAGAGAATCCGCGCTCAGCCCAGCGTCCCTCGTAGAGCAAGATTGGCCGCTAGAGCAGTCCTGCGTGAAAAACCATAATGAATAGTGATTCGTGATTGGTGATTAGTGAGTCGTGATTTGTGGCTCGGGGCGTGAGAGTTTTTGTGTTGATTCAGGGCAGTTTTCTCTCACTGGCAGGGTGCCGAGGGCGAGGACTGGGTTGATGAAAAAAGCAGTCGCTGACGACTTGTCGCTCGTGGTTCGAAGGCGGTCGGGATGCGGCTCGGCGGCGCCCGAGTTCGGGCGGTGGGGGTGTCTGTGGCTTCCCAGTTGCAGTATCAGGGTTAGGTCGTGGTGGTCTTCGCAGAGGCGCAACAACGAACAGGCCCTAAGTTCTTTGCCAACAGGATGATGCGGATGGATGGCGGCCCCTCGCCGGCGGGTCGGCGACGGAGTATGCGCAAAGTTTTGCACTTGTATCCGTATTGTTTGCTGCGGGAGGAAATATGTCGCTAAGGCGCAGTTTGAGACGCGCGTCGGGATTTCTGGTGTTAGGGATTTGTATGCAAATTGCGAGCGTTCTGCCGCAGGGCGGATTGTCCGCGCAGACCGCGCCGAAGGCCGGGGATGGAAGCGGAGCGAATGCTCAGGAGCAGCAGAAAATCGCGGCGAGCGCGATTAAAATGCCGCTGTTTTTTGAGGCGAACGAAGGGCAGACGGATCCGAGCGTGCGATTTTTGACGCGCAGCAGCGGTTACACGATGTTCCTGACGCCGACGGAAACCGTGCTGGTGGAAGGCAAGAACGGGATCGTGAGCGATGACAAATTCGGGAAGGGACTGACTGCGTTCCGCGCGGATGCGAAGAATGCGAAGCAGTCTGTGCTGCGGATGGAATTGCTGGGCGCGAATGCGGCGCCGGACTTTCAGGGATTGCAGCAGTTGCCGGGGAAAGTGAACTACCTGATCGGGCAGGATCAGGCGGCGTGGCACACGAACGTGGCGCTGTTTTCCGAAGTGCAGGTGGCGAAAGTTTATCCGGGTGTGGATTTGCTGTTTCACGGCGACCAGCGGCAACTGGAATACGATTTTGTGGTGGCGCCGGGAGCGGATCCGGGGCGGATTGGATTCAGGATTCGCGGGGCCAAGAAAATCGAGATTGACGCGAACGGCGATTTGATTTTGCACACGGCGGATTCTGAATTCGAAATGCGGAAGCCAGTGATTTATCAGGGCGAGGGGGCGAACCGCAGCGAAGTGCAAGGAAGATTCGTATTGAGCGCGAAAAACCAGGTGCGCTTCGAGCTGGGGCCGTACGATCACGCGGAAAAATTGGTAATTGATCCGGTGATTTTCTTCTCGTCATTCTTGGGGGGCGCGGGGCTCGACCTGCTGCAGGCGGTGGCGGTGGATACGTCCACTCCCGGAGCACCGAAGGTTTACGTGACGGGGTTCACGGACGACATCGCGACGTTTCCGGAGCCCAGCGCAAAGGTGGGGAATCCCTCGACCGCCGCAGGCGAGGAGAATGTTTTTGTCGCGGAAATTGATGCGACAAAGACGGGCAGTCCGTCGCTCGTGTATTTGACTTTCATCGGAGGCAGCACGCCGTTCACGGCGCTGGGTGGGACGGTTTGCGGTACTTCGTCCGGATTCCTCGCGCTGGATACCAGCCAAGGGGCTGCGAGCGTTGAGCCAGTAATTGGAGGTCTGACGCTATGCAGCGATTATCCCGGGACAGTGCTAAATCCGGTAACAGCGACAGGCACTGACGCCAGCGCGACAGTGGTAACGCGCCTGAAGCCCGGCGGCGCGGCAATTGACGCATCGGTGCTGCTGGGCGGCAACGGATTGATGGCAACCGGATACGTGTTCACGGATGCTGTGGGAAATGTACTTTTGACGGGGGCGACGGGTTCAACGAACTTGCCAACCAGTGCGGGGGCTTACGCGACGGAATTCAACAACGGCGCGACGGGAGCGTTCGACGATTGCTATACAGTGAAGCTGGCGCGGTCAAATCTGACACCGGGTTATTTCAGCTATTTGAACGTGGGAGCGAGCAGCGTCAGCGGGCAGGCGGCGGGATGCGGCGGAGTGATTGATTCGGCGAACGAAAACATCCTGTACTTGGGCGGCGATACAGAATCGAGCGTGGCGTTCAGCGGAGCAGCTGCCGGGGTGCTGGGATTCCAAAGCACATTCCATGGAACGATCGACTCGTTTGTGATGAAGCTGGACACGAGTGTAAGCGGATTCGGCGCGTTGAAGTATGCCACGTATGTGGGAGGCGGCGGGAAGACCGACGTCCAGACGGGAGCGGTGGAGCTGGGCACGGGCGTGGTTGCGTTAGCGGGCCGGACAACTTCGAACAGCACGACGAACGCTCCGGACATTGTGACTGCAAATGCGCTAAGCGGGGGAAGCAGCAATCCGGCGGCGGCTTCCACGGGTGGCCAGGTCGGTTTTCTGGTGGTGATGGACACGACCAAAAGTGGTCTGGCGAGTCTCCTTTCGGGCAGCTACTTCGGCGGGACCAGCGGTCAGGACGAGATCCGCGCGCTGGCCTACGACCCTTTGGTTCTCTCCGGATACAACATCATTGTGGGTGGAGACACGGCGTCCACGGATTTTCCGGTGCTCCATCCATTTCAGGGATCGCTGGTAGGAACGCAGGATGCATTCGTTTCGTCGTTCCTGATAACACCGACCTCGGCGCAGACATTGTTCTCGAGTTACATCGGCGCCGGGGGCGTTTCAATTGGTGGCGTGTCCGTGGCGGAAAATTCCATTGCCGCGATCGGCGTGGACACAGGGCATGCGATGTACGTTGGCGGCAATGCGAGCTCGGGAAGTTATTTCGACAGCACGACGCCAACAACGACGGTGAACGGATTTCAGACGACCTGCACGAGTTGCAGCGGTACGGTTCCGGAACCCGATGCGATCATATTTGCGCTGAAAACGGCGCCCGGAGCGGCGCTAAGTACGGTGAGCGCTTTTCCCGCGAGTGTGGGAACGCTGGCAGTGGGCGGCACACAGCAATTTTCGGCGCTGGGACTCTATGGCGACGGAACTTTTCAGGATCTGACCAGTGAGGCGACGTGGAATTCTTCGAACACGGGAGTGCTGCAGATCGGATCGACGGGATTGGCCACGGCGGTGGGCAGCGGCACGGCGACGATCACCGCACAATTTGGGGGGCTGACCTCGGCGGGAGTATTGGTCACCGTTTCAGGTGGCGCGTCAACGTTCAAGGTGCAATTGGTGCTGGAGGGAACGGCGTACGGCACGGTCACGGACAGCACTGGCGCGATCGATTGTACGAATACAACGGCACAGGGCGCGACGGGGACGTGCACAGCGAACTTTAACACCAACGCGCAGGTGACGCTGACGGCGACTCCGGGCTCCGGATCGGTGTTTGGCGGGTGGGGCATAAGCAACGTCTGTCCCGGGACAACGGCGACGTGCACGTTCACGATCACCGCGGACCAAGAGCTTTCGGCGACGTTCAACAACGGGACGGGAAATTTCGCGTTGAGCGTGATTCCTGGCGGCACGGCGACGGGCGGCGGGATTGTGCTCGGGAACATCGGCGGGACGGGAACGGCGATTGATTGCACATTGAGTGGGACGACGACGCCGACGGGAGTTTGCTCGCAGAACGTATTGAGCGGATCGATCGAGACGCTTACGGCGGAGCCGAACGCGACATCGAATTTCACGAGTTGGACCGGACCGTGCGTGATACCCACAGGACAACCGGCAAAGTGCGTGGTGACGATGGGCGCGGCGCACACTGTTACGGCGCTGTTCACGGCGCAGACGAGCAGTTTTACGGTGGCATTGACTGGAAACGGGACGTTGACGAGCACTTCGACGCCGACGGTCACGCCGGAAATTAACTGCGCGAATCCGGCGCCGCCGAGTGCGTGCTCGACGAATTTTGCGTCGGGGACGCAGGTGACTTTAACGGCGACGCCCGCGACAGGGTACTCGTTTACGAATTGGACGGCGGGACCGTGCGCCGGAGCGACGAATCCGTGCGTATTTACGGTGAGCAGCACCAGCCCAACGAGCGCGACGGCGTTATTTACGATAAACACTTATCCGCTGACGGTGAATCGCGCGGGGACTTTGGGAGGAACGGTCGCGAGCAACGTAGTGAATGGGCTAGGCGGCAGCATCAGCTGTGGGCCGGCCGCGGGGATTCAGGGTTGCTCGGTGACTGCGACGTATAACACGCCGGTCATTTTGACGCAAACGCCGCCTTCGGGTGGCGGTTTTGGCGGGTGGAGCGGGACGCCGACTGCGTGCACTGTGGGAGCTACGACTTGCACTTTCAATATGCCCGCGGGACTGGAAACAGTGACGGCGACGTTTACGGCGGTTTCCGGAACCGACGCGGATCTGTCGATCGGGATACTCGCACCGGGGAGCGTAGCGCTCGGCGGGAGCGTGCCGTACACAATCACGGTGACGAACAATGGTCCCGCGAACGCAACGGGCGTGACCATGAGTGATCCAGTGCCGAATGGACTGCAACCCATCGGGATCTCTGGACCGAGTTGTGAAATGCAACTAAACGTTGGCACTGAGCAATACACCGTGTTCTGCAACATTGGCAATCTAGCCAGCGGCGCCAGCTCAACGATAACGTATAGCGTGACGCCTACGGCGACGGGAGGCTTGACGAATACGGCGACCACTGGGGGAACGCAAACGGATCCGAACACGGCCAACAATTCAGCGACGGTGAATACGTCAGTGACATCGGGGACCTCGAGCCCGGTGATCGTGGCGGACTTTAATGTGAACGGCGAGGGCGACGAGGACAAACAGCGAGTGGATGGAACGAGTAAGCCGCTGCAGGTGACGTTGACGAACACCTCGACCACGCTGACCGTGCACGTCAGCGGCGTTACACCGACTGCTCCGTACACAGCGACGACCGACTGCGGGACGCTAGCGCCTGGAGGGACCTGTCACGTGTTTATCGGTTTCAAGCCGGCCAGTGTTTGCCAGGACGAAACGGACCAAATAGTGACAGTGAACGACGATGATCCAGGCGGCAATTTCCAGATGACGATACACGGCTGGGGCGCAGACAGCGTGATCAAGGTGGATGATCTTACGGATTCCACACTAACGCCGACGGCGCTGGCGCAGAGCCTAGTGGGGGCGGGAGTAGCAATCAGCAACGTTAAGTACACGGGCGCGCTCCGTGCCGCGGGCACGTTTACAAGCAGCTCGAATGTTCTGGGCTTTACGAATGGAATCGTGCTGAGTTCAGGATCGGCACGCAACGTAGCAGGCATGAATTGTGAAAACGGAATGTCGGTGGACAACGGCGAGCCAGGCGATGCGGATCTGAACACGATCGTGGGTAAGGGAAATATCACGAACGACGCATCGGTATTGGAATTTGACTTTGTGCCGACGAGCTCGACGATCAGTTTCCAGTATGTGTTCGGTTCGGAGGAATACCCGGATTTCATCGGGTCGTTTAACGACGTGTTCGGATTCTTCCTGACGGCGCCGGGCGGCGCGCCAGTGAATCTGGCGCTAATTCCCGGGACGGACCTGCCCGTATCAATCAACGATGTGAATGACGGCAATACGACCGTCACTCCCCCGATACCTCCGACAAATCCTCAGTTCTACGTGAACAACCAGGTGCAATTCTCGGCAACCGGACCGTTGCCGCCTGTGGATACCGAGCTAAATGGGTTGACCACGGTGCTAGGGGCGCAAGCTACGGTAACTCCCGGGTTGACGTATCACATCAAGCTCGCAGTGGCCGACGCGAACGACTTCGCGCTGGATTCGAACGTATTTGTGCAGGCGGGAAGCTTGTCGAGCGCGAGCGTAACGGCGAACCCGACGTCTCTGGCTTTCGGAAATCAAGCACAGGGGACGACGAGCGCGTCGCAGCCGGTGGTGATTACGAATGTGGGCACGACCACGGTGACGATCACGGGAATTGCGGCGAGCGCGAATTTCGGCGAGAGCAACGCTTGCCCGACAACTCTTGCGACCGGCACGGGCACGGGATCGAGCTGCACGGTGAACGTGACGTTCACGCCGACGGCTACGGGGACACTGACGGGGACGGTGACGGTGACGTACACGAGCACGGGCAGCGCGACGCCGCAAACGACGACTATCACGCTGACGGGGACGGGAACGCCGGCGACGGGCGGGACGATTTCGGTTACGCCGACATCGTTGACGTTCGGCAGCCAGGCGGTGGGAACGACGAGCGCGGCACAGACGGTGACGGTGTCGAACACGGGTGGGACTACGGTGACGTTCACGAACATTGTGACGAGCGGGGATTTTGCGGGGGCGACGCTGGCGCAATGCCCGAGCATCGCGGTGGAAGGTACGCCTTGCACGTTTCAGATTACGTTCAAGCCGACGGCGACGGGAACGCGCAACGGGACGATCACATTTACGGATAATGCGACGGGAAGTCCGCAGACGGTGACGCTGACGGGGACAGGCACGCCGGGAACGGCGACGTTGACGGTGACGCCGAGCAGTTTGGTGTTTGGATCGCAAGCGTTGACGACGACGAGCGCGCCGTTGAGCGTGACGGTAACGAACACGAGCAGCGCAGCAGTGAATTTCGCGGGCTTTACGACGAGCGGAGCGGATGCGGAGGATTTTGGAGTGCCGCTGCCGAACACGAGTTCGGGATGCAGTGCGGCGGGGACGTTGGCGGCGGGAGCGAGTTGCACGATCAGTGTGGTATTCACGCCGCAGGCGAATGGGACGCGGACGGCGACGTTGAATATTGCGGATAATGCGACGGGAAGTCCGCAGATGGTGGCGTTGAGCGGGACGGGAGTGACATCGCAAGTGATTATAGCGGTGGCGCCGGGAGGGAGTACGACGGCGACGACGGTGTCGGGAGGGACGGCGTATTACGGATTGGTGATTAGCGGAGCGCCGGGAGTGACGGGGACGGTGCAGCTGGGATGCATACCGTCGTCGGTGTTGATAACGTGCAAGGTGATACCGAGTACGGTGACGTTGACGGGCGGGGCAACGGAAGTGGCGTTTGCGATACAGACGTACTGCCAGGGGAGTACGACGGCGACGGGAATGGTAGCGCCCATGGTCGGAGGAAGTGGCGGGGGGATTGGGTGGATGCTGGTTTCGATGGTTTTCGGTGGAGCGGTGTGGACGATGCGGAGGAAGCGGCGAGTGGCAATGACGTTTGCGACGTTGTTGCTGGTGGCGTTGGGAATGGCAGCTTGCAGCAATAGTTTGCCGCAGGGGCCGAACGGGGCGACGCCGGCGGGGACATATACGTTGTCGTTGACGACGACTTTGAATGGACAGACGCAGACATTGAATAACTTTTTGACGCTGGTGGTGAAGTAGGGAGGGGATCGTAACCGGAAGGGCTGAGACGGGAAGAGAACCAGAGGCAAAGGAGAGCCCGGTGGTGCGTTGCGGGACGGGGCGCTACAGATTCAAAAACAAATTCAAAAACAGGGCGAAAGTGAACGGCGCCCATCCGGCAAAGGCGGGATGGGCGCTGGAAAGTCAAAGTCAAAGTCAAAGTCAACTACGCCCGCCTGAAGGCGGCCGCTACAAATTCAAGAACAAATTCAAGAACAAATTCAAAGGCAAATTCAGGAGCATCAGAGGCCGTTTCGCAAAGTGGGAGGGCCACTGCAAGGGCACGCCACGTCCGTCGGTCGCTTGTGGCTCGGGTGATTAGCGGCGGGCGGCGCTAGGGTGCAGTGGTTATGTCGAAGAGGTGGGCCTGGAAGGGGTCGCGGCGAATGAAAAGGCCGATTTCGTGAAGTTCCTGGCCGCTGCGATCGTAGCGGACGTTGTTTAGTTCGTCGTTGAAGATGTAATTTTGTGTTGGTGAGACGCGATCGGCCAGGTGGACGCGTCCTTGCGAAGGGTAGGCCGCCAGGTTTACTGCGATTATTTTCCACGCTTTCGATGAACGCCATTCGTAGACTAGCAGTGCGTCGGTGGGAGCATCACCTTCCGGAGCGACATCGAGTAGATTCCAGTTCCCTTCGTGAAAAACATCCTGCTTCGTAATGCGTAGAATTTTCTGGAAGAAATTCGTGCTGATGCGATCGGGTGGCTCGTCGGCGGCGACGCGCAGCGTGATGGGAAGATGAATGCGGCGGCCTTCGAGCTCGCCCTGATGATAGAAGCGCATTCCGGGAAGGGTGGCGAGCAGAGTGCCGTCGGCGGCGAGACGATCGTTGGGGAATACCACGGCGCGGCGCTGCTCGTCGTGATTTTCCATGAAGCGCGCGAAATCACTTTGGCGTTCGGGGAGGCTCACGAGGCGTTCGCGGATTTGCGAGATGTTGTGGTCGCGGACGGCGTCGTAGAGAATTTTGTCGTAAGAGTAGGAAAATCCTAAGTCGAGCAGGCGTTGTTCGGTGCCCCAGTAGGCTTCGGCGAGGAGGGTGAGGCTGGGAAAGGCGGCGTGGGCTTCGGTCCAGAATTCTTTCTCGGGCTGAGGCGTGTTGCCGAGGAGGTAGCGCCAGTTGGTGTCGAAGATGTCGTTGAGTTGGAGCATGGCCATGTCGCAGCGGATGCCGTCGCAGTGGGCGGCGATGGTGCGGAGGTCGGCTAGTTGCGCGGCGCGGAGAGCGGGACTGAAATGGTTAAGTTGGGCTACGTCTTGCCACGGCGGGAAGTATGGGTCCTTGGCTCGCGCGATATATTGCGGGCCCTGGTGTGTGGATTGCGTGTAGTAGAGCGCAGGATTTTTCTGGAATTCGTCTTGGGAAGCTCGGACGTAGAATTCGGGGTGCTCGCGCATCCAGGGGTGATCGAGCGCGGTGTGATTGCCGACGAAATCGAGAAATAATGCGATGCCGCGAGCGCGTAATTTTTCGCGGGCAGCGTCGAGAGCGGCCCAATTGCCGATGCGCTGGTCGGGGACGTACGAGGTGATGGCGTAGGGAGAGCTGATTACGTCGGCGGGTTTCCAGCCGGGCAGGGCAAGATTGTACTGCGCGGCGGTCCCGGGATTTTGGAGCGCGAGTTGGCGGGAGATGGGGCTGCGTTGCCAGACACCCATCAGCCAGACGATGTGGAAGCCTTGTGTGGCGAGAGCGTCCCATTCAGAGTCGGGGACTTCGGCGATGGTGATATCTTTTTTGAGGCGCGCGGAGAGCTGTTCGAGCCAGGTCCAGCTGTTGATTTCGTAGAGGTGGGGATGGGAGCGCGACAGGCTGGTCGGCGAAGAACTCGGCGGTGTAGGCATCGAACTGAGATTAATTGGGAGGTGCTGGGCGTGTCAATCGAACGGCGGATGGGTTGGGAGTTTTTTCGTTGCGGATAAAGGCAGTGGCTAGAACTCATCTCATAAGTAATCTGCCAAGATTGAGCGACGCGGCTTCAGGGGCTGAAGCCCCTTTCTTGCGATGCTTCACGGCGGGGCTGAAGCCCCGCCCTTCCGCGGGAGGCATTTATGAGATGGCTTACAGTGACGAGTGGTTAGTGGCGAGAAAAGGCCACGCGAAGCTGCGGCGATGGTCGGCTGAGCGATTGATGGACAAATGCGCGAATTAGTGACACATTATTTCGGGCGGAGCAGCGGGGCGGCTCGGTCGCGTGTAATAGTGAGGAGGGATTCAATAATGGTAAAGCGTGCGATGCTGGCAGGATTTGCGATGGTTTGTGTGGCGGGGCTTTCGCTGGCGGGTCAGGACGGCGGGGCAAAGAGTGGTTCATGGTCCGGCGTCATTACGAATGATATGTGCGGGGCGAAGGATGCGAGTGCAGCGAAGGCGGAGTGCACTTCGAAGTGCGTGAAATCGCATGGGGCGAAATATGCTTTGTACGATGAGGCGGACAAGAAAGTTTACATTTTGGAGCCACAGGATAAGGCGGATGGTCACGCGGGGCACGAAGTGACGGTGAAGGGGACTTTGGATGGGGATACGATTCATGTGACTTCGTTGACGATGAATACGGCGAAGGGTTCGTAGCGCGAGCTCCCGGATTTTTTCGTTGCGTTAGAGATTCGTCTCCGCAGGGTGTACGTCAATGAGGGCAGGGCCGATGGCCTTGCCCTTTTTTTTGGGATTGCGGGTTCTGATATACTTCGCGGCCTCATGAGGTTCGCTTGATTGGAAAGGGTGGCGGGATGAAATTCCATAAAGCATTTGTGTTCGTGGTGATGTTGGCGGCGATGGCTTGCGGCGCGGCGCGGGCGCAGCATCCGGTGACGGTGGGGAATGCCGGCGCAGCCGCCGCGGGCGGGCGCACTTTGGTGGTGGATGATTATTTTCGGATTAAGGAAGTGGGGGATCCGCAGATCAGCCCAGACGGGAAGTGGGTGGCGTATACGGTGGAGACTGCGAGTCTGAAGGATGACAAGAACCGGAAGCGGATCTGGATGGTTCCTACCGGCGGAGGGGCGGCGATCGCGCTGACGGATGAAAATGAATCGTCTTCGCATCCGCGTTGGAGTCCGGATGGAAAATATCTGGCGTTTTTATCGGCCCGCGCGGGAAGCGGCAACGATGATGAAGAGAAGGGCAAGAAACAGGTATGGATTCTGAACCGCGAAGGGGGCGAGGCGCAGCAGCTGACGGACACGATCCAGGACGTGGATAGTTTCGCGTGGGCGCCGGGAAGCGACCGGCTGGTGCTGGTGTTGCAGGATGCGTCGCCGGAAGAAATCGAGGCGGCGGCGAACAAGGAAAAGGGCAGCAAGGCGAAACCGAAGCCGCGGCCGTGGGTGATTGACCGGATGCACTTCAAAGAGGATGAGATCGGGTATCTGGACCGGCGGCGGACGCATTTGTATGTGTTCACAATTGCGGATCACAAGAAGCGGCAAATTACCGCGGGCGATTACGATGACGATGATCCGGCATGGTCACCGGACGGAATCAAGATCGCGTTTGCGAGCAACCGGTCGGCCCCTGAACCGGATTTGAATTACAACAAGGACATATGGGTGGTGGAGGCGGGCAACACCGATCAGGGAAAGTCACTGGTGCAGGTGACGACGAACGTGGGGGCGGAAGAGGCGCCGGCGTGGTCACCGGACGGGAAGTGGATCGCATACACCACGCAGCTGGAGCCGGAACTGTTTCAATATTCTACGATTCAGATTGCGGTGTCGCCGGCGACGGGCGGTGCGGCGAACGTGCTGACGCGCAAGCTGGACCGCAATTCGACGATTCCGCGATTTTCGGCGGATGGGAAATGGATTTATTTTATTGCAGACGACGACGGCACACAGAATTTACTGCGCGTGCCGGCGGCGGGCGGAGAAATTACGCGCCCGATTGGCGGGCGGAAGATGGTGGAAGCGTATTCGCTAGGCGCGGATGGCACGGCCGTGGCGACGGTGGGAGAGCTGACGCATCCGGCCGAGCTCTACGCGGTGTCACCGGGCGGGGAATTGCGGAAATTGACGAGCGTGAATGACGCGTTGATGGCGGAATTGCGTTTGCCGACGGTGGAGTATGTGCATTTCAAGAGCAAGGACGGAACCACCGTCGCGGGATATTTGTACAAACCGCCGGATTATCAACCGGGCGTGAAATATCCGACGATTTTGAAACCGCATGGCGGGCCGGTGTGGGCTTACTACGCGGAATTTAATTTCGATCCGCAGCTTTATGCAGCGAATGGGTATGTGGTGCTAACGCCGAATCCGAGAGGGTCTTCCGGTTACGGCGAGGATTACTGCAAAACGATTTTCGCGGATTGGGGACACAAGGATTTTGAGGATGACATGGCGATGGTGGATTACGCCGTCGCGCAGGGGATCTCGGATCCCGAGAAATTGGGAGTGGGAGGTTGGTCGTACGGCGGGATTTCGACGAATTTCATAATTGCGCAGACTACTCGATTCAAGGCGGCGATTTCGGGAGCTGGGGAATTCTTGTACATCACCAATTGGGGGCACGATTTGTATTCGCGCGATTGGGAGTACGAGCTGGGGTTGCCGTGGAAGAATCGCGCGCTGTGGGAGAAACTTTCGCCGTTCAATCGCGTGCTGCAGATTACGACGCCCACTTTGGTGATGGGCGGGGACGTGGATTGGAACGTTCCGGTGATTAATGGGGAGCAGCTGTACCAGAGTTTGCGGAGGTTGGGAGTGCCGACGCTTTTGGTGGTGTATCCGGGGGAATATCACGAGTTTTCGCGGCCGTCGTTTATTAAGGACAGATACGAGCGGTATTTATTTTGGTATGGGCATTATGTGAAGGGGGTGGGGCCGGCGGTGCCGCCGGTGGTTGTACCGGGGAAGGGTGCGGAGTGAGGGCAGAGAGTTCGAAGGCACCGCAGAAGAACGCAGATTAACGTGGATAAATCGAAGCTGGGATAAATCCGAAAGCAAATTCAAAACCAAGAGCAAGATGCCCGCTTCATCCCGAAAGGCGCGGGATGAAGCGGCCGCTACACGAGCAAAGTCAAAAACGCCGATCGGGAGATTGCCGTTCCCAGCGTTATTTTGATGCGCTGTCTATCAGGGCGGCGATGTTGGACTTCAGTTTGGTTAGATCTTCTTCGTGCAGGTACATCATGTGGCCCGCGCCGTAGTATTCGAAGTGGATGTTGCTGCGCAGGTTTCCGGGCAGGAAGAGATGGTCCATGGTGTATTCAGTGGCGTAGAACGGCGTGGCCATATCGTAGAAGCCGTTTTCGACCTGGACTTGCAGGTGGGGATTGGTCATGAGCGCCTGAATCAGGTCGCCGGAGACGTTTGCTGAGCCGGGGAAAAAGCCGCCGCCTTGCGGGCCGCGATGTTTCCAATCCCAATTGCCCCCAACGTCGCCGCTAAGAGCTTCGTAGGATCTTTCTTCCGTGACTTTTAATTCTTCGCGGGCGTAGCTGTTGAATGCGGCGGTGAAAGCGCCGCGGACCGCGGTGTAGGACGGATCCTCCTCGGCAAACTCGGTGAGCATGTCGTAAGTGGGCATGGTGTAGCGTGCGTCGTAACGGCCGGTGGTGACGCCGTGGCTGCGCATTAATTCCACATTGAATTGCGGAAGGTTAACGCGCAAGTCGGCTTTCAGGAGGTAATCCTCGCTGAGTCCGGTGAAGTGCGAGAGTTTTTTTGCGACGTCTGATTTTTCGGCGGGAGTGATGTTGGTGCCTTTCATCAGAGCGGGGGCGTACTCGGTGGCGGCGAATTTGCGGGCTTCGGTGAGGAAGGCCGGGACGTCGGACGGCGGATCCGCGAGCGCTTTTTGATATGCCGCGGTGGCGGCGTAGCTGGGGAGGTAGAGGATGAACGGGAGATCGTCGCCGGGATTGAACGAAATGGTGCCGAGATTGAGGACGGAAGAGATAAGTACGATGCCGTTGATGTAAATGCCGTCGTGCTGCTGGAGATAATTGCCGAGCGCGGCGGAGCGGAAGGTGCCGTAACTTTCGCCGATCAGAAATTTTGGAGAATTCCAGCGGTTGTTGCGATTGAGATAGATGTTGATGAACTGCGCGAACATTTTTACGTCTTGATCCACGCCCCAGAAATCCTTGTTCTGCGCTTTGCCGACGGCGTGGCTGAAGCCGGTGCCGACGGGATCGATGAAGACCATGTCGGTTTTGTCGAGTAGGGAATTGGTGTTGTCTTCGATTTTGTACGGCGCGGGTGGAGTGGCGGCGTGGTCGGCATTGACGACGCGACGCGGGCCGAAGGCGCCCATGTGCAACCAGATGGATGCGGAGCCGGGGCCGCCGTTGTAGAGGAAAGCGATGGGGCGCTGGGAAAAATCCTTGGTGTCGCTGCGCGTGTAGGCGGTGGAGTAGATGAGCGCGGTGGGCTCGCCTTTTTCGTCTTTCAAGAGGGTGGTGGAGGCGACGGCTTTGTAGGCGATGGATTGGCCGTTGATTTTGATGGTGTGATCGCTGGGCCAGGCTTCTTCTTTGGGAGGATTGGCGTCTGGGGCTTTGGCGTCTGCTGCGGCGGAGGGCTTGGCATCTTTCGGCGGTTCTTGGGCTATGGCGCTGGTGGTGAGTAAAAGCATTGCTGCCGCACAGATGGCTAGGAAGTTCTTCATTTACGCTCCGATGTCTTGATTTCGCGCCCCAATTATCGCGGAGGGATTCTACGCACGCGGGTTGAGGGAAGTCAAACGGGCGAAGGGCCTCTTACCGCGGAGACGCAGAGGTCGCAGAGAAAGACCAAGGCGAGCCGACAATAAGGCTGACGTCGTGGCAAGCTGGGGCGCAGCGAGCAGCGCCCCTACCGAGTATTTGTGTTCGGCGATTTGTTGAAGCGCACAGCCAGGAGTGGCGGTGCCGGATTAATTGCACGGTGGATTCGTGAACGTTAGGGTGACTGCGCTGGGGTCATCGGATGCGTTGGCGGCGTCATCAGTGACGGCAGAAATTTTTTGGGTGTCGGAATCTATGCGGGCGGGGATGGTGCAGGTGGTTTGGCCGTGATGCTGGCTTAGGCGTTGAGGATCGAGATCTTCCCAGGCGGAAAATGTGTAGGCGGCGGATTGGAGCAGCGTGAATTCGTAGAGAGTGTCGGAGATTTTGCGGGCGGCGGGGTTGTCGCCTTTTTCGGCTTGGGCTGTGACGGTGACTTCGCCGGGCGGGCGGCCGCCTTCCCATTTTAGTTGAACTTTTACGCTGCGAGTGGGATAGCCGTTGCGGAGTTTGATGTTGGCATTGAGAATTTGCTGGCCGTCTTTTACTTTTATGAATTTAGCTTCCGACTGTTCGGGCTCGCTGGGATAAAAAGTGCGCGGGAAGGGGGAGTTGGGGTCGAGGCGATTCATGCGATTGAAGACGAGAAGATATTCGCCGGGGCCGATGTGATCGAATTCGAATTTGCCGTCTTGGCCTTGAAAGCCCCAGAGGCCGGGCTGGGCGGGATCGAAGCGTTCGGCGCGATAAAGCTCGACGGAAGCGATCTGGAGTGATTTTCCATTGGGACCGAGAACGCTGCCGCGAATTTTTCCGGTGGGCAGGGCGTTGACGTTGTACTCGTAGCAGGCGCCGGAGGGAATTCTGAATGGGGGCAAGCCGCCTTTCAGAGTTTTCTGCGAGAACTCGAAGCGCGCGGGGAGATCGGCGGTGTAAACATATTCGCCGGCGTGAACGTCGTAGAAAGAATAGACGCCGTCGGGGCCGGTGCTGGAGGAGAAACGATCATCTTTAGAGCGCAATTTTAATTTTATGTATGGGAGAGGATCTTCAGGATCGTCGGTGGGCGCGAGGAGCGGCGGATCGGCGCGGCGCAGGACACCGAAGACGGAAGCTACGCGGTCGTGATTGCGCATGGCGCGCAACTGCGGAAGGATCGCGCGGCCTTCGCTGGCGGGGCGCGTCTGGCCGCAGATGACGGCGAAGAGGCGGCCTTCGGTTTCCTGTTGGGTGAAGACGATGTACTGCTCGCCCTTCTTGAAATAGTAGCCGCAGTCGGCGTCGTCGCCGCCGGAGAAGACGTCAATGTCCGCGGTGTTGGGGCCGGCGAATTTTTCGTCAATGTGAAAATGATAGCGAGTGATGGGCGCGACGGTTTGGGGGGTGGCGCCGGGATTTGCGTCGTTGGTGTTGGCTGCGGCAGTGGCGGCTTCGGCGGAGGTGGCGTCGGGCGCGACGGCGGCGACTTCAGTGACAGTGCCGAGGAAAACCACGTCGTCAGATTGCAGGCCGGGACATCTTCCGGGAGGCTCTTTGGAACAGGTGCAAGCGTGAAGCACGGAGGGAATGAAAAAGAGCATCAGCGCGGCGGCCAAGAATGAACGTGGAATCATGAATATCTATCGTACCTTGTGAGGCGCGGGGAAATCGAGGATTCGTGTGAAATTTTTTTGGAAATGTGTGGAGTGATGGCGCTCGGAAGGAGTGGGCTATTTTGGTACACTGGGGGCCGTTTGCAGAAAACGAAGTTCCCGAGAATCGATTTGCGGACGGGCCGATCTGTGCGCGGATTCGCGCGTGGGGATGCGAGCAGGATAAGGGAGCAATTTACGAACATGGGAAAGATTATGGGGACTTTGATTGCGATCCCGGTGTTGTTTTGCGCGGCGGCGGGAGCGCAGCAATCTGCGCCGGCGTCTGCGCAGCAGGGGAGCCAGTCTATCTACAACGTGACGGTGGTAGGGAAAACCGTAACGGCGGTGAGCTATCAGCACCGCAGCGGCTCGACGATGATCGGATTCCAGGGAACGCCGCTGCTGCCGCTGGCGAAGGGCGACGCGAAGGTGGACAGCAAGCAGGGATCGATCGTGGTGACCGCGAGTTTCAAAAATATGCAGCCGGCGCAGAAATACGGGAAGGAATATTTGACGTACGTGCTATGGGCGATCACGCCGGAGGGCAAACCAAGTAACCTGGGGGAGTTGCTTCTCGATGGCGACAAGAGCAAGTTGACGGCGACCACGAATTTGCAGACCTTTGGAATGATCGTGACGGCGGAGCCGTACTTTGCGGTGAGCATGCCGAGCGACGTGGTGGTGCTGGAAAACGTAGTGCGGGCGGACACAGTGGGAACGTCGGAGCAAGTGACGGCGAATTACGAATTGATGCAGCGCGGCGGGTATACGTACGACATAACGAAGGCGCGGGAACCGATCACGGAATTTTCCCCGAAGGTGCCGCTGGAGATTTACGAAGCGCGGAATGCGGTGTCCATTGCGCAGAGCGCGGGGGCGGACACGCTGGCGCCGGATGCTTTTCAGAAGGCGGTGAGTTCGCTGAGGAACGCGGACAGTTTGCTGGCGAAGAAAGCGAACAGGAAAGAAGTGATCGCGGCGGCGCGCGATGCGGTGCAGACCGCGGCGGATGCGCGCGCAATCGCCGTGCAACGCGCGGCGCAGCAGAAAGCGGCAGCAGAACAGGCGGCGGCGCAGGCGGCGGTGGCCGCAGCGGACGCGAAACAGAAAGAGGAAGCAGCGGCACGGCAGCAGGCTGAAATTCAGAAATTGCAAGCGGAACGGGATGCGGCGCAGGCGGCTGCTGCTCGAGCACAGGCGGACGCGGCGCGCGCGCAGGCTGATGCAGCGGCGTTGGCAGCGCAGCAACAAGCACAGGCCGCGCAACATCAGGCCGAATTGGCGCAACAGCAGGCGAAGGCGGCGCAGGATGCTGCGGCCAGGTCGGAAGCAGAGAAGCAGGCTTTGCGGGCGGCGCTGCTCGATCAGTTCAATCGGGTTTTGCCGACGACAGATACGCCGCGCGGTTTGCAGGTGAATATGGCGGACGTGTTGTTTGCATTTGGGAAATATGAGCTGCAGCCGCCGGCGCGCGAGGCTTTGGCGAAATTTTCCGGGATCGTGCTGGCGCATCCGGGACTGCATTTATCGGTGGAGGGATACACGGATAGCGTGGGCAGTGATGCGTTCAATCAAACGCTTTCGGAGCAGCGGGCGAATGCGGTGCGGGATTATTTGATACAGCAGGGGCTGGATCCGACTTCGATTACGGCGACGGGATTCGGGAAGTCGAACCCGGTGGCGAGCAATGATACGGCGACGGGACGGCAGCAGAATCGTCGCGTGGAGATTATTATTTCGGGCGAAGTGATTGGGACGAAGATTGGGGCGCCGAGCGCGCCGCCGCAGCAGTAGTTGGCGGATTCGGCGGACGACGGGGTTGAGACCGCGACCATCCGACGTGGCCCGGTGAAATTATCGCGCTGGGTGGTCTGAATGCGACCAGAGGCGGAAGCCACCTACGAAGGCGTTTTCGTTGCTGCCTCGGCGGGCGCCGGGCGGGAGATTTTTTAGCTTTTTGGCGTTGCCGCCGCCCAGGACTACGTAGTCGGCTTCGAGAGCTGTTTTCAATTTGTCGGTGACTTTGACAAGCTCTCGCCGCCATTTTTTCTTTCCATATTTTTCCAGTCCGCGAATGCCGAGGTAATCCTCGTACGTTTTCCCATGTTTGTAGAAAAGGTGCGCGAGTTCCATGGGCTCGAGGACGCCGTCAATCACCATCGCAGAGCCCAGGCCGGTGCCGAGGCCGAGAAAAAGCATGCGTCCGCCTTTGTAACTGCCGAGGGCTTGCATGCTTGCGTCATTGATAATTTTTGTGGGATGGCCGAAGGCTTTGCGGAAATCGAAACCCACCCAGCCGCCGCCGAGGTTGTGAGGCTCGCGGAGCGGATGGTTGTTGATGACTGGGCCGGGATAGCCCATAGCGATGCAATCGTATTTCCAGGAGCGGGTGGCTTTTTTTACGGCGCGAACCATTTTGGCGGCGGTCATGGAGAGGCTGGAGGGAATTTTTACGGGGTCCTTTTGACCGGTCATCAAGAGCTTGACGTGAGTTCCGCCGACGTCAATTACCAGGATGCGGTGTGGCTTGTGTTGCGGATTTGGGCGACGAGTCGTCATGAGCAGATGGCCTCGTTGGAGAAGGGTCGAAGGTATATCCGGGGGCAGTGGATAGTCAACGGTGGGCGATTGGGAATGGAGGCCGGTGAAGGCAATGTAGGAAGGGCTCAGGATAGAGCTAGCGTTTTTCCGCATATTATATACAATCCATTTCCTATGAAATACAAACTGCTGGCGAAGTCCTCCATTTTGGCGGTTTTGCTTTCTCTTACCTTAATATCCGTGGGATTTGCGGCGGGTGGCGATGGCGGTGGCGGCGTCTGGGCCGAGCGTCGGGCCGCAGGCGGTGGCAGCGACGTCGGGGACGAATTTCAATCACCGCCGAGCGAAATGCGAGCACTCGCGGAGAGGTACGACGCGGATCGCACCCTTTTGTTGCGCTCGTATCGGACGCCGCTATCGCCGGCGGTACTGGATCGCATGCAAAAGTTCTACGCAGGGTGGCAGACGGAAATAGAGAAGGTGGATTTCGACAGCATGCATCAGGACGGGAAGATTGATTACATTTTACTGAAGAACACGCTGAACCACGAACTACACGGGATCGAATTGCGGCGCAAGGAAATGGCGGAGACGGCGCCGCTGCTGCCGTTTGCTCCGACGATTGTGGGGCTGGCAGAAGCTTTGCGGCACATGGAAAACATGGATGCGGCGAAGGCGGCAGCGACGCTGGACGGATTGAACAAGCAGATCGACGAAGCGAAAAAATCATTGAGTTCGATGAAGACTTCGAAGTATGTGGCCAATCGCGCGGCGATCGAGACGGACCAACTGAGGCAGTCGCTGAAAGATTGGTTCACTTTTTACAATGGGTACGATCCGCAGTTCACTTGGTGGACGGGCGTGACGTACAAGGCGGTGGACACGAACCTGGAAAGTTACGCGGCGCAAGTGCGCGAGCAGATCGTGGGGATCAAGCCAGGGGACAAGACCACGATTGTGGGAAATCCGATCGGGCGCGACGCGCTGATCAGCAGCTTGCGTTACGAAATGATTCCTTACACTCCGGAAGAATTATTGGTGCTGGCGGACCGCGAATACGCGTGGTGCGAGGCGGAGATGAAACGCGCTTCGCGGGAGATGGGGGACGGGGACGACTGGCACAAGGCGCTAGAGCAGGTGAAATCGGATTATGTGCCGCCGGGAAAACAGCCGGAGTTGATCCGGGACCTGGCGCTAGAGGCGATTGGGTATGTGGAGAAGCACGACCTGGTGACTGTGCCGGAACTGGCGAGCGAATCGTGGTGGATGGAGATGATGACGCCGGAGCGGCAGCTAGTGAACCCGTTTTTTACGGGCGGGGATCGCATCAGCGTTTCTTATCCGACGGACGGGATGACGTTCGAGCAGAAAATGATGAGCATGCGCGGAAATAATATTCATTTTGCGCGGGCGACGGTGTTTCATGAATTGATTCCGGGGCATGAGCTACAGGGATTCATGGCGCGGAGGTATCGGACGTGGCGGCGGCCGTTTGATACTTCGTTTTATGTGGAGGGTTGGGCGCTGCATTGGGAAATGCTTTTGTGGGACATGAATTTTGCGCGCTCGCCGCAGGACCGGGTGGGGATGCTGTTCTGGAGGATGCATCGGGCGGCGCGAATTATGTTTTCGTTGAATTTTCATCTGGGAAACTGGACGCCGCAGCAGTGCGTCGATTTCCTGGTGGACAAGGTGGGGCACGAGCGGGAGAACGCCACGGCGGAGGTGCGGCGATCTTTTGCGGGAGATTATTCGCCGCTGTACCAGGCTGGTTACATGCTGGGTGGATTGCAGATTGGGGCTTTGCACAAGGCGCTGGTGGAACCGGGGAAGATGACGGAGAGGCAGTTTCATGATGCGGTGTTGAAGGAGAATGCGATTCCGATTGAGATGATTCGGGCGGATTTTATGAATGAGAAATTGACACGCGATTATGTGCCGCATTGGAAATTTTATGGGGATTTGAGCGCGAAGTAGTAGGTGCTCGGGGGAAAGTCAAAAGACTTGACACAGCGGACACAGAGAAAAGCGGAGAGCACAGAGAAAGACGAGTCCGAGATCACCGCAGAGACGAAGAGGCCGCAGCGAAAGTGGAGAGCGCGATGAATTTATCGCTGAGGGCTTCAGGAATTTTTGATTTGATTCATATTTTCTACATTTCACAAAGGATCGCCAATTATGAGCAGGCAATTTGATCGCAGGCAAGCATTGAAAGTTGTGGGCGCGACTTGTGCGGCGTTTATTTTGCCGGGTACCGGATTCGCGGGCGGTGGATTGGGGCCGGCGGAAGAAGATCTGGAGATTCGGATTTCTTCGGTCAGCGCGCATACGTTGCGGTTGAGTATTTTTTCGGCGAAGGGCAGCGGTGTTGTGCGCGGCGATGGGTCGTTGGTGCAGGAGAGTTGGGACGGGCCAGTGACGAAGTTGAACGGGGAATTTGCGGAGCACGCTGTGAAAGTGGGCGACCTGACTGTGAAGGTTTCCGCGAGCCCGCTAACGTTCTCGATTGCTGGCGCGGATGACGCGGCGATTCAGCAACTCAAGGTGGATCGCGCAAGCGGAATGGTTTCTTTCGCGACGGGAAATTCGCCGTTGCTGGGATTGGGCGAGGGCGGACCGCAATTCGATCGTCGCGGGTCAGTGGACACGATGAAGCGCGGGCAAGGCGGCTACAAACTGCAGACGAATGGCGGACGCGTGCCGATTCCTTGGCTGATTGGGACGGCGGGGTGGGCGATGTTTTTTCATTCGCCGTTCGGGACGTTTGATTTTTCGGGCGAGGAGAGCAAATTCTTGCCTGCGGGGCCGGACGCGGCGTATCCGCTGGACATTTTTTTCGTCGCGGCGCGGGAGCCGGCGACGATCATGAGCGAGTACGCGCGACTGACGGGTAATGCGGAGCTGCCGCCGCTGTGGAGTTTTGGTTATATGCAATCGCACCGGACGTTGGGGAGCCCGGAGGAAATACTGGCGGAGGCGAAGACGTTTCGCGAAAAGAAACTGCCGTGCGACGCGATGATTTATCTGGGGACGGGATTTTGTCCGAACGGGTGGAACACGGAAAACGGCGCGTTCGAATGGAATGCGCGGGCCTTTCCAGATCCGCCGAAGATGCTCGCGGAATTGCACAAGGATAATTTTCGCGCGGTGGTGCACACCGTGATTTTGACGGACAAGTTGACCGGAAAAGCGCAGGACGCTTGCGACGTGACGAAATATGACGAGACGGAGGCGGGCTGTTATTGGGACGCGCACCGCAAAGATTTCGCGATGGGCGTGGATGGATGGTGGCCGGACGAAGGCGATCCGTTGGACATTGCGTCGAGTTTGGTGCGCAACCGGATGTACTGGGAAGGGCCGCAGATCGACCGGCCGAATGAGCGGCCGTTTGCTTTGCACCGCAATGGATATGCGGGGATGCAACGTTATGCCTCGTTCTTGTGGTCGGGAGATGTCTATTCCACTTGGGAGACGTTGAAAACGCATTTGCCGATCGCGGTTAACACGGGATTGACCGGCATTCCTTATTGGGGGACGGACATTGGCGGATTCGTGCCGACGAAAGAATTCACGGCAGAATTATTCGTGCGCTGGTTTCAGTTTGGCGCGTTCTGCACGTTGTTTCGTTCGCACGGGCGCGCTTGGAAATTACGGCTGCCTTGGGGTTGGAACACGGGCGATACGGGGCCGGCGGAAATACGAAATTATGGGGGCGCGGCGCTGCCGGATGAAAGCCAACTGCATAATCCGCAGGTGGAAATAATTTGCAGGAAATATCTGGAGCTGCGTTACCGGATGCTGCCGTACATCTATAGCGCGGTGCGGGAATGCACCCTGACGGGGATGCCGGTGATGCGGTCTTTGTGGCTGCATTATCCGGATGATCCCGCGGCGGTGGCGCGTGGCGACGAATATTTGTGGGGCCGAGATATTTTGGTGGCGCCGGTGGTGGAGCAGGGCGCGGCTTCGCGGGCGATTTACTTGCCGCGCGGGGATTGGTGGGATTTCTGGAGTGGGGAACGCGTGAAGGGCGGGAGGGAAATCACGCGGGCCGTGGACTTGGAGACGACTCCTTTGTACGTGCGGGCTGGGGCGATTGTACCGATGGGGCCGGTGAAGCAATTTACGGATGAGAAGGTGGAGGGGCCGCTTTCGATTTCTGTTTATGCGGGAGCGGACGCGTCGTTTTTGTTGTACGAGGACGATGGGAATTCTTTTAACTACCGGAAGGGCGAGTGGATGGGGATTCAAATGCGGTGGAATGATGCGCGGAGGGTCTTGAAATTGGAATTGGCTGAGGGATCGCGGATGTTGGCGCCGGGGCGTCGTGAGATTGAAGTGAAGGTGGGTTCGACCGTGAAGAAGGTGGCGTTCGAGGGGAAGGCGGTGGAAGTGGCGATTTAAGTTGGTTTTCGATTCGGCGAGTGCTGAGTGGTTCGGTTGATTCGGGGGTGACGGATGGATCGGCGAGAATTTCTGCGGGATTTGGGAGTGACGACTGCGGCGCTGGGGTATGTGGCGACTGGGGAGCGAGTCGCAGCTGCTGAGCGGGCAAAGGCGGCAATGTTTGATCCGACGATGGAGTCGGGTCTGAACTCGGGAGCGGCACCGGACGTTGCGGGTCACACTTTAGTTTGCGAATTCAAAATTGGCGCGACTGGGTGGAAGGTTTACGAAGATTTGCGAGCGCGCGACGGGGCGATCACTTTTATTTCTGCGGCGGGAGCGTCGCGAGTTTTGCCGAAGAGCACGGAGGCGACTTTCGCGGAAACTGATCCGCCATATTTGGGATTGAAGCTGGCGGACATTGGAATGGCCGGGCCGGATTTACTGGCAGACAAGCTTTTGCAGCATGGCGATCCGGATCCGGAGCAGGTGAAATCGGCGGCGCCGCCGCAGGGCACGGCGAAGGAGGAATCGCGCTGGCGATTGCCGTGGAATACATTTGTGGGAACGAAAGAATGCGCGGACACGATGCCGGTTTTTCCCGCGGGAAACACCAGGACTTACCATCCGGCGCAATATTTTCCGGAGATTACGAATGACGCGGCGAAAAAAAGATTTGAAGGGTTGATTGGCGGCTGGATGCCGGCGGTGCGCAAGGTGATGCCGAGTTCCGATGGCGCGTATGTGGAAGTGGTGGTGTTTGGAGACGTGGAGGCGCGCGACCGGTTCATCGTGCAGACCTGGCACCGCACGATGCGTGTGGAAAACGGGAAAGTGGCGATGGTGGTGTACGGGTACAGCTATCCCGCATTTCCTCCCACGCGGGAAGATCCGAGCGCGGAGGAATTTCATCGCGCGCTGCTGGTGTTTGCGGCGTACTGGGAAAAACAGCTGCAGGATTTTGCGCCGGCTGCTTTGCCGGATGGCGCATGGGTGGATATGGCGAAGCACGCGTTCGCTAAGGAATTGATGGTACGGCCGGGCGGAGTGTATCCGAAGTATGGCGCGGTGGATCGCGATTATTACGGGCCGGAATACGACGGGTTCCAGGATATTTTCACGATGGCGGTGTATGCGAATCTGGAGTGGGGGCGATTCGATGCGGCGCGGGAGATTATTGATAATTATTTGACGGATTTCACGGACGCGAAGGGAATGATCAACATGCGCGGGCCGGAGACGGCGCAGTTCGGGCTGACGCTTTTCTTGCTGGCGCGTTATTTCCAATACACACAGGATGCGGCGCTGCTGGTGAAGCATCGCGAGAAGATTGTGGCGACGGCGGCGATTTTGACGGAGTTACATGATGAGAGTTTGAAATTGCCGAAGGATGACGTGGGTTACGGGATTATTCACGGGTGGAGCGAGTCGGATTCGTGTTTGCATCCCAAGCCGATGACTTGGTGGCTGCCTTATTTTGCGAACAACGCGTTTGCGGCGCGGGGATTGAAGGATATCGGCGGAGTGTGGCCGGCGATTCGGCCGGGCGAGGGAGTTGCGGCGGCAGCCTGGTTGAAGCGCAGCAAGGATTTGCAGGACGCGGTGATTGCGAGCATGCAGAAAAACGTGCGGCGCGACGTGACGCCAGCGTATATCGGACCTTTGCCGGGTACGACTTTGATGTTTCGCGAATCGCTGGAAAAAGAGTATCCCAGCCCGCAGCAGTGGGTGCATCGCGCTTATGCGGAGTTGCTGCAGCCGGACGTGTTGCCCGCGGATTTGGCGAACACGGTGATTGATTGCATGCGGGCCTATGGCGGAACGACTTTGGGGGTGGTGGCGAATATTGAGCGGCCGCATCCGGAGGGTCGCGACATTCTGGGATTTATTTCGTATGGATACGCGCAGATGCTTTTGCGGTTGGATCGCGTGGAGGAGTATTTGCTGTTTCTTTACGCGCATCGTTATCACGATCACACGCGGGGGAGTTGGACGGCGGGCGAAGTTTCGGGAGTGGACGGCGATACCGCGCTATTTTGCATTCCGGCGCAGCAGACGATTCCTCTATTGGTGAGGTGGATGCTGGTGCTGGAGGATTCGGACGAGGACAGAATTTATTTTGGGAAGGGATTGCCGCGGGAGTGGGTGGCGTCGGGGAAAGAGATACGGATTGAGGGCGCGCCGACGCGGTTTGGGAGGGTGAGTTTCAGTATGGCGGCGGATCGTGCTTCGCGAAAAGTGAATGCCAAAATTGATTTGATGAAGGCTGGCGGAGTGAAGGAAGTGCATTTGAAATTGCGGATGCCATCGGCGAACACGGTGCGGCGTGTGACAGTGAATGGGCGAGTGGTGGAGTTGGGTGGCGCCACTCGGGATACGGTGATTTTTCTGACGGACGGGGAAGAGCGGTTTGAGGTGGTTGGGGAATTTAGTTGAGTTGAGCGATCGTGGCGCGGGCAACAGTGCGTTGAGGGCAATTAAGGAAGGTCCATGACTGACAAAATGTCGCGCAGGGAATTGTTGAAGACGAGTATGGTTGCGGGCGCTTCGTCCGTGGTGCTGCGGAAATTGGATGTGGGATTGCAGCCTGAAGCGGCTCCGGAACCGCTCCCAGCCGCTGCTGATGGAGAGATCGTGGCGTTGAATTGCAACGATGGCGTGTATGTGCCGCCGCGTGGGGAGAGTTTCTTCAAGTTTGGGTTTGATTTTCCGGAGCCTTCGGTGGCGTTTCAGGGGCTTCTGTTCTCCTTCCGGTTGCACACGTTTGAGGATTGCTACGGAATGGACCGCGCAAGCATGACGGTGGGAAAAACCGCAGATGGCTTTGAAATGCACTGCTCGCAATTGGTTTGGGCCGGCGATCAGATGAAAGCGCCAGGGTTGGTGGTGGCGCGAGTGCGGAAGAACGGGGATTATTTCGAGTGGAATGTGACGGCGGAGACGGACCGGCCGATCAAATCAGTGACTTCGATCGTGCGGGGAGTGCCGCGGGGGCAGGTATCCGTCTCGTGTAACAAGTTTTTCGATCCGAAAGATAACGAGATATCGGTGGAACATCCTTATCTTTTTGGCGGGATGACCACACCTTTGGTGGTGATACAGAAAGGCAGCGGGGATTTCTTCTATCTTTCGGCGCGGGACGAGCAGGTGCGGGCGACGCGATTTTATATGCAGCCGGGGGATGATGGTTATCGCGTCGAGCTGATTTACGAGGGCGGAGGCTGGGAAAAAAGCAACAAATTGGATAGCGCGACGTGGCGCGTGGGGCGCGCGGCAAGCATGGACGCGGCTTCGCGGATGCATTTCGAACATGTAGAGCAGGCTTTTCAGATTCCGGATTGGGAGAAGAGGACGGATGTGCCGGAGTGGTTCCGGGAAATTGCCCTGGTGCTTTCGATTCACGGTATGCACTGGAGCGGATACATTTATAACGACTACGCGAAAATTGGGAAGACACTGGAGTGGGCCGCGACGCAAATCCCCGCGAAGAACGTGCTGGTTTTTCTTCCGGCGTGGGATGGGCGCTACTACTGGAATTATCCGTTATACAAGGCCGACCCGCGATTGGGAGGCGAGGAGGGATTTCGCGCGCTGATCGAGCAAGGGCAGAAGCTGGGATTCCGGATGATGCCGATGTTTGGCGCGAATGTGGCGAACCGGAAGTTTCCCATGTACGCGAAAGTGGCGAATGCACAGACGGTGCGGATTGACGGCGACGATTTCGCGAATGATTGGGTGGACATGGATAACGACCGGAGCAACGATGGCTGGGGTTCGTTCATGAATCTGGCCGTTCCTTCCTGGCGAGAATATCTGGCGGGGCGGATTTCGGAAGTGATTGAGCAATACCATGTGGATGCATATTTTTTGGATATTGCGGGAGCGTGGATCAATAATTTGAGCGGCGGAATGTATGAAGGGACCGTGGAATTGGTGAAGGAATTGCGGGCGAAATTTCCGGGAGTGCTGGCGGTGGGGGAGATGCATTACGACGCGCTGATGTCGTGCATTCCGGTGTACCAGGTGCCGCGGTCGCCTGCTTATCCGGCGGCTTTGACCAAATATGCGCGATCGTTTGAGCATTTGAGCAGGCCGGCGCCGGGACGGGGGAGCACGGGCGTGCATGAGGATGGATTTCAGAAATTCAAGCCGACGATGCCGGAGGAGAAGCACACGATTCCGACGATTACTGTAGTTGATGATACATTCGCGAAATATCGTGATGTGATGGTCGAGGTGATTGCCGCGGCTAAGGTGCGGGCGGGGATTTCGTGAATTCTGAAAAAGCTTGAGATGATTCCTTCCGATCGAGATTAGGAGTTTACGCCCGGTTTGAATTTGGCGTTAGGCGTGGCGGCGCATCGCGTTTCAATCTATAGTCAATTCATGATCAGACTGACCGTTGTGTCGATTACCGCGTTTTTGATTGTGGGATTTTTGGCGCGACCTTGCGTAGCTCAGGTGCAGGCACCTGCCTCGTCTGCGTTACCCGGTGCGTCGCAGACGGCGAAGGGCGCGGGTGTTGCGGATGTTTCCGCGACCGCTCAGCAGGGGATTGCCTTGGCGGAGAAGGGGCGGTGCCGGGAAGCTCTGCCAATGCTGAAGAAAGCCATTCCGCATTTGAGCGACAAGCAATTGAAATTTGAGGCTTCCATGGCTAGCGTGCGATGCGCCATGAGTCTGAATCAGCCGGAGACGACCGCGGACACTTTGCTGTTGCTGAATCGTGAGTATCCGCACAATCCTGAAGTGCTGTATGTGACGGTTCATTATTTCTCGGAGTTGGCGAATCGGGCCGAGCAGGATTTGGTGACCTCAGCTCCAGGATCTTATCAGGTGCACAAGCTGGATGCGGAGGGTTTGGAGTCGCAGGAAAAATGGGACGAGGCGGCGGCGGAATACCGGAAAATTCTGGAGGAAAATCCGAAATTGCCGGAGATTCACTATCGTCTGGGGCGTATTTTGCTTTCGAAGCAGCCGCCGGCGGTGGAAGAGGCGAGGAAGGAATTCGAGGCGGAGCTGGCGGTTGAGCCTTCGAATGCGGCGGCGGAATTTATGTTGGGAGATATTGCACGGCAGGCGCAGCAATGGGAGGAGGCGATCGCACGTTTTTCGCGGGCGATAAAGCTGGATCCTGGGTTTGAGGAAGCGTATCTGGGATTGGGAATGGCGTTGAATGCTTCGGGAAAATACTCGGAAGCAGTGGGGCCGCTCGATTCATACGTAAAGATGGAGGCGGCGGATCCGGCGGGGCATTATCAGCTTTCGATCGCGTATGCGAAGTTGGGGCGGAAGGAAGACGCGGCGCGGGAGATGGCTTTACAGAGGAAAGCGGAGATTAAGGCGCAGGCGCAGGAAGGGTCGGAGAGGCCGCAGTAAGTCAAAGGATTTTACACAGAGAATACGGAGGAACGGCGGAGGTAAATCCCAGCAGGCAGGGAGATTTACCGCCGCGACGCAGGGGGCGAAGAGACAGGCAACAGCAACGGCCAAGAGCCGGCGGGACGCCAGCGCTACGAACCGCGCGCTACTTCCAGTTTTTCTGGCCTTCTGTGATGGTGATGTAGCGATCAATTGGGATGTCGGAGAAACGCTGTTTTGCGCCGCTGGGTTGCGGCCATTGAATTTCCAGCCAATCAATTTTTGTGCGTTGGCCAATTCCTAACACAATTCGAGGGTCGTGGGCTGCGAGGTAGCTGCCGCCGCCTACTTTAGTGTGGGTGCGTTGGAGATTGCCGGAGCTGTAGGTGATTTTGGCGCCTACTGCGTCAATGTTGGATTTGCTTCCGATGAGGCGGAGGCCGAGCCAGTGGTTTTGGCGTCCGGCATTGTTGCGGAGGAGCACCGGCGCGCCGTTGTTCGTTGCGATCAGGACATCAACCGAGCCGTCGTTATCGAAATCGCCCAGGGCCATTCCGCGGGCCGCGAGCGATTTGGAAAAAATGGGGCCGCTTTCCAGGCTGACATTTTTGAAGCCGTTGGGCGTGTTGCGGAAGAGGAGCAGCGGTTCGCGATAGGTGACGTGCTCGACGCGTTTTTCGACGCCGTCATCGGGATGCCCGTTGCAGAGGAAGAGGTCGAGGTCGCCGTCGTTGTCGTAATCGAAAAATTTCAGGCCCCAGCCGCTCATGTACTGGGTGGTGGGGCCGATCCCGGTGGGAATGGAAACGTCGTTAAAGGTTTCGTCCTTGTTATTGTGATAGAGCGCGTACATCTCCTGGTCCACGTTGGCGACGAAAAGATCGAGAAAACCGTCCTGGTCGTAATCGGCGGCATCCACGCCCATGCCGGAACGGGCGCGGCCGAAAGTGTTGTAGCCGACACCTGCTAGTAAACCGATTTCTTCGAAGCCTTTTTTGCCGCGGTTGGCGAAAAGAAAATTCGCCACGGTGTCGTTGCCGACAAAGAGATCCATCCATCCGTCGTTGTTGATGTCGGCAGCGACTACTCCCCAGGCTTTTCCTAGCGCAGCCGCAATTCCGGATTCTTTGCTGACGTCGGTGAACGTGCCGTCGCCATTGTTGTGGAAGAGGTAGCTGGGTTCGGGGCCGTAAACATTTGGCTTGCAGTACCAGCGTTCGCCGGTGATGGTGTTACCGCAAAATTTATTTTTGGATTTGTCGAAATCCACAAAGCGGCAGACGAATAGGTCGAGGCGGCCGTCGTTGTCATAATCAAACCAGACGGCGCTGCTGCCCCAGCCGGGAGCGGCGACGCCGGCTTTCGCGGTGACGTCGGTAAAAGTGCCGTCGCCATTATTGTGATAGAGGATGCTGCGCGGATATTGCGTGACGTAGAGATCGGGGAAACCGTCGGCATCGTAATCTCCGACGGCGACGCCCATGCCGTAGGCATTGCCGAGGACTCCGGCCTTTTCGGTGACGTCAGTAAACGTGCCGTCGCGATTATTGCGGTAGAGCGCGTTGCGCAGAGGTTGCGGCGGGGTGTAGAAATCGCAAGGGCCGCTGTTGACGAGGTAGATGTCCATCCAGCCGTCGTTATCGTAATCGAGGAAGCCGCAGCCGGCGCCCACGGTTTCGGGGAGATACCATTCGGGGGAGCGGCCGTTGGTGTGGGTCCAGTTGATTTTCGTGCCGGAGTTAGGCATTTCTTCGAAGGCGGGGAGGGAATTTGCGGACGGTGGCGATTGAAAGAGACGCGAGCGATTCGCGGCGAAGTTGCTGAGACCTGAGGCGGCCAGTAATTGCAAGAAACGGCGGCGGGGGAGCGAATTCCAGCGGCCGTCTCCACCTCTCGACATGCAGCGAGCCTCCTAATTCGAACTCGAGCCTGACAACGTTGCAGATTGCTGTTACTGATGCGCGACGATTCCCGCGCCTTCTTTTATTATGATGATTCTGTTGGCTGAAATATTTTTTAATTCTTGCTGGAGGCCGCCGGGCCAGCGGATCTGCAGGCTGTCAATTTGGGTGGCGGGGCCAACGCCGAAGTGCAGGCGAAAATCGCTTTGGGAAATGTAGCTGCCGCCGCTGCGGACTTCCTGGATTTGCTGATGGCCGGCGGCGCGCAGAGTGACGCGAGCGCCGATGGCGTCGCGATTGGATTTTGTGCCAATCAGTTTTACGGCGAGCCAGTTTCCCTGGGGGGCGTCATTTTTCAGGAGGCTGGGGGCGTCGTAGCTATTGTTGACGAGAAGCTCGACGTTGCCGTCGTTGCGAAAATCGGCGGCGGCCAGGCCGTGGCTGTTGGAAAGTTTGGTGATGGCAGGGCCGGCGTCGAGCGAAACGTCTTTAAACTTACCGTTGTGCTCATTCCAATAAACTAATTTTCGCTCGCGAAAAGAGCTAGGCAGGCCTTTTCCGTCAATTTCCGGATAGACGTGGCCATTGACGATGAAAATATCGGGCCAACCGTCGTTATCTACGTCCACGAATAGAGCGCCCCAGCCGAGAAACTCTACATTGCCGCCGAGGCCGGCCTGAAGAGTCGCGTCGGTGAACGTGCCGTCTTGGTTGTTGCGGTAAAGAGTGGAGCTGTCGTCGGAAAAATTTGTTTTGATGATGTCGAGCCAGCCGTCGCCGTCGTAATCGCCGGCGTCCACGCCCATGCCGGCTTGTGTGTGGCCGTCTTCGTTGTAAGCGACGCCGGCGCCAAGAGCTGTATCGGTGAAGGAGCCGTCACGATTATTGTGAAAAAACAGATTGGGAGAGGAATCGCAGGAGACGTAGATGTCGGGCCAGCCATTATTTTCAAAATCGGCGGTGAGGGGAGTGAAGCAGTAGTGCGGGACGTTGTCTTTCAGAATTAATTTATCGGACACGTCGGTGAAGGTGCCGTCGCCATTATTGTGATAGAGCTCGTTGCGTGCGCCTTTCAGGCCCATGGGGCCGCAGAAGACGGGCTGCCCTTTCCAATCGCAGGCGGAGGCGGTGGAAGGATCGTGGAGTTGCGCGGCGTCGAAATCAACGTAGCGGGCGACAAAAAGATCTAGATGGCCGTCGCGATCGTAATCCACGAAGGAGCAGCCGGTGTTCCAGCGGACGTCTTCGTGCGCGAGCCCCGATTTTTTGGTGGCGTCGGTGAATGTGCCATCGCCATTATTGTGGAGGAGAACGTTGTGTCCCCAGAAAGTGACGAAGAGATCGGTGAAGCCATCGTTATCGTAATCGCCGGCGCAGACGCCCTGGCCCCATCCGGGGAGCGCGACGCCGGCTTTTTGGGTGACGTCGCTGAACGTGCCGTCGCGATTATTGTGATAGAGGTGGCTGGTGGGTTCGTGGCCCCTGGGGAAACCTTCGAGGGTGCTGCCGTTGACTAAAAACATATCGGGCCAGCCGTCGTTATCGTAATCAATGACGGCGGCGCCCGTGCCGGTGCTTTCGATGATGTATTTTTTGACGTGGTCGCCGCCGTATTCGGTGCGCGCGGTTAGGCCGGCTTGCGCGGCGATATCCACGAAATGGATTTTCGGGGGCGCGGGCGTGGTGGCCTGTTGAATTGCGGTAGCGGCGGGCTGTTGCTGCCGCCGTTGTTCTTGCGAGAAGGCCGGAGTGGGCGCAAGGGCGCACAGCTCAACAAGCACGGCGAACGCGATGATTTTTGCGGTGGAGGGGATGGGCATTTAGCTCCGACCGGCGTTGACGGAAATATTTTGACAGCGATGAGGCAAGAATCCCTGCACGGTGCGCGACCTCTGATGTAGGCTACCAGCGTTGTAAACTTTTTTGGAGCGCATAGCGAGTTTTGTCCGGTGGCGAAACATTCGATTATTTCGAGGCGTGACTTGTTGAAATCGGTGGGGGCGGTTTTTGCGGCTCCGCGAGGCGTTTGGAGTAGTGCGGCAGCGGCAATCCCTGTGACGTATGTAGATATAGCGGCCGCGGCGGGGATTGCTTTTCAGCATGACGATGCCGCGTCTGCGGAAAAATATTTGATTGAAACGATGGGCTCGGGGTGCGGGTGGATTGATTACGATCAGAACGGTTTGATGGATTTGTATTTGGTGAACGGAGCGGCGACGCGGTTGTACACGCCGAAGCGGCGGCTGGAGAGCGCGCTGTATCGCAACAACGGTGACGGGACGTTTACGGATGTAGCGGCGAGGGCAGGAGTGGGAGCGGAAGGGCTGTTTGGCATGGGCGTGGCGGTGGGGGATTACGACAACGACGGATTTCCGGATCTTTTTGTGCTGGGGTACGGGCGATGCATTTTGTATCACAACAACGGGGACGGAACTTTCACGGATGTGACGGCGAAGGCGGGCGTGGAAAATTCGGGGCGATGGGGATCAAGCGCTGCTTGGTTTGATTACGACAATGACGGGCGCCTTGATTTGGTGATCGCGAACTATGTGGATTGGGGGCCGGACAACAATTTTTGGTGCGGAGATCACGGGCCGGGGCTGCGCAGCTATTGCCATCCGGATAATTATCGCGGGCAGGCGCCGACGCTTTATCACAACAATGGCGACGGCACGTTTACGGACGTGAGCGTGCGATCGGGGGTGGGAGCGAAGGCGGGGAACGGCCTGGGCGTGGTGACTTTTGATTACGATGACGATGGATGGCAGGACATTTTCATCGCAAACGATTCGATGCCGAATTTCTTATTTCACAACAATCGCGATGGAACGTTTCGGGAAGTGGGATACATGGCGGGCGTGGCGGTGAGCATGGACGGCACGTCGGAAGCGGGGATGGGAGTGGACGCCGCGGACGCTACAGGGAACGGGCGGATGGATTTGATTGTGACGCACCTGGATTCGCAGCTGGCGCGGTTTTATCAAAATATGGGAGAGGGAGTGTATGACGATGCGACGCTGCGATCGAAGATTTCTTATGCCACGTTTCATATGAGCGGGTTCGGTACGCGGTTCATGGATTACGACAATGACGGTTGGCGCGACGTTTTTATGGCCGACGGGCACATTTTGGACAACATCGAGCGATATCGGGCGGAAGTGCGCTATGCGGAGCCCAAGCTGATGTTTCGCAATACGGGGCGGGGGATTTTTGAAAATGTAAGCGAGCGGCTGGGTGCGGATTTTGTGCGTCCGCGGGTGAGCAGGGGCGCGGCGATTGGGGATTTCGACAATGATGGGGATCTGGATATTTTGGTGAACAACAATGGTGAACCGGCGCAGTTGTTGCGGAACGATGGTGGGAACGCGAATCACTGGCTGGAACTTTTTCTGATCGGGACGAAATCGAACCGGGACGGCGTCGGAGCGCGAGTGAAGCTTACGGCGGGAGATTTGACGCTTTACGAGCAGCGGAAGGGTGGGATGAGCTATCAATCGGCGCAGGATCCCCGACTGCATTTTGGATTGGGTGCGCACGTGACTGTGGACGCGTTGAAGATCATTTGGCCGAGCGGGGTGGTGACGAAACTTGCGGGGTTGAAGAGCGATCAGATTATTTCGGTGAAGGAGGGCGAGGGGATCGTGGAACGGCCCTTCCCGCGCGTAATTGCCCGCACCAGGTAAGCTGGCGCGCTCGCCATCGAGCGGATGCCGAGGGAAAAGCAGATCCCTCCGGCACACTGCGCCTGCGGGATGACAACTTTCCCGGTCTCCACAGACTTTTACTCGACGCGGGAAGGCGCGGTGCCGACCTTGTGGTCGCTCGGGACTGAACGGATTTTGGCGGCCTGCGCTTCGTTGAGGTTGGCGAGGATTGCGAGCATTTTCTGCGCTTCTTCGAGTTGGCCGCGCTGGCGGTAGGCGGTGGCAAGGTGCGAGTACACGGAAGTATTCGCTGGATCGAATTGGCGCGCAATTTGCAGGTGAGTGATGGCGTCGCCGGAGCGGCCGTCCATCAGATAGATTTTGGCCAGGGAGATTTGGGCACGGGAACTTTCCGGATGATCGGCTACTGATTTTTCCAGCGCGGTTTGTGCCTCGGCGAATTCCGGTTGGCCCGGCGCGATGCCGGAACGGATCAACGCTTCTCCCAGAAGGGTGAGCAAGATGTAATTTTCGTGGCCCGCGGCAATGCCTTGGCGGGCCGCAGCGATCGTCTCCGGAATTTTTCCTTCCTCTAGATCTCTCTGCGCGGTTGCCATGTAGGCGATGTCGGTACCGGGCGCGAGCGCGGCGGCCTGCGCGAAATCGTTTGCGGCGAGGTCACCGCGTTCCAGCAAGGTCTGGAAGACGCCGCGTTCATAGAACAAGCGCGCGGACTTCGGCAGATTTTCGATGCCGAGATTTACGACTTTTACGCCCAGAGCATAGTGCTGGTGGTCCATGCAGGCGTCGGCTGCGAGAACGTAGAGTTTTTCATTTGCAGGCTCGAGGCTGGCGGCTTGTTGCAGCGCTGTAAACGCTTCCTCGGGCTGGTCATTTCCGATGTGGGCCTGGGCCAGCAGATCGTAAACGCCGGCGGAAGGATGCGCGGCGCTGCTGAGATTAGTAAGGATGGAGATCGCTTTATCGAACTGGCTGGTGGCGGTGTAACAGAGCGCGAGGTTGAAGTCTGCCGCGAATTCATTCGAGACGCGGCCTTGGGCGGCGAGGAGATATGGAATGGCTTCGCGGAAGTGGCCTTGGCGCGTGAGATCGGTTCCGGTTCGAAGCTCATCCTCAGCGGCGGAGGAAGATGGGGTTGAGGGGCCGGAGGGCGGCGTGGCCTGCGATTGCTGGCGACCGGGAGAGGTTTGCGCCGCAGCCGGCGAGCAGGTACACAGCGAGATTGGAACTTCCAAGAGCAAGGCGATGGCTGTAGCCCGCAGGAACGCGTTGCCGCGTCGCTTGCCGCCTTTGCTGGCGGATTGAGGATGACTTCTCACAAGTGAATTCAAAAAGGCTCCGGTCCCGACCTGATTCTGCCAGCATTTCGCCGCGGTGAGAAGGTGGCGACCAGAAACTGCTGGCAGGGGCTATGAGACGAGAGACGGGCATGGAAAAGAGTGCCCGTGGCGGGTGGAATGGGGCCGCGTAGTAGGAAAGTATTAGGAGGAGGAAGAAATGGCTTGACAGGATATCGAATACAATATAAAAGAAGCGCCATCAAGCGGGTGTTCTTTCCCATTGGGGTAATGGGGAACATGAGTAAACGCTTACTTTATACAAAATACTTGGCATTCTCGCTCGGAGCAGTACACCTGCCTGGCCGTGCTGGCGCTACCACCCTAGCATGCAGCACGGCCATCTCTCCTAGCCTGCAAGTTCGTTCAAGCAACAACAGCGGATCTGCAATCACTTCCAACCTGGTGAGGGATCCTCATGACGCATAACGCCCTCGCTCGAGTCTTTACGCATCTGTCCGGACGTTTCCATTCAAGTTCTGGGGTTCGCGTGCCGCGCAAAAGTTCCGAGAGTGAACAAGGAGGAAATATGTCGCGCAGGTTCTCGATGGGATTCGGTTTGAGCGTGCTGGCGTGTTTGCTGTCTGTGGTGGGGTTGGGCGTGCAGCCGGCTTGGGGGCAGGCGGGCAGCCAGGGATCCATCAACGTGACGGTGTTGGATCCGGACGGGAAGGTGGTGCCGGGCACGACGCTGGTGCTGCAGGATCTCTCGACGAACGATATACGAAACGCGGTGACAGCCGGAGATGGAACATATACGTTCGTCAATCTGTCGCTGGGAACTTATAAGCTGACGGTGACGAAGAAGGATTTTCAGAGCCAGACTTTTACCGACATTTCGGTCCACGCGGCACAGGTTTCCGACATCGCCGTGAACTTGAAGGTCGGTCAATCGAACGAGACAGTGGAAGTCCGCGAAAACGAGACTCCGCTGGTTGAAACGACCTCGAACGCTTTGGGCACGAATATTGATATTAAGCAGCTGGAGGATTTGCCTCTCAGCGGCCGCGACGTGAGCCAACTTTCGTTCTTGGCCGCGGGATTCAATGGCCTCCCTGGGAACGGCAACGGCACGTGGAACGGGCTGCCGGTGATCGCGCAGGGAAACAACGTGGACGGTGTGATATCCAGCACGAGCCGGATGAAATTTAGCGGGAACCAACAGCCGGCCATTCAGGCGCGCCTGGAAGACATGCAGGAAATGACGATACAGACGGACCAACTCGACGTGAACCAAGGGTACGGGGCGACGAACATGCAAGTAAACTTCGTCACGCGCCGCGGAACGAACTCCTACCATGGCCGCGTCTTCGAGAACTATCAAAATGCCGGATTGAACGCCAACAGCTGGGCCAATGATGCGCAGGGCCTTCCCAAGAATAAGTTCATCAAGAACGATTTCGGAGGGAGTATCGGTGGCCCAATCCTGAAAGACAAATTGTTTTTCTTTGCAAGTTTTGCGACGTCCCGGCAACCCGGCTCGTACACGCAAACAAACAACGTCTTCACGACCGGCGTGCAAGGTGGCTTGTTCACATTTGCTGGAGCCGGTGGCCCTACATCGGTGCAATTGCTAGGAACGCCGACCAGCGTTGCTGCATTGGCGGGCGTGAATAATACAATCAACAGCGTATATATCGCTGAGCAAACGAAAATCAACGGCATCCTTTCGCTTGGGAAACTGACAAATGTGAGCAATGACCCTAGCGTTCAACAGTTCGGCTTTCAGGTGCAGAGTCCCCAAACGTATTACTTCCCGACGTTCCGCCTCGATTACAACATGTCGCAGAGCATCCGATTCAACTTGGCGCTGAACGAATCAACATTCGACCAGCCGGGCGCGACTGCGCCGTGGTTTCCAGGAGCCCCCTTCGCCAGTTCCGAAGGAGCGAACAAGTGGAAAGCTTACCCAGTGGCGTTTGGATTTGATTGGACGATCAAGCCGACGTTGGTAAATCAATTCCGCGGAGGGTTCTTGTACAACTGGAATATCTACGGTGCTGGTGCGGCGTTGCCGACGCCGGGCTCCAGCCTCAATGTGCAATGGGATCTGTATCCGTATAATCTTGGAACTGGCGCGAACATGTCCGGAGATCTGTTCCAGCAGGGAACCTCGAACTATTATCCGCTTTTCAACATGTCCGATTCTTTGACCTGGCAAAAATCCGCGCACACGTTCAATTTTGGTTTCTCGTGGTATCGCGAACAGGACCATTACTGGAACGCCCCGTCGGGAATAGCGTTTACAAATCTGGGATTGGTGACAGGCGACCCGGCATTGAACCCGATCGCGAATGCGCTGGCCGCGGCTGGCGCGAGTTCCGCGCAGCAGACGGAAGGCGAGCAGGTCTATGCGATTCTTTCGGGGGACATCGGAGCTTCAAACGGTCCTGCGGTGCGAACTGCGTTTGCTTTGAACCCGCAAACCAAGCAGTACGACACGAATTCCACGGCACCCTTCGTGCTCGATGAGCTGCAAAAGGCTTGGGGTTTATTTTTCCAGGATTCCTGGCGTCTCAAGCCGAACTTCACGCTGAACTATGGATTGCGGTGGGATTTCACGGGTGATGACCACGACTTGAAGAATGCGTATGAAAGCGTGGGTTTGGATGGAGTATGGGGACCTTCCGGCGCAGGAAATGAATTCATGCCGGGAGTCCTGACGGGAAACCAAAACCCGTACTTTGTGGCACGCGGGCACCAGTACAACTCGTGGAACGTAAGCCCCCAACCGCAAATTGGATTTGCGTGGAGTCCGGCCTTCACCGACGGGTTCATGGGTAAGCTGACGGCGCAAGGGCAAACGGTCGTCCGCGCCGGGTTCGCGTTCAGGAAGTACACGGAGCCATATCAGTTCTTCTGGGATGCCGCGACCAATTATGGCGCCTTCTTCTATCAGAATAACCAGTTGGTGGATAATCCGACGCCGACATCCGCCGGCCAATTCAAGCCCGGAACGCAGTTCCTTGGCCAGCCGTTTCCGCCATACCAAAACCTGACCCCGAATTACACCCCGACGTTTCCGGAAGCGGGGTTGACGTTCGTGTATCCCTACCAACAAATCTTCAACCCTGGCATCGCGTTGGGCGCGATTGATCCGACCATTAAGCAGCCGTACACCGAATCGTGGAACTTGAGCATTCAGCGTCCGATCGGCCGAAACAACGTGCTGGAGTTCCGCTACATCGGCAGCCATAGCGTGCACCAGTGGTTGAATGTGTTTACCGACGAGGTGAACATTTTTGGGGGCAACGGAAACCCTGGATTCTTGCCGCAGTTCCAGCAGGCGCAGAAAAACCTAGCAATCAACGCCGCGAACGGAAATCCGAATTCTTTTGCGAATAACGGACTAGCCGGGCAGGCGGCCACGCCGATATTTGACGCGGCATTCGCGGGCGTGCCAGCGGCGCAGGCATACGGGAACTCCACATTCATATCCATGTTGCAAGCGGGAGCTGCTGGAGGACTGGCCACAGCGATGGCAGGAGGTCCGGGAGGCAATCCCACCTACTTCTGCAACATCGTGACAACGTTCGCGCCTTGCGCGGCGAACGGAGGTTACACCGGTGCCGGCGGGACTCAGCCGATCAACTACTTCCAGATGAACCCGTTGAACAGCGGACAGGACGTCGGGCTGACGACAGCGGCCGGTTACTCCAATTACAATGGGTTGCAAATAGATTTTCGGCAGAAGCAATGGCACGGGATGCAGTTCGATGCGAACTACACCTGGAGCCATACGTTGGGAATCAACACGCAAAATTCCTGGACTGGGGTATTCAACCAGTTCTCGCTGCGCAACCTGCGACAGAGCTATGGGCCGCTGCCGTTTGACATCCGGAATTCGTTCCACGTGAACGGCACGTACGATTTGCCGTTTGGATCAGGACAACATTTCTTGAACCAGACCGGTTTGGTTGACAAGATCGTGGGAGGATGGTCCGTTGGAACGATCGTAACTTTGCAGAGTGGCGAGCCGTTCCAGTTGCTGGGCGTACAATCAATCAACGGGAACGTCTCTTCCACGTTTAACGACTTTGGCGACAGCGGCGTGGTATTGAATGGCGTGACGCAGTCACAACTACAAAGTTCAGTGGGTGTCTATCACGTCCCGGGACAGACGACGGTGGACTTGATCAATCCGAAGTACCTGAGCAGTACGGGTGCGAATCCGGCGTTCATCACACCGAATACGACGCCGGGGGCATTCGCGCTGAACCCTTGGTTGTACGGGCCTCGCTACTTTAACCAGGACATCGCGATCAGTAAGCAAATCCCAATTACCGAGCGCTTCCACCTGAGTTTCCAAAGTGAGTTTTTGAATGTCTACAATCACCCGAACTTTGGTCCAACGCCGGCATCGTTTGGGAACGTGAATATCAACAACGGCGGTTTTGGTCAGGCGGGGACGATCGGCACTCCCAATAGTCCTGGAAATGTCGGAGCGCGCGAAATCGAGTTCCGGTTGAATCTGATGTTCTAGTTTGTTGCGGCCAGGTCCACCCTCCATCGCATTCGCTGGATGCCAGCTCTGGTATCCAGCGAGCGCGTCGGTTTCTTGAATTCACTGCAGATCATTTGTGGGCCGAGTTGGCGGCTTGGCCGCTCTCTGCGGGGTCTGGAGGAATCTATCATCGCGAAAATCGACAGGCTTGGGTAACGGTTCCGCGTGGGATTTTGCTTCAAGCCCACCAGTGGATGCTGCGGGGAAATCCAAAACAAATCGGCTTGTGTGCCTGGACGGTTGGTTTCTGGCGCAGCGCCGTGTTTCTGGCAACATCTTTATTTGCAGACGGTTACGACTTTTTTGGCTGCGGTGAAGTGCTTGCATATAATTGGCAATCAGATATATTCCATAGAGGGCCGTCATGTTAGCTGACGTGCCGACGATGCGAAACGCCAAGATCGAGGAGAGTAGTACCACGGACCGGCGCCCGGAGTAGCGGATTGAGTAAACGCTTCCTTGCACTTGGGTTTTGGTTGCGGCGTGGCACTTGGTCGTAGCGACGGATGGAGGACAACGTGAAGTTTCCTAAGGGCGTCTCGCGACGGCAGTTTGTTTCAGGGATGATGTCGTCGGCTGCGCTGGCGTGTCTTCCGAAAACGGCGGGCGCCTATGCAGAGAATGCTCCTTTGGAGAACTTGCTGTTGCAGGGCGGGCGACAGCACGGTCCGGAGGGGCGGGTGACGCTGCTGGCCGAGCCGTTCCCCATGATTCAAGTGCGTCTGCTGGATGGACCGTTCCTCGATGCCACGAAGTTGAATTTGCAATATCTGCGTTCGCTGCCAGTTGATCGGTTGGTGCACAATTTTCGCGTGAATGCGGGACTGGCGAGTACGGCGGAGCCTTTGGGGGGCTGGGAAGCTCCGGACTGCGAACTGCGCGGACATTTTACGGGGCATTTTCTTTCGGCGTGCGCGCTGGGGTACGCGAGTACCGGCGACGAAGAATTGAAAACGAAGGGCGAGGCGGTGGTGGCGGAGCTGGCGAAGTGCCAGGAAGCGAAGGGCAACGGATACCTAAGCGCGTTCCCGGAGAGTTTTTTTGACCGATTGAGCGATGGCAAAGGCGTGTGGGCGCCATTCTATACGTTGCACAAGATTATGGCGGGAAATCTGGACATGTACACGTACTGCCAATCGGAACAAGCCCTGGCCGTGGCGGAGGGAATGGCGCGATGGATGGGTCACTGGACGAATGGCATCAGTGACGATCACATGCAGCGGATCTTGAAGACGGAGTACGGCGGGACGAACGAGGCGCTTTATAACCTGAGCGCGATTACCGGAAAGTGGCAATATTTTCGGACCGCGACGCGATTCGAGCAGCCGGATTTCTTCGGGCCTCTGGCGGGACATCGAGACGAGCTCAAGGGTCTGCACACGAATACCAATATTCCCAAGGTGATTGGCGCGGCGCGGCGGTATGAATTGACCGGTGTTCCCTACTACCATGAGGTTTCGAAGTATTTTTGGGAAGAAGTGACGCAAGAACGGGCGTACGTGACGGGCGGCACGAGCAATGGCGAAGGATGGGACACGGACGCGGGGAATTTATCGAAGGCGCTGAGCTTATGGTCGGAAGAATGCTGCTGCGGCTACAACATGTTGAAATTGACGCGCCACGTGCATCAATGGAGCGCGGATCCGCGCTACATGGATTATTACGAGCGGACGCTGTTTAATTCCCGACTGGGGACGCAGCATCCGGATAACGGGATGAAGATGTATTATTTCCCGCTGGAGACGGGTTACTGGAAATTTTTCCATTCGCAGTTCAATTCATTCTGGTGTTGCACGGGAACAGGAGTGGAAGAATTTTCAAAGTTTACCGATACGATCTATTCGCACAATGAGCGCGATGTGTTCGTGAACCTTTTTATTGCTTCCGAAGTGCGCTGGCCCGAGAAGGGGCTGAAGGTGCGGCAGACGACGAGTTTTCCCGAGCAGGATGGCACCAGCATCACGGTGAGCGCGGAAGAGCCGGTGCAGGCGGGGATCAATATACGAATTCCGAGTTGGGCGGTGGATGGCGGCACGGTCGAGCTGAATGGAAAGCCGTTGCCGGTGTTTTCGAGCCCTGGAAGCTATCTTAGGATCACGCGGGAATGGGCGGATGGAGACCAGCTGGAAGTGAAATTGCCGATGCGCTTGCATACAGAGCCGCTGCTGGGGGATCCGACGCAGGTGGCGGCGTTGTATGGGCCGATCGTGCTGGCGGGACGATTGGGGACCGACGGGCTGACGGAAGCGATGCAATTCGATCCGGATCATGGGCCGACGCAATTGTCTCCACCCCATGCGGAAGCGAAGGGCAGCGCAAACATTTTCGCAAAGTCCGGTGAAGAAATTCGCGCGGCAGCTTGGGTGGAACCCGTGAAGGGGCAGCCGCTGAGTTTTCAGACCGTGGGCCAGAAAAATGCGACGATGTTGATACCGCTGAATCGAATCTTCGGGGAACGTTACGCGGTGTACTGGAAGACGAGCACGCGAAGCGAAGACGCGGACGGCTAGGTTCGGGTCGCGCCGCGAGTGACGTTTTTTCGAACGCGCTTTGCACTGAGATTTCTTGGGCCAAACGTTGACGGATCAGCCATGGGAGCGGATCATACGTCGCACGCGTCACCGGAGATGAGAAGTGAGCATCCACGAAGTTGCAAAGTTGGCCAAGGTTTCCATTGCGACAGTGTCGCGCACCATTAATGGCGTGCCGACCGTAACGCCGCAGCTTTCTCGCCGCGTGTGGAAAGTGATCGAAGAGCTGGGATATTACCCGAACACACAGGCACGCGCGCTGGTTTCCGGACGCAGCCGGATTTTCGGTTTGATCGTTTCGGAAATCACCAACCCGTTCTTTCCGGAAATTGTGCAGGGATTCGAGGACATCGCGGTTCAGAATAATTACGAGATTCTAACGACTTCCACGGTGCACGACCCGGCGCGGATGGCACTTTCCGTGCGTCGGATGATCGAGCGACGAGTGGAGGGCGTGGCGGTCGTCACGTTCGGGATGGAAGAAGCGCTGTTCGATGATTTGAAATCGCGCAACGTGCCGCTGGTGTTTATTGATGTGGGGCCGCCGCTGCCGCGGATCAGCACGATCAAGATTGATTACTTGAACGGACTGCGGCAGGCGGTGCAACATCTGGCGGCGCTGCGGCACGAAAAAATCGCTTTTATTTCCGGACCGCTGACGCTCAAGACGGCCCAGGCGCGACAGCATGCGTTCATGCAAGCAATGGGCGAAATTGGGCTGCGCGTGGATCCGCAGCACCTAGTGGAAGGAAATCACACGATGGAGGGCGGCATCGCGGCGATGCAGAAACTTTTGGCGCACGTCGAAAGTCCGACAGCGGTGATTTGCTCGAATGACATGACGGCGCTGGGCGTGATGCGCGAGAGTTATGCGCAGGGGATTCATGTGCCCAAGGAACTCTCCGTCGTGGGGTTTGACGACATCCGGCTGGCGCAATTCGTGATACCGCCTTTGACCACGGTAAAAATGTCGCAAGCAGAAATTGCCCGCCTGGCATTCAACGCGCTTCTGGCGGAGGTGCGGCGTAAGTCTCCTTCTCCGACGGGAAGCGAATACATGCTCCGCACCAGCCTGGTCCTTCGTGATTCCACCGCCCTGGCTCCGAAGACAGCGCGCAAGCGAAAACCCAAAGCCGCCAACTCCGGCGGTGAGTGAACCAATTGAAAGCATTGATTTGAAGCGCCGTGGACGATCATGCCTAGACTCGCGAGTTCGGCGGGAATACGCGCGTACCAGGCTGTTTGGCGCGTGATTCTTGCGAGGAAACGTCTGCTGCGGCGCGGGCACTGTGGTTTTTTGTAAGTCAGTGGGGACGCAAGCACGGTTGGGGTGCGTTATTTGAGCTGGGACATGTACTGGCACGAAAATTAACACTTAGAGGCGCAGATTTTTATGGCGATCGTCGCAGGCGTGGATTTCGGAACATTGAGTGTTCGCGTTTCGATCGTGGACAGCGAGAAGGGCACGCTGGAATCCGCGGTGGCTGAATATCCTTTGCATCGCAAACGCGAGGACCCGGAATTTGCGACGCAATCCCACGAAGATCACATGCGAGCGCTGGCAGCGGCGACGCGCGAGGCGTTGAAGAAGGCGGGAGTGCGCGGCGAGGACGTGCAGGCGATCGCGCTGGATACGACGGGATCTTCGGTGGTGCCGGTGGATGCGAAGATGGTCCCGCTGGACGATTATTATTTGTGGTGCGACCATCGCGCGAAGAAGGAAGCGGCGGAAATTACCGAACTGGCGAACCGCGAAGGATTGGAAGCGATTCGCTGGTGCGGTGGCGTTTATTCCTCGGAATGGGGTTTCGCGAAGCTACTGCATTGGCTGCGGCACAATCCCGAGAAGCGCGGGAAATTCGCCAGCGCGTTCGAGCATTGCGACATGGTGGCGGCCACGCTCTGCGGCGTTGCCGATCCGAGCAAGGCGAAACGCAGCATTTGCGCGATGGGACACAAATGGTTGTGGCATGCGGATTTGGGCGGGCTGCCGTCGGAAGATTTTTTGGTGAAATTGGATCCACTGCTGGCGGGAGTGCGCGCGAAACTCGCGGGGCAGTACGAGACTTCGGACAAAATTGCCGGGACATTGTCTCCGTACTGGGCGGAAAAGTTGGGATTGCACGCGGGAATTCCTATTCCAGTGGGCGCGTTCGACGCGCATTGGGACGCGATCGGCGCGGGCACGCAAGAAAAAGATGTGGCGAATGTGGTGGGGACATCCACTTGCATTATCGGAATCTCAAGCCAGACTCAGTTGGTGCCAGGAGTTTGCGGTGTCGTGCAGGGCAGCGTGCATCCCGGTTATACGGGGATCGAGGCGGGGCTTTCCGCCACTGGAGATATTTTCGAAGCGATCGCGCGGCGGGCAAACACTTCCATTTCGCAATTGAGTGTCGGACTGGAGAAGTATCGCGCTGGCCAAACGGGCTTGCTGCGCATGACTTGGGACAATGGCGACCGGACCGTGCTTGTGAATCCGAATCTGCGCGGGATGACGCTGGGGTGGAACCTGCAGAATAGCGCGCAGGATGAACTTTTTGCGGCGATCGAGGGAACGGCGTTTCACACGCGTGTGATTCTGGACCGCATGGCGGAATATGGCACGAAGATCGAACGCGTGATCAATGCTGGCGGGATTCCGCAGAGCAATCCAGTTTTGAATCAAGTGTACGCGAACGTGCTGGGGCGGCCGGTGCTGGTGCCGAGCAAAAAAGTGACGAGCCTGGGGTCCGCGATTTTTGCGTTTTTGGCGGCCGGGACGTTTAAGACGATCGAAGAGGCGCAGAAGCAGATTTGTCCGTCACACATCGTGTTTCATCCGCAAAAGGATGCGCAAGGAATTTACGATGAGTTGTACGGGTTGTACCGGAGATTGTATTTCGAATTTGGCGGAGCGGCGGGCGGCGGGAGTTTTGCCGATGTGTTGCCCGCGCTGATCCGGATATCCGCCAGTCAAATGTCGCGCGCGCACACGGCGGAAAAAGCGAATTAGTTTGATTTCGGCGGCATCCTGCCTTTTTTTCTGTTTCTGAAAGCCAAACCATTGATTTGCGGAAAAGCCGTTGCATCCGTATGCTTATTGGATTCTTGTGGCAGAAAAAACAAATGATGGGTTGGACTCGCACGCCCGGAGTTGCGGATGACGCGGATTTGCTGCGCTGCATTACTTTTTGATATGGATGGGGTGCTGGTGGATTCGACGCCGGCGGTGGCGCGCGTTTGGACGCGTTGGGCTGCGCGGCACGGATTTGACGCTGCGGAAGTGGTGCATCGGGCGCACGGGCGGCCGAGCATCACCACGGTGCGCGAGTACCTGCCGAACGGCGATCATCTCGGCGAAAATCAGCAAATTGAGCAGGACGAGGTCACGGACCTGGACGGAGTGGTGCCGCTGCCAGGGACGCGGGAACTGTTGAGCGCTCTGCCACTCGGACGGTGGACGATCGTGACATCGTGCTCGCGGCGTCTGGCGGAAGTGCGATTGAAGGCCAGCGGATTGCCGCGGCCGGATGTTTTTGTTACGTCGAGCGACATCACGAACGGCAAGCCGGCCCCGGATGCTTATCTGAAGGGAGCGGAGGTGCTGGGGTTTGCGCCGCAGGATTGCGTAGTGGTGGAGGATGCGCCGGCGGGTGTGAGTTCGGGGAAGGCTGCGGGTGCGCGCGTGATTGCGTTGCGCACTACGATGCCGAAGGCAGAATTGTGGGATGCTGGCGCGGATTGGGTGGTGCGGGATTGCTCCGCGATCGGGCTTAATATCCCTGGGATCCGCGACGGGAAGCTCTCGCTGATCCTGCAGAAGGACGGCGCGCACGATTCGTAGCCGGGGCGCGGGTTCTACCTAGTTTGTGCCGCCAATTCGTTCACTAGGAATGCAGCGTCAGTACGGTTAGCGAGTGCGCGGCGAACGTTTGACGGAATGCCGGCGCGGCTCCAGAAAATGAGCTGCGTTTCACGCCCACGTTTTTCGGCTCGGCGAACGTGTTCGTCGAATCCAGGCTCGGGCCGTTTACCTCGTATAGATCTCCCGCAGGCTGCAATTTAAATCCTTCGATGCCGATGTCCGCGGCTATATCCGACGTCGGATGCCGATTTACGATGGCGAGAGTCAGTTTTTGGCCGTTGTCGTCCGTGGTTGCCGAGACGTCCAGGTATGGCGTGTCGGGCATGTCCGGGAAAGTATCGGAGCGCACGAAAGCGTCTAGCGCGACGTTGCCGGAATGTTGGGCGTAGAGCTGCAGCGGAAAATAAATCGTCTGGAGGACGATTCCTGTCGAATTGGCCATGATCGGCGCGATCACGTTTACAAGTTGTGCGAGATCGGCCATCTGCACCGTGCGGCAGTTGCGATGAAAGATGTTGAGCGCGGAGGCGGCCCAGAGGGCATCGCGCAGATTGTAAATTTCCTCGAGCTTGTGATCGTCGCCGCGCTTGAACCAAGAGCGGAACCAGATGTTCCATTCGTCGGCCGCGATTTTGACCCGTTCCTTCTTTTCATTTTTGCCGGCGACGGAAGTGATTACGGCGTCGAGTACCTTTATTTCGTGCTCGAGTTTGCTGGCGTCGTGAATTTCCTTGGCTGTGTCGGTGCTGCCCCCGTAGTGATGCAGAGAAATGTAATCCACCACGTCCACCAGGCGTTCCAGGACCTGGCGGTCCCAATCAGCATTATTTCCGCCACAGGCGACGAGTTTGATAGTGGGATCCACCCACTGCATCATCTTGGCGAATTCCAGCGCGAGGTCGGCGTAGGCTGTGGCGGTTTTGTGGCCGGCTTGCCAAGAGCCGTAAATTTCGTTCCCCAAGCCCCAATATTTGACGTTGTAGGGTTCCGGATGGCCATTTTTTCTGCGCAGGTTGGCCCAAGCGGTGTTCATCGTGCCGTTGCAATATTCCACCCAGTCCGCGGCATCCTGCATGGTGCCGGTGCCCATATTCACCGTGATGTACGGCTCAGAGCCGAGCTTGCGACAATATTGGATGAATTCGTCGGTGCCGAAGCGGTTGGATTCTTCGGCTTGCCACGCAGTGTCCCAACGGCGCGGACGAGAAGCTTTCGGGCCAACACCGTCTTTCCAATTGTAGCCGGAAGAAAAATTTCCACCGGGCCAGCGCAGGAGAGGAATGTTCAGGCCACGCGCGGCTTCCAGAACGTCCTTGCGAAAACCGTCACTATCGGAGAGCGGCGAGCCTTCTTCGTAAATTCCACCATAGATGCAGCGGCCGAGATGTTCGATGAAGTTGCCGTAGATGTTGCGGTCGATCTTGCCGATCTGGCGATCGAGATCAATTTTGATGCGGGCGCTGGCTGCAGGCGCCGGAGCTTGCGGCGCAGTCGCGGCCGCGGCTTTAGCTGTTGCGGATTTGTTGACGAGCGGCGAAGAGGAAATTAGAGGGAACGCAGCGGCACCGAGCGCCGCGGCCATGCCATCCTTCAGGAAATTGCGTCGTGCGGAGAGCTTGATGGTCATTGCAGTGTCTCCATTTTCGCCGCGCACCGTTTGCAGGGATTCGGAGGACGAACTGCATCCACAGCCGAATCGTTGGCTGGTGCGCGGCACGAGTATCTATGAGAAAACGTTTACTCGTCAACCAGGGATTGTGAAATTCGTGATTTCTCATGAGGGAGGAACCGCTTGGCCACGATGGACGACGAGGCGGGACGGCGGGATGGCAAGGTGCTCGGAGTCAAAGTCAACTATGCCCGCCTCAGAGGTTGGCGGCCGTTGGAAGGTGAAAAGCAAAAGAGCCGGCGGGACGCCCTTCGATCCTGCCGCAGGCAGCGGCTGAGGACGAGGCGGCGCCACGAACGCCAAAGTCAGTGCCGATGTGGTCACGAAGAAATCAGGAATGTTGTTCGCGGTGGCGCTGGATAAATTCCTTTAGGTATGCGCCGGCGGTGGTGATGTGCTTCCAGAGCGCGTCGGACGCGATGTCCGGATTTTTAGTGCGGCAGGCATCAAGGAGTTCGTGGTGAGCTTTTCCGGCCACGTGCAATTCGCGGGTGAACACCAGATGGAGGCGCGTGTAGCGGTCGCAATTGTTGTTGAGAGTTTTGAGGAAGGCGAGCATGACCGGACGATTGGCGGGCGCGTATAACGCGGAATGGAACGCCCAATTCCATTGGCCCCAGGACTTCACGTCGGCGTCGTTGTCGAGCGATTCCTCGAACTGCTGGAGAATTTGCTCGGCGGCTTGAAAATCTTTTTCTGTGAAATTGGCGATGGCTTGGCGGAGCATGTAGCACTCGAGGACGGCGCGCGTTTCGAACAGCTGCATAATTTCGTCGGGCGAGAGCGCGGAAACGACTGCGCCACGATTGGCGACGATGGTGATCAGGCCTTCGGCGGCAAGATGGCTGAGCGCTTCGCGCACGGGGATGCGGCTGATCTGAAATTCGGCGGCGATGGCGTCCTGGCGGAGCTGCTCGCCTTCGCGCAGTTCGCCGTGGAGAATTTTGTCGCGGAGGCGCTCCACGACGGCCGCGGCCAAGGATTGGCGCGGGATGGCATCGGATTTTCTAGGCGCGGAGTGCTCGTGAGTTTGCGCCGTTACGAACTTAGATTGAGTTTTTTGCATAGTTAGTTACGTAACCTTTCCGGGACAGGTGCCCGCGAAGTACAGTCCGACTCCGACAACTCGGATTTGGATCGGCGGCTTCTGCCGGCAAGGATTTTGCGCAGGCGATCCGCCCAGCCAGGGAATCCTCGCGTCTGGAATCATCTATCAGGACGGCTAGCGTGTCAATTCTCCGTCCACCATGCGCCAGATGCCAAGAGAATTTTCATTTTTCAATTCATCAGGCAGCGCGACATCTGGAAAATCCTGATAGCAGACGGGACGGGCAAAGCGGAAGATCGCCAAAGTGCCTACGGAAGTGGTGCGCGAATCGGTGCTGGCAGGATAGGGGCCGCCGTGAACGATGGCATCGCAGAGTTCCAGCCCCGTGGGATAGCCGTTGTAAATGATTCGGCCGACTTTGTTTTCGAGAATGACGATGAGTTCGGAAAATTCCACGATGTCCTGCTCATTGCCGTGAATGGTGGCGGTGAGATGGCCGTGCAGACCCCGAGCCGCTTCGAGGATTTGATCTTTCTTTGAATAGTTGATCAGGAGAGTTTCGGGCCCGAATACTTCGTTGGAGAGATCGGGATTGGCGAGGAACGAGGCGATGTCCGTTTGAAATAGCGTAGCTCCTGCTTGAAACGCGGTGGCAGCGTCTGGCGATTTTTCTTCGGCGAGCAGGCGGACATCGCCGCGATTTTTACGATTGCGTACCTCGCGGGTGTACGAGGCGCTGATGCCGGAAGTCAACAGGGAGAACTTCGCGGATTCGGATACTTTGCCGCTTATTACGTTTATGAGAGCTTCCGCGGGTTTTCCTTCGGAGACAAAGACGAGGCCGGGCTTGGTGCAGAATTGTCCGGCGCCGAGAGTGAAGGAGCCGTAGAGCTCCGCGGCGATTTTTTCACCGCGAGCGGCGAGCGCGCCGGGAAGGATGAAAGTGGGATTGGTGCTGCCCATTTCGCCGTAAAACGGAATGGGCGCAGGCCGCCTGGCGGCCAAATCGAAAAGTGCGCGGCCGGCGGGAATGGAGCCGGTAAAGCCGACGGCTTTCACAAGCGGATGTTGCACGAGGGTGGCGCCGATGGAAACACCAGAATCGAAGAGCAAAGAAAAAACACCTTCCGGCAGATTGCACGCGCGCACGCTATTTCGAATGATGCGGCCTACCAGTTCGCTGGTGCCGGGATGCGCGGGATGCGCTTTGACGATGACGGGATTGCCTGCGGCGAATGCGGAGGCGGTGTCGCCACCGGCCACGGAAAATGCGAGCGGAAAATTACTGGCGCCGAAGACAACTACGGGGCCGAGTGGGCGAAGCATCGAGCGAACGTCCGGCTTGGGAACCGGTTTGCGTTGTGGATCGGCGCGATCGATGCGTGCGTTGACCCAAGACCCTTCGCGCGCGACTCTCGCGAACATGCGGAGCTGCGTGCAAGTGCGTCCCATTTCCGATTGCAAACGAGCCACAGTGAGCGCGGATTCCTGACTGGCGCGGGTGACCAGAGATTCGGTCTGCGCTTCGATGCCGGAGGCGATCGTTTCGAGGAATTCTGCTTTTTTTGCGCCGGACAATCGGCCGAATTCGATGCTGGCTTCGGTGGCAAGCCTTACGGCGAGATCCACTTCCTCGGCTGTTGCGGAGTGGAAGACCGGCTCGATTTTCTGGGCGGTGGCCGGGGCGAAGGCTTGGAATGCGCCGTTACCGGTTTCGCCCGCTCTGCCCGCATTGCCGTCACGAAATCCGATGATTGATCTTCCCAGAAATTCCATTGTGCAGATCCTTTACCTTGCGGCTTGCGCTAGAGCTGAGCTCGCATTCTTTGGGCGATTGTGAATGGCGTGACGAATTACTTTTTTGGTGGCTTCTAATTCTTCGCCGATGAGCTCCAGTTTTGGGGCACGGACTCGCGCGTTGCCGATACCAAGGTCCTGCTGAACCAACTTTATCAGCTGAACAAATTTGGGCACTGTGTCAAGGCGCAGCAGCGGCAAGAACCAACAATACAGTTCGAACGCCTGCGCGGATTTTCCTTCCATGCCGTAAGTGAACAGGTCCACGGATTCGCGCGGCAGAGCGTTGGCGAGACCGGCGATCCAACCAGTGGCGCCGACTCCGATGCCTTCGAGTATTGCGTCGTCTACGCCGATAAATAAAACCAGGCGATCGCCGATGAGGGCGCGAATCGCGCTGACTCTGCGCACATCCGTGCTCGATTCCTTCACGGAATGCAAATTCTGGTGCTCGTTTGCGAGTTCCTGAATTTGCTCCGGCAGAAAATCGGTACCGTACGAGACAGGATTATTGTACAGCATGCAGGAAAGCGGAGTGGCTTTCAGAACGGCAGCGACGTGGGCTTTCATTTCGCGCCAGTCGCCCTTGTAAACATAGGGCGGAAGAACCATGAGGCCTTCGCATCCTGCGGATTCCGCAACTTTGGCTTGCGCGATGGCGTCGGCTGTGGAGAGCGCGGAAATCGCAGCGACCACGGGAGCGCGACCTTTCAAGGCGCCCACGCAATTGCGCAGAATCGAGACCTTTTCATCGAATGACAGTGTGGCTCCTTCGCCCAGCGAGCCGAGTGCGACTACCCCGGTGCAGCCATTTTCAACCAGCCAGCGGCAGTGATTGGCCATGAAGTTGTGGTCAACTTTTCCGTTTGGATCGAAACACGTGGTGATTGCGGGCATTACGCCTGTCCACTTCATCAGAATCCTCCGTTTAATTTCGTGGCGCGGAACGCGATGGAATTGCCGCCAGGCTCGAACAACGTACGGGAAAGAGCGGCGGGCGGACGGAATCAATCTGCCAACCGAAAAGAAATTCAGCAGCGGGCGCGCAAACGCGTCCCTGGCAGGGACCCATGCCGCAGCGGGCGTGCAATTTGGCAGCGCGCCAGGACGCGTGTTCGCACAAGCGTTCGTGCGAGACGTCTTCGCAACGGCAGACTAGCGTGTCTGGGCGCGCGAGATTTTTCAGCTCGGGGCGCAAAAGGAATGCTTCTTGCAGTATGCGAACAACTTTTTGGTAGCGGGCGCGCTTGGCGAATAGATGCTTGGCGCGATCTTCCCAATTTGTCGCGGCGTATCCGGCGATCTCGCCTTCGACGAGCGCGAGCTCAAGGCCGCCAATTCCGGTGGGTTCGCCGGCGCAGAATATTCCGGGGACGGAGGTTTGCTGAAACTCGTCCACTTGTACAAAGTTTTCGTGGAGATCGCATCCGCACATGCGTGGGAGCTCGACGTTGGGAATGAGATGAAAGCCGCAAGCGAGATAGTCACATTCGATTTCGCTGGTTTGTCCTTGGCGCCAAATGCGCACGGTTTCAACGCGGCGATTTCCGAAGGCGGCGACCGGCCAACAATCGGTCCAGTGCGGAATGCCGCGAAGCTCGTGGGCGAAGCGCATAGCCTCTGCAGCTTTTCCTGGGATGAGCATCATTTTCAGCCCGAAGCGCGCCATCCGCGAGCGAGAAGTCTGCTCGCAAATGCCAATCACTTTCGCGCCACATTTGCGTGCGTAGGCGGCGACTGCGAGAAGTAGCGGGCCCGTTCCGGCGATGACGATGCGCTTTCCGGATATATCGAGGCCGGATTTTACGAGGGCTTGCAGGCCGCCCGCCCCCATGACGTTCGGAAGAGTCCAGCCCGGGAAGGGAAGGAAAAGTTCCCGAGCGCCGGTGGCGAGAATTAATTTTCCATAGCCGATTTGAATCGCGGAGTCGTCGGATTCGGCGGCGAGTTCGCCTTTCGCGGCGTGAAAGACACGCGCGCCGCGAACAATTTGAACCGCGGATTTATTCAGGCGATCAAACCAGGTTTGTGATGCCGAGGGCCGGGCGGAGCTGCACGCGGCGCGCCAAATTTGCCCACCGGCGGCGGGATTGTCGTCAATTAATCCGACGGTGCGGCCGGAATCGGCGGCCGCTAGCGCCGCGGCGATTCCCGCGGGACCTGCGCCGACGACGGCGACGTCGAATCTTAGGTGTTTGACGCTATCCATTGGCTTCTATTTCCATATTCGCTTCGCAAAGAACCTGGCAACTGCGGCGCTGCGATTCTCCGTTGATTGCGACGCGGCATTCGAAGCAGGTGCCCATGCCGCAGAGAGGCGAGCGCGGCTGACCGGTCACCGACGCGCGGCAAGTTGCGCCGGAAGCGAGCACAGCGACAGCAACAGTGGCGCCGGCGCGCACAGTGACGAGTTTTCCATTGACGCGGACGGAGACGGATTCAGACATGGGCCTCCGCAGCCATTTGTCGCGACGGCAGATAAGGCTGAATGGGAATTGCGGGACGCTGGCCGAGAATTTGCGCGCAGGCAAGTTTCGCTGTGGCGAGCGAGGTGGTGATGCCCAAGCCTTCGTGGCCGGCCGCAACTAAAACGGATGGGTCCTGTGGCGACGGGCCGATTAATGGGAGTTTATCGGGAGTGGCGGGGCGGAAGCCAGTCCACACGCGAATCGCCGAGAGAGAATTCAGGTCTGGCATGTATTCGAAGGCGCGTTGCAACATGCGCGAGAGAATGGATTCGTCCACGGCCGAATTTTCCGCACCGTATTGGCGTGACGAGCCGATTAGAATTTGGCCGCTTTTACGGGGCTGCACGTTGAAGGCGACGGAATCGGCGGTGAGGGAGTGCGCGCTTTTCAGATAGCCGAGTTCGACGACCTGATGATGGAGGAAATTCGGATGACGATCGGTGATGACCAGGTGGCCTTTGCGCGGTTTGATATTGATGCCGGGGCTGAGCTTCGGGGCGGATTGGCCGGCGGCGTTGATTATGAAGCCAGCCGCGAAAACGGTGCCGTCGGCGAGACGCGCGGCGCCTTTTCCGATTGCGGCGACTGGTTGGCCCTGAATGACGCGAGCTCCCAAGGCGCGAGCCTTCTGCAACAAAAATTCCGCAGCGCACGGAGGGTAAATTACCGAATCTCCCGGCACGCGAAGACCGCCCGCAAGCGGCGTACGAAGGTGAGGTTCGGCATCGCGAACCTGCCGCGAATCGAGGATTTCCGCGTTTACGCCACGTTCGCGGTAATAATCAAATTTTCGGCTGACTTCGCGCATTTCGTCTTCATCGGCGGCCACCCACAGCGTGCCGCACGGGTCGAATTCAACGGACGCGGGAAGCTGATCGCGCAAATCGTCCCAGAGAATTTGCGAATAGCGCGTGATGGCAAATTGCGCTTCGGAATCGTCCATTACCACGATGTGGCCCATGGCGGCACCAGTGGAGCCAGCGCTGGGAAATCCTTCGTCGATCACCAGAACGCGCAGGCCCTCCAAAGAGAGTTCCAGCGCGCAGGCGGCGCCGACGATACCGGCGCCGACAATAACAGCATCGGCGGGCTTGTTCACGGGTAGATGCCATTACGAAAGGGATCGCGGGGGTCGAGAATCACATCCGCCTCCGATGTGATGAACGCGGAGCCTTTGATAATGGGCAGCACTTGGCCGTCCTCAATGCGAACTTGTCCTTCAAAAACGCTGCCGACAATGCTTTCCTGACGCCAGACTTCGCCGGGTTTCAATTTTCCGTCAGCGTAGAGGCATGCGAGCTTGGCACTGGTGCCCGTGCCGCAGGGTGAACGGTCGTACGCTTTTCCAGGGCAGAGCACAAAATTCTGGCTTTGAATACCGGGTTTGCGCGAGGGACGAAATAATTCGACGTGGTCAATTTCTTTGCCGTCGGAGCCGGTGATGCCATTGGTCGCCAACGTCTGGCGAATGGCCCACGTAAATTCCGTCAACTTTTCAATATTTGCGGAATTCAACTCCACAGGATTATTGTTCACCAGGAAAAACCAATTGCCGCCCCAGGCGACATCGCCGCTGACCGCGCCGTAACCCGGCACCTGGACCGTGACATCGGCAGCGGTGCGTTTGCTGGCGACGTTAACGACGGTGACTTCGCCGGTCTCATGTAGAGTCGCGGTAACAGTGCCCACAGGCGTTTCGATGCGGTGATCGCCGTAGGTGATTCTCCCCAAGTATGCGAGCGTGGTTACCAAGCCAATCGTGCCGTGCACACACATGCCGAGATATCCAACATTGTTGAAGAAAATTACTCCCGCGGCACTGGCCGGATCGGCAGGCTTGCAGAGGATTCCACCGACGACGACTTCGGAACCGCGCGGTTCGTTGGCGAGTGCGCTGCGGAGGTAATCGTGGTCGAGGCGAAAGCGTTCCATTTGCTTGGCGACGGAACCGCCGCCGAGGTCTGGGGCGCCGCTGACAACGATTCTGGTGGGCTCGCCACCGGTGTGAGAGTCAACGATATGAATACGCTCGACGGCGTCGAACATGTTCGCGGGGCTATTTTCAACACGTGGTTTGGTAAGACTCATGAGCAGGCTATCCGCTCCTCACACGGGACGCGAGTTTCGAACATGCATTATTGCGTCTGACAGCAGACATTTGCGAGCGAAAATGCGGGGAGGAAGGGAGCAAGTACCAGGGAAAGTTGGTAAGGAGAAACTGAGGGTGCCCGGAAGAAGGAATCCGAAAAATGGAAGGAGGGAGTTTAAGTGCTTTGGATTCGTGGATGAGAGAAATGGGCATTGACGGGCAGCGGTGCATATAATATACATCGTGGGGATGCTAGGCAACCAAAAAAGGCAATGTGGGCTGAAAACGTTTACCGCGATTGGTACTGTTCGCGGAACGCGATAGGGTTTTTCCCAGTGCTTTCCGCAATTTACGGGCATCGGACGCGCTAGAAAGTAACGTGGATTACGCGGTCGAATATCTTTTTGTCGCGCGGCACGAGGGTACGGCGACCGGCGATCCGGTTCCGGCTGCGAACGGGTTGCAGTGCTTTGCGAAATGGCCAGGGCGCCGTGGCCACCCCGATGGCTTCGGGTGCCAGCAAGGAGGATGACGGGAACGGCAGAGCTTCCCCGGCCGCCCTTCCCAAAATCCTTCAGGTCGAATCGGGAACATGGTGGCTGGGCCGTCAGTGCTTGTTCGCGGGCTTAACAAATGCAGGCGGGCATGATTAAAAAGTTTCGCATTGTACACAAACGAAGCGCCGCTAAGTTGTCCTGTGAAAACACCTCGCCGGAGGAACAAGTAAAATGAAGCCCAGTTTCCGCGGATGGATTTTGGCTGCGATATTTTTCGTGTCCGCTGCAGCGCCGGCGAACGCGCAAGGCACACTCGCGGACTATCAGCGCGCCGAAAAATTCCTGCCCGGGAATTTGCGTCATCAGATTTACGTGGCGGATGTGACGCCGCACTGGATCGAGAAGGCCAGCCGCTTCTGGTATAGGAAGGCGGGGCCGCGCGGAACGGAATTCATACTGGTGGATCCGGCGCAGAATACCAGCGCGCCTGCATTTGATCACGCGAAGCTGGCGGCGTCGCTCACGCGCGCGACGAAGCGGGAATATGCAGCTGCGCAGCTACCGTTCGACGGTTTCGAGTTCGCGAAGGATGGCCAATCCATTAATTTTCAATTGGAAGGCGCGGCGTGGACCTGCACTTTGGAGAAGTACAACTGCAAGAAGTCCAGCGATACGCAACCTGGACCCTATGAAGATTTTTCTCCGAACGGGGCATGGGCCGCTTACGTGAAGGATCACAACCTTTACGTGCGCGACGTTTCCACTGGCTCTGTGCAACAAATTACGCGTGATGGCGAGGCGGGTTGGGACTATGCGACGCCGATTCCTTCGCTGCGGCCGATGGTGGCGCAAGGAACCGACGATGTAAAACAGCGCCCGGCGGTTTTCTGGTCGCCGGATTCATCGAAGCTGGTTACGTACCGGCTGGATTCGCGCAATGCGGGGCATTTCACGACGCTGCAGTTCGTTCCGCCGAATCAACTTCGGCCGAAGGCGTACGACGTGGTGTATCCGCTGCCGGGCGAGTCGTTGCCTACGGCCGAGCCGATAATATTCGACGTTCCCTCGGGGAAGCGGACGGACATTAAGACCGCGCCGCTGGAAATTCGATTTCAGGGCGGGCCGGGTTTCGACTGGTATCCGGGCGGTAAGGGCATTTTTTACGACTACAGCGAGCGTGGAGAGAAGGCGATCGAATTTCGGGAAGTGGATCCAGAGACTGGCGGGCAGCGAGTGCTGGTCCGAGAACAATCGAACCTCTATGTGGATCCGGGCGAGACCTTTTTTCGATTTGCGCACGAAAGCGGCGAGGTTGTGTGGACTTCGGAACGCGACGGCTGGAATCATTTGTATCTTTCTAGCGCAAAAACCGAGCAATTGATCAATCAGGTGACGCAGGGGCCGTGGGTGGTGCGGCAAATACTCTTTGTGGATGAAAAGGCCCGGCGAGTTTATTTTTCGGGATGCGGGCGCGAGAAGGACGAAGATCCCTATCTGATGCATGTCTACAGCGTGGGATTTGACGGTAAGGGACTGACGCTGCTAACGCCGGAAAATGCGAATCACATGGCGAGTGTGTCACCGGATGGCGCGTATTTTGTGGACAGTTATTCGCGGGCGGATTTGCCGGGGAAGGCGGTGCTGCGGCGCACTAAGGACGGCTCGGAAGTACGCGTGCTGGAGGAGACTGACGCTGCCGAGTTGCTGAAGACCGGCTGGAAATATCCTGAGCCTTTTCACGGAAAGGCCGCGGATGGCTCGACCGATCTATACGGATTGATTTGGCGACCTTCAAATTTCGATCCAGCGAGGAAATATCCAATCGTCGAGCAGGTGTACACCGGGCCGCAGGGATTTTTTGTTCCGAAATCGTTTGGGCAGGCGAACCGCGGCGGTCTGCAATCAGTTGCGGAATTGGGATTTATCGTGGTGATGGTGGATGGACGCGGGACGACGGGGCGCTCGCGCGCGTTTCACGAATACTCGTACCGAAATTTGGGCGGATCGTTTGAAGATCATGTGGCGATGATCAAACAGATGGCGGCGCGCTACCCGTACATGGATATCGAGCGCGTGGGAATATGGGGAACTTCGGCGGGCGGTTACGGTGCGGCGCACGCGATGCTGGTGTTTCCGGAATTTTACAAAGTGGGAGTGACAATTTCCGGAGATCACGACGCGCGGCTGGATAAGGCGTGGTGGAACGAGCTGTATCAGGGATACCCGCTGCAAGAGAACTACGTCGCGCAATCGAATGTGACCATGGCCGGGAAGTTGCAGGGGCATTTGCTGATCGTGCACGGCGATATTGATGACAATGTGCATCCCGTGGAGTCGATGCGTTTTGTGGACGCTTTGATGAAGGCGAATAAGAACTTTGACATGCTTTTCGTGCCGAATATGTATCACGGAGAAGGCGGCAATCTCTACTTGATCCGGCGGCGATGGGATTATTTCGTGGAGTATTTGTTGGGAGTGACGCCGCCGAGTGGATTTGAAATTCATGAGGATCGGGAGGAGCCTGCGCGCGGCCGTTGACAGCCCGAGGTAATCGATAAGCGCTCGCCGTTTTCGACGCCCCGAGTGTTCATTCTGCTCTGCCCCAGATGTCTCCTACTGTGTAGCCGGTCGGAAACGGATCGTCGGAATCGAGGACGTATTGCGCGATGCCGGTGATCCAAGCGCTGCCGCTAATTGTGGGAACTACGGCGGGGTAGGGGCCGACGCGCTTTTCGGCGATCAGACGGCCGGTGAAAGTCGTGCCGAGGATTCCTTCGTGCACAAAATCCTGATGCAGCGGCAGCTTGCCTTTGGCGTGAAGCGTGGCCATTTTTGCGCAGGTTCCGGTACCGCAGGGCGAACGATCGAGTGCGCCGGTCCACGAAGCGGGCCGCTTCCAATCTAGTTTGCCCGTGGAGACGATTACGGTGTTCTTGCAGTCGGAGCGCGGATGGTCCCCAGGCGCGGAAAGTTGGGCAATGGTGATGCCTGCGATGGCGGAATTTTCCGGATGAACCGCGCGGAGTTGTTCATTTGCGGCGGCTTTGATCATTTCGGCGACGCGGACGATGTCGCGCGCGTCGTCTGGGGTTAGATGGAAGCCCAGAGGCGCGGAGTCGGCGATGACGTAGAACATGCCGCCGTAGGCGACATCCACTTTTACCGTACCCAGACTGGGAACTTCGACGTTGGCATCGAGGTGCACGGCGAACGCCGGAACATTCTGAAACGTAACGCGTTTCACTTTTTTATTTTCGATTTCGGCCTCGACTTCGACCAGGCCGGCAGGAGTGTCGAGCTTGAGCTTCATGATGCGTTCGCGGATGGGAATCATTCCGGTTTCGAGCAGCACGGTGACGACACAAATCGTGTTGGTGCCAGACATGGGCGGGTATTCGGTTTGCTCCATGATGACGAATCCTGCGGCGGCTCCCGGATTTGTGGGCGGCAGGATGAGATTGCAATTGGACGCTGGGTAGCCGCGCGGTTCGCGCAGCATTAATTTACGAAGATCATCGGCGCGCGTTTCAAGATACTTCATTTTTTCGAACATGGTAGCCCCCGGAACGTCGAGCACGCCGCCAACGATCACGCGGCCAGGTTCGCCGCAGGCATGCGCGTCCACAGCGGAAATCATTCGAGCGAATTGCACGGGATTACCCCCCCCAACGAGTTTGATTGCGATTCCGATGAATTTGGCAAAAGTAGCTCGCCGATGGATCACGCGACGACCGAACGGCCTACGGCTGCTCCCGATCGGGCATTTTACGGTCTGAGGCGGAGCGGGCGATCAGAAAATAAACCGGGACTCCCAGAATGACAATTATCAGGCCCGGCCAGGTGGTAGCGGGGCGGTAGGTGAAAAGGACGATCAGGATGGTTGCCGCGCCGATGATATAGAGCGCCGGGAGCCATGGATACCCGAAGGCGCGATAGGGGCGATCGGCATTTGGTTTCTTGATGCGCAGGCGAAAAATGCCGGCGATGGTGAGAATGTAGAAAATCAACGCTGCGGAAATAATGTAATCGAGCAAATCGCTGTACAGATTGCCGTAGGCCTGCGTCGCAGAGTTGTAGGTGCGCGGAAGAACCAGGAACGCGGCCCAGAGGCCCTGAATGAGCAAGGCCCATGCGGGGACGCGCGCGGCATTCAGCGTGCCGGCGGATTGAAAAAATAATCCGTCGCGCGCCATGGCGTAGTAGGTCCGCGCTCCGGCGAGGGTGAGAGCGTTCACGGTGCCCACTGTGGAGACCATGATGGCGGCGGCCATCAGCGCGGCGCCTAGCGTGGGGAAAATCGTTTGCAACATGGCGGTGGCGACGCGATCGGAGGGAGCGTGTTGGATTGCTTCCAGCGGAAGAGTGACGAGATAGGCGACGTTCGCGAGGAGATAGAGCGTGATTACGATGCTGGTGCCGATGGCGAGTGAGAGCGGAAGATTGCGACGCGGTTTTTTTACTTCTCCGGCGGTGAAAGTAATGTCATGCCAGGAATCGGCGGAGAAGAGCGAGCCGGTTTGCGCGACGCAGATCGCAACGAGCAACCCGAAGGCGGTGGTGGCGCTGAGCCCGGCGGCGAGAGGGGAAACGCCGCGCGCGGTCCAGGCATTGCTGAAATTTTGGTGAACCGCGGCAGCATTCCAACCGAGAGTCAGACCGAGAAGAATCAGAACGATGAGCGCGATGGTCTTGCCGACCGTGAAAACATTTTGGACTACTTTGCCGTATTGCAGGCCGCGGCTGTTGGTCCAGGTAAGCACGGCGATGACGCCGATGGCGACGAGTTGCGCGGACGAGAGCGAGAACGCGTAGCCGCTCGAAACGTGAATCGGTGAAATTAAGTAGTGAGATTCCGACACCGATGGAAAAAGCACGCCGGAAAAACGCGCGAATGCGATGGCTACGGCGGCGATAGTGCCGGTCTGGATCACGGTGCAGAGCGTCCAGCCGTAGAGAAAACCCCAGAGCGGGGAAAATGCTTCGCGCAAGTAAATGTACATTCCGCCGGCGCGCGGCATCATGGCAGCGAGCTCGCCGTAAGAAAGTGCTCCGGCGATGGTGAGGACGCCGGCGAAAAGCCACGCGACGAGGAGCCATCCGGCACTGCCGATTTGGCGCGACATATCGGCGGAGACGATGAAGATTCCGGAGCCGATCATTACGCCGACGACTACCATCACGGAGTCGAAAAGACCGAGGCCGCGAGCGAAGGTCGGTGCTTGCGAAGTGGCGGCGGGGGAAGCGACGGGCGCGTTGGCGGTCATTAATATCCTTTGAAATCAGTTCACGCTTGTCGAGCGGTTCGCGCCTCGGCGAACATTGTGCCGCCGCGAGAAGCGTCAAGTAAGTGCAAGGAGACAAGAAGCTTGTGAGGGGGTGAAGAGGCCTCGCAGGAAAAGGCTTGACGCGTGGATAATATATACAAGACTATACCTCCGTGTCACCCTCATCCTCTGACAATTCGGGCGCCCCGATTATTAAGGATGCGTCCCGCGCCGCGACGAAATCCGCGCGCATTTCTCGCCGGCAGTTTGGCCTGGACGCGGCCGCAGCTGCGGCGCTTTCACTGTCACCCCGGAGCTTACGGACCGCGCGATGCGACCCCGACAACATATCACCGACGATTCCGCCGGGCGAGCAGGAAACGGCGACTGCCAAGTTAACGCCTGATCAGCGCCGGGATGTGGAGGCGAAGCTTGCAAACATCGTTCGGAAATACGGCGAGCGCTTGTCGGAGGAGCAGCGGAAACATTTGCGGAAGATTCTGGCTTACAACGAAACGATGCTGGCTCCTATTCGGGCGTTTACTCTGGAGAATGGAGATCCGCCCGTCACTGTGTTGAAACTTTCCAGCAGGAAAAATAGCGAGTGAGGAACGAGGCGCTAGTGGTTTCAAGCGAGAGCGTGCGGCGAATCATGAACTGGGGCGGTGCGCGCCGCGCTAGAGGGCGAAATAATCCGTGTTGAGCGAAGATATTCTTTATCTTTCGGTGCGCGAACTCGGAGATCGAATCCGCGGCGGAAAACTTTCGCCTGTGGAGTTGGCAGAGAGTTTCTTGGCGCGCAGCGAAGCGCTGGGACCGAAGCTGAACGCGTTTGCTACGATCACGCGAGAACTGGCGTTGCAGCAGGCGCGCGCGGCTGAAAAAGAAATCGCTTCCGGGCATTATCGCGGGCCTTTGCATGGCGTGCCGTATGCAGCGAAAGACCTCGTGGCGGTGGAAGGTTATCCGACCACGTGGGGCGCGCGGCCGCTGGCGAAGCAATCGTTCAACTACAACGCGACGGTGATTGAAAAACTAAATCGCGCGGGGGCGGTGCTGATCGGAAAAGCGGCGATGATTGAATTGGCCGGCGGGTTGGGATACTCCGCGGGCGACGCGTCGTTGGCGGGACCGTGCAAGAATCCTTGGAACACGAAGTATTGGACATGCGGATCGTCGAGCGGCTCGGGCGCGATTGTGGCCGCGGCGATGGCTCCTTGGGCAATCGGATCAGACACGCGCGGATCGATTATATGTCCTTCGTCGTGGTGCGGAATTTCCGGGATGCGGCCGAGTTTCGGACGCGTGAGCCGGCATGGGGCGATGGCGATTGCGTGGACGATGGATAAGTTGGGGCCGATGGCGCGCACCGCGGATGATTGCGGGTTGGTGCTATCGGTTTTGGCGGGGCACGATCCTCTGGATTTTGATTCTTTGCCGGATGGCGATGCGGATTTCGCATATCCTGCGCCGCCGGGAGAGGCCCCAAAGCCGGTTCGCATTGGGCGATTGACGAATGTGTGGAACGAGCAAGAGCCGGAATTAGCGGCGGCCGTGGATGCGGCGTTGAAAGTGCTGGAAAAAAACGGCGCGACCGTTGCCGACGTGGAGATGCCGGACGGGCCTTACGAGGAAGCGGCGGAGTTGACGATTTTGATGGAATCGGCTTCGGCGTTTCGGGATCTGATTGATTCCGGGCGCTGCGCGGAATTGATTGATCCGGTCGGGAAGATCAATGGTTACACGAGTCAGGAATTTTCCGTTGGAGATTATTTGCAGGTGCAGCGCGTGCGGACTTTCTTGCAAGCGCAGGTGGACAAATTGTTCGATCGGTTTGATGTGCTGGCGACGGCGGGCGAATCGTCGGCGGCGTCGCCCTTGAGCGCGCCCCCGGAAGAAGACTCCGCGGGACCGATCGAACGGCGAGCGCCGGACGGAGTTTCGAGCCTGTGCGGATTGCCGGCGATCAGCGTGCCGTGCGGGTTGAGCAAGGACAAGCTGCCGTTTGGAGTCCAATTTATTGGGCGGGCGCTCGACGATCACGCGGTGATTGCAGCGGCGCGATTATTCCAGAGCCATACGGAGTGGCACAACATGCGCCCGCCGATTGATTTAGATTGAGCGGCATCGAAGGATCTTCGTGACGATTCATATCTCTAAAAATGGGCGGGCCGGGCGCTCCACAGCGAGAAATTTCGCGGTGGTGGTTTGCTGCAGTTTGCTGCTGCTGCTGCTGATTGTGATTTCGTGCGGCGCATTGATTCACGCGGAGGGAATTGCGCCGCAAGCGCCAGTGCAAGCTAGAGCGCTGGAACAGTTTGCTGCGGAGTTCTGGAACTGGCGGGCGCGCTACCAGCCGTTTTCGACTGACGATATTCCGCGGCTCGAGCGGCCGACGGGCGAACAGGATTGGTCCGCTGCTGCGATTGCGAAGCAGAGGGCGCAGCTGGAAGAATTTGAAGTGCGATGGAAAAAATTGGACCGCGCGGGCTGGACCGTTAGCGAAAAAGTGGACGACCGGTTGATGGGTTCGGCGTTGGCGCGGGTGCATTGGGAGCTGGACCTGAACCGGCGGTGGGAGCGCGATCCGACTTTTTATCTGGATCAGACACTTACGGCTTTGCTGGAATCGTTGGTGCAACCTCCGCCGTTCGATGCGGCACGAAGCCGCGAAATCGTGACGCGCATGCAGGACATACCCAAGATTTTGGGCGATGGAGAGGCGAATCTGCACGCCGTGCGTCCGTTCGCGCAGCTGGCGATTCGTTCGCTTGGACAAATACGGCCCGAGTTGCTGGAAGTGGAGCGCGAAGTTGCGCCGATGCTGCAAAAGGATGCGTCGTACAACGGAGACCTGCAGGCAGATTTCCAGGCCGCAACGGAAAAGGCGATTGTGGCGCTGGAAGCGTATCTTGCGTGGCTGCAGGAACATTTGCACAGCATGCCGGAAAATGCGGCGGTGGGGCGCGCGAACTATGAATTCTTTTTGAGCCATGTGGCGCTGATTCCTTATACGCCGGAGCAACTGCTGGCGATCAGCCGGCAAGAGTGGGAACGCGCGGTGACCTTCGAGCAGATTGAAAAGCAGCGGAACCGGGGACTACCGGAGTTGAAGATCGCCGCAAACATTGACGAGCAGATCCGCACAAGCGAGCGCGACGAGCTGGCGATTCGCGATTTTCTGGAAAAGAAAGGGATCGTGACGGTTTCTCCGGAAATCGGCCACTACACAATCCGGCTGATGCCGGGATACCTGAACGCGCTTTCGGGTTTCGGAGAGACAGACGATTTCCTGCACGCGACTGGCGTGCGCTGGTTGCCTGAGCCATCTTTAACGCTGGGGTATTTCTGGCTGGCCACAGCGAAAGATCCGCGGCCGGATATGGTGCATGAGGGTGTGCCGGGGCATTATTTCCAGATGGCATGGTCACGGATGCATGACGATCCGATCCGGCGGCACTACTATGATTCGGGGCCAAACGAAGGGTTGGGTTTCTATGTAGAAGAAATGATGCTCCAGGCGGGGCTGTTTGACGATAGCCCGCGCTCGCGCGAAATTATTTACAATTTCATGCGGCTGCGCGCGTTGCGGGTGGAAGTGGACGTGAAACTGGCGCTGGGAATATGGACGATCGGGCAAGCAGCGGACTACCTGGCGCATTACGTGCCGATGGATCAGAAAACTGCCGAAGAAGAGGCTGCGGGATTCGCCGTGGGGCCGGGACAGGCAATCAGCTATCAGATCGGCAAGGTTCAGATCATGCGATTTCTGGCGGATGCGCGGTTGAAGCAGGGCGATGCGTTCAATCTGCGCGCGTTCGACGATTATTTGTGGAAGAACGGGAATGTGCCGATCGTTTTGCTGCGTTGGGAATATTTGGGTTTGGACGATGATTTGGTGACGGTGGGTCATACCGCGACAACCGCACACTGAGAGCCGACGAAAGCGCGGGACCGGGATATTGCCGAAAAGTCAGTAAACGTTTACGCGGGTTTGGTTATACTGGACGGTTGGAGCGTGGCGGCTTTTTTTTGAAGTGAACGATGGTGTCGCGACTGCGGAAATCCGGGCTTCTTGCCGCGAAGTCTGGCGAAAAATATTCGGGGAGACTGGTATGAATAGGAAAAAGGATATCTCGCGCCGGCGTTTTGTGACTTCGGCGGTGTCGGTAGGTGCGGCGGCGTGTTTACTGCCGACAAAAGGGTTGCTTGCAAGTGTTTCAGGCGACAGGCGAAGAGAGAATGTCTTGTCCCAGCAGGCTGCACCGACACTGCTCGACAATCCTTCGTGGAAAGATCAGGGGATCGAAAATCTCACACGGTCTCCCTACGCGAAATTAAAAGATATTCCCGTGCGCGCGGTCACGATCGAGGGCGGATTCTGGGAGAAGCGTCGGGTAATCAATGTGGAGAAAAGCATTCCAAGTATGCACGATTTGCTGGAAGCGAACGGGCGCATGAACAATTTTCGCCGCCTGATTGGCAAGAGTACAGCGGCACAGAGCGGGCCGGTCTACTCCGATTCCGATATTTACAAGTGGACGGAGGCAGTGGGTTTCACGCTGCAGTCAGGAGCGTATCCCGAGCTGCGCGCTTCGGCGCAGAAATTTATTGATGACGTGGTGGCCGCGCAACAGCCCAACGGTTATCTGAACACTTATTACGTGGGAGACAAAGCGGCGCTGAGCATGACCGTGCAAACACAGACGACCGGCCACGAGCTTTACAACATGGGCCACTACCTGCAGGGCGCAATTGCATTTTATCGCGGCACCGGCGATCCCAAGATGCTCGATGCCGGGATCCGTTTCGTGGACGATTTTCTGCTGCCGAGTTACGGGCCCGCGCCGCTGAAGCCGATTGTTTCGGGCCATCCGGAAATTGAGATGGCGCTGATCGAGCTCTATCGCACCACAGGCGACAAGCGGCAACTGGACTTGGCGGGATACATCCTTCAGGGCGACGACCGGGCGCAACTGGAAGCGCGGCGCACGATTTACATGTTCAGCGGAACGCCGTTCACGGCGCGCACCAAGCTGGAAGGGCATGCGGTGCGCGCAATGTACGCGTGTTGCGGCGCGACGGACTATTACATGGAGACGGGCGACGCGACGTACCTGAAAACGCTGAACAATCTGTGGAACGACATGACCAGCAGCAAAATGTACGTTACCGGCGGAGTGGGATCGCGCGCAGCGGGCGAAGCGTTTGGCGACGCTTACGAATTGCCCAATGCGCGCGCGTATGGAGAAAGCTGTGCGGCGATCGGCAACATGATGTGGAACTGGCGGATGCTGGCGGTGACCGGCGACGCGAGGTTCACGGATGTGATCGAGCGAGCGCTGTACAACGGAATCAATTCGGGGATGTCGCTCGACGGGACGCTTTATTGTTACCGAAATCCGCTGGCGTTTGATCCTGCGACGGGCGATAAGATTCGCAACACCTGGTACGACACGACGTGCTGCCCGCCGAACCTGGAGAGAACGTTCGCGGCGCTGCCGGGATATTTTTACAGCACGAGCAAGGACGGAATTTACGTGCATCTCTACGACAATTCGGAGCTGGACTGGCATTTGGAGAACGGCACAGGGTTGAAGATCACGCAGAAAACAAATTATCCGTGGGATGGCAGCGTGGAAATTGGTGTGACGCCGGCGGTGGCTACGGAATTCACATTCTACGTGCGGATTCCGGGATGGGCGGAGCGAGCGCGAGTTTCGGTGAACGGCAAACCGGTGGCGGGCTCCAAGCCCGGTGAATATTTGCCGATACAGCGGCGATGGGCGGCGGGCGACGTGGTGCATCTGAAGCTGGAAATGGTGCCGCAGGTGATCGAAGCGAATCCTCATGTGGTGGAAGACGCGGGGCGCGTTGCGGTGCAGCGCGGTCCGCTGGTGTATTGCCTGGAACAACTCGATCAGCCGAGCGGAGTGAAGCTGGATGACGTGGCGCTGGATCTGGGGCGCAAGACGACCGGCGAATTCCGCAGCGAGTTCAGGAGCGATTTGCTGGGAGGCGTGGTGGTGCTGGAGTATCCGGGCGCGAGCCTGGAATTCGGAAGCGCCCACGAAGCTTTGTACTCGACGTACAAGCCGGATACGCCGAAGAACAAGCCGGTGGCGCTGACGTTCATCCCTTATTACGCGTGGGCAAACCGGGAAGCGACGCCGATGCAGGTTTGGACGCCGTTGCTGAAGGTCTAATTCTTACTGTTTTTTTCAGACCCGGAAATTGGAAAAGGATAGGAATGATTCGTCGGTCCCGGTTGTGGTGGTGCGTCTTTCCTGCGCTGTTAGTCTCCGTCCACGATTGTTTGGCGCATCCAGTCCCACGCTGTGCTGCTGAAAATCACGCGAATTCCACTGCACTGCGTCTGCGGAGCCTGAATTTTGGCGCGCAGAGCGTCGTGATGCTCGACGGGCCGGTATGCGCGCATGCAATTCGACTGCGTGCGCGAATTTCTGCTGCTGTATTACGCGCACATGGCGCACATCTATTCTCCGGGAACTTGGACGTCGGTCGAGAGCTCGAAGATTGACGGCACGTTGGGAGGGCCGTACTGCACTCCGGCGCAAGTGACGATTCCGACGCTGACCAAGCGGATGCTGGTGTTTGAAGACCCGGATGATGCGGTGGTGTGGCTCGCGCGGGCCACACCGCAGGAGTGGCTGGAGCAGGGAAAGAAAATCGCGGTGACGGCGGCGCCGACGCGCTTCGGGAAAGTCTCGTACGAACTGCGCTCCGATATGCAGCAGAATAAGATTTCCGCGGTGGTTCACGCGCCGGAAGATGCGGCGGCGACGATTAAACTTCGCCGCCGGGCTCCGGGCGGCAAAAAAATGCATGCAGTTATGATCAACGGGGAGAAGTGGACGGACTTTTCGGCCGAGCAGGAAGTAGTGGTGATACCGCCGCGATTCAAAGGCGAAATCGTGGTGGAGATTTCTTACTGATTACCGCCCGATCCGGCGCTGCGCTGAGCGGCAGCCGATTTTGGCAGTAACTGCAAAACGCGGTGCAAAAGATTTTCGCGCTTGTCCACCACTCCCGTAATGCCTTCAGGCAGGCTGCCTTCCGAGCGAATTACCGCTGAATGCATGGTGTTCAATAATATGGGCACGTTTGGGTAGATGTTATGCAGCTTGCGCGCGGTGTCCAGACCATTCATCCGTGGCATCGAGAGGTCCAGAATTACGAGGTCGGGGCTGAGCTCCGGAGCGCGTTCGAGGGCATCCAGCCCATCAAAGGCTTCGCCGCAAACTGCGAAGCCGGAACCTTCCAATTGAGCGCGAATTTCGGTTCGAACGGAAGGATTATCATCAACAATAAAGATTCGATATAGCATGCCACCCCCTGGAACCACAGGGTGACAGCCAAGTCGCTGGGGAGCACCCAAGCCTATGTGCGCCAGAGTACCAAACGAGGGTGCGTCCGGCCAAGGCCTTTTTCGGGGGAAACCGCGGGACTGCGGGCGTGCGGTCGCGGCCAATTCATTTCTTGCATTGCTTCCACTCGATCTTCAAGACACCCAGGGAGTCCAGCGCGTCTTTCATCGCCACGCGTTCTTCGCTCGAAACCTGGCCGTCCAGCGACTGACGTGCGCGGATGGCGTCCTCCACGGCTTTTACGCGAAGTTCCAGTTTCACTGAGTCGGTCTCGAGAACGGCTCCTTTGTAGAGTGAGCGCCAGTTGTTCTCGACCATGAGGACCTCCTGCGGGGCCGCATTTTATGCGGGGGTGCGGGGGCCGTCAGCGCGGTACCGTACCGAGTCGGTTAAGCTCCTTTTCCCACCTTACGGTTTGTTGTTTGATGGAGGCATAACATTCGCAGGCGGCGTCTTCCAGGCCACGACGGTCGTCAATCCGGACGCTGCCGCGATTGTAGGTGATGAATCCGGCCTTCTGCAGAATGCCAGCGGCCACGGTGACGCTGGCGCGGCGGGTGCCGAGCATGTGCGCGAGAAACTCCTGAGTGAGCGGCACGACGTCTCCGCCCAGGCGGTCCTGGCTCATCAGCAGCCAGCGAGCGAGGCGCTCGTCCACTTCATGCAGCCGATTGCACGCAGCAACGTGGGTGGCCTGCATACCCAGGGATTGCGCGTAACGGTTCAAGCTTTTTTCCAGCACTGGCGATTGCAATAGAAGTTCTTTGAAGTCCGTGGCGGTGAGCTGATAGGCGCTGCCCGCGACTTGCATGATGACTTGCGTGGGGCTGCTGCTGAGTCCGACGATGAGGGGCAGTCCGATGAATCCTTCCTTGCCCGCCAAGCCAACTTCGACGCTTTTTCCGTCGATCATGACACTAAGCACCGAAGCAAGTCCGCTGTTGATGAAATAGGCGTGGGTGAGCGGCTCACCAGCTTCATGCAGCACGGTGTGGGTAGGCAACTCCACGAACTGGAGCTTCCTGGTGGTGGCGGCACATTCGTCGGCAGGCAAGCTCAGCAGGATCAGATTGTGAATATGGCTGCGATTGCCGTCGGCCGTCGCGGCGCCGGCGGTGAGGTGACGGGGTAACTTGGGCGATGCCATAACGCTCCTGTGCGGACGAATAGCGTCTGAGTTCGCAAGGAGCCGCGCATTTTGGATGAGAACGGCAGGATGCTAGTGAGACATCTCAACCATACTCGTTAGGTGCACGGATAGCTATGAAATACGGCGTTCCGGGCGGCGCGAGCGAGTGCGCTGCGAAGGTGTGCTAAAGGAAACAGAATCGGTTCGGGCGGAATGTCAGCATGAAGCAGTGAAAATCAAGAAATCAAAACAAGCCGGAGACAAGGCTTCTCTGGCTGCCGTCAAGAAAGAAATGGTACGACCGCGTTTTGCGGAATCGGCGCGCGCACCGGAAGAAGCGGCCGCACTTCAGTTGACCAACCGCAGGAAGAAACTGGGGTGAGCGACGGGGTTTGAACCCGCGACCCTCGGTGCCACAGTAGTAAGGTAAAAACGAAGGCAAAAACTACAACCCGTTGACGGCGCGCAGCTTACAGCGGGGAAACACCAGAAATCAGCTCAATAAACAGCCGTATTTCGGGCGCGAAACGGGCGCGGATTTTTGGAGCGGATAACCGGGCGAAAGGTGACGCTGCAACGATTCGGCAACCTGCCAAATTTCGCATCTACTTACCGCACCCTATTTCGGAGCATTTTCCGGTAGCCTTCGAGTATTCCGAATCGGGATTCTAGCTGCAAAGCCGCTCCGACCCTAGCCACAGTTGAGCCAGATCTCTGAGGCTGTGTTTGTATTTACGTGTTACCAAGTATTCCTTCCCACCCTTTACACGCAGCCTGTACTCCCCCGTCGGTAAAGGTTGGATCTTCTCCACGGCCGAAATATTCACGACGACCGAGCGGTGGATGCGAATAAAACCGTGGGGTTTGAGCTTCTCCGCCATAGACGAGAGGGACTCGTGCACCAAATAGGGATTAGTTCGGGATCGCAACGAAACGTAATTACCTTCGGCTTGCACTACCAAGATGTCTGCTAAATCCAAGAATAGGATGCCACCCTTTGCCTTGAACGCGATTCGAGGGTTAGCAGAAACGTCCGCATTAGCGCGAGCAGCTTGTTGAACAAACATATCGCGTGCAATGGCCTTCTGATCCTGAATTGCGCGGGCGCTCATGATGGAACCCCTTGCTCTCTCGTTTCGATTGCCTGCCACCCGAAGTGAGATTACTTCTGTCCGTTGCTCACTGCTGACGGAAAGCTGGATTGCGCTCCGAAATAACACTCGATGGATTGCAACTTTCCGTTTTTGACTCGGAGATACTCCACGTTCCGGAGCGATTTACCGTTCGTGGTGTAGCAAAGATACTTTACAAAAGCATCATCCGGGCCAGTGGCGACTCGCTCCAGGTCAAAATGCCCAATGAAATTGATCTGTGTTTCCCAGCATTGCTTTTTGAAAGCGCTCTTGCTGATGTGGTCGTCGCCGGCCGCGCTTGAAAAGGTGAAGTCATCGGCGAGCAGGCTATCCAATGGGCCCCAGTCTTTCTGCCCCCAGCCTGCATACCACTTTCGGACTACCTCCTCGGTCGTTAAGTTCTGCCCTCCCAATGCGATGGCACTTGCCGATGTCGGCAGGCTTACGGCACCGACCAGCGCGCAGGCTCCCGTAGCGAGCAGATTCCTTCGCGACACTGCGGTCTTTGTCATTGTTCGCTCTCCTTTTCAGGGACGTAGTTTGAAGCGCTTCGCCCGATTGCTGCGGTTGCCCGGCTGGCGTAGGGACCTCAGCCAGCCCACGATATTTTTGATCCCCGCCTTTATCACTTTCGGATCCTGAGCATTCTTTGCCAGCGAGCCATAGCCTTCGACCATCGCAATCAGCAAGCCAGCGGCGTCGGTGGGTTCCACGTTGTGGCGAACGCTTCCGTGGATCTGGCCCGCTCGCAAAACGGAGGCAGCGGCCTCGCGCCAGGCATCGAAGATTGCCTCCAGCCGCTTCCGGAATCCCGCGTCAAGAGGAGACATTTCCTGCGCCAGATTGTTTAGTTGACAGCCGCCGCATACATCCTCGGGCCGAACGGATATACCTTGAACGATGCCGATCAATGCGTCGATAGGATCCTTGACGCTCTGTAAAGGCCGCACCCATGTGCCGCGGACGTCGGGGGAAATGATCTCTTCGACGACGGCATATCCCAAGGCTTCCTTGTTTTTGAAGTGGTAGTACAGCGCTCCCTTGGTGACGCCGGCAGAGGCCAGAATTGTGTCCAGGCTTGCACTCTGGAAACCCGATCTGTAGATCTCGCGAGAGGCGGCGTGCAGCAAGCGCTCCCGCGTGCGCTCAGGATCACGCAGCCTGGTCGCTCTACGTTTGGAATTCTTGCGTGCTGCCAACATACCAACCAGCATGTATGTTAACTATCGGCGCGTCAAGAGAGATCTAACACGCGCTCAACAATATGAAAATCCATCGCGGGTTCCGTCGTTTCTATTGAATTGCGTAGGCAGCCCCGCCGGATTATGTCGATTGCTTTCTTCTCGTACCTTACTAACGTACCGACCGGTATGTACGTTAATCATCTGAAAGTCAATCATAGTTGAGCGGCCTGACTTTGGCTGCTGAGGTTCTCGAATTTCATAACCTCTCGCCAATGTGTATGAAAAGCTGGAGAAATAGGCGCGCTAGCCGTTTTGGTATCGTCCAAGGATTTTGTTAGTCCGCCACTCGTTTTCGAACTCTGAAGTCTTGTACCTGTTGAGTCACGTAATCGTTGTGAACCTGGAATGCCACCTGCTTCATATTTCTCGGCTAGCCACCTCTGCACGAAAACTTTGCTCGGACCAAAAGGAGAAGGTATGAGCGCACTAAGACGGTTGCGGAATTTCTGGATCCCGGGAGTTGCGACGATTGTTCTGGGTAGCTTCAGCAATGCGCTTGCTCAACAGAATTACAAAATTACCGATTTGGGTATCAACAACAGCAAAGACAACTTCAGCATGGCCATGGGCCTCAATAACCAGGGCTGGACGGAGAACATGGATGGGACGGTGAACCCTCCCGAGAGTAGTTTGTTTACGACCGTTGCTAGGGGCCGCGCGGTGATAAGCATTTACGGATTCAACATCGACTTGGGCACCCTTGGAAAACCCGGCGCCAACAGTTGGATTAACTGGGGCGGGATCAACGACCTCGGGGAAGCCGTTGGTCAGTCCGAAACAACGGATCCAGATCCGAACGGCGAAGACATTTGCGGCTTCGGCACTCACCTTACCTGCGTTCCGTTTTTTTGGCGAAACGGCCACATGAGCGCTCTTCCGACGCTCGGCGGAAATAATGGGCAGGCCAGCGCCATCAATAACCGCGGAGAAGCCGTCGGATATGCCGAAAACGGTCCCGTGGACCCCACTTGCCCAGCCGGCTCCACCAACAATCGGATTACGTTGCCGGCGTTGTGGGCAAGAGGCAGCGCCGAAGCTCTTCCTCTCATAGGTAACGATCCAGACGGTGTCGCATTCGGGATTAACGATCAAGGCCAAGCCGTAGGCTACTCGGGAAGCTGCACCACAGCGATACACGCCGTCATATGGAAAGACAACACTGCCTTCGTGCTTCAGGATCTCGGCGGTACAGGTTCCAATTTCGGCTACGCCATTAACAACCGCGGCCAAATCGCCGGGCAAATCGGCACTGCCGACGGCACAACGTTCTATGCCGCGGCTTGGCTGAACGGCGCCGACAGCGCAGTCACAAGTCTTGGTGTTCTGCCGGGAGATTTTGCCGCCTTTGCCACCGGCATCAACGAGCGGGGCCAAGTGGTGGGAAACAACTTTGACTCCAGTTTTAACTGGTCCCACGGCTTCATCTGGCAGGATGGTGTGATGACCGACCTTAACACGCTAATTCCCGCGGATTCCAACCTGTTCATAATCTCGGCTAGCAATATCAATGATAGCGGACAAATTTCGGGCATGGGAACGGTGCAAACCGGGCCCCATAAGGGCGACATTCACGCCTATCTTTTGACCCCCGTCAAGGGACGCATGGAGGGCGCCTCGATGGCAGATTTCGCACGTACACACCCGCATTCCGTTTTGCCCGCGAATGCCTGCAATCACTCTTTGCAGAGATTCGGACCCGGCCGATTGCAGCGTTAACGGGCATTTTCGGAGCTTCCACATTCCCGCTGTACGCTGCGCGACGGCGCAGTGCTGGGGATGGGGGAGGGACAGCATGGGTCACGTCGATGTCGGCGTGACCCAGAATGTTTACAGCAAAAACTGCTGGGAAGAGTGAGACGATGCGGTCACCCAAGCTGTCGAAGCAATGACCAATGCCGCTCAAAATGCCGAGAAAGAAGAAAATCAGCCTGAATCAGCCCCAGCAGGCGGGGGCCAGATTTACAAGTTGATTCCACTTGTCCCGCGGGTCGCGTTATCGTCGATTTGAAGTGGAGCTTCACTACTCCGGTTAGATGGTGCGTTAATCAGAAGTCTGGCGATTAGACTTGACAACACTCTGTTGTCGCAGTTTATAAGTGAGCCGCGTCGGCCAAAACCATTCGCACGGTGAAGGGAGACGACCCGATGCTGCGTCTGCTTATGTTGGCTTTTGTCTTTGGGTATGTGATTTTGCCCGCGGCCTCCGCTCAAACCACGGACGCTGGCTATCCCGATGAGTTGTCGTCCTCGCTGGCGGGTAGTGCCAAGGCGATGCACGCGATGATTCGCCGAAATCTAGCGGAAGCGGCCGAGAACATGCCTGCGGATGAATACGGCTATCGACCGACGCCGCAGGTCCGGACGTTCGGTCAGATTATCGGTCACTTGGTCGATGCGAACTTCTTCTTCTGTTCGCAAGCTGCGGGCGAAATGTCGCCAGCCACCGCCGACTACCAGCAAATCACTGACAAGGCGGCACTCGTTAAGGCGTTGAAGGATTCGCTCGTCTTTTGCGACCGTGTGTACGCAGCCACCACCGACGCTAACTTCGTTCAGCCGATGCAGATTGCGCATGTTGTTGGCACGGGGTCGACCAAAACCGTCCGGGGCGCCGTGCTGATGTACAACATCGCCCACAACAACGAGCATTACGGCAACCTGGCCGTTTACATGCGGCTGAAGGGCCATGTTCCCCCCTCAACAGCCCGAGTCCAGCAGCGAAAGAATTAGTAACTCACGGTGAGTTCGTGCAGTTTCAACCGGTCGATGCAACACCATCCAGTACATTGATCCGACAATGTCTCGGGCGGGAGACCGTCTGTTGGATGTACTCGGTCAAACCTAGCCAGGGAAGCGTTTCGATTAGTCTGGTCTTAGCGAGCGATTTTGGCTTTTGTTTTCAACGCCAGCTCGTTTCTAGCTTGGTGTTGCGTCGACCCGTTGAGATCACCCGACTTATCGGGAGTTAGCTAACAAACCAAAGCGGTTGGGAGAGTTTGAACGGAACAACGTCCATCTTACGCTTCAAACTTTGTGCCTCCCTTCCCGCAAATTCGCACGATAAAGCTGCCCGGCTCGCTATTGACTTCGCCGACGCAAGAGCGTACGTAGGAAGGAGGGGCGGCGTATCGTCCAGCTACCTGCCCCTGACCAAATTCGATTGCTCGCTTAACTTAGGTTTACCCCGTCTCCGGGCTCTCCTCAGGCCCACCAGACCTTCCCCAGCCGAAACCTTAAAAGCCTCGGTCGAACTTTGTAGGCAATGATGAAAATCGTAGCGATCGGCGGCAGTGGACTCATCGGATCACGGGTCGTTACCAAGTTGCGCGAGCACGAAAAAGGAGAAACGAGCATGTATCTAGTCATGGGCATTACTGGAAAAGTTGGGGGCGCCTCCGCGCGGCATCTGCTGAAGCAAGGCAAGCAGGTGCGAGCACTTGTACGCAGTCGCGAAAAAGCAGCGAAGTGGGCAGACCAAGGCGTGGAGTTGGTGGTTGGAGACTGGAACGATGCGATCGCCATAGCGGCGGCGCTCAAAGGTGTTGAGGGCGCGTTTGTTATGTTGCCGGCTGTATGGGCACCCTCGCCTGATTACAGAGAAGCAAAAGACGTGATTGCGAACTATGTGGAGGCGCTGACCAAGGCAGTGCCGCCGCGGGTGGTAGCGCTCTCGTCGATGGGCGCGAATAGAACAAGCGGGCTGGGGATGATCACGGGCTTGTCGCTTTTGGAGCAACGTTTTCGCAGCCTGCCATCTCCGGTCGCATTTGTGCGCGCAGGCGGCTTCTTCGAAAACTTTCTTTACGGCCTACAGGCAGCCCAAGGCGGAACACTACCGGTCTTTTACAATCCTACAAATCGAAAATCAACAATGGTCGCGACAAACGACATCGGCGCAGAGGCAGCAAAGCTTCTGACCGGGCCGGTGTGGTCAGGTCATCGCGTTATCGAGCTCGGGTCGATGGTAAGCGCGAATGAAGTGGCGGAACAATTGGGTGAAGTCCTAAAACGCGACGTAAAAGCCTTTGCCGTACCGCGTGCAGGGTGGGCGGAAGCGTTCGAGCAGTTCGGCGTCCCGAAGGGCCACACTGGACCTGCCGAAGAAATGTTTGAGGGCGTGAACGCGGGATGGATGGACCTCGGAATCGCGGGTACGGAGCACGTAGCGGGCACGACGTCCGCACGCGATGTATTCGCGGCTGCTCAGCAGGACGTCAAGGCGAAAGCCCAAACCGTTTCTCTTGGGTCATAAACACCTCCTTTGAAAGCAGCTTTATACTAGATGGTGTTGCATCCACCGGTTGAGCTGGCAGCTCTTACCGGACATTTGAAGTGTTAGTACCCACTTGTCTGATTGCGCGACTAATCCGGAGGCACCCAAATCTGCCACTGTATCTTCGTAAGCGTCGTCCGGAGGCCGTGTTGACGCAGAGCAGTATTTGTTAGGCAGCGTCAGGGGAGTTTTCGACGAGTTCTAAAGCAAGATTCCAAGGGAGCAAGTCTTCGATGCGGTTGATCGGGTGGTCAGCGATGCGGGACAGGACGTTACGCAGATAGCTTTCCGGGTTAAGCCCGTTTAGTTTTGCTGTTCCGATCAGGCTGTAGATTGCTGCCGCGCTTTGGCCGCCACCATCGGAACCTGCAAACAGGAAATTCTTTCTGCCCAGAGCCACGACACGCAAGGCTCGTTCGGCCGCGTTGTTGTCGATCTCGAGCGCGCCATCGTCACAGTACCGCACCAGCGCTTCCCAACGCCCCAGTGCGTAGCGAACCGCCATCGCTGTATCTGATTTCCTCGAGAGCTTGTCCAACGTTTCTTCCAGCCATTGCTTGAGCGATTCCAGCAATGGCCGGCTGCGCAGGTTGCGGATCTCGCGCCGCTCTTCACAGGGACGTCCGCGGATTTCCTTTTCGACGGCGTATAACTCAGCGATTCGCTCCAGAGCCGTGGTTGCGGTCTGCGATTTGTGCGCCTCGACCAGATCGTAGAACTTTCTGCGCACGTGCGCCCAGCACGCTGCTTCCTTGATGCGCCCCGTTTCGTAGATCTGATCGAACCCTGCGTAACCATCGGCCTGCAGCGTCCCTGTAAACGAACTCAAGTGCTGCTTCGGATGCTCGCCTTTACGATCGGCTGAGTAGCAGAACCATACCGCCGGCGGCGCCAGACCTGCTGCCGGCCGGTCATCGCGTACATACGTCCACAACCGTCCCGTTTTGGTCTTTCCCAACCCGGGCGCGAGCACCGGAACCGGCGTGTCGTCGGCGTGCAGCTTCTGTCCCGATAGAACGTGGCGGCGCAACGCCTCCACCAGGGGCGCGAGCAGTCGGCTCGTTCCGCCTACCCACTCGGCCAATGTCGAGCGATCTATTTCCACGCCTTCGCGCTCGTAAATCTCCGATTGGCGATACAGCGGAAGATGATCGCTATACTTCGAGACCAGCACATGGGCCAGAAGTCCCGGGCCTGCGATACTCCGCTCGATCGGCCGGCTGGGCGCTGGTGCTTGTACGATGCGGTCGCAGCCGGCACAGGCCAGCTTCGGTCGAACCTGACGAATCACTTTGATTCTCTCGGGCACATACTCCAGGATTTCCGAAACATCTTCGCCCAGATGCTTCAGCTCTCCGCCACAGTCGGGGCAAGCTTTCTGTTGCGGCAGGTAGGTTTGCACTTCACGCCGCAGATGCGCGGGTAGCGGTCGCCGCGCCGGTCGGGCCACGGCAGTCTCCGCGGCGCTCGGCTTCGGCGATTCCGCTTCGAGCGCTCGGCTCTGTTCCAGTTCTCCCAGCCGCAGCTCCAGCTGCTCGATCTGGCGATGCACCTTTTCCAATGAACGTCCGAAGTACATGCGACGAAGCTTGGCCAGCAGCAGCTTGAGATGTTCGATTTCCGCATCGCGCGAGACCAGCTGCTCGCCCTGCGAAAGGATTCTTTCTTCCTGCGTGGTGAGTTGTTTGTACTGCTCGACGATCAGAGCTTTCAGCTCACTGGGATTGAGTGCTTCGAGGTTGGGGAGAACGCCAGCCGCGTGATTCATCGCAGCAGAATATACTGCAGTTGTTTTACAGCCTGATTAAAATTCCACCGAAAAGAATAAAATATTTTGCACTCACACTGCGATTTGCGGATCGTAACTCCGCACCGGGCGCCGCCAGTCGATTCCTTCCAGCAACATCGACAGCTGTGCCTGCGTCAGCGACACCGTTCCGTTCGCCGCTTGCGGCCAGATGAATCTTCCTCGTTCCAGCCTTTTCGCGAACAAGCACAACCCATCGCCACTCCACCAAAGAACTTTGATCAAGTCGCCGCGCTTGCCGCGAAACACGAACACCTGACCGGAAAAAGGATTTTCCTCCAGCGCCGTCTGGACCATTCCGCTCAAGCCCGTGAATCCACGCCGGAGATCCGTCACTCCTGCGACGATCCAGATGCGCGTTCCTGCCGGCATCCCGATCATCCCAGCAAACACTCCAGCGCAGTTCGTAAAACCACCAGGTCTACGCGGCCCGCAATCCGCAGAGTTCCTTTGGGAAGTTCGATCTGCAGAGTCCCGGCCGTCGCCTGACAAGACCTGCTACCAGGGTTTGCTGCTCTTACTGCCACTTCCTTCGAGACGGTCACCGGAAGCAGATTGATCGAGGTGCTGTTTTCCAGGCGTCCTTCGCGATACTTCTTCCGCCACTGGAAAATCTGATTGGCGTTCACCGCATACTTCTGTGACAGCTGCGCTACTGAGGCGTTTCCCTCGAAGCTCTCTTCTGCGATCCTGCGCTTGACCTCGACCGTCCAACTTCGCCGTCGCTTACCGGAAGTGTCCACTTATCCCTCGTGGGCACTTCTCTAGTGCCCACGATCACCATCACTCATCCGCCCACACTTCGTCCAGACGGTTCAAAACAGACGCTTACGTATCTTCGGCAACTCCAACGATTATTTCAGCTTCGCGAACTCGCACTCGCTTGCAATTAGAATGAGAATGCTAGGTCGGCGTCTTTACAGCGCGTGAGAGAAATGTTCATACGCAGCCTTGCCATTAGCGGTGTGCGCTCTCACCACGACGGTGTATGGCAGGCCTTCGGAAAATCATGACTTTAGGAAGATGTACGAGAGAGCCAAGAAATAGCAGGCACAAATCCTGTGCTATCTGCTTGTGGACCTATGGTGACCGCGAACTCGCCAGTCTTTATCGATCCTTCGCGAGATAACACATCCATCGTTCGTGTCGAACGAATACCGTCTGGAGTCGTGCAAGGGACTTCCTTTTATCGACCCAAAACAGCGGAGTTCGCTGACGAAGGGAAGGTGGAACTCAAATTTCTTAATCTCTGCGACCCATGCCGTGCCGAAATCCTTCCGTAGTAAAACCGTTGTCGTGGCGGGCGACACCGAATCCACCTGGTTTCGGCACGTCACCTCATCCGTCCCTCGCAAGTACCGGAACGTTCATGTTGTCAGAGCTCAGTGGAATCCCGATAAGCGGCGCGGCCTTTGGCGGGGTAGCCTTCCAGGGCCATTCCACTGCGACCGTGCACCGCTCGGGTGTGGGGAATGCTGACTTTCGTAAGCGATACGCGCGCGCGAGAGAATTCTAGGCGCGAGCGCGGTTTGACGAGCTGATCGAAATCTCGGACAGGGTACAGATGGGCACGGCACGAAAATAGATCGCAGTGGGAGGACAGAAAGACGCATCGCTGTTATGACCGACCGAGCTCGCCTGCAAATCGACACCCGCAAATGGGCGCGCCCGAAACTCCTCCCGATAAAATACGGCGATCGTGTGGAGGTAGGCGCTGGCGAGCAAGACCGCTTACAGAACTGGTTAAAGCTATGACTGACAGATCAAGACAAATTGGCCCGCCAGAAGGCCAAATAGCGAGGGACGAGACGATCCAGTTAGCGTGCGAATTAGGCGGTTAAAAATACCCGCACTATCCTGACTTCCGATTCCCTTGATTTTATTGGGTTCTCTGCGCCAAGAAAAGCGGTTGAAAAAGTGTAGTTTTTTTAACGCCTAGGCCGGATGGAACCCGAAACGGGACCTAGTTGGCGAAACTCTTCCTCGTGAGCAAATGGCGCGCGTCAGGGAATATGCCTCGCCTCATTCTTCTGTAACTCTGTACTTCGCGTCGCGGACGCCGAACGCCCAGCGTGTACCTTCCAGAACGTCCGTGACGTACCGGCCGATGGCCGGGTTTTCTAGCGCCCCGGTTTCATAAGTGATTGCGTTGCCATTCGCCTTGTCCATGCTCGCGTAGATTACCTGATCGGCGTCGCATACAACCGCAAGGTTAGGGATTGTGAGTTACGATGAGGACCTGTCGTCGTTTCTGCGTCTCTTTGATACATTCTATAAGCACCTTGGCCACTGTAAGGTTGTCTAGGTTTCCCTCAGGCTGGTCGATAATGAGAGGCATGTCGCCTTTTTCGATCAGCAAATAAAAGACGAGGAGGAGCGTGCCTCGCTCGCCTGGCGAAAGCATCGCGAGCTCCTTGCCCTCCCAGCGTAGGACGTAGCGGGGGCGGATATACTCCAGACCGTAGAGGAGGTTCAAGACTTCCTCCGGTTTCCTCCCCTTCGGGAGTTGGTCTTTGAGTAGCACCTCGCCCCCTTGTCCGGGCCGCTTATCGACGTGAAGTGCGGTATCCACGGCCGTGACGAATCGCCGGACCGCGTCTCGGCTCTCCCAATCAACTGGCTGCGTCAGCACCGCGACCTTGGCTCGCCCCTCGTCGATACCCATGAAGCTTCCCTTCCGGTTGAGTGCGAGCAACTCTAGAAAACGGGTAGCAAAATCCTCATTTGTCAATTCCGCGCGGAATTCCAGGCTGAGTTTGTTCCTTGCCAGTGGATGGGAATTAATGAAATCCTGCACGGGACCGTAGAGTTCGCGGTAGACAGCCGCTTGGGAGAGTTTCTCGCTGTGAATCTGGAGCGCTAGCTCCGCTTGGTCGTCCCTGGTCTTGGCGATCTTGCTTGGAAGCTGGTCTAAACCGGCCAAGCGGGCCTTGAGGCCGTTTAGAGATTCAGGATCGTCCTCAGTCCCTTCAATTGAATCCCGTTTGACCTGCCACTCCGCCAGGGCGCCTAAGTACGCCTGGTAAGCACGATTTGGCGCATCGAGCTTAGATTGAAGATCACCGATGCTCGCTTCTATGGAGGCAACCATCGTGATCCCAGAGTCGAACAGTGGCTGAGAAAGTTTAAACGCGACCTTGAATCAGCGACTAAGTCCGACCCTCGTCGTGGACGCCGTCCATCCCCAAGAACAGAGGGCGAGTGTCTGGAAAGGCAGTTCGATGAAATCTTTTCCCTGTGCGATGCCGTTCACCGAGCAGCACAAAATGCTACCTCGTCACTGAACAGACCAACTGAGATCGAGATAAGGAAAGCTATATGGGGAACGGTGCGCGATTCTATTCAGAATCTGCCCGGGTACGGTGCCATCTTCAGTGGCGAGGCATTCGATCAAATAATTACCAAACGACACGGCAGACCACAATTGCATGACCCAAGGAGCTGGAATCCCCGTCAGCTAACAATTGCCCTTCTGGGAATGCGCCTCGCTCGTCAGTATCAGACCATCGAAAAACAGTTATCTCGGATATGACCAACCCGCCGCAAGTAATCCCACATTTAGTGCGTCTGGAATCACCACTCCGTTTGCGATCCTCGAAAGTATGCGGAGATCGGTTCGGCTTCGAAAATTCACTGGCACGACGCTCGCGCTCAGACGCAACAAGGGCCGTTGGCGGCGTGTCGGCGTTGCGTGGGTAAAAAGACGGTAGAGCGCGTAGATCCTTACTTTGGCCCGATGAGTAGCCATCCAAGGAGCATGGAGACGTGAAACATAAGATTGCGAAGCCGACGGCGGCAGCACAAACAGTGAGGGAGGTGTACCGCTTCCCTGGCAGGGTCGCAGAAAGCGAACATGACAAATTCCTTGAAGAGCGAGCCGAGCTGGAGACGCAGGCGCTCCGGGCTATCGCATCGTTTCGCAAAACGCGGCTCGAACTAGGGAAGATCTTCAATCGACTGAAAGCTACACTGAAACACGGGGAGTGGGAACGTTACTACGAGAAAACTTTCGGGGATTCCGCCGTCTCGTTCCGCAGCGCGGAGAGATACATGAAGCTCGCGGCCCAAGCTAACGCAGACTCCGACAGTCTGTCGATTTTGAAGCCGGGCATGGATCAGCACGCCGTGAGCATGCGCAAGGCGACGGAAAGAGCGCAAGTGGCAGTCGGCGATGTGCCGAAACAGGAACAGGTCTACAGACTCGCTATCCACCTAAGTCCGGACAAGCGCGACGCCACGATCCGACTTTGGGCATCACCCCATCGTCCTAGTGCCGAAAGGGAGCTGGTCAGCGTGCTGGAGCGTCTCCACGTCAAGTTTGGCGTTGTCAACGCAGATTCACTCAAGGCAGCGGAAACAGGGAGGCAGGACGAACATGCAAACGCTCTGGCTTAAACACGATTTTAAGGAAGCCGCGGCAGAACTAAAGGCGCAATTCCCGCACCCTGAGAACGCCAACTGCGTACTCGCCGAGGACTGCAAGGTCATCGCTCCCGATGGAACCATTACGGCTGTTTTGCTTCGTAACGTCATACCGCCTGAGCTTTACCTCCGCAGTTATAAGCTTCTGAAGACAGTTAACGGTCTTATCAGTAATCGAGCAAGCGCGATGGGCACTCTGTCGCTCGCCCGATCCGTGAATACAAACGGAGTTGTTTCGCCACGCCGGGGAGTAAACAAGCTAGTCCTGGACGTCAGCCCAGCGAGACAGGGCATTCTTGGCTGGGACCGGCCCGGTCACTTGACAATGTTGACGCGAAAGCGCCCCGAAATGTTGGAAGGCAATCGAGCATTAATCGAATTAGCAGACGGCTTGTATGCGGAACAACTGCCGATTCCTTACGCGAAGCAGCGCGCTTCCGTAGCGAGGGTTCCCTGGAGGCTTTGGGGGACGAGTTTCACGACTGTTTATGCGTCCAAGAATTTCCGAAGTGCTTACCACCGAGACGGAAATGTGAAAGGAACGATGACTGCGATTACGCCACTTGGGATGTTTTCGGGCGGCGAACTGATCCTCTTGCGCTGGCGTGTTGCGATTCCCTACAAGCCCGGTGATTTGCTTCTGTTCGATGCCGAAGAGCTACATGGAAATTTGCCTTTCCAAGGCGAGCGGATGTCGATGGCGCTTTTCTGTGCGCGTCCGATTGCCAAATGCGACAAGTAGGTGCGAGTTTCCAATATCCGTAGCGTTGGACAGCTCGCGGTTTGTCGCAAATGGGAACTTCTAGTGGGCACGGAGAAAAATGTCGTCAGGTTCGGCCAATTCGGAATCGTTTGATGGTCTACTGACCCGGTCCCAGAACGCTGCCCCGGCCATGTCTGACCTTGCGCCTGCATTTAATGAAAATACGTCTACCGTCGGAAACAAGAATCCAGGTACGCTTCCGCCGCGCGCCGTCTCCGGGCCAACGGAGGAAAACACATTGGCCAGACGACGGTTTCAGAAAGGGCAACTGCTATTGCTGAAAAATATGTGGAGCGTCAGGTATTACGAAGATGTCTTTGAGAATGGCGAGAGAAGCCGAAGTCGTGTGCAGCGGTTTCTTGGCACTCTAGCAGAACTTCCGACCAAGCGACTAGCCATGCGTGCGATGGAAAACACCCTGGCATCCGTAAACAGCCTGACAATCCGTCCCAGAACCACATCAACCTTCCGCGAGTTCGCAACCTTGTGGGTCGAGAAGTGTCGGACGCGGAAGCGGAAACCGATTAAACCATCCACGCTGTGCAACTGGAAATCCATTCTCGACAACCACGTGCTGCCAGGTCTCGGAGGCACACCGTTGTCGTCGGTCGACAATCGAGCGATGAAAATCTTGGTCGAGGGACTAATCCGCAAAAGACTAGCTCCGCAGACCGTTAGAAACATCGCTCAGGTTGTAAAGTTGGTGAAAGCCAGCTCCGTGGACGAAAACGGCGACCAGCTTTACCCAACGAAATGGAACCATGAGTTCATCGACCTGCCGGAAGTGGACCAGGCAAAAGTCAACAAGCCTTCGCTCACGGGCGAGCAGGTGTCGCAAATCGTGGCGGCCGCAACGGGCAGAATCCAGATGGCTTGCATTTTGTTCGCGGCGAGCGGGCTAAGGGCCGGAGAACTTCTCGGCTTAGAAGTCCGTCACTTCGATGGCTCGTCCGTAAAAGTGGAACAAGACATTTGGGGAGGCAAGGTGCAGGACCCAAAGACTCCGAATGCAAGGCGCACGATTGACTTGCATCCGGATGTTGCTGACCTGCTGCGACAGTTCATCGGGAACCGTTCGTCTGGTTTTATTTTCCAGACAAGCAACGGAAAACCGCTTTCCCAAACGAACTTGCTCAAGCGGGAATTTCACCCGATTCTCGCCAAGCTCGAGATCTCCACGCGAGGCTTCCACAGCTATCGGCGATTTCGGAATACACATCTTCGCAACTCGATATGTCCCGACGGCCTTCTGAAATTCTGGCTCGGTCACGCCGCCAAGGATATGTCAGACCACTACGATAGAGTCCGCGACGATGTTGTGTTCCGGAAAGACGCAGCGCGTAGCCTGGGGACGGGTTTCAAGATTCCGAAAACGCTAGCTGCGAAGCCCGTAAAATCGAAAAAGGCAATCGGGGAAATTTCGGGATCGGGCGTTATCGGGCGTCAAGTAGAGATGGCTACCGCGCTAACTCGCTGAAAAGGTTGGGGTGAGCGACGGGGTTTGAACCCGCGACCCTCGGTGCCACAGACCGATGCTCTACCAGCTGAGCTACGCTCACCGCTGAGTGCTTGCTTAGTTTACACCATCTTAAGACTGCTGCAACGGCAACCGTGCGTTCGGAGAGATCGGTTGGGTCCGATTCGGGAATGGAGGTTGTGGGATTGGGCGCTCGGAATATTCTGCAAGAATGAGGAAACGTTTCCCAGGTGCGGATACGTCTAAAAAGCGGAGGGATACGTGCCGGTTGGAATGCCGATAAGATGGATGAGATTGGCCCGAGTACTGCAATTTTGGAGTTGATCCAAACTCGGCGGCAAATTCCGGGGAGCGTTTGATGAGTTTGAAGAGGTGGACGACCGTCAAAGCCTTGAAGAGATCGACCACGAGAGGATTGCCGGGGCGCGCGAAAACCGCGCTGATCGTGCTGGCAGGAGCGACGCTTCTCGTAGTTCCGTGCGGCGCGAACGTGCGCGCGGATTGGCCGGTGGGAAATGCTTCGACGGCGAGTGCGGCGGGACAACAAGCGCCGGCGCAGCGGACGACGCTCACACAGAAAGTGGGCGCGCTGAAATCCATTAATGGCAATGCGCTGGTTCTGGCTGCGGATGGCGGTAGCGACGTGAACGTAACCGTCGCGAGCAACGCAAAAATTGTGCAGGTGGCGCCCGGAGAAAAGGACCTAAAGTCGGCGACGCCGATTGCGCTGACGGATTTGCAAGTGGGCGATCGGATTCTGGTGCGCGGAAGAGCGTCGGACGATGCGAAGACGATGATGGCGGTGGGAATCATCGCCATGAAGAGCAAGGACCTGGAAGCGAAGAAGGCGCAAGATCGCGACGATTGGCAAAAGCGCGGCATCGGCGGGCTGGTCAGCGCGGTGGATGCCGTCACGGGCACGATCACAATTTCCACAGGGACTGGAGCGACCGCGAAAACCGTGGCGATTCATACGACGAAGAATACGGTGCTGCGCCGCTACGCTCCGGATTCGGTGCAATTCGATGATGCGAAGCCCGCGCCGCTGGACCAGATCAAGCCGGGAGATCAAGTGCGTGCGCGCGGAACGAAGAGCGCGGATGGCAGCGAATTTGCGGCGGACGAAATAGTTTCCGGAACTTTCCGGAACCTAGCTGGAATTATCACTGCGATTGATGCGAGTGCACAGACGATTAGTCTGACGGACTTGATCAGCAAGAAGCCGGTGGTAGTGAAGATCACGCCGCAAACGCAGCTGCGCAAGATTCCGGCGCAGATGGCGCAGATGATTGCGTTCCGGCTGAAGGGCGCTGGAGCGGGTGCAGCGGCTGGCTCGGCGGGTCCAGGCGGTGCATCTGGACAGGGTGGCGCGGCTAGCGCTGGCGGAGGAGCGCCGAACGGCGGGCAGCGTTCGGGGGGCGCTGGAGCAGGAGGGGCGGGCGCGGCGGGGAATGGAGCGGGAAGCGGCGGGCGCGGCGACTTCCAACAAATTGTGAACCGACTCCCGGCGAGCACGCTAGCGGATTTTCAGAAGGGCGACGCCGTTATGGTGGTGTCCACGCAGGGCACCGATGCGGGCGGCGTTACCGCCATCACGATGCTGGGAGGCGTGGAAGCGATCCTGGCTGCAGCGCCTGCCGGCAACGCAGCACAAGCGATGACGCTTTCGCCGTGGAGCCTCGGTGGCGGAGCGCCAACAGGTGACGCCTCAGGCGGAAATCAATAAATCATAATCAGCTCACCGGTTCTTAGCCTTCCAGGAGACGGAATGAAAGCCCGGGTCTTTTTATTTTCACAGTTTATTGCAGTGATAATCGTTGCGGTATTTTTCTGCTCGAACGCTACATTCGCACAAACTCCCGCGCCGACCGCCGCGCAGACCGGCGCCGGAACAATTCGCGGGCAGGTGACGGATCCATCGGCTGCGGCTGTGGTGGGCGCGTCCATAATTGCGACGGCGGCAGATGGAACGAGCCTGGCCGCGACGACGAACCGCGATGGAGTTTTTGAGCTAAAGGGCGTGGCGCCGGGGAAATATACGGTAGAAGTGATTGCCAAAGGTTTCGCGTTGTACAAAAACGACGCGGTGCAGGTGGCAGCGGGCCAGGTGCAGCAGCTGACCATCGCGCTGACGATCGAAGAGGAACAGCAGCAAGTAACGGTGACAGATCAGTCCTCGGCGGTGGACGTGAGCCCGACGAATAATGCCGGCGCGATTGTGATCAACGGCGCGGCGCTTGATGCGTTGCCGGACGATCCCGACGAGCTGCAGACGGACTTGACGGCGCTGGCGGGGCCTTCGGCGGGGCCGAACGGCGGGCAATTCTATATCGACGGCTTCACGGCGGGGCAACTACCGCCGAAATCCGCGATTCGCGAAATCCGCATCAATCAAAATCCTTTCTCCGCGCAGTACGACAAGGTGGGCTACGGGCGCATTGAGATTTTCACCAAGCCCGGCACGGACAAATGGCACGGCGGGTTTTCGGTGAACGGGAATGATTCGGCGTTCAACACAAAAAACCCGTTTTTCAACTCGTCGGAAGCGTCGGGCACGCCATATCCCGGCTACTATTCCGTGCAATACAGCGGAAACATCGGCGGGCCGCTGAGCAAGAAGGCTTCGTTTTTTTTCACGGAGGATATTCGCGATATTAACGACCTGGGGATCGTGAACGCGCTGCAAGTGAACCCGACGACGTTTGTGGTGACGCCGTATAGCGCGGCGGTGCCCAATCCGAAGACGCGCTATAACATCGGTCCGCGGCTGGATTATGCCCTGACGAAGAACAATACGCTGACAGTACGCTATCAATATTACCGGGATAACGAGATCAATGAGGGCGTCAACGGATTCGTCTTGCCGTCAGAGGGCTACAATTCGCTGAGCACCGAGCAGACGCTGCAAGTCGGCGACACACAGATCTTCGGCACGAAGGTAGTGAACGAAACGCGCTTTCAGTATCTGCGCGAGCAGAGCAATCAGACGCCCGACAGCACCGCGCCGTCGATCATAGTGCCATTGGCGTTCAATGGCGGCGGGTACAGCGGCGGGCTGATCAACGACACGACCAACAATTATGAATTCCAGAACTACACTTCGGTGCAGTTCACGAAGCATTTCTTGAAATTCGGAGTTCGGTTGCGCGGTTCGACGGATTCCAACAGTTCGAGCGGCGGATTCAACGGGACATATATATTTCCGTCGGTTACTGCGTACGTGGATACGTTGCAGGGTGTGCCCTCGGCGAACCAATTCACGGTTACGGCGAACCCGGCGAATACAACGCTCCCGGCGAATCCGTTTGTACACGTCTCGCAGGTGGACGTGGGATTGTATGTGGAGGATGACTGGCGCATACGGCCGAACATCACGCTGAGTTACGGATTGCGGTTTGAGTCGCAGAACAATATCAGCAATCATGCCGATTGGGCGCCCCGGCTGGGATTTGCGTGGGGAATTGGAGGCGGAGGAAAGACCGCGCCTAAGACGATCCTGCGCGCTGGGTTCGGAGTTTTCTACGATCGCTTTACGTTGCCCTACGTGCTGGAAGAGGACCGCCTGAACGGCACGTCGCTGGCCGGATACGTGATCCCCAGCCCGGATTTTTTCAATCCTAATCCCGCGCCGCCGCCGCTGCTGACGCCCAGTCCGACGCAATTGCTGACTTTTTATCAGACCAATCAGAATTTGCACGCGCCTTACGTGGCGCAGACGGCGGTGAGTCTGGAACGGCAACTGACTAAGCTTGCGAATCTGAGCGTTTCGTATTTGAATTCCGTCGGCAACGACCAATTGCTGACGAACAATATCAACGCGCCGACTAATCTTTCCTCCATCTATCCTTATTATTTGGATCCGGCCGCCGCGATGCGCAATTCCCAGTTCAGAAATATCTACGAGTACGAATCGGGGGCGATCTTCCGGCAGAATCAGTTGTTCGTGCAGAGCCGGATACAGGCGGGGCAGAAGCTGACGTTGTTCGCTTACTACGTGCTGAATTATGCGAACAGCGACACTTCGGGCGCGAACAGTTTTCCTTCGAACCCTCTGAACATTATGCAGGACTACGGCCGCGCATCGTTCGACATTCGCAATCGTTTTTTTCTGGGCGGCTCCATCGCGCTGAAGTGGGGACTCCGCTTCAGCCCGTTCCTGATTGCCAGTTCCGGGTTGCCGTACAACGTGACTTTGAGCCAGGATTTGATTGGAAGCTCGCAATTGAATCAGCGGCCATCGTTCGGGACTGTAAACTCCGGGAATCCCGCCGAGTTGACGATTCCGGGATTCGGCACGTTTAATACGTTGCCGGGTGTGAATGCCACGCCGATTCCGGTGAACGCGTTTACCGGGCCGAACCGTTTCACGCTCAATGTGCGGTTGGCAAAGACGTTCAACTTTGGGCCGGAAAATAAGGGCGGCGCGGGCGCTGGAGGAGGCGGGGGTGGAGGTGGTCACGGCGGCGGAGGGCGCGGAGGCGGCTCGAATCCTTTTGGCGGCGGCGGGGGAGGATTCGGCGGCAATACCGCGACGAAGCGGTACAGCATCACACTGAGTGTCAACGCGCGCAACGTGTTCAACAATGTGAACCTGGCGAATCCGAGCGCGGTCCTGAACCCGCCGGCGGTTGCGAACGGGCCTGCGTCTTACAATACAGCATTTTTCGGGGTTTCGAACGAGTTGGCAGGAGGACCATTTTCGTCGAACGCGGCGAACCGGCAGATTTATTTGCAGGCGGGATTTTCGTTCTGAAGAGCAGTTAAGAGTTCACAGTTGAAAGTATAAAGCTCTGATGCTTTTGGCTTTGAACCGGGCGGCAGATCACCGTTTGGCTGACGGCAGGACCAGTTTTTCAACCACTGGGACTGGCAGGGGGCCTTCGTCCAGGACTAGGTCGTGAAATTTTAGCAGGTTGAAATTTTTGCCGGCTGCGGCTTGATATTTTTGGCGCAGGGCGAACCATTCGCGAATGCCGACGTAGTAGGTGGGCAGCTGTGTGGAGCTTAACTTGACGCGCAGTAACTTTCCTTCCGCTTCGGCCTGGGTTTGAAACGATTCCTTGGTCATCAGATTCAGCGCTTCCTGGTCGGTCATGTTCATGGTGTGCATTTTGATATCGAGAATCGCGTTGGAAATCACGCGCAGGCGGATTTTGCGCATCACCATGCGGAAGCGCGGATCGTTGTCGAGGAAGCCTTCGTCCATCATTACTTGCGCGATGTATTCGGCCCAGCCTTCGATGTAAGCGCCATTGGCGTAGAGCGAGCGCAGCAGGCGGCGGCGCTCCGGCTGAATATTGTTGAGGTGCTCGAACTGGATGTAATGGCCGGGAAGCGCTTCGTGAACGCTCAGCCATTGCAGAGTGAAATCGTTGTATTCACGCAGCTTCGATTCGACTTTGGCGGCGGGCATTTGCGGGTCAATGGGCGTGACCCAGTATTGCGCTTCAGCTTTCGGTTCGAGGGGCGGCGCGCTGTGGAAGCCTGCGACGGAATAGATGCCGCGCTCGAACGGCGGAGTGGGAATCACTTTCAGATTGTCGCGCGAGCTGAGCGAGACGATTTGCTTCTCGCGAATGAATTTAGTGATGCCGACGAGGTCGGCTTCGATGGTGGGTTGCAATTGATCCGGGCTGGGATGCTGGTCCGATATTTTGAACAGCACTTCACCAATGATGAGATTTTGCCGGTCATGTTCGCCGAGACTCGAGTGATCGGTATGGTCCGGATACATTTGAGCGTGAAGGGGAATCGCGATTTGCAGCATTTCGGCGCGCACGGATTTCATGTCCTGCTCGGCGCTGGCTAGTACTTCTTCCGGCGTGACCGAAGTTTCCATCACCAGCGAGAATTTCTGGTCGTAGAGCTCTTTCCCGAGGCGCCAGGTGAAATTCGAAGGCTGTTTCGCGAGCGAGTTCTGCATCCACTGGGAAAAGTCATTCAAGGCTTTTAGGGCGGGCGGGGCGACGGCGTCGTATTTGGCTTTCTGTGGCGAGTCGGCGGGGATTTCGGCTGCGAGCGCATGTTCGATGAGGTCAATGTTGCCGGCGTTCTCTTCGACGGCAGTGGAGATCCACACAGGATCGGAGTCTGACAGGTACGGCTGCACCTGCGCCAGGAGGCGTGGAACTTGGCTGACGCGTGAGAGGACGTCACCGACGCGGACGTCGTGTGGCGCGTAACTCTGGGTCAACGGCAGGAACAGGGCGTTGCCGATCAGTTCCACAACGACCGTGGGATTGTGTTTGTAGCCTTGGATGCGATCGAATTCGAGGAGGTTGAGGCCGATTTGATCGTCTATCAGTTGCCAATCGGCGGCGTCTTCTGGATCCAATGATGATGGAGGCGTCTCGTTGTGGAATCGTTCGCGCCAGTTGGCATAGAAAGCGCGCTGCTTAGCGATGGATTCGAGGCTGAGATCGTCGAGCTCGGCATCCAACACGATGGTTTTGCCGGTCTTGGCATCCAGGTGCGTGTGATAACCCGCCGCCGAAGCGCTGGAGGGAGAAAGCGCGAGCGAATCTTTCATGAATTGGTCGCTTAGGTCTGCGAACCTCATGGATGCCGCAGCGCGAGAGTCATCGGACGCTTGGCCCTGCTGCTGCGAGTTGGAACGTTGCGAAATCATAAGCACCAGGAGAACCGCGGCGGCACAAAACAGGCATCGCCTCGGCATCAGAAGTCCTTTCAATCGCGCGGGCACATTCAGCTGGGCCGGCGGAAGGGAATTGGCGGATTGCGTTTGCGCTTGCCGGAGGATTGTTGCAGGCGTTCGCGCGCTTGGTCGGCCCAGGCGCCGTTGGGGGCGTAGCGCAGATAGAGCGCCCATTGTTCGTGGGCTGCTTTACGTTCGCCGCGTTTTTCGTAGGCCAGCGCGAGATTGAAATGAACATCGGCGTGGGCAGGCATGGCGCGTGCGGCGCGGCGCAGATGGTCTATAGCTTCGTCGAGCTCGCCGAGTTCTTCCAGAGTGCAGCCCAAGTTGTACCGCGAGATGCCGCTGAGGGGGTCAATCTGCACGGCGGCGAGGAAGCAGTTGCGCGCGTCGCTCAGCTGGCCCAGCTGGTAGTAGGCGACGCCGAGATTGATGTGCGCCTCGATCCAGTTGGGCGCGAGGTCCACGACGCGCTGATAATTTTCGATCGCTTGCGGAAGAGTTTCGGCGCGCGATTCGCAATCGAGCGCGGATTGGAAGAAATCTTCGGGAGTGGGGCCGACCATGGCGCGCAACTTCGCGGGCTGGGGGGTCAAGTCAAACGGAAAAGCCCACTGACGCAGAAACGGATTGAAGGGGCGTTCGGAGCCGGGAGGGACGACGTGAACTTCGCGGCCGAAATCTACGAGGCGAAGTTCCTGGATGGGCAGGGGCGCGGCGCCAAATTGCGATTCCATCAGGGCAACGGCACGGCGAACACGTTTGGCGGGGACGCGATTTTGGGTGATTCGTTGGATGGAGCGCAGGGCGACGAGGTCGCCAAAACTGTAGAATCGTTCGCCCCAGCGGGCTTCGGGACGCACCAGTCGCAAACGTTCCCAGTAGCGAAGACGATTCGGCTCGAGACCCAGGATGCGCCCAACTTCGTTACGCGTATATCGCTGCGCCAATCCGCTCGTCCCCCGCTCGCCCTGGTGGTGCTGCGGAAGATTATGCACCTGGTGTCAACTCTTGCCTATGGTACTCGGCTGTGGATAACTTCGGGCGGGAAGTGCCGGGCGGAAGTTGAAAGTCAAAATCGAATGTCAAATTCACCACTGATGAACGCAGATAAACACTGATAACGGCATTGATGAAGGCGAGCGAAGAGCACGGTGGAAAGATATAACGAAGAGGGCACCGAGAAAGGCAACGGCAGAGGATTTGCCACGGCGGCACAGAGAGACGCGGGCGAGGAGAAAACCTTGAGCCTGGATGTCCACAGTGGTGAGCTTCGTCTTACGTTGTATTTTGGCTTTTGACTTTATCTCCGTTTATCTATGTTCATCTGTGGTGATTTTGACTTGGATTCGGGTTGGCCGAGGACGGAGCCGCAGGGCGCGGCGCGGCGTTCGTGCCGGGCGATAACCAGAAGAGGACAGGCGGTTGCGCGGCGTGTGGGGCTTGCTAGACTTTGATAGGAAGTTGCCCACCACGATGGCTCTTGATACCGCCGAACGATTGTATCTGGACCGCCAGGTTACCCTGGCTCGAGCCATTTTTGTGGCCCTGGCACTGGTCGATTTGATCGAGATGTCGGTGGCGGGGTCGCGCACGGCCGCGGCGATATTTCTGGCGGTGTATTTGCTGCTGGCGCTGGCGGTGCTTTTGTATGAGCGGATGTCGAGCGAGACGAGCTTCACGATTCCGCTGGTGGCTGACTTTGTGGCTCTCGCCGTGTTTCTTTTTCTGACGCCGTCGGTTTCCGCGTGGTGGTTTCTGTTTCTATTTGTGGTTTTTGCGCTGGCGACACAGGGGAATACTCGCTTGATGCTGGCGCTGGTGACTGTGGCGACTGCGGGAATCATCTTTCGCGTGGCGATGATGGAATTGTCGGGGTGGAGCGGCGCTTGGCATTGGCTGACAATCGGGCTGGGCACGGTGATTTCGGGGCTGGGGATGGGATTTCTGGGAGCGCGGGAACGCGAGCACCTCGAGAGGCAACAATTCCTGGAAAAAGTTTCGCGGCTGCTGCAGTTTGACCGGGGACTGACGGAATCGGTACGCCAGGCTCTGGGCGAAATTGCGCTGGCGTTCGAATGCGAGCAGGCTTGCTTGGCGATTCGTGATGAAGAGCTGGAGCGGCTGTTCGTCTGGAAGATTCATCCGAACGATCGGGAATTGGGCGGCCCGGAAACGCTGCCGCTTTCGCGGTCCGACACATTTTTGACCGATGCGTTCGAAACTTCGTTGTGCTGGGAGTTCAATGATGGCGCTGGAGCCGGATTTGGATGGGACCGGCGCAGTGGGCAAATATTTCGCAAACTTCCCGCGCCGCCGAATTCGACGCGAGAGGAATTTGGAGCGCGCACGCTGCTCGCGGTGACGATTGAGGCGGGAGGAAGGCCCACCGGACGCGTGCTGCTGGTGAATCCGAAAGGGGGAAGCGCGCCGAGCGGAGCGAATGTGATTGCCGGGCTGAATGGTGCGAACGGCGGGCCACATAGACGATTCTCGCGGGGCGAGCTGCGCTGGCTGGAGCGGATCGTGCGGCACGTGGGGCCGCCGCTGGAGAACGTCTTCTTAATGAGGCACTTACGAGCACGCGCGGTAGAATCGGAGCGCAGCCGAATTTCGCGCGATCTGCACGACGGGATCCTGCAAACACTGCTCAGCCTAAATATTCAGCTGGATGTGCTGCGCCATAAGTTCCCCTGGACGCCGGAGCAGGCGGGCAAAGAGTTGGAAACATTGCAAAAAACCGTGCAACAGGAAAGCGCGGAATTGCGTAGGATGGTTACAGACCTGCGGCCGCTGCGGGTGGAGAGCGCGGACATGCGGGAGCTGATGCTCGGTTTCGCGGAGCGTTTCCGCAATGAAGCGGCGCTGGCGGTGGATTTATTTATCGAGGATCGGAATTTGCGGCTGCCGGACCGAATTTGCAGGGAGCTGTTCCAGATATATCGTGAGTCACTGAACAACATAAAAAAGCATGCGAAGGCGAGTCACGTCGTGGTAAAACTAGGGCAAGATGAGGCGAAAGTCTCTCTCGTGGTGGATGATAATGGGCGGGGATTCAGCTTTTCCGGCCGGTACAGCAGCGAAGAGCTGGATCGGTTGCGACTCGGGCCAATTTCGATCAAGGAAAGAACACGGGGCGTGGGGGGGACGCTGACGGTGGAGTCGAATCCCGGGCACGGGGCGCGTCTGACGGTAGAAATCCCACTGAATTAAAACGAGATGACGAAAGCAAAACAGGTGATTCGCATCCTGGTCGCGGACGACCATGCCATTTTCCGTGATGGCTTGCGCAAGTTATTGGAGGCTGCCGACGAGATTCAGATCGTGGGCGAGGCGTCCAATGGCGTGGAATGCGTGAAAATGCTGACCAAATTGAAGCCGGACATCCTGCTGCTGGACCTGCGCATGCCGGAGAAGGATGGCCTGGGCGTGCTCGAAGAGGTGAATTTCGATTCGCTGCCGACGCGAGTGATTGTGCTGACGGCTGCGGAAGATGATCGCGACGTGGTACGGGCGATGCGCCTGGGAGCGCGGGGCGTAGTGCTGAAGCAATCGGCGAGCGATCTGCTGGTGAAAAGCATCCGCAAGGTGTCCGACGGTGAAATCTGGCTGGACAATCGGATGACGGCGGAAGTGATTGATGCATTCAAGAAATCCGCGGAATCGGGACAACGACGGGAAAAGCCGCTGTTGAGCGACCGCGAGAAGGAAATCGTGCAGCTGGTAGCGCAGGGATTTCGGAATCGGGAGATCGGCGAAAAGCTTTTTATCAGCGAACAGACGGTAAAAAATCATCTGCATAATATTTTCGATAAATTGGGCGTTTCCGACCGTCTCGAGCTTGCGCTGTACGCCATCCATCACCGGCTGATTGACCAGACGTAGCGGACGAATTGCACCTGTACGTGCGAAACATCCGCGCATTTGTGCGATCCGCGCCTCGCAAGGCTCCCTGATTTTTTCAGCTCGCAACCCTTTCCGTGCGAAAAGCGTTTAGAATATTCTTCGGTTGAACCATTCGAGATGAGCGCGACAAGCCCCAGCTTGGTGAGCAAAGAGTCGCCGCGCGTTTTTTCACGCGAGGTGGTGATGCTGTTGTGCGTGCTCGCGTTGCTGGTGTTGCTGGCGCTCACGGCGCTGCTTTCGCGGCTGTATCACAAGAAGGTCCATATGATGGCGGACGCGATGTATGCGCAAGGCGTAGCGGATGAGAACGCCAGGCGGATCAGTGCGACGTTGACAGACTACCGTAACGCTCTGGCCTACAATCCGGACAACTCGATTTTTCAATTTCATCTGGCGAGGGCGCTGGCAGCCGCGGGACGCGACGACGAAGCCCGGTCGTACCTGCTGAATCTGCTTTCTGAATCTCCGGGCAGCGGAGAGATAAATTTGGAACTGGCGCGCATCGCTGCGCACCGCAATTCGATGGCGGTCGCCATGCGCTATTACCAGGGCGCGATTTACGGCGAGTGGGGCAACGATCCGATCGCCATGCGCTGGCAGGTGCGGCGGGAGCTTTGTGAATTTCTGCTGGGCCGCGGCGCGGTGAAGCAGGCGGCGCCGGAAGTGATTGCGCTAGAGGAAAACACCCCGACCGGCGATTTGCCGCGGCTGAAAATCGTGGGCCAGATGCTTCTGCGCACACAACAATGGACGCGCGCGCTGGACTTGTACCGCGCCGTACTGGCTGCGGATCGGAATGATGAGGAATCGCTAGCGGGCGTGGCGGAGTCGGCCTTCGAGCTGGGACAGTACATCACGGCGATGGAATATTTTGACCGGCTGCCGGCCGAAGAGCGGCAACAGCCAGAACTTGTGACCCGCTACGACATGACGAGGCAAATCCACGCAGCGGATCCATTCCTGGAGGGGCTTTCCACCGAGGTCCGGGCGCAGCGAGCGGCGAACGCTTTGGCGTTGGCACAAACACGCATGGAAGCCTGCGCGCGGCAAGCGGGCGAATCGCTGGAAGAGATTGCGCCGCAAACAGACTTGCAGCGGCTTTACGAACAAGGCAAGACCCTGCAGAAAGACTGGACTCCGCGGTACCTGGTGCGATTTCCGGATCGGCTGGATGCTGCGATGGCATACGTATTCAGCGTGGAAAATGCGGCCGCGGCTACGTGCGGGGAACCGCAGGGCGACGATCGCGCATTGTGGCTGCTGGGACGCAGCCGTTCCGCGGTGAACCGGTGAGCGAAACTCCCGTGCCACCGCTTACATCGCCTGCCGAAGGAGTCGCACCCGCTTCCATCGCCGCGTCGGATGAGCGAGGAAGCCTGCGCGCGCGCTGGGAATCATGGACGCATGCGGTCTTTACGCTGCGAGAAGACCGGTTCTTCCTGCTCCTCGCGGTGCTCATCGGCATTTTTTCGGGCCTCGCGGTGGTGTGTTTCCGGCTGGCCATTGAATGGACGCAGATGACGCTGCTCGGCCCGTCACTGGCTCCATCGTTTCCGCGCGTGGTGCTAGCGCCGACGCTGGCGGGCCTGGTGGTGGCGGTGCTGGCGATACGCGTTTTTCCGCAAGTACGCAGCAGCGGAGTGAATCAGATCAAATCGGCCGTGTACATTTCGAACGGCTACGTTCCGTTTGTCACCGTGATTGGAAAATTCATTACGTGCGCGCTGGCTATCGGCAGCGGGCAATCGCTCGGGCCGGAAGACCCGTCGCTGCAGATGGGCGCGGGAATCGCATCGCTGATTGGCCGGAGCCTGCGGCTGTCGCAGGAAAAAGTGCGCTTGATCGCGCCAGTGGGCGCTGCGGCGGGCTTGGCGGCCGCATTTAATGCGCCGATTTCGGCGGTGCTGTTTGTGATCGAAGAGGTGATCGGAACGTGGAGCGCGGGCGTGTTGGGCGCGATCGTGCTGGCGGCGGTATCGAGCGTGGTGACGATGCGCGCATTCCTGGGGCCGGAGTCGCTATTTCGCGTGCCGCCTTTTCGCGTGGCGGGGCCTTCGGAGATGCTGGCGTATGCGGTACTGGGCATTGCGGGAGGCGGCGCTTCGCTGGTGCTGCTGAAATGGATCGCGTGGGCGCGGCCAAAGGTGCAGGCGTTTCCGAACTGGACAAAATATCTTTTGCCGTCTTTGGCGGGATTGCTGATTGGATTGATCGGGATGCGCTTTCCGCAAGTGATGGGCGCGGGTTATGCTGTTGTGGATCAGGCCATGCACGGACAATTCGTGTGGCAATTGCTGTTGCTGTTGGCCGCGCTGAAATTGCTGGCAACCGGATTTTCATTTTTGAGCGGGACGCCCGGCGGAATGTTCGCACCCGCACTATTTATCGGCGCGATGCTGGGCGGAGCGATTGGCGCGCTGGAGCATCATTTCGTGCCGAGCCTGACGGCGACGGTCGGCACGTTTGCGCTGGTGGGCATCGGCACGTTGTTCGCGGGGTTCTTGCGCACGCCTATCACTTCGGTATTTTTGGTGATCGAACTCGCGGGAAATTACACCGCGATTCTGCCGGTGATCATTTCCACGATGATCGCGTACGGGATTTCGCGGACGTATCAGAAAGTTCCGCTATTCGATCTGCTGGCGCGCCAGGACGGAATCGTGCTGCCTTCGATTGAGGAGCGGCGGGAGATGACGTCGTTTGTCGTGGAGGATGCGATGCGCGCGGACGGGGTGCTGGTGTCGGAGCCGGGCGATCACATTGTGGAAGTGGCGAAGCAAGCGGAAGCGAACCCCGAAGCGGCGTTGCTGCTGCGGATGCGGCCGGGGGAGTGGTGGCTGCTGGACCGCGAGGACGTGCTGCGACTGGCGCCGGATGCGGCGCGCACGACTACCCCAATCCACGCCAAATCCAGGGGGCCGATTCCGTACCTGTTCCGCGACCAGAGCCTAGCCGAAGCGCTGCAAGTGATGGGCGATTGGCCGGTGCTGCCGGTCGCGAGCCGGGCGGACCTGGCGAAGCTGGAGGGCATACTTACGCTGGCGGATACGTTACACGCATTTCGCAAAACCCCGCACGAGGAGTAAGCATAGGACTCTCCAAGCAATGCCTTATTTTTGTGCAAGTTAGCTGCGATGGGACTAGTACCTCTGTACCAAATTCGCCCTCTATAATTGACGCTTTAGCTCTATTGGTTCTCAGGCGCGCCGGCCCTACTCTAGACGCGTATCTAGGGAGGTAGTGTCCTGTGGCTTTAAAAGAGCGACGTGCAACGCGGCGATTCCTCATGCGACTTCCGCTGACCGTTCGCTGGACTGACGAAAGCGTCGTTGGCGAAGCTGCCACAGAGTCACGGGAGGTTAGTTCCCGCGGCCTGTATTTTCACTTGCCCAAAGGGTTGAGGAGCGGCGCGCCGGTCGAGATCGTCATGACCTTGCCGCACGAACTCACTCAAGCGGGTCCGGTGCGCGTCCGGTGTCTCGGCCGTGTATTGCGGACCAGTCCCGAGAATTCGGGCGAAGTGGGAGTGGCAGCGGCTATCGAACGTTACGAGTTCATGCGCAGTAGCGAATCAGCGGCATAACGAGTTTCTTACCCAGACCCTGCGGAGATGGGTGAGAATGCCGGGAGGCTCGGGTCCCTCAGCCTAGTCCTCCCGGTTCCTTTTTATGTTTATCGTGCGAGCGGGTTCGAACGGAGGTAAGACGACCCCCGTTCTTTCCGTTTTTCTTTTTCTGTGAATTCCCATTTGATTTGAAATCCGCTTGGAGAACTGCGTCGCGTGCGACCGCGTTTAATCGAATTCGCGGCGCGGCGGAGTTTGATGCGACGTCACGCGGCCGACGACGATATCCGCTTGCGCGTAATTCTCGCCGCGAATCGGAGCGCCGGCTAGGCGGCGCAGCAGCGCGATTTGGCCCACGTGCGTGAGCGAATCCGCGATCGCGCCCTGAAAAAGCTTTTCCGGCGGGCAGGAGAGCGGGGCGTCGGAGGCGAGATAATCATCGAGCGCTTTTATGGACGTGAAGAAACGCTTGGTGCCTTCGTCCCACGTCAGCGGCTTGGAGTCGTGCCAGTCTTGTTTGCCGTTGGCTTGGCTGAGCGCCCAGTCGAGAAGATCTCCCAGATGCGCGAGGATTTGGCCGCAAGCGCGCGTCGTTTCGCTGGCGCGATATTCCGCGAAACCTGGCGGAGCGCCGTTCAGCACTTTGCCGCCGCGATAGGCGAGCGTAGCGACAGCGTGGCGCAGAAGGTAACGGCTGGAGCCTGAAGCTGGGCGTTCAGGTGTTGGGTCCATAGTGCCCTGATTATAGGCCTAATTCTGGCACGGTGACACAAGTTGGTCTTGGCCGCGCGGTCAATACGGATAGACCCGTGCGCGAGGATGCACCTATACTGGTGAGATGCAATCGGCTAGCGCGCGTACCGCAATGGAACATCCCGCTTCGGAGCTGCTCGGCGCATTGCGGCGTTATTGGGGATACGATTCTTTTCGTCCGATGCAGGAGCGCATTGTGCGCAGCCTGCTCAGCGGGCAGGACGCTTGCGTGGTGATGCCGACGGGCGGCGGCAAATCGCTGTGCTACCAGCTGCCTGCCGCGTTGTTGTCGGATCGCACCGTGGTGGTGGTTTCGCCGCTGATTGCGCTAATGCAGGACCAAGTGGCGCAGTTGAGCCAGATGGGAATTTCGGCGGCGCTGCTGAATAGCACGCTCGAGGCGAGCGAGCAGAGTGCGATATTGCGCGAGGCGATCGCTGGGCGTTTTAGGCTGCTGTATCTTTCGCCGGAACGTTTGGCGCGGCCGGATACGATTGGATGGCTGCAGCAAGTGCCGGTTTCGCTGTTTGCGATTGATGAGGCGCACTGCATTTCGGAGTGGGGCCACGAGTTCCGGCCTGAATACCGGCAGCTGAGTTCCTTGCGGCGCCATTTTCCGGATCGTCCGATTGCGGCGTTTACTGCGAGCGCGACGCGGCAGGTGCGGCACGACATCATCGAGCAGCTGGCGCTGCGCGAGCCGCATAAATACATTGCGAGTTTTCATCGAGCGAATCTGCGGTATGTGGTGAAGCAATGCGACTCCGGCACGCAATCCGAGCTGCTGGTGCGGGCGTTGCGCAGTTATGCGGGAAGCAACGTGATCGTTTATTCGCCCACCATTAAGCGGGTGGAGGAGACGGTGGCGATGCTGGCGGCAGAGGGAATTCGCGCCATCGGCTATCACGGCAAAATGGATAGCGCCACGCGCAGGCGCAATCAGGAAAAGTGGATGTGCGATGAGGTGAGAGTGCTGGTGGGCACTGTGGCGTTTGGCTTGGGCATCAATAAGGCCGCAGTGCGTGCGGTGATTCACCTCTCGCTGCCGAAATCGATCGAACAGTTTTATCAAGAGGCCGGGCGCGGGGGGCGCGACGGGTTGCCGGCGGATTGCGTGCTGCTGTGGCAGAAACAGGACCCGGTGCTGCTGAAGTATTTTATCGAGCAGCTTAGCGATCCCAAGGAGCAGGAAAAAGCCCGCCAGCGCTTTTACATCATCCGCAATTTTGTGGAATCGAAGGGCTGCCGGCATCAGCAGATCTGCCTGCATTTTGGGGAAACGCCGAAGTGGAGCTCGTGCGGAGCTTGCGATGTGTGTGGCTACGAAATCGAGTGGCTGCGCGCGCCGGTGACGGTGGCAAAGTCGAAGCGGCGAAGAGAGCGTTCCGCGACGGCGATTTCTGGCGCGGCTTCCATCACGTTCACGCGCGGTCCGCGCCCGGGCTCGGGCCAGGACAATGAGTTGCCGGCGAGTTCGGCGACCACAGCGGTGGGCAGGCCAGACTCCAACTGGTGGGGCTCGGCGGGCAAGCGCGGAATTCCGGCCGCGGGTGGAGACGTCGCGCCCGGTGTGGATCCGGAGCTGCGCGAGTACCTGCGTGAATGGCGACGAAGCATTGCGCAGATGTTGAAATTGCCTGCGTACGTCATCATGCACGATACGTCGCTGGATCATCTGTGCCAGGTGCAGCCGCGTTCGCTGGCGGATATTCGCAAGGTTTCAGGCTTCGGCGAGCGCAAGACGGAAATGTACGGCCCGGCAATTCTGGAGGCGCTGGAGCGATTTCGCAATGGCGCGCGGGTTGTGGCGGATCAGTTTCTTGATGCTAGAGATGATTGAGGCGATCGGTCGCGGCGAATAAATCAGTCGCGTGGTTTGCCGCTTGATTCATCGGGGGGAAAGCTCGTGGTAGCGCGGCCTGCGAAAATTGCGGGACTGTGCGATGCAGAGGCCGCGGGCTTCAGGGACGGGCCGGCTGAACCGTAGGTGATCGCTTCGCGGGTTTTGGATAGCGGTGCGGTATCGAGAAATTTCACGGCGTTGCCGTCGGGTTCGATTCCAAGTTGTGTCCAGAGCGCCGGAAGATCTACGTTGTAGGACTGGTCCTTCATTTTGCTGTAAAGATTTTGCAGCACCGGGACCCCTGTGGCTTGATCGCCGACGGTTAGCGCTTTTTCCAGTTCCCAGTCGTGGCTGATGTCCCCGCCGGCGTTCAAGATTCCGCGCAGAGCATCTCCCAGCCCTTTTTTATTTCCGGTTTCGCGGTGAATTTCGATGTCCGCGAGGAAACAGAACAGCGCGCCGCCCCAATACGTGCGTCCCCAGGTGTGGGTGTGGTCCAGGCCCTCGTCGCCGGCGGCGGGAAGACCTTGATGCAGGTCGCGCATCACTTCGAACCACATTTGGTTGGCGTCGAAATGGCCGGCGCGAACGCGCGCGATGGGCTCAACGTAGGTGGCAATGCCTTCTTCGATCCAGTGATGATTTTCGGCGACGGAAGGGAAGGACAAGTGGACCATCTCGTGCGTCAGCATCCAATCGCGAGCGAGGTCGGAGAACTCCGCGTCTTTTCCGACATGAATGGTGATGAAGCCGCCGTTTTCGCGGCCAAAAGTGCGGCCGCTGCGAACCCCTTTTCCGTCGGACGGTACGATGCGAAGCAAAAGTTGCGGAACAGGGAAGCGGCCATAATACGCGGTGACGGATTCGGCGGCCCAGCGAACCCACTTGAGCAAATCTTCTTTGCTGGCCTGCATCGCGCCGGACTCGATGTTGACGTCAATGCGGGAGTTGCCGATGACAATGGTCGAGGTCATTTCGTCAGCAGGAAAAGCAGTGACCGTCGTGAGCGCGACGATTAGAACAGCCAGCGCCGCGGGCCAGAATTTTCGGGCGAGTCGCGAACTGCGCCGAACTGCTTTCACCGGGCCGCGGTCCATGCCCCATTGTGCGGCCGGGCGACGCCTAAGCCAAGGACGAACCTGCGTCGCCGCGCAGTGCTTTCCGTACCGAGCGGTCCAGCAGGTGATCCAACGAGATCTTGCCCGCGCCGAAGATCAGGATCAGCAGGCCAACGAAGAGATAGATGAATGAAGCAGCATTTTGGAATTTGTCGGGGTTGGAGACAAAAGCGAGCAGCGCCTCATGATCCGCTGTCCAATAGGCGGTGAACATGTCAATTGTCAATCCCAGCGCCGCGATGCGCGAAAGCAGGCCGAACGCGAGCAAAATTCCGCAGACGAATTCGAACGATGAGACGAAGGTGGCCGTGGCGTGCGGCGCGGGCAATCCGAGGCTCGAGAAAAATTCGGTGACTTTTGGCAAGTTATGCAATTTTGCCCAGCCATTTTGCGAGAGTTGCCAGCCCCAGTACACGCGGACAAGCAGCAGGAACGGGGACTGCAGGGCCGAGACGACTTTCACGAAAATGTCATACATGCGCAGAATCAGGTTACTAGCTTGGCTCATGGAGTGATGCGCTCTCTTCCGGCCGGCGCTTACCGCCGCGCCGCGGCGTTTTCATTTTTTGGGGATTTTTCCAGCCGGCAGAACCAGCCGAGCGCCGACCAGGTGTGAAACCATTTTTCGGCGTTAGCCGCGCGGTCTGCGGCAGCAATCTGCGAGTGACGCAGCGCGGATTCGATCGCAGCATTCATCGATTTACCGGCGTGCAGCGCTGATAGCATCCCGAATTCTTCGCGGTCGAGGCGGCGGAAATATACGTCTTCGGCCAGCCGATGCACGGCCAGGAAAATTGGGCTGGGTTTCAGCTTCGCGACAGCATTGACGCGTTTGCGTTTGCGGCGTTCGTTGAAAGTATTGCTGGCGACATCGAGATCATCTGAATCTTTGCGGACCTCGAGCAGCAAATCATCCACCGGATAGCGGAGCGCGAGCAGGCTGATGTAAGGCTGCAAGCGCAGGCGCAGCTTGGCGGGATTGACGCCTGCGAGATCCTCGGGCTTGAGCGACGGCTCGCGTAGGCCATCGAACGCTTCGATGTCGGCCCATTCCAGGCGCGCCATGTCCACGGCAAGATTTTGGCGGTCGCCGGCCCGGCCCGGATGTTTTTGCAGCCAGCCCACCAGGCGTGAACCAAGATTGCGCAGGGTGAACGATTGCGATGGGCAATCGATCAGGTATGCATTGGCCATGGCATCGAAACGGCGGCCACCCAGTACGGCGCGCAGCCCGGGAAAATCTTCGGCGAAGGCAGAGAGTACGCGGAACCAGTATTGGCGATTGTAAATTTCCAGGCGCTCGAATGAGGTCAGGCGATCGTTGGGCTTGATGATTTGATTGGCCACGGCGCGCATTGAGCGGCCATCCGGTGCGACGGCGCGCATGCGTTCGGAACGCGTCAGTGGAGTCATGACGGCGCGAGCCATGCGGCGTTGCAGGTTGAGAAGTTTCATACGGCGGTGGCGAGCGAGGCGCTCGCGAGGAAGCGATTGGCCTTGAGGGCTTCATCGTGCACTTCGTCAAAGGAAGGGATCCTGTCGTCCCACTCGAGCAGGGTGGCGGTGTGGCCGACGCGTTCGATGGCGCGCGCGTAGAGCTTCCAGACCGGATCAATGACGGGATGATCGTGGGTATCCAGAATGTACTTGCGATATTTCGAGTGGCCGGCGATATGGATCTGCGCGACGCGTTCCGCAGGGACGCTATTGACGTAGGTGAACGGGTCAAAGCTGTGATTCTGCGACGAAACGTAAATATTGTTTACGTCGAGCAGGACGCCGCAATCGGCGCGCTCCGCGACTTCATTCAGGAATTCCCATTCGGTCATTTCGGAAACGTGAAATTCGGCATAGCTGCTGACGTTTTCGACGGCTACGGGAATTTCGAGGAAGTCCCGCACTTCGCGGATCCTCTGCGCGGTGATGCGCGCGGCGTCAAATGTGTAGGGCATGGGTAACAAGTCGTGCGTGTAGCGGCCATCCACGCTACCCCAGCAAAGGTGGTCGGAAAGCCAGGGAGTCTTGGTGCGCTGGACTAAAATTTTCAGGCGCTTCAAGTGCTCGCGATTAGGGCGCTCGGCGGAGCCAAAATACATCGAGACGCCGTGCTGCACGACTTTATATTGCTCCAGAATTTGATCGAGGATGCGCAGCGGGCGTCCGCCATCAATCATGAAATTTTCGGATATGATTTCGAACCAATCTACAACGGGCTTGCGCGTAAGTATGTGGTGATAGTGCGGGGAGCGCAAACCGATCCCGATTCCGTAATCCGTGTGGCCGTTAAAGCGATTGGCAGGCATTTACGACTCCGCTGGCTGACGCGAAAAGATGGCGCAAAATGAAAAGATGACGCGGAAGAGTGTTGAGGGTCGACTGCTGGGTGCCGGCCCTCAACACCAGACCGTTGGTACTTGTTACGTTCGCCGATTCGGCAAGTGCTACTCGGGCATCTTCGAGCCGTCAGTTGCGCAGCCGCCCTTGCCCTTGCAAGAGTTCTTGCCTTTGCAGCCGTTGTCGCTCGATTTACATCCGCCCTTGCCCTTGCAGGAGTTTTGACCCTTGCAAGCATGCTTTTCCTTCACCTTGGAATCCGCGGGCTTCTGATCCGACTGCGCTGCGGAATGCACGCCGGAGAGTAGGTTGGATGCCTGAATCGTTGTGGTGGTACCGGCGAGCAAACCTGCCAGAGCTGCGCCAGCAATCAGAGCCTTCTTTGATTTTGTCATTTTACCGAGTTACCTCCTGTGAGTTTGGACTTCAACCACACCTGCTTCTACTACGTTGCGAAAACGATTTTGGATTGCTTGGATCGGTTATTCTGGACTGGGTTGGTTCCAAGCCCCGGCAGTAACCCGGGAATCGCCCGCAGCATAACGCCGGGGGAGATGCCTGACAACTTATCTTTTGTGACGTTCGCGGGTGTCCGAAATCGCCCGAGCGGGGAGCCGCCTATTGGCGAAAATCCCGCAAGCGAACGTCGGGTTAATCTTACGTATTGGCGTGCTGGGCCGGCTTCTGTGTGTTGGACTGCGGTGGCGCGGATTGGTTATCTCCTTTGCGCATGCGATTCAAATGCAGGATGAATCGTGTTCCGTTTCTGCGAATCTGATGTGAACGCACGTCCGTCTTTGCGATTGACGGCAAGGAGTGAAGTTGGGTAAGGTGTTATTTGCATGTTGAATCGTTGCCAGATGCGGTGTTGTCCATGCGTGTTGCGCTTGTTGCGCATGTTGTATGGCGCACCTGTCTGGCGATAGGAGATTCGGAACTTAAGTCGTACTCCAACTTCAGGTTCCCGAGCCCCACCCGCCAGAAGCACTGGTTGGTGGGTTTTTTGTTTTTATGGGCCATTTTTTATGACGGAACACTTTTCATGAGTGAAATCAAGGAAACCAAAGCACAGCGCGTCGAGCGGCTCAAGCGAGCCAAGAACGCGTGGGAGTGCGTCAACGAGATCCGCGAATTTGCGCGGCTGGGGCACGCCTCGATTCCACCGGAGTGGCTGGGAACCTATTTTCGTTCGTGGGGGATTTATACGCAGGGCGACGGGCAGGGCGTGATTGGCGGCGCGAACGGTGAAGGGAAGGCGACGCCGTATTTCATGGTGCGCATTCGGATTCCCAACGGAATTCTGCACAGCGGGCAGCTGCGGGCCGTCGCGGATATTGCCGAACAGCACGCGCGCGGCGTGGCGGATATTACGGTGCGGCAGAATCTTCAGCTGCATTGGGTGACGATCGAAGCGCTGCCGGAGATTCTCGACCGGCTGAAATCCGTGGGCTTGACCACCACCGGCGCTTGCGGCGATGTGACGCGCAACATTACCGGCTGCCCGTTAGCGGGAGTAGATGCTGACGAAATCCAGGATGCTTCTCGCGTGGTGCTGGACCTGAATCGGCAATTTGTAGGCAATTCCGAGTTTTACAATCTGCCGAGGAAATTCAAAGTTTCGATTACCGGGTGCCATTTGTGGTGCTCGTATCCTGAAATTAACGACGTGGCTTTGACGGCGACGATTCGCCGGCGCGGTGGCGCAAGTGAAACGGGATTTTCTTTGCGCGTGGGCGGGGGGCTTTCCGCCGATCCGTATCTGGCGATGCGTTTGAACGCATTCGTGGCCGAGCATCAGGCGGCGCAGGTGGTGCGAGCGATCGCGGAGATTTTCCGCGACAGTGAAGTGCTGCGCGAGAACCGCGAGCGGGCGCGCTTGAAGTTTTTGTTCCTGAAGCATGGGTGGACGGCGGAATCGTTTCTTGCGGAATTGCACCAGCGCTTGGGATTCAAACTCGATGCCGCGGAACCTGAGCACGTGCCAGAAGACGCTTATCGAGATCATGTGGGGATACACGCGCAGAAGCAGCCGGGATTTTCTTATGTGGGCGCTTCGGTGTTGCGCGGGCGGATCGGCGCCGACCAATTGCGCGCCGCCGCGGAACTGGCCGAACGCTACGCGGGCGGCGAAATCCGCACTACGATCATGCAAAACGTGGTTCTGGTGAACGTGCCGAGCGAGCATGCGGCGACGGTGGCGCGCGCTCTCGACGCGACGGGTCTGCCGGTCGAGGCATCACCATTTGCGCGCGGGACGATCGCTTGCACCGGCTCGGAATTTTGCAAACTGGCTTTGACCGAGACGAAGAGCTTCGCACGCTGGTTGGTGGAAGAACTGGAGGACCGCATTCCCGGATTTGACGAGCAACTGAAGCTGCACATTGCCGGATGCCCTAATAGTTGCGGCCAGCACTGGATCGCGGATATCGGTCTGGAGGGCAAGAAAATCAAAGTGGGCGGCGAGATGGTGGACGCCTATTACTTCTGCGTGGGCGGCGCGGTGGGAAAGTTTGCCGCAATTGCCCGGCCTGTGGGTTATCGCTGCGCGGCGACGGAAGTGCCGGACGCGATCGAGCGCTTGTTGCGAAATTTTGACGAAGATCGCAATCCCGGTGAAAATTTGCGGCAATTTTTTGCGCGCCATACGAATGACGAGATCCGGATGCTCCTGGCGGGGCAAATTGCGGAAGCCGTGGCACGGGATGTTTCGGCGGGTCCCGTGCCGCATGGGATCGAGGGATAGCGCATGCCTCTATTTCCCATTTCGTTGAAATTGCGCGGGCGGCTGTGCGTGGTGGTGGGCGGCGGCGTGATCGCGGAATCGAAGATAGAGAGTTTGCTGGCGGCGGAGGCGCACGTGGTAGTTGTCGCGCCGGAAGTGACGGAGGCAGTTGCGGCGTGGGCGCGCGCAGGGCAAATCGAATGGCAGGTCAGGACTTTTGCCGCGGAGGATTTGTGCGGCGCGTTTCTAGTGGTGGCGGGAACTTCCTCGGCGCAGGTCAACCACGAAGTTTTTCAGCAATGCGAGGCGGAAGGGATTCTTTGCAATGTGGTAGATGATCCGGAGTATTGCCACTTTTATTATCCGGCGGTGGTGCGACGTGGCGCATTGCAGATCGCGATTTCCACCGAAGGGCAGAGCCCGGCGCTGGCGCAGCGGTTGCGGCGGGAACTTGAAGCGCAATTCGGGCCGGAGTACGAATCGTGGCTGGAATGGCTGGGCGCAGCGCGCAAATTTCTGCGCAGTGAAAGGAAGGATCCGGAAGAGACGAAGCGGCTCCTGCACAAGCTCGCGAGCGAGGAAATGTTCGAGAAATTTTTGCGCGAAGGCGAGAGGGACGAGCGGGAATTGATCGGCAGGAACAATTCATGAGGGGCAAAGTTTATTTGGTTGGCGGTGGCCCGGGAGATCCCGAGCTTGCTTACGTTGAAGGCGGCTGAGAATTCTGGGCCGCGCGGATATTGTGCTGCATGACGCACTGGTGAGCCGCGAGGTGCTGGCGATGGTTGCAGCGGACGCGGAGCTTATTGACGTTGGCAAACGATGCGGGACGAAATTGCTGACGCAGGAAGAGATTAACGCGCTGATGGTTTCATATGCGAAGTCGCACAAAGTTGTGGTGCGATTGAAGGGCGGCGATCCGCTCCTTTTTGGCCGCGCGGGTGAAGAAATCACAGCGCTACGAAAATCGGGCGTGGGTTTCGAAATTGTTCCAGGCATCACGGCGGGGTTCGCCGCGGCTGCTGCTGCAGGATTTTCGCTGACGGACCGGCGTGTCGCTTCGCAGGTGCTGTTTACGACGATTCAGCGCGACACGGACAATCGTTCGATTCAGTGGGGCGGAATTTCAAGCACTACCACACTGATGTTGTATATGCCGGGGACCGATTATGCGCGCGTGATGCACCAATTGCGCGACGCTGGCTGGCCGGACGATATGCCTTGCGCGATCGTGTCGCATGCGTCGGGAAAGGATCAGACAATTCGTTCGACGATTCTGGCGAAGCTGGCCGATGAAGGCACCTTGCCGGCGCCTGCGATCATGGTTGTGGGTCGCGTCGTGGCGGAAGTGGCGGAAGAAATCGGCCGGGGATTTGGGATCGGACCGGATACCGCAGAGAGAATTTCACGACCCATGGTGATTTGAAGCCTTGCCACGCCTCGAATCCAAATAGTGATAGGCGCCGTGGGGACCGCCATCGCTGGATTTTACCAGCGGCGGCGCAGAGAAGCGCCGAACCTTGCGTCGTATATGTGGCGCACCGCGGCCATCACTTCCGAAGTTAGCGGCGGCAGGCCTGATGCTCGGCTATTGTCAGCAACCTGATCAGGGCGTTTGCCGCCGGGGATCGCGCAAGTGACGGCATCGAACATCAGAATCCAGCGGAGCGCAAACTGGCTCATGGTGACACCGGGAGGCAGCAGCGCGCGGAGTTCTTCGACGGCTTCCAGACCCGCGTTGTAATCCACGCCGGAAAAAGTTTCGCCCACGTCAAACGCTTCGCCGTGCCGGTTGAAATTGCGATGGTCGTCCGCTTCAAAAGTGGAATCGGGATCGGAACTTGCCGGTCAGCAGGCCGCTGGCGAGTGGCACGCGCGCCAGAATCCCCACTTTTTTTCGCTGCGCTTGCAGAAAAAATTCATCAGCAGGCCGCTGGCGAAAACAATTGAAAATGATTTGCACGCTTTGGACATTTGGATACTCGATGGCCTTCAGAGCTTCGTCCACTTTCTCGACGCTGACGCCGTAATAGCGTAGTTTTCCGGCTTTCACCATGCGATCGAGAATATCGAAAGCTTCTGGGCTGGAAATAAAGTTCGGTGGGCGGGCAGTGAAGTTGCAGCAGGTCGAGTGTGTCGGTGGCAAGGTTGCGCAGGCTGTCGTCCACCCATGCGGTGAGGTTTGCAGCGCTGTAACCGGCCACGGACTGGCTAGGCAGACGCCGCCCGGCTTTAGTCGCGACGATAATGTCCTTTTTGTAGTTTTTCTTCAGGTCGGCGATCAGGCGTTCGCTGCGGCCGTTGCCGTAAACGTCCGCGGTATCGAAAAAATTTACGCCGCTGTCCACGGCTGTCCGCAGAGCGGCCGTGGCCTCTTCGTCGGATACATGGCCCCACGAGCCGCCGATGGCCCACGCGCCGAAGCTGACTTCCGAAACATTCCAACCGGTGCGGCCGAGCGCGCGATATTCCACGTTTATTTTGTCTCCGGGTGAGGCTGAGGTTCGAGGTTTAGGACTCGACCAGGTGATACAGCCTGTAATCCTCGTTCATGATTGACGCAAACGGACGGAGCGTCAAGCTGCTGGTGTCCGTCTTGACGATCCAATCTTCTGACGATTGCGCGAAAGCTGTGGCCGCGAGCATTTGCTGGCGAGTGACGCGCTCGGGCATATTTCCCACGCCAAAAAGCGCGATCGGGCCGCGCAGCAGCGCCACCGTGTTGGGGTTCTTGCTGTCCACGGCTTCTACGGTAATCGGCATTTCCATTTCCATCTCGACGCGGTCGCCGTCTTTCCATGTGCGCTGTAGGGCGAGAAACTTTCCAGGCGTGATGTCGCCTTGAATGCGGCTGCCGTTCACGGCCACGGTGGTCTTCGCGCCAGCCCATCCTGGAATGCGGATATTCACGGTGAAAGTTTCGGGCCGCGCCAGCTTGAATTCCAGCTGCGTGGTGTTCGCTTGCGGGAACTTCGTGGTCTGCGTGAGCGTGACCGGCGTGCCGTTCTGCGGCCAGGAAAGCGTGGAAGGCAGGAAGAGGTTGATGTAGATGCCGTCTTTTCCGCGCAAGTAGGAACTGATGCCGTAGTCCGCCGTGAGCTGCGGGAACGTGCCGGAGCAGCAGGGCCATTTGTCCTTGTAATGGACTTTCTTCGCGGCGTTGTTGTAATCGGAATAGTAGAAGGAAGTTCCGTCGGGCAGAGATCGGCCACGCGCCGGCAATCGTGTTGTAGAGAATACGTTCCATGCTGTCGCCGTAGCGCGAATCGCCGGTGACGCGCAGCAAGTAGCGCGTGATCTTGAAATGTCCGTAAACGCCGCAGGGAGTCTCGAAACTGGAGTGCGTCAAGCCCAGACTCTGCCAGAGGCCATCGCTGCCGGGCTGGACAAACGCTTCGTCGGGGCCCCATCCGCCAGTAACGTAACTCTGTTCTTGGACCATACGGAAGCCGTTGGTCGCGGCGCGCAGGTACTTTTCGTCGCCGAGCACCAGATAAGCTTGCATCGCGGAGCTGAGCGCGTTCACGTGACTGTAGGCGTGCTCACCGGGAAGGTCGTTCGTGCCTTCCGCGAGAGGATCAAAATATTCCTTTTCGATAAAGCGGACTGCAAGATCCTTGTATCGCGGGTCGCCGCTGCGTTGATACGCGAGGAAGAAATTTTCGGGTAGCGTGTAGGTTTCGTCGAAGGTGTAGGCGATGTCCTTGTGGAAACGCTGGCGCTGTTCTTGACGGCTGAGCGCTTTTTCCGGCAGATGCGGCAGCACGGCTTGCGTGCTGCTCCAGAGCACGTCGAGCGCGGAGGTGTCTCCAGCGAATTCGTGCGCGTCAATCAGACCGCAGCAGGTTTTGTCGAAGGTGTAGGCGGGCAGGCGGTAGTCCACGTAAAATTTTCCGGCCGGGTCCACGGTCGCGCCGTAGCCGCGGACCAGGCGCTGCACTTTTTCCTGCGTGGGCTTGGATCCGGTGACGGCGTACGCGCGCGCGAGCCCCGAAAGGTATTGGCCGAAACTGTGTCCGGGTATGAACGCGTGGAAATTGTCCATGGCGCTGAAATCGTCGGCGTCGTCGTACCACCCGCCCATATCCGGGCCGATCGCGGTGAGACCTTCGCGCTTGCGGAACGGTTTGAGCAGCGCGTCTTCATCGAGATGCAGGTATAAATCGTGATTGTGATCGAACTGACGGCGGAACGGGCTATCGAGGAGCTGCACTTGGGGGTAGCCGAAGGTCGAAAGTTGAGGCGTAATCGCAACTTGCGCAGTCGGAGCCGAAGATTTGGCCCAGGTTGGAATCGCGCGGGAGGCGAGCGCGGCGCCCGTCGTAACCGCCGCATTTGTAAGGAATTGACGCCTTGATGTCCGTTTCATTATGTGGTCTCCCTGAGATTGCGGTGCCCCGGTTCGCCTGAGGCCCGTTCCAGTGTGCCGTGCGGAGCGGGCTTGCATGAACAATGTCGAGAAAGCGTTTACCTATCGCTTATACTGCCCGCGAAAGCAGGTTGTCAAGCGGGCGGTTAACGGCGCGTTTCCGGTTTCGATCATGACGCGACGATTTTATCTTTATTGCTGGGGCGGTTGCGTAGCGTCTGGCGCTTGCTCGCCTTGGATGTAGAGCTTGTAGCGATTCGTTGACGCTTCCTGTTGTTGCGATTGTGCGCGCAGTTCAGCGAGGCGTTTCACGAGGCCGGGGACCTCGCCTTTGGGATCATTTATTTTTCTGAGGGCGAGCAGCAGGTGGTACATGGCGATTTGATCGTTGGGATTTTCGCGAAGCACGGCGCGGCACTGTTCGATGGCGCGTTCATTTTGGCCTGATTGCAAGTAAAGATTGCCCAGCACATTGCGCGCGAGCGGGAAGTCTGGCTGGAGTTGCACCGCGCGGGACGCCGCTTTCACTGCGTCGTTGAATTCCGGGGTGCCTACCGCGGGGCCGCCTTGGGAAATAATTTCAGCTTTCAAATAGTGGAGGAACGCATCATTGGGATGCGCCTTCAGTTTTGTCTCGACGGTCTTGAGAGCCTGGTCCAGATTGCTGGCCTGCAGCTGCGCCAGCCCTTCGGCGACCGCGGCGGACGCTTGGCCGGGATCAAGCTTGTTAGCGGCCTCAAAATCGGACTGTCCTTTTTCAAATTGGCCCATTTGAATGTAGAGAATCCCGCGCGCGATATAAAGACGCGCGGCTTTCGGCAACTGCGTGAGGCCGGCGTCAATCATTTCAATGCCCACTTGAAATGATTCGTGCTTGAAAGACAGCGCGGCGAAATCAACGTAGTATTTCGTGTTCTGCGGATTGGCGACGATTGCTTGGCGCAGCAGGCTGACGGCGCGGGGCGTGTCGCCGGTCTCTTCGTAGGCCGCGGACGCGAGGTCAAGAACGTCCGGGTCTGGCGCGCTCACCGCGAGCAAGGGCTGAAGCGTGTTGATAGCATCCGCGCTGTGTTGCGCGGTGAACTGAACCACGGCGAGGTTGTAACGCGCGTGCGGATCGTTGGGAAGCAGCGTCAGGATTTGTTCAAAGACCGGCAGAGCGTCGTCCGGCTTTTGAAGGTCCATCAGACATGCGCCGTATTCTTCCAGCGCGGTGGGCTGCGAAGAAAGCACCGGACCGCTTTTCTTGAAATGCTCCACCGCGGTCGGACAATCGTGCTTTCTGTAGGCGAGTGCGGCGAGCATTGCGTGAGTGGTGGGCTCGTCAGGTCGAATTTTGAGAATGCGCTGGAGGAGCGGAACGGCTCGACTGCTGCCGGCTTTGTATTCCAATTCGGCGGCGCCTTCGAGCGCTGCGAGGTAGTCTGGTGAAATCGCGAGGGCTTTATTGTAAGCGGTGAGCGCTTCTTTATTGCGGCCGAGGTGCGTCAGCGTGATCCCTTCGAGCGCCCAAAGCCTGACGTCCTTTGGCCAATTTTGAAGCTGCGTGTGAACAAGAGTTAGGGCTTGTTGGTTGTCGCCCGCGCGCAGAGCTGATTGAATGGCGCCGATGCTGGGGGCGTCGGCACCCGTTTGGTCTGCTGCTCTGGTCGCAGCGCCGATGGCGCAAATCGCGAGCAGAAAAAGCGTGACTGCATTTCGGGCGAAACGCGCAATTTTTCGCCGACGTTGTCGCGCGCCCTGGCGAAAATGTCCGTGCTGCGATTTGTTCGGGATGATTCTCGGATTATTGCGGTTTACCATGCGATTCGCAGCAGCGACAATCCTTGCCGCGGCAACGAAAATTGCAGATGTGCGGTGCCGTGATCGAGCGAAATCCATGCTGGAGAACTCAGCAGCTGCAATTGTCCGGCTTCCTGCAACTGATCGTATTGGACGGGCGATGGCGATTGAGGAGAGCCCATCTCTTTCCACGCGGTAAACGAGTTACTATGATGCGCGTCAATCCGAAAATGTTCGCTGAGCGCTTTCTTGGCATCTAGCGGCAGGCCGTCAATCAGCAAATCAATCGGCGCCGCTGGAGCGGGAAGATCGTCATCGTGATAATTCCAAATTAAGATTTGGATTTCGTGATCGCGACGCGTGGCGACCGCGTCAATGTCTCCCCGGGCGCGCACGCCATTGAGCAGTACATCGCCCTTAGGTAGCGCGGCGGAGCTGGTGCTTTGCAGGCGCTCGTCGCTCAACATTCCAAACATTCGGAAAGCGTTCAGCACGGGTTTGTCCAGTCCATTGGAAGCGAGCTCGCGGAAGCCGGCGAAATAGGGCTGGTCTTCGAATTCGAATGACCAGGTGACGGCGCCGAGAAAATTCACGTGCTCGCTTTTCGCCAGTGTGTAAATGTTATGCATCGCCTCTGCGGTATAGGATGCAAAGAGTTCGCCATTGCGATAGGCATTTTGCGGATTTTCTTGCAGCGGAACAAGCGGCGCAGCCTTCGGGGTCCGATTCGCCCAGCACGATGGGCGTTTCGCGCCACTCCGGAAACGACGCGACGATCTGAAATCCGTTTTTGATCGCGGTGAGTTGCCGAGCGATGCCCATCTGCACATGATCGCCCAGCCATTTCGGCGAGCCTTTCGGATGGAAGCTGATGAACAGCAGGGGCGAGCCGGTTTTGCCCGTGGCGTAATTGGTCTGATGAGCGCAGTGCTCGAGGAACTGGCGTAGGAATTCGGCGGCGTGCGGATTTCCCGGGCCGGTGCTGTCCGGGCCGCCGATGCGCGCTTCGGGTAACGCGCGCAGGACGGCGTCGGCGGTGAAATCGTAAAGTTTGAAATACTCTTCCGGCGTGCCCTTCCAGTAGTCAATGTCCGGCTCATTCCACACTTCCCACAGCCAGGTTTTGACTTCTGCGTCGCCGTAGCGCTCGCGCAGATGGCGCGTAAATTGAAAAACGAGCTCCGACCATTTGGTGTAATCGCGTGGCGGGTAGGTCCAGCCGGTGTAGATCGAACCTTTTGGAAAATTGTGGCGATAAGGTTCGGGATGCGTGGAGAGCGCTTCGGGCATAAAGCCAATTTCGACGATCGGTTTGATCCCGGCGGCGTGAAACGTATCGAAAATCTGATCGAGGATCGTCCAGCTATAAACTGGCTTGCCGTCTTTGTCCTCGGTGTAGGCGTTGGTCGAGCCCCACTTCAGCGATGCAGAGCCGTCGCCAGTCGTTAGCAAATTGTGAACGCGGACGTAAACCGGCGCGGAGCTGAGTGCGGACAGTTCGCCGAGAAGCTTTTTCCCATTCGGCGCGTAAGTGAAGTTGGGCTCATCGTAACCAAAGTAATTCCAGATGGGAGGGAGCGCCCCAGCGGATTGGCCGGCGTGTACCCGGATCGTGATGCTATCGGGAGCTTGCTGCGAGGCAGAAGATGGGGCCCACAGCAAACACAATGCAGCGATGGGAACGATGCAGCCCTGGAACTTTTTCATCGGGCACCGTGATTCGCGAGGAGCGGCGGACAATCCTCTGCCGGGTTGGGGATGTCTTTAACCTTTCTAAGACGCACGGTTTCGCCGCTTGCCTGATGCTCTCGCCGGCCGCATGGATCGCTGAGCCACTTCGCGGCGCTGCTTACTTCTGCACAGTGAACTTGTAGATCGAAGTTGAGTGCAAGGTCTGTCCCGGTTTTAACTCCGTCGAAGGGAAATTCTTGTGATTCGGTGAATCCGGAAAATGCTGCGTTTCCAGGCAGAACGCGGAGCGGTAGCCGTACACCTTTCCGTCCTTGCCGTGCACGGTGCCATCCAGAAAATTACCGCTGTAGAACTGTATGCCCGGTTCGGTGGTGGAAATTTCCAGAACACGGCCGCTCGGCGCGTCATACGCGCGCGCCGCAGGGGACAAAGCAGTTGGTGATTTCTTGTCCAGCACCCAATTGTGATCGTAGCCTTTGCCGAATCGCAGTTGTTCGTCATTCATGTTGATGCGCCCGCCGATCGCCATGGGCTGCAAAAAATCGAAAGGCGTGTTGTGCACGTCCTTCAGTTGTCCGGTGGGAATGAGCGTCGCGTCCACGGGAGTGATCTGGCTGGCGTACAAAGTGAGCTGATGCTGCAGAATGTCGCCGTTGCCTTGCCCGGCAAGGTTGAAGTACGAGTGGTTTGTTAAATTGAGTACAGTGTCTTTGTCCGTCGTTGCGGTGTAATCAATCCTCAGCGCGTTCTGATCTGCCAGCAGGGTGTAAACGACTTTAACGCTGAGGTTACCCGGGAAGCCCTCTTCGCCGTCTTTGCTAAGGTAGGTCAGTTCGAGCGCCTCGCCTGCGCTAGTCGATACGTCGTTCGCGGTCCACACGCGCTTGTTAAAGCCGCGGACGCCGCCGTGCAAAGTGTTCGGACCGTCATTCAGCGGTAGCGTGTAAACTACGCCGTCCAGGGTGAACTTGCCGTGCGCAATGCGATTACCGTAGCGGCCGATGGTACCGCCGAAATAAGCCTTGCCGTTCTCGTAGTCCGCGGGATTGTCGTAGCCGAGCACTACGTCATCAATCTTTCCGTCGCGGCCGGGAACCTTGAGGGAGACAAGGGTGCCACCGAAGTTGCTGATCGCGGCGGTCATCCCATACTTGTTGGTCAGAGTGTAAAGATCCACGCTTTGCCCGTCCGCTATTTTGCCGAATGCCTGCTTTTGCATTTTCGATTTCGCCTCTGCTTTGGGATAAGGCATCATCGTCATGGCGCCGAGAAAAAACAGCGCTGCGTACATTGCGGGGATGGTCAGGTTCCGTGTCGCCATCGTTGTCTCCTCAAACTATTTTGTACGGATCACACTAGCGTCAATTGGATGCAAAGAAATCGCAGATTGCGCAGTCTGTGACGCGACCGTTACGGTGCGGCCGGTGAAAAAGCTTGGCCGGGCAGGAAAGATGTACGCCCGGGGTCGAGGTATTCTTCAGAGATGAGAGCAGTGTCCAATTCGAGCGCAGATCCAAAACTGTTTGGTAAACGTTTTCCTTCGTTTTATACTGCGCGCCGCAGCAGGTGTCAAGCGCGCGTGCCGGGTCACGCCAACCCGGATATAATGTGTTCGTACAAATACTACTGATGAAATTCACGCGCCGTTCATTTTTTCGTCTATCACTGGGTCTCTCGCTGGGCGCGTCGGCCTCCCGCATCTTCGGCCAAGGGATGTCGCCCCATACCACCAAGGCGCAGCCTCGCTCAGCGCCTTCAGGCCGGCCTTTCTACGCGCACTTCACGGATATTGCAGGCAAGGCGGGACTCGTGGCGCCTACGGTCTATGGGTACCCGGACCATAAGGACTACATTCTGGAGGCCGTCGGATGCGGTTGCGCCTTCCTGGACTACGACAATGACGGTTGGATGGACATTTTCCTGCTGAGCGGGACGCGTATGAACGGAGCGCCTGCCGGCACGACGAATCGGCTTTACAAGAACAATCGCGACGGCACGTTCAGCGACGTGACCGAAAAGGCAGGCCTGCACGAGGTGGGCTGGGCATCCGGCGTGTGCGTCGGCGATTACAATAACGATGGATTCGAGGACCTGTTCTGCACCTATTTTGGGCAGAACAAGTTGTATCGAAATAATGGCGACGGGACGTTTACCGACGTGACTAAGCAGGCCGGGCTACTAAGCGATGTGCCGCGTTATGGCGCGGGCTGCACATTCCTGGACTACAACCGCGACGGCAATCTGGACCTGTTTGTTTCAAACTACGTGCAGTTTGACTTGAAGCGCGTGCCCAAACCCGGGCAGAACAGCAACTGCACGTGGAAGGGAGTGGACGTGGAGTGCGGGCCGCGGGGCCTGCCGCACGGCGTACATTCCTTGTATCGAAATAATGGCGACGGCACGTTCACGGGCGTGAGCGTGCAAGCTGGAATTTCAACGCTGCGCGGCAGCTACGGCATGACGGTGGTGTCCGCCGATTTCGATGAGGATGGCTGGCCGGATATTTACGTGGCCTGCGATTCCACGCCCAGCCTGCTATTCATGAACAATCACGACGGAACTTTCCGTGAAGAGGGCGTAATTCGCGGAGTGGCGCTCAGCGAAGATGGAGAGGAACAGGCGGGAATGGGCGTCGGAGTGGGCGATTATGATCTCGACGGGCACCTGGATCTTTTCAAGACGCATTTCAGCGAAGACACCAATGGCCTCTATCACAACGATGGCAAGGCCAATTTTGTGGACGTAACGCGAGTGGCACGGATCGGCGTGGAAAACCGCTATGTAGGCTGGGGCGCGGGCATCGTGGATCTGGACAACGACGGCTATCCAGATATTTTCATGGTCACGGGCAGCGTTTACCCGGAACTCGAGAAAACGATGCCGCAATTTGCCAATAAAACGCCGCGCGTGGTGTTTCGAAACCTTGGCAATGGGACGTTTGAAGAGTTGCTCGACGAAGCTGGGCCGGGCGTTGCAGCGCCACATTGCAGCCGTGGCTGCGCTTTCGGAGATTTTGATAACGATGGCGACCTGGACGTGTTGATTGTCAACCTGAACGAACCGCCATCTCTATTGCGCAACGATCTGCGAGGGTCAAACCACTGGTTGAAGCTTAAACTGGTGGGCACAAAATCGAACCGCAGCGCGATTGGCGCCCACGTGGTGGTGCGTTACGGGAAGAAGTCGCAGGCGCAGGAAGTGTTGAGCCAATCGAGCTTCTATTCTGTAAACGACAGCAGACTGCATTTTGGCCTGGGCTCCGAAAAGACGGCGGACATTGCGATTCGCTGGCCCAGCGGGGCGCGCGAAGAGCTGAAAGGCGTCTCAGCGGACCAATTGATCGTGGTGAAAGAGGGAACGGGAATCGTGGCCGGCGAAGGCTGGTCCAAACCTGTCCCATAGCAGCGCTGAGCGCCGTCGCGCGCGCCGCAACTGCTCAGATCAATGCAGCCGTAAACCCCCGCCTACCAGGGAAAAACCGCCAACAATGCATTCCTAGACACGCGCATAACGCAAAAATACTATTGCATCCAAATTTCTGCTTGACACGATTTGAGAAACGGATGTAAATTGCGCGCAACAAGAAGTAAACGTTTTCTCTGAAAGTGGTGGGGCTGCTTGCATTTGCTTTCTCGGTAGAGTGTTCGGTCGTCGCGGCTGAGTCGGTTGCCGGCTTAGATTCGCGCGGGTGCGGAATGCGTTTTCCGGGCGGGCCAAATTCGTGAGAATGCTAGTGGGGGGGATTTGAATGAGATTTACGACCGCATTGCGTTGTTTCTTCTTGCTCGTAGTGGTGGCTTTTTCTGCCAGCGTTTCCTTCGCACAATTTAGCGGCAACGTAACCGGTGTGGTGCAGGATGCCTCCGGAGCGGCGGTGCCGAAGGCAAACGTTCAAATTACGCACGTTAGCACCCAACTGATACGCACCACGGCTTCAGACGCGAATGGTGCCTACAATTTTGTCAGCCTCGCGCCGGGCACATATGAAGTGAGCGCGGACGCCGCGGGCTTTGCGAAGACTGTTGAGAAAATTGACCTGACGACGAACCAGACGCTGACCGTCAATCTCACGCTCTCGCTGAAATCTGTTACCACGTCGGTGGAGGTCACGGAAGTAGCGCCAATCGTGAACCCGTCCGAGAGCCGCAATCACCTCACCCTCGAACACGTAGCCGTAGATGAGTTGCCAGTCCCGGGCCGCAGCATCGTTGGCTTGGTCACGCTAGCGCCAGGCGTCACCGGACTTGGCACCACAGCGGCGAATGCCCCTGGGTCGAACGTTGACAACTATTCCACGGAAACTGCGGTGGACGCGAGCGCGAACGGCGAAGGCCAGATGTCCAATATGTGGGTGGTGGACGGCTTGGATGTCACCAGCGGAATCCGCCAAGGAATTTTGAATCTGACGCCCAATCCTGACTCCGTGCAGGAAATGGGTATTCAAGTGAATACCTTCTCCTCCGAGTATTCTCGGGCAAGCGGACTGCAGACTGTGATGACCACCAAGTCCGGCACCGACCAATTTCACGGTTTCGCGGCCGACTACTATTACAACCGCAACATGTTCGCCCGGACCAAATTCAGCCCCAGCGAATATCTTCCCTTCCACGGTAACAACATGGCCTTCGGTATCGGTGGCCCAATCATTCCGCATCACCAACTGTTCTTCTTCTTCGACGTTGAGCCATTGCGCTCGGCGCAATCCACCAACGCCGGCGGTCAGACTTTCGCCGACCCTGCGTTTGTAGCTTTTGCCAACGCGAACTTCCCGACCACCGTAGGAACAGGGATATTAAACACCTATGTACCCTCAAACCTGACTGGTGTGACGCTCGCGCAGACGGCCCAACAGTTCTTTTTCCCGGCAACCGGCACTTGCCCTGCTGGCCAAACTACGATTTTAGTTGGGACCGCAGCGATGCCGTGCACTCTGCCGTTCATTGATAGCGGCAACTTGAGCGCGAGCGCGGTTCGCAACGGAACTCAGTATTTCGGCCGCGTGGACAAGTATTGGAGCAAGGATCGTGTTTACGGCAGCTTTTATCGCACGGTGCTTACCTATGGCGCTCCAGGTGCGATACCCCAATTCTCTGCTCCCAGCAACCACAACTGGGAGTATGCGATTCAGGGAAACTGGACACACACGTTCAACCCAAACACCCTGAACGAAGCCATATTCGGCGTTAGCCGCATCGAAGGTACTTTGGCCAGTGGCGCGGCGGTTTACAGCGTGCCGAATATTTCGGTTGGAGGCACGAATGTCGGCTTTGGCGCCGGCTTCGCGCAAGGCGATTTCATTCAGAAGAATTATCACTGGCGCGATGTCCTCACCCACGTCCAGGGCGCGCACACACTGAAGTTCGGCTACGAAGGTTGGTACGGAACGGATATCGAGCCTTTCCAGGGTCCCTATTCCACACCGAGCTTCAACTTTCAGGACTTGACCACCCTGATCCAGGACCAGCCGCGCAACGAAGGTAATGTGATGTATAACCCGCAGACTGGTCTGCCGGAGTTGTGGTCCTGGGATGCGGCCTCACGCACTTGGGGCGTTTTCGCGATGGACACTTGGAAGGTGAAATCAAATCTGACCTTGACGCTCGGCGTTCGTTACGATGATTCCGGCAACCCATGGTCCAACAGTCCGACGACCGTATTCGGGAACTTCTACCTTGGACCCGGGTCCACGATGGACCAACAGGTGGCGAACGGCTTTGCGAAGGCGACCCACAATGCCTTGAACCACTCCGTCAACGACTTGGTGAGCCCGCGCATCGCTGTTGCGTGGGACCCCACTGGCAAGGGCTTGTGGGCGGTTCGTGGCGGATTCGGGATCTATAACAACTGGCTAACCTCGGCGAACGTTCAAGAAGAGTTCCGCGGGAATCCTCCAGGACTCATTCAACCGACGTTCGTTCCGGGCGGCGTCCCTGGTGTATCCGGCCCCCCGATCTTTGAGCTGGGGAACAGCAACACGCCTCCGTTCGGGTTTCCGAATCCTGTGTTGAACGCAGGTCTAATCAACTCGCAGGGAGGTATTACGGGCGCGAACTTCGGAATCGGCGGCATTAATCCGAACCTAAAATCGCCTCAATCGGCTATTTGGTCGGGAACCGTGGAGCGTAGCTTCGCCAGAAATTTCGCGGCGAGCGTCGGATACACCGGCTCTCACTCGTACAACCTCGTCGGCGGCGGTGATCAGGCCGGAGCAGTAAGCTACGGCGTGAACATCAACAATTTCGCCAACGATCTGATCCAGAACGAGAGCTTGGTTCCAACCCACCTTAATCCTAGTTTCGGCAACATCAACTATGCCGATAACAATCGCTATGGAAACTACCATGCGGTCATATTCGACCTTCGTGGCAGATTTTCACACGGGTTCTTCGACGCCTCCTATACACGCTCCAGTTCCAAGGATGACGCGGGGGTGTATCCCGTCGCGGCAAATCCGGCCCAGTTCTACGGACCATCTCCTTGGGATGCTCCGAACCGCTTTTCTCTGGTGGGCAACTACCAGATTCAGGGCCTGAACGGCGGCAAGGACCTAGTTGGCCATTTGACTGGTGGATGGGGGATTACCGGCACGGTCATTTACCAGAGCGGCTATCCGTTTAACGTTACAAACACCAACAACTTCAATCCCACTTGCGAATTCGGTCCTACGGGTTGCCCGTCGTTTGCCAATCCGATCACCGGACTTGCCGCGAACAGTGGCGACTACAACGCCGACGGACAGAACTTGGATTACCCCAACGTGACCAGCTACGCGCAGGGCACCTCCAGATCAGCGTTCCTGAACGGCGTATTCAGCAGTCCCGCGACGCAATTTACGCAGCCGACGTTGGGAACCGAAGGCAACGAGAAATTCAACAGTTTCCGCGGGCCGAATTTCTCCGAGACGGACGCTGCCATTTACAAGGACAACCGCTTCGGGGAAAGATTCAACTTCCAGATCCGGTTCGAGTTCTACAACCTTTTCAACAACACCAACTTGGAGAACATGGACACCAACAACCTGGACCCGAACTTTGGCAAAGCCACTGGCCAGCTCCTCGGGCGTTGGTGGCAGATCGGCGGCAGATTTACGTTCTAGTTTGTCCACCCTGGAAGAGAGCCTGCGGCCTCCCCCAAGGACGCAGGCTCTTTTCGTTTTTGGGCGCACATTCTTGTATCCTCGCTTCACGCTACGGTGGACCTAGCGGTAGATTTGCCTCCAAAGCATCCAAAAAGATGGAACTTCCCGGCGGTGGCCGCGGAATGCTCTTGAGGTAGCCGCATCGGTTGAGGTGCGTCCAAGCGGTTGGGTGCTGCGACCGAGGATAAGGGAGATCCAAGGTCACCGAGGCTTCATGCGGAAGGCACTTTCATGTTCAACGCGAAACAAGGACGCAGTGGTGCAAACGCGCGAAGGGTTTTACATCGGGCGCTAGCTCAGCTGTGCGCGACGCCCGTCGTCAACACGGCAAACACTGCGCGAGCTACTAATGGCAACAGACAGGGAACTACCACACCTTCATTCTGACTTCAGGGGCTTGGCGCAGCAGGCGCTGCTGGATTCGGCTGCAATGCGAGGTACGCTCGGCCAAATGCCGAATGTTGCGTGCCCGGCGCGACGGCGATCACCTGCACTTTGTAGCGCCCGGTGGGCAGCTTCTGCAGCGGCAAGCTGATGCGGAACGATACGGTGTGGGTTTTCGTATCCACTTTCGCCGGCGCGATCAGCGGAGTGGCGTTCATCTGAATTCCATTGCGGAGAAACACCAGTCCCGCGCGCAGCGAATTCGGATCGAAGGGCTCGTTCTTGCCGGCTTTCTCCGGATAGTAGGCCTGAAGAAAGACATAAAGTGTCTGCCCCTGCGTGAAATAGTTCGTCACGCTGGGAATAATTCTTTGTCCTTCCATATCGAGCGGGGAACTGGTGATTTTCGCGCGCACGCCTTGGCCTTTGGTCGCCACCTCAGATGACTTCTCGAGGGGAACCAGCTGGCTCGGCAGCAGCACGGAACTCAGCGTCACTCTTTCCGGCTGCGCTGCCGGGACCACTAAGCTTTGCTCGAAGGTGCCAATCTTTCCCGATTCATTTTCGCGCGCTAGGAATTTCAGCCGGTAATTTCCTGGCGTCAGAACCACTCCGCCCTGGTAAAGCAAATTGCTATGGCGCACCTGTTCGAAATGTTCGGCCTCCAGGTTCACCGTAATCCTATCGCGCAATGGTGTGCAGCACGTGAAGGTTCAACGTGTCGCTGTTGATGGGCACTGTGGTCTGCAACAAATAAGTTTGCACCGTACCGGGCAGATTCTGCATTGGATAGAATGCCAGCAGGCCAGCCGCAGCGGAATTGATCGTGGGAACCTGGCAGCCGTTGCCCAGCGGAACTCGCGGGCCGGTGAAATTTGAAAAAGGATCGTAGAGCGTAACTCCCAAGCCGCAGAAATTCCCGGCGCGTTCGGCGGCCGTGGGCACCGTGGAATACGTGTCGAGTGCACGCGATTGCGTTTCGTGCTGGTAGTTGATGAAGAAAAAAGTCTTGTCGCTGCCATTATAAATGCGCGGAATTTTCAGCGGCCCGCCAACGTTGATGCCAAAGCGTTCGTCGTAGTGGCCCGGCTTCGGAACTGGATTGTCGGTGATCGAATAGGGCTTGGCGTCCCATACGGAATTTTCGTAGCGATTGTAAACACTGAAGCGAATGCGATTCACCGCCTGGCGGTTTAATCTGCCGCGCCCGCCGCCACCGCCTCCACCACCACCTCCTCCGTCTCCAAACATTCCGCCAGGGGCGCCGCCAAAACCTCCACCGCTGCCTCCTCCCGGTCCACCACCGCCCGGCCCGCCGCGACCACCGCCAGTCCCTGTCCACCCGGCCCGCCTTCCCCAGCGGGATTTCCCGGGATCATTCCGTTTTGGCCGAACCCGCCCGGACCATTTCCGGCGAGGCCGTGCCCGACAGTTCCTTGCGATAAGAATGAATCGGAAGTGGCGCTGGTGCCCGCGCCTGTGGGTGACTCCGCCGCGACTTGCGTCGTCTCATTTGCGGGCGCGTTGGCAGCGCCTGTCGGGCCGCCAGCGCCTTCAACCGTCAGGTCCGTTTGTTCGAAGCCGCCGCCCGCCAAGCCAGCGCTAATCGCATTGCTCATGCCCACAGGCACCTGGCTGCCACGTCCACCGTGCTGTCCGCCTGGGCCCGCTGCATTGGCGTTATTGGGATTTGAGGTGCCGCTGGGCGCGCGAGGAGATCGCGGCGGGTGTGTCGCCTCGGGCTTCGCCGCCAACTCCGCCAACGTTGCCACGCGCAAAACGATCGGAATGGGCCCCGGCGGCACCACCGGAAGCTGCACGACGAGCGACGCGTTCGCGAATCCCAGCTGGCTGGCTTCCACGCGATAAGCGCTCGCGGGAATTTGTGGAACTTCGAATTTGCCGGATTCGTCGGTCCAACTCAGCCGGGTTTTATTGGTTCCGGTATTGATCAGATGCACGGTTGCTGTGGGGACTGGCGTGCCTTCGGGCGTGCGCACCACTCCGGAAACCGGCTGCGGCAAATTGGCAGGCTGCTGCGCTAAGTTCAAATTTCCGCTGGCGAGCCAAAATAGCAGCAGCGCCGCTGCGCTGGGCGGCACCGGAGGCACGACAACTTCCGGCGGGGCGGGCTCGACCGGCACTCCTAGCGGAGGCAGCAGCGACGGTGATCCGACGACGAATGCAACGGCTTCCGCCTACGGCTCCGATCTCAGCGGCTCGCTTTCGGCGACCAGCGACGGCGGCAAAGTCTCGTCCAATTACACCTACAACGACATGCCGAACTTCAACGCGCTGCTGGGTGTGGGCGGACCGGGCGGAGGCTTCGGCGCACCGGGAATTTTTGGCCCCGGAGCTTTTCCTGGCTTCGGCGGCTTCGGCGGCGGATTTGAACACCACACGGGCGCCGATGGCCCGGGCGGCCCGCCACCAGGCGCGGCCGGTGCAGTAGGCGCGCAGGCCGGTAGCGAAGCTGCCGCAGGAGGTTTTACGGGCACTCATGTTACCGGCGGTCCAGCGAGTGGAGGAGGAGTGGAAAGCGCCGGCGCGCGACACGGCGAATACGGCGAGTACCACCACGGCTTCCGGCAAGATGGTCTAAAAAGTTTTGCCGGCGTAGTGAAGTTCACCGAACGCGAGCGGGACGTGACCGCGAAGCCTGTGATTCACGCGTTGGGCGTGGACCGCGCGCGCCAGCAAGTGTGGGCCGCGATCGACGACATGCTGTTGCACGTCGACCGAGACGGAAATCTGCTGGATACCTACCGCGTGGCAACTACGCAGGGCGCGGCGTTGCAGCCCGTGGGAATTTTGGTCGAGCCCGATCGCATCCTGCTGGTCGCCGATCCTGTGGGGATTTACGAATTTGCACGGCCGGACAAAACACAACTTACTCGCAAGCAAGCCCTCAAGCCGGAGTCGCCCGCGCCGTAATTTTGGCGCAGCCGATCGCCAGATCAGTCATTCGGAGCGGCCGAATATCACACGCGTGCGAGCAGCTCGCTCGCGTCAACACACGACGGCACTGCAATCGCGGCGCGGCCGAATTTTATTTCGTGAGCATTCTGAGCGAGCGGACAATCTAGAAGCAAAGATTCCGGCGCGGCTTTCAGCTGAGCATTGGTTCCGGTATTCCTTTTCCGGGCAATTTCGCGAACTGCTCGGGAAGAACCGGCCGGCTGAAATAGTAGCCTTGGGCCTCGTCGCACTGCCGCGCCTGAAGAAATGCCAGTTCTTCCTGTGTTTCCACGCCTTCGGCCACCACGCGCAGTTTGAGGCTGCGTCCCATGCTGATCACGGCGGTGACGATGGTGGTTTCGTCGGGAGCGGTAGTGATCTGGCGGATAAAAGACTGATCGATTTTCAATGCGTCAATCGGAAACTTCCGCAGATAGCTGAGGCTGGAATAGCCAGTGCAGAAATCATCCACCGCCAGCTGTATGCCGCTGGCCCGCAGTATCTTCAGGATGGACTGCGTGGACTCAGCGCGCTTCATCAGGACGCTTTCGGTGAGTTCGAGTTCCAGTAATTTGGGATCGAGGCTCGTCTCCTGCAGGATTCTGAAAACGCCGTCGAGAAAATCCTCGTCGCAAAACTCCATCGCTGAGATGTTCACCGCCATGGTGATCACAGGCAAGCCGTCCTTTACCCACGCGCACGCCTGCTTGCACGCCTCGCGCAGGACCCAGTTGCCGATGGGCACAATCAAGCCGCAGTCTTCCGCGATGGGTATGAAATCGGAGGGAGCGACCAGCCCGCGCACGGGATGTTTCCAGCGGATCAAAGCTTCCGCGCCGGAAATCTGGCCGGTGCTCAATTTGACCTTGGGCTGATAATGCACCAGGAATTCTTCGCGCTCCAGCGCGCGCCGCAGGCCCTCTTCGATGGATTGACGCTCCACAGCGCGCACGTTCATCACAGGCTTGAAAAATTGATAGCTCTGTCGCCCGTTCTCTTTGGCCTGATACATCGCGGTGTCCGCGTTCTTGATCAGCGTCTCCGCATCTATGCCGTCGTCGGGATAGACGCTTACGCCAATGCTGGTAGTGACGTGCAAATCGTGCTGGTCAATGGAATGCGCGTGGGCCACCGTCTGCAGCATTCTTCTGGCTGTAATGGCCGCATCTTCCGACTGGGCCACCTCGGTGAGCAGCACCACGAACTCGTCGCCGCCCTGGCGGCTGACCGTGTCTGAGCCACGCACGCAATCCACCAACCGCTTGGCAATGGACTGCAGCAGTTTATCGCCGGTGGGGTGACCCAGTGAATCGTTGATGTGTTTGAAACCATCCAGATCTAGGAAGAGCACCGCGACTTTTTTCGAGTGCCGCTGCGCCCAGGTAATGGCCTGGTTCACGCGGTCGTTCAGCAGCATGCGATTCGGCATGCCCGTCAGGAAATCGTGCTGCGCCGAACGGGTCATCTCCAACGCCATGGCGCGCGCCGCGCTCACATCTCGAAAGACGATCACCGCTCCGGTGGCCTGTCCCTGGCGGTTGTGGAAGGGCGCGACGGAATCTTCGATGGGAATCTCCGTGCCATCGCGGCGCAGCAGGATGCAGTTCAAGGGCAAGTGCACCGTACGATTCTGCTCGACCGATCTCTCCATCGGATCGGGAGTGACTTCGCGAGTGGTCGCATCCAGAATGCGAAAGACCTCGGCCATAGGCCGGCCCGCGGCTTCCTGCCGGGACCAACTCGTCATTTTCTCAGCGACCATATTCAGGAAGGTGATGTTTCCAGCGGCGTCGGTGCAAATCACGGCGTCGCCGATGCAATTCAGAGTAACTTGCGCGCGCTCCTTCTCGACGAACAACGCCTCTTCCATGGCCTTGCGCTCGACCGCGTAACGCAAAGCGCGCAGCAGTCCTCTGGTCTCAATCTGGCCCTTGATGAGGTAGTCTTGCGCGCCCACTTGCAGGGCGTGTCCGGCCAGCGACTCATCGTCCAAACCTGTCAGCACTACGAGCGGAACACGTGGCGCGGCGGCGTGCGCCCGGCGCACGGCTTCCAGTCCCTGTGAATCGGGCAGACCGAGATCCAGCAAAATAATGTCAATAGGATGCTCGGCAAGGCACTGTTCGGCCTCGCTCATGTTCCCGACGCGCAGCAATTCAGTATCGTTCGCGCCTTGCTCGTTGAACATCTCACGAATCAAACGAGCGTCTCCCGCGTTGTCCTCCACCAGGAGCAGCAGTTTGATCGCCCGCTTGGTCATGGGCTTACTTTTGCTGCGGTAATTTCACCTTGGTCAGCCAGAAATCGTTGATGCTGCCCACCAGGCTCTCAAACACAGCCAACTGCACTGGCTTGCTGAGGTAGCAATTCGCCTCCAGCTGGTAGCTTTTCACGATGTCAGCTTCCGCATCGGAAGTTGTGAGGATTACGGTGGGTATAGTTTTCAGCGTGGCATCTTCCTTGATATGCGCCAGAACCTCGCGGCCATCCATTTTGGGCAGATTTAGATCGAGCAAAATCAGATCCGGCCGGGGTGACTGGGCATGGATCCCCTCATGCCTGAGGAAGGCCATGGCCTCCACGCCGTCCGGCGCCACGTGCAGGCGAATACTCGGATTGGCGTCGCGGAAAGCTTCCTGCGTCAGCCGGACATCCCTCGGACTGTCTTCCACTAGTAGAACTTCGATGGGCATGCCGGCTTCTCCTATGAACTTCACGATTTCACCCCACCCCCTGCGAGGGCAAAGCTGAACGTGGATCCCTTGCCGGGCTGCGACTGGACTGAAATTTCGCCGCCGTGACGCTCGACGATCTTCTTGCAGATCGCCAAACCGATTCCGGTGCCCGCAAATTCTTCGCGTTTGTGCAGTCGCTGGAACATCACAAAGATTCTGTCGAAATACTGCGGGTCAATTCCCAGGCCGTTGTCGCGCACCGAAAACGTCCATTTACCGCCGCCATTCTTAACCGCGGAAATGTGGATTCGCGGCACGCCGGGGTTTTGATATTTGATTGCGTTGCCGACCAGATTCTGGAACAGCCGCACCAGCTGCGTTTCGTCCGCCATGACATCGGGCAGGAGATCGTGCGTGACCATGGCGCCGCTATCAGCGATGGCACCGCGCAGATTCAGGATCGCCCGCTGCAATGCATCTTCGCTGGACGTTTCCAAAAGGTTTTTCCCTTTGGTTCCCACGCGCGAATAGGCCAGCAGGTCCTGAATCAATCTCTGCATGCGGTTGGCGCCATCCACCGCGAAAGTGATGAATTCATCGGCGTCGGAATCCAGCCGTCCTTTGTAGCGCCGGGCCAGCAATTGCGTGTAACTCGCCACCATCCGCAGCGGCTCCTGCAAGTCGTGCGAGGCGATGTAGGCAAATTGACCCAGTTCCTCGTTTGAGCGGTTCAGTTCCTCTACCTTATATAGAAGATGAGCTTCTGCGACTTTGCGCGTGGTTATGTCGCGGATTGCCGCCGTCACCAGTACTCCCTCGGCGCTTTCAAGAGGGCTGAGCATCAGTTCGATTGGGAACTGCGTGCCATCTTTTCTGCGCGCAATCAACTCGATTCCCGTGCCGATCTGTTGCGCCAGCGCCTCCGCGGCGCTGCGCGTCCCGTCGGCCACCAGCCGCTCCGCGAAGCCCTCGGGAATGATGTCCTTCACTTTCTGGCCGACGAGCTCATCGCGGCGGTACCCGAATTGTTTCTCCGCCTGCAAATTCAAAAGGACGATCGCGCCGCTCTGATTCACTACCACCATTGCGTCCGGCGCCGCTTCCAAAAGGCCGCGGTATTTTGCCCCGGATGCCTTGTGCACTTCTTCGGCGAACTCGCTTTCGAAGTTCTTGCGCTGCGCGCTCCACCCGGCGGCTGAGGCGAGCAGCAAGCCCAGCACGGTTCCAAAGATCTGCACAAACTTAATCCGGCGGGAGCGCCGGCTTGCTTCGGCATCGCGTATCACCAATAGGCGAAGCTCTTCGTCCTGCATATTGCGAAGGAGCTCTTGAAACTGCTCCGTGAACTGTTGCTCGCTGCCCGCCCGCACGAAATCGGCGGCGGCATCCATGCCTTTCGTCCGCCGCAGGCTTATGACGGTTTCTGCGTATTGCACTTTCCGGTCGGCCAAGTTCATCAGGCTCCGGATCCTGAGCTGCTGAACGGAGTTGTCCTCCGTCAGATCGCGGATGTTGGCCTGTGCCTGCTCGGAACGGGCGACGGCAGGGAGATACGGCTGCAAGGAAGTTTCGTCGCCGGTGATGACGAATCCGTGGTAACTCGATTCCACGCTCTGCATCGCCGCAGATAAATCCTTCAGATTCTCGATGACCTCGTGCGTGTGCCGTACCCAACGGTCGCTCTCATCGGAGCCGGACATACCGCCGTAAGAGATCATACCCACGGCCAGCAGCATCGCAATCGCAGCGCCAAACGTCAGTTGTATCTCGCGCTTCAAAGGCAGCTTCGACTTCATCGCACACCAACTCGAGAAGGAAGATTGCTGTTCCGCACATGACCCTGAAGGCTGAAAGAGGGCAGCCTGTGGTCACGCCGGTGTTTTTAGAAGGGAACTCAATCCTATACCAGCCCGCAGGAACGTCAAGCCGGGTTCGCCGTCAAGGTGTCGCATAGACCATCAGCACGCAACTCTCGCGCGTGCGTGCGAAAGGCTTCCAGCGAGCGCCGCTCATTTCTCAAGTCCACGCTGGACGATTGACGCTCTTCAACACCGCAACGTGCCGACCGTCATTCGGCGGTACTCTGTGAAATTGGGCTGTCTTCCAGCTCGGGGATGTTCCCGTGAAAATATTTCGCGCGATTTTGGCACACGCGAACGAAAGATGGCGGATCGGAGTAGCAGTAAAGTTGGAAAGCGTAGTGCTCCCCGCTAATTTAGACAGGCAGGGCCTCGTTTTTTTAGTACAGCTGCAAAAGCCAAGAAAGCCTCGTGCGGAGTGCGATTTCCGACTCCACGGTCAGGCCGGTCGTGTTTGTACTCCTGGATCCAACGGGCGATCCAGGCTTGTGCTTCTTCCAGGTTGCGATCCTCGCACGTCCAGACTTCTTCTTCCTGCAAGCTGCGGTGGAACCGTTCGATGTAGCTGTTGCCTTCCGGGTGATGATAGGCGGTGCGGCGATGCGTAATGCCGAGTCGCGCCAGCGTCTCCAGGAAGCGCGAGGAAGTGAACTGCGTCCCGTTGTCCGTGGTCAGCGTCCAGCTGGCTGAACGACTGCCCGCGGGCAGTCGTTCGAGCACGGCCTGCTTCACCGCGGCGAGCGCGTCTTCGGTGCGGCAGCGGTGGGAGAGATTCCAGCCGCCGATTTCCCGCGGGCAGCAGTCGATTACGCATGCCAGATAGGCCCAGCCCGCGGCGGGGCCGACCCAGATTTTGGTCATGTCCGATTGCCAGATTTGATTCGGTGCTGAAGTTTCCACGCGGCCCCACTCTTTCTTTCTGCGCGCACGCAGGCGACGCGAGCGCACCAGCAGCCCACGTTCGGGCATCACCCGCAATACGCGTTTGCGATTCACCGGCAGATTTTCCTTGCGACGCAGCCACCAAGCCACGCGACGATAGCCGTACGCGGGTTTTTCTTCGCAGGCTACGACGATCTGTTCGTCGTAGGTGCGATCCGCCCGGCTGCCTCGCGGCCGCTTCCGGCAATACAAACTCGAGCGGCTGATGGCCAGCGTCGTCACCACCAGCATGGCGGCAAAGCCCGCAGGCAGCATCTCGCGCGCCTGGGAGTGAACCTGACCGCAGTTCACTCCCCCACGACGTTTTTTAGGATTTCAATCTGCAGCGACTTGCGGCCCAAGGCCCGCTCCAGTTGCCGGATGCGGCGATCCTTCTCGGTTTCCGCGCCGGCCGCGCTTCTCCCCCAAGCGCGGCCTTGGCTCCTTGCTCTGCTTCATCCTTCCAGCGGCAGTACAGCGTCGGAGCAATTCCAAAGCGCCGACAAGTTTCAGAAACGTTCCCGCTCTTCAACCCTTCCTGCACGATCTGCCACTGCTCTTCCGGGGATCGATCCACACGCGGTTTTCTGCTCATGTTGCCTCCTGTTGGGAGGCCCTGATTCTACCTAGACTGGGTGTCCAGTTTTAGCGGGGAGCACTACAGCCTGCACGATACTGCATGATCATCTCTCGTTTCGCGTTTCGTGATGCCTGATATCTACTCTTGGACCTCTCCCACCTTGTGCTTCGGAGATTTTAATTCGGTACCCAGCGACGATATCTGTATACCTTCTGCATTTTTACCAATCCGTATGGCAACTCTGAGATAACTTTGTGGAGAGCGTTCCTTCTGAAAGCTGAGGATTACGCCCGGACGACGAGAACAGGGCAGGAAGCGTGTCGCACAACGGACTCGGCCACGCTCCCTGGCAATAGCCGCTCAACTCCCCCGCGTCCGTGACTGCCGATCACGATGTGGTCGGCGGGCCAATTTCTTGCCCCTTGGACGATTTTGGTAGCAGGGTTTCCGATTTCCAGGAACTCAAGCGCACCGGGGCTGGCTTCGGCGCGATCTCGAAATGCTGAAAGTAGGTTCTTAGCTTCCCGTTCCTCCATCGCCATGAGCTTGTCTGCCGGCACTCCTACTTCTGGACCGGCGCGAGCAACGGATGGATCGACCGCGTGAATGAAGGCTATCTCTGCCGTGAGTAACTTCGCGAGTTCGATGCCGACTTCAGCGGCATGCGCGGCAAACGCACTTTCGTCCACCGCGATGAGAATTCTCTTGAAGCTCATGTAAGAACCTCCATTACCGGTGGCTTGGGTAGTACGCCGAATTGGCCGGTAGGATTATCCACATGATCCGATTTCGCAAATTTCATCGGCGTCTTAGCACCGGTCAGCAAGTCGGTTAAGGTTATATCTATTTGAAGATCCCCCAAACACCATTGACCACGGTGCTGAACGTGGCTCTCATTCGGCACTAGTTTCTCTTCGGCTCAACGCACACCGAAGTAGCGAAAGACGTAAACCTTGACGCCGTCGATTGCCAGCAGGAAAACCAGTACGACGACAAGCAACGAAGCGACGAGCGACCAGTAAATGGGAGCCATGAGAATACCGTTTGTCGCCATCAGGCTGACTACAACAACATCTGCGACTGAACTTAAGATCAGCCACCGACTAGGGAGCGAACACCAGACGCGATTGCGCTCGCGCATCAGATAAACGTTGCCTTGACCAGTGAAGACCAACATGAGGAAAGCGAGCGTCTGGAGCTGACGAAGTGGCAGATGAAGAATGTCCCTGCCAATAAAAAAGACGGTGAATGTAAGCATTAGAACTAAGCAGGCGAGTGCGCTGGCGGTGAGCATTAGGGTGCGGACGTCCCAACGGTCGGGCTGCGGCGAAAACGACACCCGGTCGGTAGCGATGGACATGGTGACGAAATCGTTAGTGAACAGGAGCAGAACCACGAGCAGGGGGGTGATCACAAACGTGCCGGTAAGAATCAAGCCAACGCTGAGGAAGACGCCGATTTCGATAGTTTTGATGATTTTGTTGAGGGTATAAGTCAGCATGCGCTGGTAAATTCTGCGGCCGGTTTCGATGGCGCGGAGCACGCCCACAAGACCGCTCTCCGTCAGGACGACACTCGCTGCGGCCTTGGCCACATCGGTCGCTGTGGAAACGGCGATCCCCACTTCGGCCTGCTTTAGGGCAGGAGCGTCATTAACACCGTCGCCGGTCATACCAACGACGTGTCCTTGCCGCTGAAGCGCCTGAACCAAACGGAACTTGTCTTCTGGAAACACCCCGGCGAAAACGTCGAATTCTTCCGTCGCCAGCTCGGCACCGTTGCGCAAGCTATCGGCGGAGCCGATACGATCACCGATGCCCACTTGCAGCGAAACGGCACGGGCGGTCGCGGGCCCATCTCCGGTGACCATGATGACCCGCACGCCGAGACTCTTAAGATTTTGCACGAGCTGTTCGGAGTCTTCCCGAATGGGATCTTCAAGCGCAAGCAATCCTACAAGTTCCAGCGAGTGTTCTGTCCCGGCTGCGACGGCGAGAACTCGCGCACCTCGGCCTGCGAGCCTTTGAACTTCGTCCGCAATGCTTCCTTCGTCGCGAACTAGAGAAATAAGAGCATCCGGCGCTCCCTTGATGACCCGCAGTTTGCCTGCCGCCTGCTCGTAGGTTGCTTCGGAGCGCTTGGTGGCAGTATCGAAAGGGATGAATTGGAGAAGGCGTGGAACAGAGCTCAGTATCTTTTTCACTCGTACGGTTTCTAAAATGGCCAGGTCGATTGGGTCCTGCGTTGCTGCATCGGAGGCGAGAGCGGCCATGCGCAGCACTTCTTCCGAGGTTCGATTTCCGATCGGACAAATCTGCGCGACTGCTAGTCGGTTCTGCGTAATCGTTCCGGTCTTGTCCGTACACAAAACAGCCATCGCCGCTGCTTCCTCGATAGCAGAAAGGCGGGTCACAAGGACCGCGTGATGGGACATGTCGAGCGCACCAAGCGCGGTTGCTACCGTGAACATTCCGGGCAGAGCGACAGGCACCGACGCCACCAAGAGGATCAATGCGAATGGCAAGACTTCCGACCAAGGTAGGTGAGCAAAGCCAGCATATATGAGTATGGCTCCAACGAGGATGGCATCGAGAATGACGAGATATCTCACGATGGCAAAAATGATTTCCTGTACGTGGCTGGCTGTCTTCGCAGTTTTCACCAAATTGGCGGTCTTGCCGAAGTACGTATACTTTCCTGTTGCTGTGACTTCGCCGCTTGCTTCGCCTCGAGTGATCCGCGACCCGGCATAAGCGGTCGCCCCTGCGGATTTCTCCACAGGCAGAGACTCGCCAGTAAGTTCCGATTCATCGGCCTCTATAACGCCCTCGAACAGACGAACGTCCGCGGGGGCAAGGTCCCCCAAGCGAAGATGGATCACATCCCCGGAAACAAGCTGTTCGGCCGGGATGAGCTGCCAGTGGGCGTCGCGCAGCACGCGGGCCTGTACAGAGAGGCGTTTGCGCAAGAGAGTGAGCGCGCGATTCGCCTGATTTTCCTAGACAAAAGTCAGGATGGAATTGAACAGCAGCAAAACACCGATGATGATCGCTTCGTCCAGCTTATGAACCAGGATCTCCAACACGATTGTGGCTTCAAGCATCCAGGGAACGGGTGCCCAGAATTCGGCAAGGAAGGCGCGCAGCGGATGGCCTGCTTCTTCCTCAACCCGGTTCGGGCCGAATTGGCGAAGCCGGTCTTGTGCTTCTGCGGCGGTGAGACCGGCAGCGGCGGCGGCAACTGATCGATTCGCATCCATGGAGTACGCCTGATTGTATGCCATCAACATACAGATGGCCGTGAGACGAACCCATGTTTCAGATGCCAGTCTATTGGAAGAACCGAAAGTAGTGTTGGAATACCAGCAGCCCGGCGATGACCACACGTTCGGCATACTCTTGAGGCACGGACTGAAGAATGTTTTTTTGACTTCAAGCAATCCAAGGAACCGGTGCCCGAGGGTTGGCCGGCGCCATGCTTGTGTCGCTTACACTTTCTCCCACCTGTGCCAGGGATTAGCTTCCGTCACGAATGATACGGCAGGACTCAATGTCGAACGTGACGTCTCCAATCGTCAGCCGTGTCTGATCGCGAAAGCCGGTAATGAAGCGCAGAAAACGCCAGATATCGGCAAAGTTGGAGGCCAAGCCGACGGACGCGCGAATAGAACCAGCGCTTTTGTGGCTTCGCTCCTGCATCAATCGCACGAAACTGAACAAATTGATATCGGGTCCCATCGCGAGTCCGGCCTGCATGTCTTCTTCGGTGAGTCCTTCGGCCATCTCTCCCGCGCCAGGGTTGCAGAAGCACCCCGTGCGCAGCGAGATGCCTTTTTCACCGGCCAGTTCTTCAATCCGCCGGTAATCCAGCAGGTGTCCCTGCGGATCATAGAGATTAAATGTAACTGTCCCGCCGCGATGTTCAGTTGTCGCGGGGCCGTAGATACGAACCATGGCGCGGCCGTTGCTGTGACGCAAAGCCAGTAATTCATCCAGAAGCCATCCCGTCAGGCAGCGGACACGCTCGGCGATCACTTCTATGCCGATCGTCTGGATGTGGCGCAGACCAATCTCTACGGCGGGGATCGAGAGATAATTCAGCGTGCCGTCCTCGAAAGCGGCTTCGTTAGGGGATAGCACGTGAGCTCGTCCCTGAACAGTTGCGAAGTTTATCGTCCCGCCAGCGAACCATGGACGCTTTAACTTTGCGAAAACCGAGCGGCGGATAAGCAGCGCGCCGACACCGGTCGGATAACCGAACATCTTATAAAACGAGACGGTTACGAAGTCTGGCTGCGCAACGGTCAAGTCGAGACGGTTTGTGGGCACCAAGGCCGCCGCGTCGAGCAATACGTCCCAGCCTTTGGTCTGCGCTCTAGCCACGAGGTCGAGCGGGTGCTTAACGCCCGAAAAATTGGATTGAGCGGGATAAGCGAATAAATTGTCATGCGTCGGATCAGCCTGGTCCAGCAAGGCGTCCAGCCGAGCCATGTCGAAATTCAGTCCCGGTGTCACGAGCGGCGCGTAGGCGACCGTGGCGCTTTTTGCTCTCGCAAATTCCCGGATTCCGTTTACAGAGTTGTGATTGTCGAAGGTAAGCAGGAAGCGGCTATCTGGTGCAAACGGGTATGACTCGCCAACCAGTTTGAGCGCCGCAGAGGCGTTTTGCGTGAAGACCAGGATGTAATCGTCCGCTTGAGCGTTGAAATAGCTCAGAACATAGTGGCGGGTTCTTTCGACATACTCCGTCATCGCTACCGAGGTGGGGTTCGCGGAGTGGGGATTGCCAAACGTGCCTGACCGCAAAAGTTCGAAGTGCTTCTGGAGTTGCGACTCTGCATATAGAGAAGCACCGGTGTAGTCGAGGTACACCTGGTGCCATTCATCTAGTCGGCGATAGTCGGTCGCCCGCAGGGTGTCCAGTAAGGCTGTTTTGACATAGCCCGGGTACCGACCGATGAAGTCTGCGTATCCTTCATCCACCTTGGGGAACTCCTGGGCTCTGCCCTTCGCCATGGACATAACAGAATCTTATGCCTTCACGCCTGCTTTGCGAAGGAAGGTGATCATCGGGCACCAGTTCGTAAAGGCGGACTGGAACAAATTCAAGCCGACGAAGGCCGTAAACAGAAACCAATATTGATTCACCCAATGTCCCAGCGCGAGTGAGAGTAAAACAAAAGCACCAGCAATGAGCCTGACATAACGCTCTATATTCATGGCACTGCCTCCTTTTCAGTCCGCTGCGGACGCGAGATTGTCGCCAACGGGCGGCACGGTTCTTGTACCGCCGCGTTCACTCAAGTAATAGAGAACCGGAACGGTCATGCGCGAGAGGACCGTTGAAGCAACTTCGCCCGCCATCAGCGAGATGGCCAGCCCCTGGAATATCGGATCAAACAAAATCACGCTCGCACCCACGACCACAGCCGCTGCCGTTAACAGCATCGGACGAAAACGCACTGCTCCAGCATCGACTACGGCTTCTTGTAGCGACATTCCATGCGAACGGCGTAGCTCGATGAAGTCCACGAGGATGATCGAATTCCGAACAATGATGCCCGCCCCGGCGATGAAACCGATCATCGAAGTCGCCGTGAAAAATGCTCCCATTAGCGCATGAGCTGGCAAGATGCCAACGAGCGTCAGAGGAATCGGGGCCATGATCACTAGAGGTGTCTTAAACGACTTGAACCACCCGACCACCAATATGTAAATGAGCACCAAGACGGCAGCGAAAGCCAAACCAAGGTCACGAAATACCTCGACCGTGATGTGCCACTCACCGTCCCATTTCATGGAGAATCGGTCAGTGCTCTCTGGCAGGGTCGTGCCGGAGTATTGCTTGACGTGATGGCCGTCGGGCAATTGGATTTTGTCGATCGCATCGCTCATCGTAAGGATGGCGTACACTGGACTTTCTATCTCGCCGGCCACGTCCCCCGTGACGTACACGACGGGCCGCAAGTTCTTGCGGTAAACGCTCTGATCAATCGGGGTCTCCCGGATGCTGGTGACCTCGCGAAGAGAGACCTGTCCGCCTGAGGGAGTAGGCAGCTTCAGATTGTCAAGGTCCTCAATCCCGGAGCGATCTGGTCGCGACAAGCGCACTTCAATAGGGACATCTTCGCGAGATGCTGGATCGTGCAGGAGTCCCGCCGAGGCTCCACTCAAACCAATCTGGACTGTGCGTGTAACTTCTGCGGCTGAAGCTCCTTGCAGCGCGGCCTTGTCCAGGTCCACCTTCATGTCGTACTTCTTCTGGGGATCTTCCACATACCAATCCACATCCACGACACCCGGAGTTTCCTGGAGAATCTTCTTTATCTTTGCGGCGAGTTCGGTCTGGCCCTTGTAGTCCGGTCCGTACACTTCTGCCACAAGAGTTTGTAGCACGGGAGGACCCGGCGGAACCTCGGCGACCTTGATGCGTGCGCCGAAGGGAGCGGCAATCTTATCCAGCTCCGGCCGTAATCTGCGAGCGATCTCGTGGCTCTGCGCCTTGCGCTCGTTATGCGAAAGGAGATTCACCTGGATGTCAGCTTGGTTGGGTTGGCTGCGGAGAAAGTAATGCCGCACCAGTCCGTTGAAGTTGTAGGGCCCCGAGGTGCCAGAATAGATTTGATAATTGATCACCTCCGGTTGTGCACCGAGGTAGCTTCCCAATGACTGCGCCACTTGGGTCGTCTGCTCCAGCGTGGTTCCGTCAGGCATATCAATGATTACTTGGAACTCGCTCTTGTTATCGAACGGGAGCATTTTGACCTGCACCCACTTGAGCGGAATGAAGGCCACCGCCGCGACGAGCAGCACGACTACGCCGCCAAGAAACATCCATCTCGCTGCGGGTTTCAGGATCAACGGATTCATCAAACGGCGATAGAACCGCGTGGTCCAGCCTTCCGCCTCATGCCCGGACTCGGGCCGATCGGAGTAGTGATGCAGCAGCCGCAATGCAGCCCAAGGTGAAACCACGAAGGCCACGAGCAATGAAAAAACCATGGCCGAAGATGCGCCCACTGGTATAGGGCGCATATAAGGCCCCATGAGGCCTCGCACAAATGCCATCGGAAGAATGGCCGCAATCACCGCGAATGTGGCCAGGATCGTGGGGTTGCCGACTTCGTCCACCGCTTCGACCGCAACATCGGCGAGCGGCCGTCCACGATTGTCGGGCAGCCGGAAATGGCGAACGATGTTCTCAACCACTACGATGGCATCGTCTACCAGGATACCGATCGAGAAGATCAGCGCGAAAAGCGTGACACGGTTCAGCGTATATCCGTAGAGGTAGAAAATGGCCAGAGTCAGGGCGAGTGTTACGGGGATGGCCAACAACACGACGCCCGATTCGCGCCATCCCAATGCGAGCGCTATGAGTAGCGTAACGGAAATCGTGGCAAGAAACAGATGCTTGAGGAGTTCGTTCGATTTGTCCTTGGCGGTTTCACCATAATTGCGTGTGACGGTGACGTTCAAATCGTTTGGGAGCGTGTTGCCCCGGAGAGTATCGACCTTGTGCAGAACATTCTCCGCGATGAGCGTGGCGTTTGCGCCCTTACGCTTGGCCAGGGTAATGGTCACTGCCGGGTAATCTGGATTTGTCGTACTCCCGGTTGTTCCCTTTGCGCTGGCGAACATGACGTAGGTGTCGGGTTCCGCTGGACCGTCCTCAATCTTTTCCACCACATCTCGCAGGTACACGGGCCTTCCTGCGTGAACCCCTACGACGACTTTTTGTAGTTCTTCCGGGCGGGTAAAGAAGTTGCCGGCCTCGACCTGGAACTCTTGGTTATCGCGAGCAAAGCTACCGGCTTGACTGCGCGAGTCCGCCGCACCCAGTTGCGTCACAATGGAACCCGGTGTGATGCCGTACGCCGCGAGCCGCTGAGTGTCGAGCACAACGCGCAACTTCCGGGGCTGCCCGCCGATGATCGCAGTCTCGGAAACGTCGTCCAATTGCTTCAGGGAATGTTCCAGTTCTGCCGCAATGCGTCGTAATTGGTAAGCATCGTAGTTCTTGCCCCAAAGCGTCAGAGCGAGAATTGGCACATCATCAATCGAGCGCACCTTGATGATGGGCTGCGAAACTCCCTGTGGAATCCGGTCAAAGTTCGAATAGAGCTTGTTGTAGGTGTTGACGATTGCGTCTTCCTCTTTCGTCCCAACATAGAAACGGACGATCACCATGCTCAGGCCGGGGTGGCTGATGGAATAGACGTACTCAACTCCCGGTATCTCGCGGATCAGCTTTTCCATCGGCAAGGTGGCGCGTTGCGTTACTTCTTCGGCGGATGCGCCTGGCATCTGGACAAAGACGTCCAGCATGGGGACGACGATCTGCGGTTCTTCCTCGCGCGGAGTCTGTAGAATGCTAAAAGTCCCAAGCAGGAGAGCGCCCACAATTACTAAAGGCGTCAGCTTTGATTGAATGAAGATATGCGCAACGCGGCCTGCCAGTCGCAGGACGTGTGTGGGATTGCTCGGTTTGGGCGATGGGTCGCTCATTGTCCTGTGGCGATTCGTTTACCGCCCAATTCGCGGTCGCCGGGTGCGCCAACAAATTTCTCCCCGACTTGTAGCCCTGAGAGAACCTCAAACTGTTCTCCCGTGCGCTTGCCGAGGGTGATGTAACGCAACCCCGCTATCTGGTTTGCGTCAAGCACGTACACTCCCTGGAGTTGGCCGCGCTCCACAAGGGATGTACGGGGAATCAGCAGTGCCGACCCCTCGCCGCGCGGGAAACGCGCCCTCCCGAAAAAGCCCGAGCGGAGACGCGTCTCAGCGGGCAATTCGACTTTCACCAAGAAACTACGGCTAGCAGCATCAGCCGCTGGAACGATTTGCACGATCTTCCCGGAAAGCTGGATGTTCCCGAACCCGTCAATACTCACCGCGGCGATTTGACCGACATGGACGAAGTTGATATCGCTTTCATCCACTGTCACTTCGAGGCGAAAGCTCCGCGTGTCTTCAAGGGTGAAAATCGGCATGCCGGGCGACGCCAATGTGCCAGCATCCGCCTTTTTGTCGCTGACTACGCCCGAGAAGGGTGCGCGAATGTGCGTGTAACCGAGCGTAGTTCGAGCCTGAGTTAGCGCGGCATTCGCTTGCGCCTGTCCGGCCCGTGCCATATCACGCCGCGCCTCCGCAGACTGGTAGCGGGCTTTGATCTCGTCGAACTCCTGCGGACTGACAGATCTCTTCTCGTAGAGTTGCTGATACCGCTTCAGCGTTGATTCTGCGAGGGCCAAGTCGGAATCGGAGGCGGACACTTCTTTTTCCGCCGAAGTCAGCGCGGCCGTCGCTTGGTCCACTGTGGAGCAGGGTTGCGCATCGTCGATGATGGCCAGCACCTGACCGCTCTGCACGCGGTCGCCCTCACGTGCACGGACCGCCACGATGTTACCCATCATTTGGCTCGAAATTTGACTCGTTTGCGCGGCCTGCACCGTTCCGACGGCTTCCAGCCAGTCCGGTATCGTCGCCTTTTCGGCGACAATTACCGAAACGTTGCTCACCGTCTCGAGTGCACCAGGTTCGGTGCGACGCTCGTTGGAACACCCGGACAACGTTCCACTCAAACCCGCAACCACGAAGAGGGCCACTGCGATCGCATCGTTCCTGGGAATCATGGCGTCACCACGGGAGACTGAGGATTTAAAGTTCCGCTGGCCAATTCCAGGTTGGCGTAGCCGGTGTGATAGCGATATATGGCTTCCCAATAATCTGTCTGACTTCGCCGCGCAGCTTCTTCCGCCGCAAGCAGATCCGTAATCGTTGAAAGACCTGAGTCGTACCGGTCCTGATTGATGCGCAGGCTTTCTTGCGCCGCTTCAATCGCTGCGCGAGCCACGTCTACCTGTTGACGAGCGGCGTCCACGTCATAGTAAGCGCGACGGACTTCGAGCCGGATCGCGTCAGTAGCCATTTCCTTTACGGCTGCAACTTTGTCCTCCAGCGCTCGTTCATGGGAAAGCTGAGCCCGCTTGGCTCCGCCTTCGAAAAGATCGAACTGGACTTCAACCCCGGCTAACCAGCTGTTCCCGCCACCTCCGGCAAGCAGAGTCGGATTGTCCGCCTCCCATCCCCCAAAGGCATTCACCCTAGGGCCGAATGATGATTTCGCGATGGACACGCTCTGCTGCTGCGCCGCTTCCTCCGAGCGGATGCGGTGCAGATCGGGACGCCTATCCACAGCTTGTTTTTCCAGATCATCAAGCGATGTTGCTGGGAGGTTTTTCTCTGCGAGGATCTCGACTGGATCGAATTCAGTCTCCGAGGACATGCCCATAGACGTGTTCAGCTGTGCCTGCGCCATCGCCATGTCATTTTGTGCACGGATGAATTCCTGCCTTCGCGTCGCCAGCCGCACCTGGGCGCTCAGGTAATCGGATTCCACGACGACGCCACTTTTGAAGCGATCCTTGCTGCGGTCGAGATCGGCCTGCGCCGTCTTCATGCTTTGCTCGGCGACTTCCAATTGCTTCCTCGCGAGGAGCACGCCGTAGTAGGAGTCCACAACGCGGAAGATGATTTCCTGGTCAGTGCGCTCCAGTTGATGGCCAGCGGCGTCCTTCACGCGCTCCGCGCGGTTCACCGCGCGCCAACTACCGAACGAATCAAAGAGATTCCAGGTTCCACCGAGGCGGGTCGCGAAGTTACCGAAAGGCGCGGGAGTATTCAGTACATTCAGCGCAAAGTCCGCTGTCGTGAACCTCTGCTGCCGCAATTTGCTGCCAAAGACATACACAGGGTCGTTTCCGATGGTTGCCGTTTCAGAAAAAGTAGCGTGCGGCAATAGAAAGGACCGAGCCTCCTTCACTCCGGCTGAAGCGGCCTTTGTGTCGGCCATTGCTGCTTTCCGTTGCGGGTTCTTCTCCAGCGAGATGCTGACCGCCTGCTGAAGCGTAAGGGAAGAAAGTTGTTTTCCTTGCTGTGCGAAGAGGAACCCCGGCGTCGTCAACGCGAGAAGCAAGATCGTCAAGGCGTTCCCTGCAAAACCAGCCACACCCTCTAATCGCACAGAAGTTGTTGGCGGGCTCGGACTGTTTTCACCGGCTTGTCGTTCACAGATTCTCATCGGAGGTCTTCACCCTTGTACCGTTGCCGGAGTCGGTGCGAGCCATTGCGTTTTCTCTTCGACGATCTCGTAAGTGGTGTCCAGGCTTGCCGCTTTCTTCACCATCGCGCCCACCGAGCAATACTTTTCCTCGGAGAGCCGGATTGCTTCCTCGATTGCGGCGCGATCTATTTCGAAGCCAGTGACCACATGGTGGATGCGGACGGCAGTGAACACTTGCGGCGGGCGTTCCGCCTGGTCGGCTTCCACTCGCACTTCGTAGCCTGTCACTTTCTGGCGGAGCTTCTGTCGCAGGATCGTAACCACGTCGAATGCCGTGCAACCGGCCAATGCTGTGGCAACGAGTTCGATTGGTTTAGGCCCCGTACCTCCGGCAGCGTCGTCGAGCAACATGTGGTGCTCGCTGCCAGTCGTCGCGGCGAACTGGCGCTCTGTCTTAAGTGGCTGCGTAAGTACAACCTTAGAGATGATCATTTATTCCTCCCACGGCCTCACTTAGGCCCACACTAATAAATGCAGCGAATCCAGTTCTGTTACAGAGGAAAAGGTTCAATCCGAGCAGGTCAAACGTAAGCGTCGTCCGGAGGCCGTGTTGACGCAGAGCAGTATTTGTTAGGCAGCGTCAGGGGAGTTTTCGACGAGTTCTAAAGCAAGATTCCAAGGGAGCAAGTCTTCGATGCGGTTGATCGGGTGGTCAGCGATGCGGGACAGGACGTTACGCAGATAGCTTTCCGGGTTAAGCCCGTTTAGTTTTGCTGTTCCGATCAGGCTGTAGATTGCTGCCGCGCTTTGGCCGCCACCATCGGAACCTGCAAACAGGAAATTCTTTCTGCCCAGAGCCACGACACGCAAGGCTCGTTCGGCCGCGTTGTTGTCGATCTCGAGCGCGCCATCGTCACAGTACCGCACCAGCGCTTCCCAACGCCCCAGTGCGTAGCGAACCGCCATCGCTGTATCTGATTTCCTCGAGAGCTTGTCCAACGTTTCTTCCAGCCATTGCTTGAGCGATTCCAGCAATGGCCGGCTGCGCAGGTTGCGGATCTCGCGCCGCTCTTCACAGGGACGTCCGCGGATTTCCTTTTCGACGGCGTATAACTCAGCGATTCGCTCCAGAGCCGTGGTTGCGGTCTGCGATTTGTGCGCCTCGACCAGATCGTAGAACTTTCTGCGCACGTGCGCCCAGCACGCTGCTTCCTTGATGCGCCCCGTTTCGTAGATCTGATCGAACCCTGCGTAACCATCGGCCTGCAGCGTCCCTGTAAACGAACTCAAGTGCTGCTTCGGATGCTCGCCTTTACGATCGGCTGAGTAGCAGAACCATACCGCCGGCGGCGCCAGACCTGCTGCCGGCCGGTCATCGCGTACATACGTCCACAACCGTCCCGTTTTGGTCTTTCCCAACCCGGGCGCGAGCACCGGAACCGGCGTGTCGTCGGCGTGCAGCTTCTGTCCCGATAGAACGTGGCGGCGCAACGCCTCCACCAGGGGCGCGAGCAGTCGGCTCGTTCCGCCTACCCACTCGGCCAATGTCGAGCGATCTATTTCCACGCCTTCGCGCTCGTAAATCTCCGATTGGCGATACAGCGGAAGATGATCGCTATACTTCGAGACCAGCACATGGGCCAGAAGTCCCGGGCCTGCGATACTCCGCTCGATCGGCCGGCTGGGCGCTGGTGCTTGTACGATGCGGTCGCAGCCGGCACAGGCCAGCTTCGGTCGAACCTGACGAATCACTTTGATTCTCTCGGGCACATACTCCAGGATTTCCGAAACATCTTCGCCCAGATGCTTCACTGTGGCTACGCTTTAAACAATACAGAGAATTGCGACCGCATAGCTGTTCGTTATCCCTATGGGAATGGAGCGTCGAAGGCACAGGTAGGACTGTGACTATGCGCACACCTTAACGTAGTGCTTAGGATGGCACGCATCTGCTCGATAAAGCACACTGCGACGGATCCGGCAGTCGGATCTATTACGGGAAAATGCGGACCGACTTCGTGGTAGTTCCCGGAAGGGCTACGTTCGATTCACGTTGCGACGTGTCGCGTAGTCTTACTCATTAATTCTTGATACTCGGCCATCAGTTCGCGTCGGAGCTTGGCTGCAACACGCGGGTCTGGCAATTCATTTGGTGCGGTTCGGCACATCTGGATCGACTTCTCGATCGTCGATAGAAACGCTTTGCAGGGCTCGCAGCCGTCCATGTGCTTCTCCAGTTCTTCGCAAAGGGAATCATCAAGCTCGTCATCAAGGTAGTTTGAGAGTTCGGCGAACATTTCCTTGCAGCGCCGTTGACGTGGTTGTGCGGAGAGATGCATTTCCTCGGAGGTTTTCGCCTTTTGACGGCGCATGCGATGTTGATCCTGTTTAGCTAATTCCTTTCGGACAAAGAGTCGCGCCCTATGTAGCCGCACTCGGATTGTCCCTAACCGGAGGCCTGTGATTTCGGCGACATCCGAGTCAGACAACTCCTCCATGTCATGCAGTACAAGAATAAGTCGGTACTCCGCAGGTAGTCTTTGCACTGCTTCCCGGAGGCGCTTGGCACTTTCGCGGCGCAACAAAGCAGTCTCTGGCGTTGCATCGGAACTGCCCGATAGCCTTTGTAATTCCCGGCGGTCGGGCATCAATTCTTCGAGGGATAAATCTTCCTTGGGAGCAAATTTGCTTTTGCGTCTGCTCATCAGACAGCGGTTCTTAGCGACTTTATAAAGCCAAACCATCAGAGCCTTGGGGTTGTCGAACTTTGGCAGATTCGGAACTGACTTGAGGAGCACGTCCTGCATGGTATCTTCGGCATCTTGCCGCTGGCCGCAGACCTTCATGCTGAAAGAGAAAACCGTCTTCTGTAGCAACGCCAATGCTTCTTCCAAAGACTTCGCGTCCTTGCGCTGGATCAGTTGGACGACTTGCTCGATCTCGGGACGCATGGGCTAACTGTAGCACGGGGATATGATCTTCCATTCTGGAGACTAGCGTCCGAATGAATGTTGCAGTGTTCGAATTCCAAATTGTCTCAATGAACGGTTCACCCCCCGAAGCAGGCGAGTCTCCTGTGCCAAAAGTGTGCCAGAATGCGATGTTTTTCGTGCCTTTGGGGTTAGCTTTGAGCGTGAAGCAGATTCCCCAAATGACTGAAATGTAGTGCTCCCCGCTAAAACTGGACACCCAGTCTAGGTAGAATCAGGGCCTCCCAACAGGAGGCGACATGAGCAGAAAACCGCGTGTGGATCGATCCCCGGAAGAGCAGTGGCAGATCGTGCAGGAAGGGTTGAAGAGCGGGAACGTTTCTGAAACTTGTCGGCGCTTTGGAATTGCTCCGACGCTGTACTGCCGCTGGAAGGATGAAGCAGAGCAAGGAGCCAAGGCCGCGCTTGGGGGAGAAGCGCGGCCGGCGCGGAAACCGAGAAGGATCGCCGCATCCGGCAACTGGAGCGGGCCTTGGGCCGCAAGTCGCTGCAGATTGAAATCCTAAAAAACGTCGTGGGGGAGTGAACTGCGGTCAGGTTCACTCCCAGGCGCGCGAGATGCTGCCTGCGGGCTTTGCCGCCATGCTGGTGGTGACGACGCTGGCCATCAGCCGCTCGAGTTTGTATTGCCGGAAGCGGCCGCGAGGCAGCCGGGCGGATCGCACCTACGACGAACAGATCGTCGTAGCCTGCGAAGAAAAACCCGCGTACGGCTATCGTCTAGGTGAAATCCAACGAATACGCGGCCATCGAGGCGAGCTTCGACCGGAAACCTCGCGCCACCGTATGGGGCAGCATCTAGGTCAGCAATTGGCTCACCTATCGTGTAAACAAAGAAGTCGTCACTACTGAATGCAGCGGCTCCTTGTAGCTTCTCCAGCACGGCCAGATTCTTCTTGTCGTCTTTCTTCTCGCCAGAACTGAAGACGCTCCGCATTGTCAGGTCAATATCCTTCGTCGTCCGCGCGGCCTTGATCCGCAGCTCCATCGCGTAACCACCCTTCAATACCCAGGGTAGCGCGCCAGGCTGTGCCGCCTGAAATAGGCGGCCCAAGAGCCGATCAAAGGCAACCTGACGCCGCAGGCGCTGCAAGTCAATGCTTTCCTTCCCGGCAATATCCTGAAGCCTGTCTTCCAGTGCCCTTCGAAAGGCTGCGGCTGTCGCGTATTTCTTCGGCCCCATCAGGCGGCTACTTTCTGAAAAAATGTTCGCAGTTGCTTACTATCAGCGAGATGTTTCCTAGCCTCCGCAATTTCGCTTCTGCGAATGAGCCCTCGCCGCAGCCCATCACGTAGCGCTTGCCGAAGAGTCGCGGGCGGCACCTCTCCGCCTTCCAGCAGATCAAGAATTGTTCGCATGGGCGTTGTTACCCGCACTCCATGAGCAACTCCGATGTCGCTCTGAGCCAGATCAGCGAAATGCAGGACAAGCACGCGGGGGATTTCACTATTTCGTCGGAAGCTTCTTGGTACAGTCATGTGCAGCTTCGCGGGCATTACGTCCGAAAGATCGTGGAGGCTCAGAGCAGTTTGATGGCTGTAGACTCCCTGGCCGGCCTCTCCCCGATTCCTGGACCAGAGCGACCAAAGCATCAGGTCAGGGCGCTCGCCTCGCGGAAAGCTGGCCAGTCGATAGATTCCCCGATGCTCACGAATCCAGTTTCCGGCCTGAACGTGGTACGGGTGAGTATTCTCCGCGAACCCCGCAGCTTTAGCCTGCTTGGTCGTGAAGAAACCCTGCTGGCCTTCCGCAATCTCGTAGAGCCGCTTGGCGGTTTCTTTGCGCGCTTTTCTCACAACACAATACTACAACTTATTTGAAGTATTGTGTATCTGCAAATTTTAATTACTTAGCTAGATAGCAGTCGCAAACGAAGTACGGGACTCGCTTGACATCTCGCTCAAGCGATGATCCCATGCTCAATTGCCTCAACCCGGGCTTCGAAGCTGCCTGTCAGCGCCTACCGCATTGACGGTCAATGGTCCGGAGGCATCCCAATGAATTTGAACTATTTGCCGCTTCGTTTCACATCGGACGTTTTCAGGGGCGGAGTTCTCTTCTTTGAGGGAAACCCCAAGGACCTCGGGGACGAGGGAGAGTGCTACTCTCGGTGAAACTTCGCGAGCTTCGTCAGCAGCATCGGAAAACTCATGTTTTTCATGCCGCAGGAAATACGATTGCCTGCGTTCCGTTGACACCGGACGCGCTCCCAATCGGACAGGAAAAGCAGTTCGATATCCACACGGATTTCCAGCTCGCCAATGCGCTTGCCCGGTCCGCCCTGTTCGAGTTCTTTAGCGCAGCCGGAAATGAAACGGTCATTGGGTTTCGGCCCGTCACGCTACTCCTTGAAAAGCACAACCTGGCCAGCGCCAGAAAGGATGTGTTCGGGCTTTTCCCGGAATACACACTGGATGTTCGTCCTCTTGCTCCACATGAAAGCGAAATCACAAGCGGCGTTCTGGTAGGATTTGGCATCAGATACGTCTTTCTCAAGACCATCGCAGAGCTTCTTTCCGAAGGAATCGCGTTGAATGGAATGTACGTTGTTCGGATTCGCGAGGACGATGAGGTCTCCAGCCCGTTCCAGCGCCGATACCTTGGCAGGATTGAAAGCGTCCGAAACGGATGGTAACCCTATCGGATTCCGACGTGGACGAGTTTCCGCAGATAGCTGTTACCTCGAAGGAAGCCGTGCAATGTCGAAGCCGTAGGTAGGGCGCTCCTGGGCAACGGCTACGATGCCTTCTCGCACCCTGTTGGAGCAGACATTCGGCGTCATGGGTGCGGAACACCAGGTGCGGCGCCTCAACAGCCTTGGAACCTGGCTTGAAGAGAAATCTCCCATTGCCTGCGGCGCGGGGTTGAGCATCCGCATCCACAAGAAGCCACATGAATGCCCACAGGGCACCGACGCAGGATATTCCCACACCTTCCCCACGCCCAGTTGCGTTCTTCGCCCCGGCGGTTCGATCACGGTACCCTGGCCGGTTGATAAGCAGATCGATCTTCATGGTCCTTACGATGCCGAATCGTTTCCCGACAAACGAGTCAAAATTGCCGTGGTCTGCCCCGAGGAATTCGTGGGCGAAGCCGGGCAGTTTCTCCGGCAGCTCAAGGACGGCGTCAACTCCACCGACGAGAATGGGCCGTTCCGGAAGGGGTTCGTGCGCAAGTACCACCTCAACGCGTGCGACTTCACGTTTCACGAGGTGAAGCGGGCCGCGCCTCCTTGGAGGACGCCTATAAGGTCGCGTCGCTGGAAGCGCTCAAGGAAAAACCGAATCTCGCTGTCGGCCGTAATCCGCGAGCAGCACCGGGAATTGCCAGACGCCGCGAATCCTTACTACACAACCAAGGCCCGACTGATGGCGCAGGGCGTCCCCGTTCAACTGCTTAAGATCGAGACAATCCGCCGGCAAAACATCGAGTATATCCTCAATAATTTGAGCCTTGCGATGTACGCCAAGCTCGGTGGCATTCCATGGACGCTGGCTCCCAACACCGACATGGCGCACGAAATAGTCGTCGGCATCGGCAGCGCCCGCCTCACCGACAGCCGGCGCGGCGCCGGCGAAAGGGTGATCGGCATAACGACTGTTTTTAGCGGAGACGGGCAATATCTCCTCGCAAACAACACGCAAGAAGTATCCGCCGAGCAGTACCTTGAGGCCCTAACACGTTCCCTTCAAGAGACAGTCGCCGAGCTGCGCAGCCGTTTCGGATGGAAACCGAAGGATCGCGTCCGGTTTATCTTCCACCAGAGTTACAAGAAATACAAGGATGTAGAGGCCGAAGCTGTCAAAACCTTCGCGGCATCCCTCACTGACTTCGATGTCCAATATGCCTTTGTCCATGTGAGCGATTCCCACAACTGGATGCTCTTTGAGCCTGCTGCCCAGGGCGTGAAGTTCGGTAGGTCAATGAAGGGGAAGATGGTGCCGCAGACGGGGGCACTGCGTCCCGCTCGGTCCCAACACCGCGCTCCTCACGCTTTCCGGTCCCTATCAGGTCAAGACGCCGCTTCAGGGTTGCCCGCACCCGATCCTTGTCAATATCCACGAGGATTCAACGTTCAAGAGCCTAGACTATCTCGCCCGGCAGGTCTTCAACCTCAGCTTCATGTCATGGCGTGGGTTCAACCCGTCCACGCTGCCGGTATCCATCTCCTACTCAAATATGATCGTGGACCTCTTGGCCATCTGCGCCACGTCAAGAACTGGAACCCCGAGACGCTTGCAACGGCCCTGAAGGAAAGAAGATGGTTCCTCTGAGCCAGGGTCTCTACCTGCAGCCGAGCCTGGATCGCCTCCGCATCGCGGTACTGGAGCAGAATCGCCCCGGTTCGGTGGAGGGACTTTTGGCGCATCACGTTCTCAGGGATGATCCCCGCATCACCGTTGAATGGCAGGTGGGATGTACCCAGGATGGATCGATACGGAATTCAAGCCGACTAATCTCGATCATGTTGCTGCCCTGGGGTATGTCCTGTGGGCGCACCCCACCTCCAAGGTCACGCCCCAGCTCCTCGATGGACTGAGCCGGGTCCGCGAACGGGACGCCTTCAAGGGTGAGCACCTCAGTCTCGCGCGCAACCCCACGCGGCTACTCGGTATTATCCTTGGCTGCCTTGCGCTGGGCGACGCCGCGACGGAGACCCTTCACTGGTGCAGGGACGTGTTGGAGAAAATGCAGCAGAAGGGTGCGACCGACTTCGACCCGCTGGTTCCTTATCTTTTTTCCCGGGCGTTCGGCGCAAAGATACCGATCACTGCGCACACCGGAACAGGCCTGTACCGGCTGGCATTCGCCGACTGGGTTATCCGCCATCAGATGCACCAGAATGAGCCGTCGCAGCGAGCAACTAAGTGACGAACGCCAGAGCCTCTTGTTCCAGGCGGCCACCGACCTTCATTTCGAGTCTGCCTCCCAAGCGGCGTTCATCTGGTCGAGCGTGACCTCGATTCTCTTCCACGCTTTGGGCGCAGCATCCTTGCAGCCAAGGCATGTTGCGGCGGTACTCCAGAATTTCGAGGCCGCCATGAAACGCTGGCGCTGGGACGGAGACGAGCTGCAAAAGCCCATTCGATGGCAGGTGACCCAAGAGCGCGAGGTGCAAGACATCCTATGGCTTATCCTGCGTTCTTACTTTCCCGATGTGGTCGATGAAGACGCGCTGCCGAAACTCGGCCACTCCACCTATAAGGCGGATTTTGGCATCGGCTC
>CAWGFF010000011.1:0-139696 GCA_963821765.1 uncultured Acidobacteriota bacterium
CGCGAGAATACCTAAAAAGGCGGGCACAAAAATCCAGATGGCCGAGAGTGACGGGCGCGATGATCCGAAAATCGCGCCAAATATGAGATAGACGGACCCGTACACGAAGAAAGGCGCTGAGAGAGCACTCGCAAATGCTGCCGATATCCAGCGTCTCTTGATCCAAACAACCAGAAACATCGAAATGACCAGCGAGATGGCCTCCGGTATCAAGAACTGGCGTGACGCGTAGTTCCACCCGATTCGAGGTACGGTCCACAGACTGAGTGAGATAACGACCGCAACAGCGGTCGGAAGACTGAGCAGAATTTTCCGCGAAGTTGTCAGCACGGTCGTCGGCCCAACAAGAATAAGCATTGAGGGGCCGATTGAACAAAGTGCGCTGACTAATGTGCTTTGCAGACTGAAGATGGGCGTCGTAAAGCCGAGCATCGCGCCTCCGAACACAACATCCGCGGACAGAATTACGATCCCGGTCGCGATATAAAGCAGCCCTGTCGCCTGCTTCATTTCTGACCCCTTTATTAAGTATCCCGCCGCTCGCGCAGCATATCTACTTTGCTGGGGCGGATTGGGCTACTTTTTCGCGGAAATATTCGTAGGTGCGTTGCAGGCCTTCTTCCAGGGTTACCTTGGGTTCCCAATTCAGGATGCGTTTGGCTTTGGTTATGTCGGGGCAGCGCTGTTTGGGATCGTCTTGAGGCAGCGGATGGAAGACGATTGGAGTTTTGGCGCCCACTAGTTTGCGGACGCGTTCGGCGAATTCCAGGATTGTGATTTCCTGGGGGTTGCCTATGTTGGTGGGCTCGTGTTCGTTTGATTCGAGGAGCTTGTAGATTCCGGCCAGCAAATCGGAGACGTAGCAGAAGCTGCGAGTTTGTTTGCCGTCGCCGTAAACCGTGATGGGTTCGCCGACTAGCGCCTGGTAGAGGAAATTGGGGAGAGCGCGGCCGTCGTTGAGGCGCATGCGGGGGCCGTAGGTGTTAAAGATACGGACGATGCGGGTATCGAGGCCGTGATAACGGTGATAAGCCATGGTCATGGCTTCGGCGTAGCGTTTGGATTCGTCGTACACGCCGCGGGGGCCGACGGGGTTCACGTGACCCCAGTAGCTTTCAGGTTGGGGGCTGACTTGCGGATCACCGTAGCATTCGGAGGTGGAGGCCAGGAGGTAGCGGGCTTTTTTGGCCATCGCCAGGCCCAGGGAGTTGTGGGTGCCTAGGGCGCCGACTTTCAGAGTTTGGATCGGATACTTCAGATAATCGGGCGGGCTGGCGGGCGAAGCGAAATGGAGGACGACGTCCACGGGGCCGGGAACTTCGATGTAGCGCGAGACGTCCTGGTGCGCGAAACGAAATTTAGGATGCGGGAGGAGGTGGGCTACGTTGGAGTCGCTGCCGGTGACGAGATTATCGAGGCAAAGAACTTCCCAGCCTTTTTCTAGTAGCAGCTCGCAGAGATGCGAACCAAGAAATCCTGCTCCGCCGGTGATTACTGCGCGCAATGGTTGGCTCCTTGATCGCGATTCGACCGGTTCATTATGGCTGAAATCGGGTCGTTGGGGAATATGCGGTGCGGAATTCGATTCACCGCTGAGACGCAGAGGTCGCAGAGAAAGACAAAAGCATTAACACAGAGAAAACAGAGGAAAAGCGGAGAACACAGAGAGAGCAACTCGAGATGACGGGGTTGAGTTGTGTGCGGAGATTAGGATTTTGCGCAGAAGTAAAGCTTTCCCTCAGCGGCTGAAGCCGTGTCCTGACGAAAACCAACATCGTGTCGCTCCGATTCTCTACGGGCTCTTGTGCCGCGATTATTGATGAGCCGGGACTACTGCGGCGGATGGGAAGGCGGTGGTGTGATCGAGGACGATGCGCCAGCCTTCGGGAAATTTTCTGAAGTCGAGGGAGAAGACGCCGGAGGGCTGGTCGGATTCGCGGACGAGGTGGAATTTTCCAACCACGTAGGCGGCGTCGGCGCAGGTGAGGTGAATTTCGAGATCGGAGAAGGAGACGGTGCCCATGGTTTTGCGATCTGGATAGGAGTGGTGGTAGCGATCGAGGACTGCTTGCCAGCCGTGGGCGATGCCGTTCGCGCCGAGAAATTCGGTTTGCTCTGATTTCCAGTAGCTGGCCATGAAGGCGTCAATGTCGCCGCGATTCCAGGCGGCGGTTTGCATGTCGAGGACCGCGCGGATTTGGTCTTCGTCCGAGGGGGACGCGATGGAGGGGCGCGAGGCAAGGGCGAGGCAGATCATTACGGCTACGGCGGCTAGTAAAGCGATGTGGGATTTTGCGGGCATTTGGTGATCCTCCTGAGATCGGCGAATGTAATTGTGCCGGTGCAAAGAGCCGGCGAGACGCCGGCGCTACGAAGTGCTCGCGGGCACACGTTATCAATGAATGCGTCGGGCGACAACCATTCAAGTGGGTTCGAGCGGGCGACGGCGGGTTTACCCTGGGGATTACCTAGTTTGGTACTGTTGTCCTATTGTGGCGGACGGAGGGGAACGGCAGAATGGGCGAGGTCGAACATGTTTATATCAGCGTTCATTCTCGTGATCTGCTCGGCAGCGATGATTCAGTTCGCCGTGTTTAGTTGGCGGGCTGGGTTGCTGCGGACGATTGCCACCGAGCCGGTGGGCGATCAGGCGGAGTTGACGGCCGAGATCTCCAGTAACTTGCTGAATGGAAAGGACTTCTCTGACGTATCGAGTTTGCAGGGGCTTTGCCCGGATTTGAAGAATGGCCGGGTTAATCTGCGGTCGGTGCGAGTGTATTACAGCTTCCTGAAGGCCATGAGCCGGCTGGGGGATCTGATTGTGGCGCCGGGCGCTAATGGATTTGGCGGGTGGACGAGCCGCGAGATGGCTCTGTGTACGCAATATACCGCTGCGGTGTTGTCGCAGCGTTTGCGCAGCAATCAAGAATTGGCGGCGGAAGTCCGGTCCTACTAGTCCTCGCACGAATACCTTCGCTTCAGGTTTCGCCTCAATAACTTCGTCGAAATCCAGCCGTTCTGTCCTTCCAGCCAGTTGCCTGATACGCCATTCGGGGCGGGTATTTCTCAACGGAGGCGCTGGTTTTCGTGCCTAAATATTATGGGTGAATTCAACAGCGATTAGGTGTGTGCCGACCGAAGGAGGCGCCATGAAGAGCCGCGCCAGATTTGCTAGTTTGCTTGCATTTATAATTTTGGCCCTTGTCCAGTTCTCTGCGTGCTCGGGCACACCATCCACGTTCAACAAGGTAACTATCTCTCCGAGCGGAACGATGTACCTGGGACAGGGCGGGACAATTCCGCTGATCAGCGCGACTGTGTTGAATGATACGCAGCTGAACGGCGGCGTGACTTTTTCGTTGCTGCCGGTGGGGGTGGGATCGGGAACGCTGACGCAACTGACTTCGACTACGGCGAGCTTTGCAGCGCCGGGCGTGGTGACGGCCGAGACGATTGTGACGATCACTGCGCAGTCGGTGGATTTTCCGAAACAGTTTGCGGTGCTGACGGTGAAGATCGAACCGCCGCCTTCGATTACGACGACATCGGTGCCGGATGCAACTTTGGGCGCGGCTTACACCGCGCCGATCACGGCGACGGGCGGAGTGCCGCCGCTGTCGTGGAGTTTGTCGTCGGGGACGCTGCCGACGGGATTGGCGCTGGGCAAGAGCACGACTGGTACGGTGAACATCACCGGAAAAGCAACGGTGGCGGGGGTGTCCACTTTTACCGTGACGGTGACGGATGCAACCGGGGCTTCCAGCACTTCCCCGCAACTGCAGATTGTGGTGAGCAGCCTGGCGCTCACGACGACATCGCCGCTGCCATCGGGGACGGTGGGCGTGGCTTACGCTGGCGTGCAGTTCGCGGCGACCGGCGGGACACCGCCTTACGCATTTTCAGTGGCGACAGGATCGAATTTGCCGGCGGGGCTGACGCTTGTTGCTGGAGACCTGACGGGCACTCCGACGACCGAGGGCAACTACAGCTTTGGGATCAGCGTGACGGACAGCGAAAATCCGGCGGCGGTGATCACGAACACGTTCACGCTGGTGGTGAACCCGGTGCAGGATTTGACGCTGCTCAGCGGGCCGTATGCTTTCAGCTTCAGCGGAAATAACGCGAGTGGATTCGTGGCGGCCGCGGGGACGTTTACCACGGACGGGAATGGAAATATCACGACAGGCGAAGCGGACATCACGAATTTGCAGAACAACACCCTGTACAAAAACATCACCGGAACGTACACGGCGGGACAGGATGGCCGCGGGACGATCACGTTCACGAGTGTGACGGGCGCGCCGACTTTTGCGTTTGCGATTGATACGGGCGGCTCGGGGCACGGACGGCTGATCGAGTTTGACGCGGCGCCGGTGGTGACGCGTGGGTCGGGGAGGCTGGAGGCGCAGAGCGTCACGACTTGCGTGGTCACTGGCACGAACACGAACACGTATGCGGGGACGTTCGCATTCGGTGGCTCGGGTTATGCCAGCTCATTCGCGGCGGGCGGCGCGGGACCGATCGCGTTCGCGGGAACATTTACGGCTACGCCGCCGATTTCACCGGCGACACAAGGAAGCCTGGCGAGCGCCGAGATGGATTCAAACGCGCCGAACAATGTGGTGCTTTCCGACCAGACGGTTTCGGGAATTTATCAATCCGGACCGGACGCGACGCACTGCACGATTGCGCTTTCTTCTTCCGGGTTGGCGAATCCGAATTACGACGTGTATCCGATTTCTTCCAGCGATGCATTCCTGATTGAGACGGATTCGGTGAGCCCGACCACGCCGCCGAACATAACATTGGCGGAGATGAAGCAGCAATTTGGGCAGCCGTTCTTCACTGGCGCAATGAGCGGAGCGATCGCCGGCGGAGTGAGCGGGTCCGTGTTGAACGGAAACATTTATGAGCCGTACGTGTCGGTCGTACAAGTGGCGCCGACGACGGGGTTGGGGATCTTCAACTATTCATTGGCGGACAACACGGCGGGGACCGTCACCAACACCAACGGCACACCGTTTGCAATTACCTACACTTCCGATCAGTTTGGCCGGGTGGATACTTCGGGGTTCGTGGTCAACGGCGTGTTTCAGCCGATTTTGTACCTGGTCAGTGCCGATGAAGCCTTTATCGTGGGGATGCTGAACGGCGGGCCGATCGCGGGACACCTGGATCCGCAGACGCTGAGTTCGTTCACGGCGGCGAGCATTAATGGAACGCTAGTGGAAGGAACATCGGGGCCGGCGGTGAGCGCGGATCGAGATTTTTCGGGATATCTGACGTTTAATGGATCCGTGGCGCCTGCGACGATTAATGGGGTGCAGGACGAAAGCACCTCATCGGCGAATACTTCGGCGGAGACGGTGACGGGGGCATACGTGCTGTCTGGTTCGGGAGGAACGGACGGGAGCGGGACGGTTACTTTGACGTCGCCGGCGGCGTCCACTGCGGCGTTCTATATTGTGTCACCGACAAAGATGGTGATGATCACGACTACTACTGGAGATACCCATCCGGTTTTGGTGATCGTGGGGCATTAGTTACGGGCGATGGGGGAATAAGCTTTGGTAGTTCCGCATTTAGCGGCAAGGAATTACCGCAGAGCCGCGGAGGGCGCAGAGAAAGGCTACGATAGACCCAACAGCAACGGCTGCCCGGTTCGATGAACCTGAACCGGCCGCTACCCTTCGATCCCGCACCGCGGGATCTCGGGATGAATCGCGCTGTAGCGCGATTCACAAACTCAAAAACAACGGCAACAGAGCCGGCGAGACGCCGGCGCTACGAACGGCAACGGCAAGTCAAAGACGCCCGCCTAGAAAGCAAAAGCAGGCGGCCGCTACAAGGTCAGAAGCAAAGGCTAAGTCAACGGCGCCGACCTAAAGGTGGCCGCTACAAAGTCAAAAGCCGAGGCTTGCTGGCGTGGAATTTTCCTGAAGTGAGTTCTCGCCGATCCTCTACCGATTAATTTAGTACGCCCAACGCATTAGGACTGCGCCGGTGGTGTAGCCGGCGCCCACGGCGATGAGGAGGACGAGGTCGCCTTTGCGTAGGCGCTTCTGTTCTACGGCGTCGGTAATGCCGAGGGGGATGGTGCCGGCGGTGGTGTTTCCGAAGCGGTCTATATTGACGAGAACTTTTGAGTCGTCCACTCCGAGACGTTCCTGCATGCCGCGAATGATGCGCAGATTGGCCTGGTGAGGGACGACGAGGGCGAGATCTTTGCTGGTGAGACCGTTGCGCTCTAGGATTTCGACGGCGAGCTCGCTCATGCGGCGCACGGCGTATTTGAATACCTGCGCGCCTTCCTGATGGACGAAGTGCATGCGGTTGTCTATCGTTTGTTGCGATGCGGGGTGCAGGGAGCCGCCGCCGGGCATATAGAGATTGCAGCCGCCCGAGCCGTCCACATCGTGAATGAAATCCAGGATGCCTTCGGAATCGGAGACGGCCGGCTCGATGAGGACGGCCCCGGCGCCATCGCCGAAGAGGACGCAGGTGGCGCGGTCGGTGTAATCGAGAATGGAAGTCATCACGTCACTGCCGATGACCAGAACTTTTTTGTGCGCGCCGCTGGCGACGAATTGCGCGCCGACAGTGAGGGCATAGAGGAAGCCGGAGCAGGCGGCGGAGAGATCGAAGCCCCAGGCATTTTTTGCGCCGATGCGATCCTGGATGAGGCAGGCGGTGGCGGGAAAAAGCATATCGGGAGTGACGGTTGCGACGACGATGAGGCCGATATCGTCTGGGCTGACGCCGCGGGCGGTGAGAACCTTGCGGGCCGCTTCGGCGCCGAGATGAGAAGAGGTGACGCCGGGGTCAGCGTAATGCCGCTCGCGAATTCCGGTGCGGGTGCGAATCCATTCGTCGCTGGTGTCCACGCGTTTTTCGAGATCGAGATTGGTGACCACGCGCGGCGGAACGTATCCGGCCACTCCGGTGATTTTTGCGGCGATGCGTCGGGCCATGCAATTCCCCCAGGAAGAACAGAAATGACAGAATTAAAATTGGTAGCTGGCGATTGTATGCAATTCGCAGCGGGCGGACAAGGGATTGTCGCCGAGGATAGTTGATCAGGTTCCGGCTATGGCGCTAACCGGGCACCGGCTCGAGCACACATGCGTCACTCGACACCCACGAGGCCTTTGGTTGCGCCGAACAGTTTTGCGGAGTCGTAGCCAATGCCTTTGCGGAAAACGAGATCCACATTTCGAATGTCAGAAATATTTGTCGAGGGATCACCGGTGACTACGACCAAGTCCGCCTGCTTGCCTCTTGCAATCGTACCGATTCGTTCCTTTTGGCCAAGCACATCGGCGCCGTTTTGTGTTGCGATGCGAAGCGCTTCCACCGGCGTGAAACCTGCCTTCACGAGCAACTCGATCTCACGCTGGTCGGCGTATCCGGCGACAGTGCCACCATCGCCGGTGGGATCGGAGCCGGCGACGAGCATTCCGCCGGCAGCGGCAAACTCACGCTCGAAGCGCATCTGCTTCGCGGAAAGATTTGGCAGGGTGATTTTTGGCAGCAGGAACCTGCGGATCGTGAGGTATTCCATCCAACACCGCCAACAGAGCGCGCGTTGCTCACGGCCTTCCAGTCCTGACATCGGCTGCGGATCGCCGCCGAAATCCTCGTCCACCGCGAGGGTCGAAGTGATAGTGACGTGATGTTCGACCAGGTGATGAATCACGGCCTGCACTTCGGGACTATCCATATCCACGCGTTTAGCCAGATCGGCAATGGCGACGTGATCCTCGGGGCATACGCCGGGCAGTTTGCCCGGGAAAAACTCGGAATCCACCATGATGCCGTGTTCAAGGCCATCAATGCCCATGTCGGCGGCCTCCGTAAATCCGACGGAACAAAGATGTCCGGTGACTTTAAGACCCTTGCCATGCGCCTCGTCAATAGCAGCCTGCAATTCTTCGGGCGTGAGGTGCATGTAGGCTTTGAACCAGGTGACGCCTTGCGCCGCGGCAGCGTCCACGGCACGGCGAGCTTCGTCCGCGTTTGCGAGGGGATGCATCTGCGAGAAAAGCAGAGGCTGGCCTTCGAGATAGGGCGCGGTGAGTACGATGTCCGGGCCCGGCTGGCGACCAGAGTCAATCGCACGCTTGATGGCGATGTCCGCAGCAAGATTTATGCTCCCCGTGGTGCGCATGGTGGTGACACCGGAGGCGAGATATAGCAGCGGAAATGAAACGGGCTGCTCGACCAGGAGACGTTTCGAAGGTGTGTTATCCGGTGACGTGGTGAACAAATGCTCGTGCAGCATTACTAGGCCAGGAAATACAGTTTTGCCGGAGAGATTGATCATGTGCGCACCCGCTGGCACGGCGAGGGAGGCCGTTGGGCCGACGTCCGCGATCGTGCCGTTGGCCAGTATCAGCGTTTGTTCGTCCCGGGCTGGCGCCCCGGTGCCATCAATCACGCGAGCATGTATCAAAGCGATCACTGGCGCGTCCTCGACTATGAAGGCTGATGGCGGCTGTTGCGCCTGGCGAAGATAGTAGGCACGCGAGATATGAACGACTAACAGAGTGAGTGCGACACTCAAAATCACTAGGAGACAAAAACGAAGGAACCACTTTCCAATTGTGCGGAGGGTGCTCATCAATCGAACCTCTATTGCGCGCCATTCTACTACTCGCGTTGCGTATGCTCACAGAGACTTGTTAATTTGTTGGTTCATCAGCTGGCCTTCAAGGCTGATCGTAACTCTTGGGTGATCGGGTTTTCGGAATTGACCCACTTCGCATCAGCGGGCAGGGGCCCTGGCAAACGTTGGCCGTGCGGATTGCCGATCGGGAGATTGGCGTTCCCGGGCACGGGCACTGCGAACAACGGGCATTGCCTTGCTGCGGCGGGTACGGCGTGCCGTGCCCCTACGATGATTGAGGGAGGATTTCGAAGCGGTAGGTGATGGTGGCGGTTTTGCGGAGCATGGCGGCTACGGAGCAGTATTTGTTCTGGCTTAGTTCGATGGCGTCGCGGACGGCTTTTTCATCCAGTTGGCCGGAGAGACGGTAGAACATTTCGATTTTGGTCCAGACGGAGGGAGGGTCTGGGGCGCGTTCGCCGGAGATTTCGATTTCGAGGGTGGCTAGTTTCTGGCGTTTTTTTTCGAGGATGGAGACGACGTCAACTGAGGTGCAGGCTCCGAGGGCGCCTAGCAGCATTTCCATGGGGCCGGGGGCGGTGTTGTGCTTGCGGTCGGCGTCGAAGGGGACGGTGTGGCCGGAGGGCATGGTGGCTTGGAATTCTTCGCGGGCGATCCATCTTACGGTTGCGGTTTGCATGGAGAGGCTCCTGCGGCAATTAGATTGCGAGAGTTGCGGGATCAACTCTAGCGGGGAATGGGTGGGGCGTCCAGTGGTGCGGCGAACGCTGCGATGCGTTGCGAGGAAGTCAAAAGATTTAACACAGAGGTCACGGAGGAAAGGCGGAGGAAAGTCTGAGAAAGACGGAGTCAACAGTTGAAAGTTGATAGTCGAGAGTTAGAAGCAAAAGCGAAATTCTACCGCTGAGGCGCAGAGGGCGCAGAGAAAAACTTACGCAACTGCTGCCCGGTTCGATGAAACTGAACCGGCCGCTACAAATTCAGAGGCGACGTCATATTCAACGGCGACGTCAAATACAACGGCTACGACGGGAGCCTAAAAAGCAAAAGCAGGCGGCGGCCACCCTTCGATCCGGCACCGCGGGATCTCAGGATGAATCGCGCTGCAGCGCGATTCACAAAGTCAAAGGCAACTGCAAAGGAGCCGGCGAGACGCCGGCGCTACGAGCGGCAACGGCAACAGAGCCGGCGGGACGCCGGGGCTACGAGCTGAGGGAGCCGGGTTCGCTGGCGCCTACGGAGGCGGCTATGTGATGTTGGGGGGCGCGGCGCATGGCTTCGACGAAGCCGCGTACGATTTCCGGGTCGAATTGGTTGGCGGCGCAGCGTTCGAGTTCGGAGAAAGCTTCTTCGGGGTTGCGAGCTTTTTTGTAGGTGCGCTCGGAGGTGATGGTGTCGTAGGCATCGGCGATGGCGATGACGCGCGCACCGAGAGGAATCTGCTCGGCGGTGAGGCGATCGGGATATCCGGTGCCATCGTAAAATTCGTGATGGTGGCGAACCATTTCGCGAATGCGATTCATGGCGGCGAGAGGTTCGAGGATTTTCGCGCCCAGCTCGGTGTGGGTTTTCATGGTGGTCCACTCGGTGGCGTCGAGCGGGCCAGACTTATTCAAGATGGATTCGGGGATGCCGACTTTGCCGATGTCGTGCAGCAAACCGGCGAGACGGATTTCCTCTACTTCGGACTGATTCATGCGCAGGGCTTGCGCGATCATCACGGAATATGCGGAGACTTTTTGCGAGTGGCCTTGGGTGTAGCGATCTTTCGCGTCAATCGCTAGCGCTAGCGACGTGACAGTATCCACGACGGCGGGCGGGACGGGATCGCCGGCGTCACCATCGCCGTGTTCGATGAGCGAGCGAGTGAACTGTTCGAGGCGGCGGTAGATTTCGTCGAAGGCATCGGGTCCGGTGGAGAATTGGCGCTTGAGGGTGACGCCGAGGTAGGCTTCGAGGACATCTTTTTTCCAGCGCTTGGTGTCTTTGGGATCGCCTTGTTCGGCGCTGGAAACGGAATTTCCGCCCTGGTGTTTCGACAAGTACATCGAAGAATCCGCAACCTGAATCAGTTCCTGCGGCGTGGAACCATGCACGGGGAAACCGGCGATGCCGAAGCTGGCAGTAATATTTTTGTCGCGCAGGAGCGGATCGGCGGCGACCCAGCCACGGAGTTTGCTGGCGAGCTGGATGGCTTGTTCGACGCTGGTTTCGGGCATGAGAATTACGAATTCATCTCCGCCGTAACGCGCGACGACGTCGGAGCGGCGGCAATTTTGTTCGAGAATGTGGCCGACGCGCTGCAGGACGACGTCGCCTTCCAAGTGACCGTAGAAATCGTTGACGAATTTGAAGCGATCGAGGTCCATGAGGACCAGCGCGAAGGGGCGATTGGCTCGTGTGGAACGCTTCCATTCGGAAGAAAGCGCTTCCATCAGGAAGCGGTGAGTTTTTACGCCGGTGAGGCCATCGGTGATGGCCTGTTCCTGAGCTTTCTGGAACGTGACGGCGTTGTGGAGCGCGCCAGCGAATAAATCGGCGAGAGTGCGGAGGAGGCGAACTTCTTCGTCGGCGAATTCGCAGGGCTTGGAGGATTCGACGTAGAGTACGCCGAGCAGGCTTTCCGCGTAGGTGACGGGTAGAGCGATGGCGGAAACCGTACCGGGCAGGACCGGAGTCGGTGAATCCGGGGCGACTTTCGTGACCGCGATAATCTGGCCGGAGCGCGCTACCTGGCCTATCAGCCCTTCGCCGAGGAGAATTCGGCGACCGAGAGCATCGCGGCGCGCGCCGGCTTCGGCTTGGATCTCGAGTTCTTTGGAGGAGTATTCGAGAATGGCGATGCCGATGTGATCGTAGGTGAGCGCGTTTTCGATTTCGGCGGCGATCTTGGCGAGCATTTCTTCGGGATTCAGAGTGGTGATGGCGTGGCTGGAGACGTTGTTGATGAGCATCAACTGCTTGGATTTCTTTTGTTCTTCAGAGAAGAGGCGGGCGTTTTCAATGGCGACGGCGGCTTCGCTGGCGAGCACGCGCAGCAGCTCGACGTGGCCTTCATCGAAGGCACGTTCCTGCGTGCTATGCACGGCCATTACGCCGACGGCCTGGTCATACAAGATGAGCGGAACGGCGCATATCGAGCCGGTCTGTTTATTTGGCTCAAAACCCAGGCGCGCGGTTTCTTCAGTGAATTGTTCGCGGATCAGCAACGGTTGGGCGGTGCGGATTACGTGTTCTGCGAGGTGATTGCCGGTGGGCCGTGTTCGTTTGGGCTGGCGCTCACCTTCGACCATTTCGATTTCGAAGCGAATCTGTTCTGATTTGCGATCGTAGAACGCGATGAAGAGGCTGTTGACGTCGAGCAGGCGCTGCATTTCGGAATAGATGCGGCCGAAGAGCGCGTCTGGTTCGAGGGTGGAGCTCAGCGCGCGGCCGATTTCGTTCAAGATGTGAAGCTCTTCGCTGCGGCGCGCGGTCTGTTGGATGAGATAGCTATTTTCCACGGCCATGCCGATCTGGTGGCCCAGGGCGAGGAGCAGGCGCAATTCGGGCGGAGCGAAATTGCGATTGTCCGGCGTGCCGAGGAGCAACATGCCGAAGACGCGGTCTTTGGCCTGGAGGCTGATGCCGACTATGGTGCGCAGGCCCTGAGCGAGCAGCAACTTGCGAATGTGGCGGAAGGGTTCTTCTTTTTCGAGTGCGACCCAGTTGGCGTCGCGGGCGAGATCGCGGAGGACGACAAGTCCACCGAGGCGGGCGACTAGCCGGACGACGTAATCGTCGAGATTATTATCTTGCACGGAGGCGCAGAAGGAATCGTCGAGGCCGGTGACGACGACGGAGGCGGGGCCATTTTCATCGCCATAGTGCAGGATCAGCGCGCCGGCGGGGATGCGCACGACGTTGAGGACGCGATCGAGCGCTTGCGCCAGCATTTTCTGGATTTCACCGCCGGCAAAGCTGGAAGTGGCCAGATTCAGATTGGAAAGAGCCAGCATGTTGCGTTCGACGCGGCGTCGCTCTTCGTCGTACACGGCCATCAGCATGAGGACGCCGCCGATGATTTCTGCGAGCAGGGCGAAGGGCAGCAAGTTGGCGCTGGCCAGCGGACCAAGGCGCGCCTGGTAGTGGAAGAGCAGGAGCAAGGCGCCAGTCACGACGAAGGTGCAGGCCAGCAATTTGTCAGCGCGGGATTCTTGTTTGCGGCCTTCCTGCCAAAATGCTTGCGCGGTCAGGAAGAAAACGACGGCGACACCGAAAGCCATTGGAAGCGCGATCCAACCGCGTGGGTAGGCAAAGGACCAGGCCGCGGCCACGGCGGCCGCCAGAGCGACGCGACGCGCGGAGAGCGTGAGGCGCGCGTACAAGCGGGCCGAGCAGTAAAATGCGAGAGCGGCGAGCGCCAGGACCCATTCGTTTACGACAGCAACCCATCCAGAGGGAGCGACCGGACCAACGAATGCGGGGCGTACGAAATGGAGCGAAAGCAGGAACCAGGCGGAGGCCCAAACCAGGAGGTAGGTCTGGCGCTTCTGTTGGTACACGTAAACGAAAAATGCACCGAGCAGAAAGGCGCCGGCGAGGAGCACGACCGCACTCGTATTCAGGTGACTCAACAACTCCAAGCTCCGTAAACAGGGCGGTGCAGATTTCTCCTGAGAATAGCAGAAAATTGACGGGCGTTCGGGCGCGTGTCCAGGCGAGTTTCGTGGCGGTCACCTGTACTAAAGAGCGCCCGGGAGGCATGAAAACAGGGGCGAGAATTGGTCGAATACCGCCCAAGAATGCGCATTGCGTGGCCTAGGCCCGTCCTGCTGCGGCCTGGGGAGACTATGTAACGCGCGGGCGCTGAGGTCAACAGTACTGGCGTACCAACTCGCTTTGGCTCAGCATGTTGCGCGGCCTTTTTTGGGGTGTTTGCTGGGAGTTTCTACTGCGGTTTTGTCGGCGGAGTGGTGGGAGGAGCGGAAGCTGGGATTGGGTCGGAAGTGGCTTTGGGCTTGCCGATTGTGGAGAGAGTTTGGACGTTAAATTTTTTGTAATCTGAATAGCGCGTGGTGCCGTCCACTTTGATTCCTTTTACGAGGAGGACACGGACGTCAATGTGGACTTCCTCATATGTAGGGAGCCAGACCTCGTTGTTGACATAGGTTTGTTCGAGGATGACGCGGGTGCCCTTCTGGAGGTCGGCGAGGAGACCGCCGGCAAATTTCATGTTGTTGACGAAGAAGGCGTCGAGGCGGACGACGTCGAGGGCTTTTTCGTCTATCCAGATGACGCCGCCGAGTTTTTGGATGACTTTTTCGACGAGGCTGCGGGCTTTGAATTCGGGGTTGGGCTCGAAGTCGAAGACCAAGACGTCCTGGCCGCGGAAGCGTTCGCGGCGGGGATTCACGAATTGGCAGGCGCGGAGGAAAGCGTCTATGGAGACGTCTTCGTCTTCTTCTTCCTTCTGTTCTTGCTTGTCCTTTTCGCCGGTAGTTGCCTTCTTGTTTGCGCTTTTTTCGAGATCGTCAATTTCCTTCAAGACACGGGCGTTTTCCTTCTTTTGGGCTTCGGGGCTGAGGGGCTGGCCGTTGATTTTCACCAGGGTAGAGACTTCGGTGCCGTCGAGGTAAAAGAAAGTGGATTCGCGGACGTCGGGCCTTTTGGGCTTGCCGTTCGCTTCGTACTCGGTTTCTTCTTCGATTTTGGTGCCGGCATAATTTTCCTTGATTTTGTCGAGGGCTTGCTGGTTGGCGTCAATTTGTTTGAAGAGGGCTTTGAGGTCTGGGAGCTGTACTTGCGATTTTCTGGGGAAATCGAAGACGCGTTCGCCGACTGGCTCGTTTATTGCGGCGCGGGTGATGTCAATTGAGTAGAGCGCTGAGCCGCGATGCAGTTCGATTCTGTGGGGAAGCTGGACGCCGTTTTCTTGGCGGTAATCGTCGTAAAGGATTTCCTGAGTCACGCCTGCTACTTCGGCGGATTCTTTCACGATCAGGTGTGATTGGGAGTCGAAGAACACTTGCCACTTCACGCCTGAGGGCATGGTTACTTCCAGCTGGGACGCATCTCTTCCGCGGACCTGCGCGGCTCCCACGTAGGTGATGACTACCTTGTTCTTCTTAGGATTGAGGAGGCGCGAATTGTAGTAGCGAGCGGCGGCTTCGAGTTGCAGGCCTTCGGGGCCGACGAGGGTGGCGAATTCTCCGGCGGCGTTCTGGTGCCAAGCTGATTTTCCGTTGAAGGATTCGATCCAGCCTTGATCGCCCATAACCATTTCGGAGTAGTAGCGGTTGGGGAGCTTCACGTCGAAGGTGTAGGCGCCGGGTTTGGCACCGTTCTGGGCGGCTACTGTTCCTTCCAGCGTGATTGTTTGGATTTTCGAGAGTGCGCGCGCGCCGCCCGAGGCTCTCACGTATTGATTCAAGATTTTTGCGGCGTCCTGCGCGTGCAGAGGGGTGGCCCCGCAGAGGAGGAGCAAGGCGAACTGCAACCGCAGACTGTGCAGACGTGTGCGCATGGGCTCAGGTTTATATACGCAGGCGGGCGGAAAAGGTTCCGAGTATTTTTCGGATTGCGAACCGGTGGGATTGGTCACGTTTGATTATAAAGGCAGTGGCTAGTGACGAGTGGCTAGTGGCTAGAAAAACTCGAAGCTGTGGCTGGTTAGGCGGGTGAAGCACCGAGTTTCGTCACCTGCGCGCGGTTTGGGGCTGACTCGATTTTGGGGCATGGTTCCGATAAGATGGATGGCTCTCATAGTAGGAAGGAATCCGACAGAATGTGTGCCGAACAAAAACCGCGCGTGCGCTTTGCGCCCTCTCCGACAGGATATTTGCACGTGGGCGGAGCGCGCACTGCTTTGTTCAACTGGCTATTCGCGAAACATGAGGGCGGGACTTTACTGTTGCGCGTGGAAGACACGGACGTGGAGCGCAACAAGCCGGAGCTGGTGGACGGGATACTTGTCGCGCTGAAGTGGCTGGGAATTGAGTGGGACGAGGGGCCGTTCTTTCAATCGCAGCGCGGGGAAATGTACCGGGCCGCAGCGGAACGCATTCTGGCGAGCGGCGCTGGTTACGCGTGCTACTGCAAGGCTACGGCGTATGCGGGCGGTGATTATTCCGCTGCGGAAAATGGCGATCATGAAGGCGAAGGGGATGACGAAGGGCCGAAAACTTTGAAGGCTGTGGCGTGCCCTTGCCGCGATTTTTCGGACGCGGAGCGCGCGGCGAAGGAGGAGGAAGGTGCGGCGCGGGCGATCCGGTTCAAGACTCCGCGCACGGGCGTGACGAAATTCGAGGATGCGGTGTTTGGGCCGCGCGAGATACAGAACGCGGACATTCAGGATTTTGTGCTGCTGCGCTCGAGCGGCGTGCCTACTTACCAGTTGAGCGTGGTGGTGGATGACATTGATATGCGCATCACGCACATTATTCGCGGGGCGGATCATTTGTCGAACACGCCGAAGCAGGTGCTGATCTATCACGCGCTCGGAGCGACGCCGCCGATTTTCGCGCACGTGCCGCTGATTCTGGGGCCGGACCGCACGCGGCTTTCGAAGAGGCATGGGGCAACCAGCGTGGGATCGTATGCGGACGAAGGATTTCTGCCGGAGGCGTTCCGGAATTTTCTGGCGTTGCTGGGATGGTCCACTGGCGATGACAGCGAATTCATGCGGACCACGGAGCTGATCGAGCGGTTTGCGCTTTCGGGCGTGAGCCGGACGAATGCGATATTCGATCGCGCGAAACTAGAGTGGTACAACACTCAATATTTGCAGAAGCCGCCGGTGGAAGAGTTGCTGCCGTTTGTAGAAGCGGAATTACGGCGGGCGGGATTGTGGAAGGACGAGTGGGCTGGGACGGAGCGGGCTTGGTTTGCGCGCGCGGTGGATTTGATTCGGCCGCGGACTCGTTTACTGACGGATTTTACGGGATGGGCGCGGGCGTTTTTTACGGATGAGTTTGAATACGAGCAGGAAGCGCGCGAGAAATTCTGGAAGGATGAGAAAGTTCCGGGGCTACTGGCGAAATTGACTGAGGCGCTGGCGGCTTTGCCGGAGTGGAATCATGATGCTTGCGATGCGGCGTTGCGCGGGGTGGCGGCGGCTGAGGGCGTGAAGGCTGGATTGCTGATTAATGCGACGCGCGTGGCGATTGTGGGGCGGGCTGTGGCGCCGCCGCTTTTTGACACGATGGTGGTGCTGGGTAGGGAGCGCGTGGTGTCGCGGTTGCGGCGCGCGCTGGTGTTTTTGTCCTCGCGGTAGAATCCTCAGCGTTCGACAAATAATTACAAAGAAGGCTTCAGGGGCTAAAGCCCCTTTTCATCGCCACCTTCACGGCGAGGCTGAAGCCTCGCCCTTCCGGATCAAATTATCCCATTGATCGAACATCGTCGCGGAGGTGTGTGTGAGCGTGCGGAAGTTACTTGGCTGACGGAGCGGAGAAGATTTCGGGGTGGGCGGCGTGAGTGGCGGCGCCTGCTGCGGCCACGTCCACGCGGACGTCCACTGGAACTTTTACAGGAGGGAGGCAGGTGGTGTCGTTGCAGGCCTGGTAGCGGAGAGTGACGGGCAGGGTTACGGCACCGATGGGGGCGTCGTTGTGGGCGATGAGACGGAGTTTCAGGGTTACGCTACCGGAATATACGTCGAGACCTTTGTCGGGCGAGAATGAAAATTTTTCGATGCGGCCGGCGGGGTAGATGGTGTCGAGGAGCTCGAAGCCGGTGGGAAGTTTGGGCGTGAGAGTTGTGGGGATCAGGTATTTGTCAGTGGGGTGGTGGGAATTCATGTGGTAGCCGTGGGCGATTTCGACCGCGAGGGCGACTTGAAATTCTTTGCCGCGCGGGACGGGGGCTAGCGAGACGAAGGCGCGGGGTTTCACGACTGCTGCGGGAGCCACGGGTGCGTCTGTTGAGTTTTGTGCGGTTGCGGTTGGGCTTGCGTTCGGCGTAAGGCCGCCCGCAGCCCACGCCAGCAGTAAAGCGAAAGAAAAGATTGCCCGTGTGATCTGCATCGTCGGCTTATACCTCGATTGGCGTGCCCAATTTTTCGGTGAGGATGCGGCTCATGACTTGGTTCAGGGTTTCGCCGGTTTTTTCCTGGACGAAGGCTTGCGCGGATTCCGACCACCCAAGTTTGAAGCTGGTGGTGAGCGCGGAAATCCAGATCTGGCGCACGGGGGCGTTGGGGCTGATTACGAAGCGGGTTTCGTCTTCATCTTCGAATTCGATTTCGAGCTTTCCGCTGCCGCCTTCTACTTCGAAATCGTTGGCGTCGCCGAGTTCGAGGAGGCGATTGCGCAGGACTTCGAAGGTGGCGTCACATTTTTTTGCGAATTCGTGTTCATTCATCATGGCTGTGGCAGGTTACCGCAGTTTTGCGAGCGGGGGCAAGGAAGGCACGCGCCGAGCCGCTACAGCAACGACTGGATTAGTTTGTCGAGATCGCTTTCGGTGGCGAGGCCGATGTAACGCTTGGCGACTTTGCCTTCGCGAGTGATTACGTAGGTGGTGGGCAGGCCGAGCAGGCCGCCGAATTTGTCCGCCAGATCATCATTCCCCAACACGATGGGATAATTCATGGTGGTGGGATGACCGTCCACATCGAACTGAGTTTTTTGCACGTAAGGCTCGACAACGCTCTTGCCTTCTTCGTCCATCGCGACACCCAGTAGAGTGAAGCCTTTGTCGGCGTATTTTTTCTGGAAGCCGATCATCCACGGAATTTCGACCTGGCACGGCTCGCACCAGGTGGCCCAGAAATTCACGACCACGACTTTTCCTTTGAGGCTGGCGAGGGAGACGTCTTTGCCCTGGAGATCCTTGAAGGTAACGTCCGGCTCATTCGGCAGGGACTTTTCGGTACGGAGGGATGCAGCCTGGCTGCCGCTGGATTTGCAGCCTGTAAAGGCGATTGCTGCGGCGGCCGCCAGGACGATGACGATCATAGAAAATTTCAGAGATACGCGCATGCGCAGTGTTCCCCTTATAGAGAAAACTTATTTAGAAACGCCAGCTTACCGGAAAGCCAGGTGAGGCGGTTCAGGAATACCAAGCCGCCGACCGCGAGCAGCAGAACTCCGCTGAAAACTTCGACAGTGTGCAAGTGGCGGCGAAACTTTTGATAGAAGCGCAGGAAGCCGCCGATGCCGAGCGCGGTGACGAGAAACGGGATCGCGAGACCTGCAGAATAGACCGCCAGCAGAAAAATTCCCTGCCAAACCGTGTCGCGCGTCGCGGCTACGGCTAGGACGCTGGCGAGAATTGGGCCGATGCAGGGCGTCCAGCCGAAGGCGAAGGCGAAACCCATCAGGAAACCGCTCGCGGCTCCGGGTTGTCCGCCGAGATTCTGAAAACGGACGTCGCGATTGAGCCAGCGCGTGAGCGACGGACCGAGGAGGAAAATCAGGGCGATCGCGATGAAGTGTATGGGCTTCAGCCACGCGGGGAGAAGGCCTGCACGGAGGCTGAGCGCGATTCCAGCGGCGGCCAGCGCGGCGCCGATGAGTAATCCGGCGCGAATGGAAATTTTTGCGAGCAGGCCGGTGAGGTGCAGGCCGAAGAGGACGATTAGCGCGCCGGCGATGGGCGCGAGCGAGGCGCGATTGCGCAGGAGGAAGGAGCCCACGGCGCTGGCGGAGGCGCCGAAGGAAATGAAGACTACGGAAAATCCGGTGACGAATGCGAGGGCGGAGGCAAGCAGGCCGGCGCGGGGAGTCTTGCCTTCCTTGAGTTGTTCGACGCCGATGCCGGAAAGCATGGAAATGTAGCCGGGCACAAGCGGCAGGACGCACGGGGAAAGAAAGGAGACTAGGCCTGCCAGAAAGGCTGCAAATATGGAAACGTCCATGCGATTAGCTCGATTCCTTGTCTTGCCGGTCCGTTGGATGTGTCAGACGCGGCAACGATGTCCGTGCAATTTGTAATTTTCCCACATCCGTTGGACGCTCGGCTGAGGTTTTTCGCGCTTTCGCCGGCGCAGCGGGGAAAGCCGTCAGGTGTCGGCGAAAACCAGCGATTTAAGCCGGGTGTGGCCTGGCACGCTCGCGCTAAGTATCTGACACAACACGATTAAACACCATCACGCTGATGGCGCGTCGGATGCATTTACTCGCGGCACGGGCCCGTCCGCTGGAGCCGGGAGCGGTGGAAATATTGCTGCTCGCGGTGGCGGGCCCACAAAATTTTCGTGCTCGACGGCAGGGGAGCGGCGTGATGACACCCAATCAAGTGACAGCTACGCGAGTGGCTGCGGCGTTTGCGGCTGTGGGACTGTTCACATTTTTCGGCAGACTTCTGGCGGCGGACATCGCGGCGGTGGCGCTGACGATTGCGGCGATTGCGTTGGACGGGGTGGATGGTTATTTGGCGCGGACGCGAGGGTTGGCGACGCCGCTGGGTGCGCAACTGGATATTTTGGGCGACCGCGTGGTGGAGAATTTGTTTTTCACATTTTTCGCGGTGGCGGGGTTGATTTCACTTTGGTTGCCGATTTTATTTTTTGTGCGCGGGACGGTGATTGATTTTCTGCGCGGGCTGGCGGCGCGGGCGGGGCGCAGTGGATTTGGGAGCGGATCGATGCAGGAAACCTGGTGGGGGCGGGCGCTGGTGACGTCGCGGGGGAGTCGCGCGGCTTACGCGATTTTGAAGTGCGTGTGTTTTTGTTATCTGGGATTGCTGGTGCCGGTGGAGCGTTGGCACGCTGATTGGTTAGGCGCGAATATTCGTGATTCGCTTTTGTTGGCAGGGCAAATTCTGGCTGGCGCGGCGGGGGTCTTCTGCGTTGTGCGAGCGGTGCCCGTTGTGTGGGAGGGGCGGCGGTATCTCGATCTGGGCGCGGCGGAACGGAAACTTCCAGCGCGAGCGGCGACTGAGGGGATACGGTGATTGCGGAGGATGCTGGCGCAGGAACTGTGGGCGCGTTTTTTGATGTGGATGGGACGCTGCTGGCGGCGCCGTCGCTGGAGTGGCGGTTCGTCGGATATCTAATGGAGCGCGATGAAATTTCTGGTGCGCACGTGGGGCGTTGGCTGGTGGGGTTTGCTGGAAATTTTTGGCGTGATCTGCACGACGCAACGCACGGAAACAAGCGGTACCTCTACGGAATCAGCGAAGCATTGGTGGAGGAGTGGGGACAATCGTCCGGGGCGGAATTTTTTCGCGGGGATACGCTGCCGTTTTTTGCGGAGGCGTTGCGGCGGATTGAGTGGCACCGCGCGCAGGGACACCGTTTGTTTATTGTGTCTGGCACTTTGGCGCCGTTGGCGCGGGTTGTTGCGCGCGCTCTTGCGGCATGGACTGCGACGGACATCGAGGTGTACGCGACGGAACTCGAAATTGCGGCGGGTGCTACGCGAATTTGGAATGGGCGAGTTGCGGGCGAGCATATGAGCGGGAGCGCAAAATTGCGCGCGGTTAGAGAGGCCGCTGCGCGTAATGGGATTGACCTCGCGCGGAGTTATGCGTACGGCGACAGCGTCGGTGATCTGCGGATGCTCGAAGGTGTTGGAAATGCTGTTGTGGTAAATCCTACGCGGCGGTTGGCACGCATCGCGCGGAAACGCGGCTGGCAATCATTCGTATGGAAGAAATCCTGCGGCGAGATTCCAAACGCGGCGGCACGGCAGTTGACGTCGAGGGCGGCGCGATGAAATTGACGCGTGATACTTCGATTTTTGGGGGCGGGCCTCACACCCGTCCCCACGCGTGCGTGTTAATGAGGAACAGCGTCGCGAACGCACGGGCACGATCAAAAAACGTGGCTTCAGGGGCTAATGCCCCTTACTTACGGAGTTCGACGGCGTGGCTGAAGCCCCGCCCCGGTACGGCCGTTGGTGAGACGGATTCCCCCCTGGAAGCGTTTGGGCCCGCGACCGAGGGCGCGCAGTGGAGCGTGGTGCGAGGTTGGTTGGCGGAGGTTTGGAGCGGTTGCGGGGCGTTTGAGTGGGTGACGTTTATTTATTTGGGTTGGATGCTTGGGCTGCTCGCGGCATTTCACCGAAACATTCCGCACGCGGAGCGTTATTTTGCGGTGCACTGTGCTATTGCGGCGGGAATTGCGTGGCTTGCGGGAGTGAGCACGCGTGCTGAGAACTGGGCTTTGCAATTCGCGCGGCATTGGTATCCGTTGGCGATTTACGTTTTCTTTTTCGAGGAGCTGCAGGGGTTGGTGCATGCGATTTTTCCGGTGTGGTTCGACCGGTGGCTGATTATGTTCGATTACAACCTTGGCGAGGCGCATCCGGCCGTGTGGCTTTCGCGATTTGCGAATCCTGGACTGAATGATTTCATGCAGTTTTCTTACATGACTTATTTTCTGTACCTGGTGATTCTGCCTGGGATTCTTTATGCGCAGGGAAAGCGCGCGGCGTTCTGGACGGTGATGGTTACGACGGCGATTGCGCATTATTCCGTGTATGTGATTGCGGTTTTATTTCCGGTGGAGAGCCCTTACTTTGCGCTGGCGTCGTTGGGTCTTGTGCCGCTTGAGGGTGGGGCGTTCACTACTACTATCGAATTCATTGAACGATTTGGGCGTGTGCATGGCGGGGCGTTTCCGTCGGCGCATGTGGCGGGGTCCATGGTGGCGTTGCTGGCGGCGCGACGGTACAAACCTTGGCTGTTTTGGATTTGTCTGCCGTTTTTTTTGAGTATGTGCGTGGCGACCGTTTATGGGCGGTATCACTACATTGCGGATGTGCTGGCGGGGATTGTAGTGGGGGCGATTGGATGGACTGGTGGCCAGTGGGTGATGGAACGCGAGGGTGCGGTGCCGGAATTGCGGTGGCCGTGCTGACGTGGTGCACGAATGAAGAGAGATCCTTCGCTTCGCTCAGGATGACGATGCCGTCGGACAGCGCGCTGGGTGAAAAAAGGAAGGCCTGAGTTCGGGCGCGTCTTTCCGCAAACCATAAGCTCAGAATATTTTTTCGGGTCGGAGGAGGGTGCCGACGGAGCCCAGGTTGGAGATGCGGAAGACCCAGAGGTATTGATTTTCACTGCGGATGTTGCCGAAGGAAAATTTGCGGTAGCCGACGCCGAATCCGCAGCAGGAGCTGTTGTAGTTGACTTCGGCGACCTGGTTTTGAAACTGATGCTGGGTGAGGTCGTAGCTGGCGCCGAAGGTAGCGTTCCAACCGCGACGAGTGAGATCGCCGTAGCCGATGAGGGCGCGTAACTGATTGGAGCGGGGCTCGAAGATAAAATCGGGAGGATTGTCTTCGGGAGGGGTGGGCAGATTCAACACCGAAAAATGCGCGAGAGTAACAAACGATTCCTTGTAGGGCTTCAACTTCAACAGGGTGCCGATGGCGTTTAATTGGCCGTGGCGGGGATCGAAATTGACGATGAACTGGGTGTCGAAATGTTTTCCAGGCTCGACGCGGAGGTCGCTGACGATCGGTGAAAACTGATAGGGCTGGCTGGCAAAGGCGAAGGGCGTGAGCGCGTCGGTGGTTTGAAAGACGTTGCGTTGGCCGACCACAAGCGCACCGCCAAAAGTGGGATTGAAGAAATATTTCTGGGCGAGCTTCCAGCTGACGATTTCCTCGGCGGTGCCGTCTTTCTTGCGGCGGTAGAGGCGCTGGGTGACACCGTATTCAAACTCGTTGGTGTTGGTCAGGGTTTCGTCTTCGTCGAAGCGCACGAAGCGGCTGAAATCCGTGACGCCGTTCACGTAACTGTAAACAATTTCCGGCTCGATGACGTGCTTCCATTTCGTGCCGGAATCCGCAGACTCCCACACGCGGTCGAGCGTAGGCGGGCGAATATCGACGGAAAGTTCTTCGGTGTTGCGGAAGAAACCCACGTCAACGAACGAGCCATTCTGAATTTGTCCGCCATAATAAGTGGAGCGGAAGGTAAAGGTCGGGGTAATGCTGAGCCACGAGCCCAAATGAAAAGGCATCGTAACGGTGGGCGCAATCTCACTGCGTTCGACGAAATTAGGTGTGCTGAAATCGGTGACGTTGTTGGAGCGATGGGCGGCATCTGAAAATGCCTCGAAGGAAAAATAGAACGGCAACTTCTGCCAGGGAGCCTGATCCACCGAGCCGAAACGTACTTCGGGTGCGGTGCGCAACGATACGTACTGAGAGGGCGTGGCGTTGACATAGTTCTGATAACTGAGAGCGGCGAAATTCAGACTGAAGCCGCGGAAATTATTGGTGAGGAAGGCGCTGTTGCGGACTTCCGAGTTGACGGCTTGCACGTAGGTCTCGCTCCAGGCGAGCCGGTAGGTGAGCGAGGACAAGTGATCGAGATCGGCGACCGCGCGCCAGCCATCGGGCAGCAGCGCAGTAAAAAGCAGGCGTACTTCGAGGCCCCCCTGATTGATGGGAGGACCTGTGGGTTGCGGAAGACCACGATCCTCGACTTCCGAATAGGTTACGTCCAGCACCGCGTTTTCCCATGGGCGCATGCGCAAAGCAGCCTTTTGCGCCCAGCCGCGGCGGCTGTAATAATTCGCGCCCAAGGTGAAGTCAGCCCAATCCGTGGGCGCCCAGTACACGGCGTCGCCAAAAATAAAGCCTTTGCTGGAACTCTCGCCGGAATCAGGAAGCAAGAAGCCGGAGGCCCGCTGCTTCTCCGCGGGAAATGTGGCGTAGGGCACATACAAGACCGGGACGGAAAACAGACGGAAGTTGCCGTTTTCTAGACGAATCGAGGTCTTGATGTAAACGGTGGCCTTGGAGGTATAAAACTTCCAAGTGGGTTTGTCGGGATCGCAGACCGTCATCCACGAGTGGTGGACGATGTAGGTATTTTCATCAATACGCTCGGCCTCCTCCGCCTCGAAATAGATTGGGTTGGGACTAAGGAGGAGCGTCTGGGTGGGTTGGCGCATCATGGCGTTGACTTCACGCGGGGGTGCCGGCGGGCGGCGCTGAACCGCGAAGGTGGCGCGGACGTTGTGGAAAGTGCCGCGTCCGGTGGCGAGCTCATAGCGTGCATCTGTGGCTTCGAGGTGTTGGGTTAGGTAATCGAGCTGGACGTGGCCGCGGGCAATGATGACTTGGGTGGCTTCGTTGTACTCGACGTGATCGGCGCGCAGGCGAGTGTTCTGGTAACGGACATCCACGTCACCATCGGCGTAGTAAATTTGGCCGACCTGGCGCTGTTGTTTCGCTTCGAGGATGGCTTGCTCGGCGGACGTTGTGGATGCGTTTTTGGCGGCAGGCTTGGCCGTTTTTTTTTGCTGAGCGTGCTGGGGCGGGGTGGCAGGATTTTGGGCGTGCGCCAAGGACGGGCTTGCGAGCACGAGCGGCAGCAGCAATAAGTGAAGAACGAATCTGCGCAGAGGTTGCAAGACCGTTGCTTTCGGCATGCCTCGTGAGAATTACATCCCTGTGATGAAAAAAGAAAGTCGAGCCTAACACGCGTGCTGCGGGGCCGCAATCAGCGAGCGCGACACCAACGTCCACGGCGCGCTTGGTCGCGGGGTGCTGCGGCGGCGCTATCGAGCGCTTATGGCAAGTGCGGGAAGTGCTCCCCGAGACGGAGCCTCGTATCCGCGCGGTGGCTGCATTTCCAATTCAGTCAGAGCAGAGCGCGTGCGCGCGGGTTGCCTGATACGCAACACTTCAGGCGTAAGGCAGTCGGTCGTGGGCGTGACGCTCGGGCAGCGTGATACGATGGTGGTGTTCCGTCACTGGAATACCGCAGCGCAAAACGGACCAGTGATACAAATATGCTCGCATTGCGGCGCCCTCTTGCTCGAGGACGTCGAAAAATGCTCGTTCTGTGACGCACCGCTCGCCGAGCCCACCGATAATTCCGAGCCTGTGGCTGTAAGTGTGTCCGCACCAGAAAGATTACATGGTGCAACCGACACGGACGACGATCCCGAACCGGCTAGTTCCGCTGAACCCGAATGGCGGCGAGAAGTTTCGCGCCGGCTCGAGGCGTATCGTGTGCGCCGCGGTCGCGTGCGGCCGGACGATTCTCAATCAGGCCTGCCCTTTTCGCGCGCGGCTACCGCATTGGAGGAAGACGATCGCGAAATTGAGGAGATCGGGCTTTACGAACGGCAGCGCGCCCGTGCTGTGCAGCGGCCAGTGCAAAAGAAACTGCAAAATGAGCGCGTGGAGATCAATATCCAGCCGGAGCTGGACTTCACGAGTTTTCCGGACGACCGGGCGCATCCACAAACGGCGCTGGTGCCTGTCGCCAGCCTGGCCGAACGGCGGCGCGCGGGTGCTTTGGACCTGCTATTTCTGACGCTGACGTACGCGGGCTTTCTCGGATTATTTCAGTCGTTGGGCGGCCAACTGGTGCTGGAAAAAGTGGACGCCATCGTATATCTCGCGACTTTTTATCTTTTTTACGCGCAATATTTTTTTCTGTTCACCACTTTTGCGGGAGCCACGCCCGGGATGCAACTTTGCGGACTCACGATCGTCCGGCTGGACGGCAGCCTGCCTGACACGCGGCAACTACTGTGGCGCAGTTTTGGTTATTTGCTTTCTGGCGCGACGATGTTGCTGGGATTCCTGTGGTCGCTGTGGGATGAAGATCGTTTCACGTGGCAGGACCGCATTTCACAGACGTATGTGACGGCGGCTGCGCCGGTGATGGAAGCAAGCGAGTTCCAGGTACAGCCCACGCAACGCCAGCGGTTCGCACATAAGTAATTTCCAAAGCGGGGTGCGTGGCGGCGCGGGGCGGGATAGCGCTGCATTAGCGCAGGCTCAATGCGGCGTTTTCGAGTTTGCATCGAGGATCACTTCGAAATACTGCGCGGGCCTGTTGCCGGCGTTTTGAATATCGTGCTCGTCACCGGAAGCAACGAACGCGGCTGAGCCCGGACCGAGTTTTGAAGTCTTGCCGGCGATAGTCACTTGCAGCTCGCCTTCGCTGACAAGGAAGAGAACTTCCTGCTGATGGCGATGGCCGTGGTGCGGGCTGCTGCCGGGCAGCAGAAAGACTTCGTGGACGTCAATGCGAAAGCCGCTGCGCGTGAGTCCGTCGAGAATGGGGCGAAAGGTCGCGTTCGCTTCTTTTTGGGCGACGAGATCGTCGAAGCGATAGGTCGCCGATGTCAGCGTGCTTGGGCCGGAACCCGCCTGCGAGATGAGCAGGAAACTTGCGAAGGCTAAAAGCAGATTTTCTTTCATGGCGCCGGAACGCCTCCTGTTTGAGTCTAGCTGCCGCGGTGAGGCGGTGCCACGCTGGCGCTGGAAAGTGTGCGGTGGCGATTACCCCCGGGCGATGGGGAGTGGCCGAAGGTTGCGAGAGAGCGGGGCGCTCGATTGGATTGACGCGCTCGGGCGGTAAAGTTTAAAGTAGTTAATAGCTTATAAACAAACGTAGTAACGAGATTGTGTGCGATGCTTGGATTGCATGCCACGAGATGCAGATTATCTGTCGGACCTGGTTGCGGTGAATCCTGCGCTGGACGGCCGGAATACTTTGATCGCCGCGAACGAGTGATGAATTCATGAAAGAGATCATCGAAAAATTTATCGGCTACCTGCGCTACGAGCGCAATGCATCGCCGGAAACGGTGGACGACTATGGCGGCGACGTGCGCCTATTTGAGGAATTTTTGAGTCCGCCGGGAGCGGCGACGCTGCCGCTGGAGGAAGTGGACCACCGGGTGATACGCGAATTCGTGAGCTGGCTGTACGACCGGAATCTGCAGAAGGTGACGGTGGCGAGGAAGCTATCGGCGCTGCGGACGTTTTTCAAGTTTTGCGTGCGGGAGAAATACACGCGGACGAATCCGGCGGCGCTGGTGAGCACGCCGAAGCTTCCGAAGCTGGTGCCGCGAGTGCAAACGGCGGAGGAGATCAACAATTTTCTGGATGGGTTGCCCGGAGGCGCGGCCGCAAGAGCATTGCCTGCGCGCAAGAAGAACGCGAAAAATGCATCCCCGAAATCCAATGCTAAAGCCCAACTGATGCCGCGGCGGGATCGGGCGATGATCGAATTGCTGTACGCGTGCGGGCTGCGCGTAAGCGAGTTGGTGGGACTAAATCTGGGAAGTTTCGATAGGGCGGGGCAGATGCTGCGCGTGCTGGGAAAGGGACGCAAGGAGCGCGTGGTGCCGTACGGCGGGAAAGCGCAGGAAGCGCTGGAGGCTTATTGGCCGGTGCGCGACCGCATTCTTGGGGAAGCGCATGGGACGCCTGATGCCGAAGCGGTATTTTTGAATCCGTGGGGCGGGCGGCTGACGGATCGCGCGGTGCGTTACATCCTGAGAAAATATTGTCTGCTGGCGGGAAGTAATCTGGATCTGCATCCGCACTCGTTGCGGCACGCCTTTGCGACGCACCTGCTGAATGATGGCGCCGATCTGCGGGCGATTCAGGAACTTTTGGGCCACGCTTCCCTTTCGACGACGCAGCGCTATACGCAGACGAGCATCCGGCAATTGATGGCTGTGTACGACAAATCCCACCCGCACGCTTGAGAATTGCTGCGGATTTTTTGAAAGGCCATCGAAATCCTGGGTTATGCTGCAGACGTGCAAACCGGGCGGCGCGGACATTTACGATTGCAGCGACTGAACGTTGTGCCATTTCTCGTGGTGATTGCAGGCCTGCTGCTCTTCGCCTACCCTGCCCGCGGACAAGACAACTACGAAATCCAGGTTTACGGGTCCGAGCTCGTCCCGCCGGGGCATACCATGGTGGAGCTGCACAGCAATTTCACGATTGACGGCACCAAGCAAATCACCGACGGCGTCTATCCAACCAACCATGCCGAGCATGAAACCGTGGAGATCACGCACGGCGTCAATGACTGGTTTGAAGTAGGATTTTATCTTTTTACTTCGATAAATTCGGGATACGGATGGCAGTGGGTGGGCGACCACATCCGACCGCGCGTTCGAGTTCCGGAAAAATGGCATTGGCCGGTGGGCGTGAGCCTATCGAACGAAGTCGGGTACCAGCGGCGGCAATATGCCACGGACACGTGGACGTGGGAAATGCGGCCGATCATAGATCAGAAAATCAAGCGGTGGTATTGGTCGTTCAATCCGACATTTGACTATGCGATTCACGGTATGAACCAGAATCAAGGATTCATCTTTTCGCCAAATTTCAAATTCAGCTATGACTTCACGCCTAAAATCGCGGGCGGATTGGAGTATTACGGTTCGCTCGGGCCGGTGGGCAACTTTCTGCCGATTCAGCAACAGGAGCAGCAAATTTTTCCGGCGATCGATCTGAATCTGGCGCCGCAATGGGAGATCAATTTCGGATTGGGGGTGGGACTGACGGGCTCGACCGATCATCTGATCGTGAAATGCATTATCGGATACCGCTTCGATTTCTGATTGCCCAACCGCGATGAAGATGAAAGCAACTCGCGTGCGATTGCGGCATCCAATCTGCAGGGTCGTAATTGGGTACACCTAAATAATCGATAACAAGGAATATTCCGAATGAAAACAGCGCAAGCAAAAGTAACCCAGCTCGTGACGGAAACTCGTCCCAGCGCCAGCTTGCGGATGTATCTGGAAACTTTGTGCTACAAGACGCGCGAACGGTTGGAATTGATCAATATCACGAAGGACTTGAATGCGGTGGTGCGGAAGAATGGGTTGAAAGCCGGGTTTGTGCTGGTGCAATCGCTGCACACGACCACGGCGGTTTTTATTAATGAGTTTCAGCAGGCGCTGCTGGACGATATTAAATCGTTCTTGGAACGCCTGGTGGGGCGGATTGATTACTGGCGGCACAACGATCCGAATCTTTCGGAGTGCAGCCGACAGAATGCGGATTCGCATTTGCGAGCGATGTTGCTGGGGCACACGCTTTCGGTTCCGCTGCGGAATGGGGAGCTGGCGCTGGGGTATTGGCAATCGGTCATTTTGGCGGAACTGGACGGACCGCGCGAGCGCTCAATTCATGTGCAGGTGCTGGGCATGCGGGATGAAGCGAAGCGCTGACTGCTGACCGACGGGTGAGCGCTGAAAACCCGAGATTTCTTGTGCGTGTAGCCGGGAGCATCCGGCTTCTGTATTACTTCCACAATGCATTGCAAATTCCACATCATGCTCGTACACACTAAACGTTGAGGGTTAGAGATGTTTCGGGTATGAAGCCATCGGCGCGACTTGGCGAAACGCGCGGAGGCGGCATCGGATTTTTGACACGGTCCACGGGATTGTACAGGGTGTCGCGCTCGACGGGGACGCGTCCGGCGGCGCGGATGAGGCGCTCGAGCTCGGCGCGCGTCATGAACTCGGGCGTGGTGGCGCCGGCATCGTGATAGATTTTTTCTTCGACAACCGTGCCGTCCAGATCATTTGCACCGAAGCGCAGGGCCACCTGCGCGATGCGCGGCGTGAGCATAATCCAATACGCCTTGATGTGATCAAAATTGTCGAGCAGCAGGCGCGAGACGGCGATGGCTTTCAGATCGTCCATGCCGGTGGGACCCGGAAGATGCGAGAGGCCGGTATTCGCCGGGTGAAATGCCAGCGGAATGAAAGTGACGAAGCCGTGGGTGATATCTTGCGTTGCGCGCAGCTGGAGCAGGTGATCCACGCGCTCTTCAGGGGTTTCAATGTGGCCGTAGAGCATGGTGGCGTTGGAGCGCAGGCCGAGTTCGTGCGCGGTGCGGGCGATTTCGAGCCAGCGTTGGCCGCTGACTTTGTGATCGCAAATAATTTTGCGGACGCGGGGGTGAAAAATTTCGGCGCCGCCGCCGGGAAGCGAATCCACTCCGGCATTTTTCATGGCGAGGAGCGTATCGCGGATGGAAAGCTTGGAAATGCGCGCGTAGTAGCCGACTTCGACCATGGTAAAAGCTTTCAAGTGCACTTGCGGGAAGCGCTCTTTCAAGCCGCGGATCAGGGTGAGGTAATACTCGAACGGCAGATCGGGATGCAGGCCGCCGACGATGTGAAATTCCGTGGCGCCTTCGGCGACGCCTTCGCCGGCGCGCTTGTAAATTTCGTCTAGAGCGAAGTTGTAGGCGCCGGGCGAATCGGGCGAACGGCCAAAGGCGCACAGCTTGCAGTGCGCGACGCAGACATTGGTGGGATTGATGTGGCGGTTGACGTTGAAATAGGTGACGTTGCCGTGCTTTTTTTCGCGGACGAAATTCGCGAGCCAGCCTACTGCTAGAAGGTCGTGCGATTCATAGAGCGCGAGGCCGTCTTCAGCGTTGAGACGTTCGCCGGCCAGGACCGTTGCGGCCACCGGCTCGAGGCGAGGGTCGTTTACCTGCAGGGTGTGTAGTTTCAGGTCCATTTACGAATCACGATTCCTTTGCCTGCCGCGTTTTTAGGGGCGATTTACGAAGGTGGCAGCGCCCCAGAAGAGCAGGAACAACAAACTAATATAGCCATTCACAGTGAAAAACGCAGCATTCATTTTGCTGAGATCGTGGGGACGGACGAGCGAGTGCTCGTAGCCTAGCAGCGCGGCTACTACCGCAATGCCCACCCAGGCGGGCCAGGCGAGATGGAAACTGACGGCCAGCCAAATCAGAAGCGCGACCATTATTAGGTGCATGGCGCGAGCGATTAGCAGGGCGCGGGCTACGCCGAATTTTTTTGGGATGGAATGGAGGCCAGCGGCTTTGTCGAATTCGACGTCCTGGCAGGCGTAGAGAACGTCGAATCCGCCGACCCAGAGCGTGACAGCGGCGCAGAGGATCAACATGCGCAGGTCGAGCGAGCCACGGATGGCGATCCATGCGGCCGCGGGCGAGATGCCGAGAGCGAAGCCAAGGACGAAGTGGGATGAGGCGGTGAAGCGTTTTGTGAAGGAATAGAAGAAAAGGATGGCTAGCGCGACGGGAGAAAGTTTGAGCGCGAGCGGATTCAATTGCCATGCGGCGAAGACCAAGCCTGCAGAGGCTATGACGGTGAATGCGGCCGCGAAGCCGACTGAGAGTTCGCCTTTAGGGAGAGCGCGGTTGGCGGTGCGCGGGTTGCGGCGATCGAATTCGAGGTCAGCGATGCGGTTCATGGTCATCGCGGCGGAGCGCGCGCCGACCATGGCTACGATGATCCAGAGAAGTTGGCGCCAGGTGGGGAAAGCGCCTGCGGAACGAGCGGCTAGCAGCGCGCCTACCAGCGCGAAGGGCAGCGCGAAGATGGAGTGCTCGAATTTGATCATTTCGAGCACGATGCGAATGCGATTCTTGGTCATGTTCGGATTAAAGATTTTACACAGAGAACACAGAGAAAAGCGGAGAACGCAGAGAAAGATAGAAGCCGCGAGGTTCCGACGGAGTTTGTGTTCGGATTTCTAGGTTCGCCATCTGCGACGTCGTTTCGAATCACCTGAACGTCCTCTGCTCTAGACAATATCATTTCTCACGCGCTGGTGACCCGTCTGGAGCGCCGCCTTTCCAGCGATATTGTTTTGCTTGCTGTAGGCCGAGCTGCGCGAGGACGCGAAATGCGAACTGCTCGATCAGGTCGTCTATATTTTTTGGCGAATAATAGAAGGCTGGCATCGCGGGCATTACGGTAGCCCCGGCGTCATGGACGCGGAGCATATTTTCCAGGTGGATGCGGTTCAGCGGGGTTTCGCGCAGGCAGAGGACCAGCGGGCGGCGTTCTTTGAGGCAGACGTCAGCGGCGCGTGTGAGCAGATCGCTGGCAGTTCCGGCGGCGATCGCACCGAGCGCGCCTGCGGAGCATGGGATTATCACCATGGCGTCCACGATGGCGCTGCCGGAGGCGATGCTGGCGCCGATGTCCTTGTTGGGGAGATATTCGATTTTTTTAGCTGAGGTGCCGGTTAAGAGCGACGGAAGTTTTTTGGAGTCGCTGGGAACTATACCGAGTTCCGTGGCTAACAGGCGCATGCCTGCTTCGCTGGAGACGAGATGGACGCGCTCGACGCGCGAATCGGCGTCGAGGAGGCGGAGTACGGACTGGGCATACGCAGCGCCGCTGGCACCGGTGATGCCGACTGTGATGGTTTTGCCGCTGGATTTAGGCATGGGCGGTTGATGAATTATTGAGTTTAGGTGGCGGGTTGTGGCGGAGTCAAGGCGAGGGGCGGCGGAGCGGCCACGTTTTAGCGGGATTTAATGTTGACAAGAGCGCCTGAATTTCCGAGAGTCGCTGGCTAGTCGAGGCGAAGTTTGGTTCGGCTTGGGCAGGGAAACATGAATCGGATTGAAAGATCGCTTGTTCGGGCTAAGAATTGGCAGATCTTTTTGCTATTTGTGGTGTTTTTCGCCGTCGGAGAGTTCCTGGTAATCGGAAATCTCGCCCCGGCTGTGCGGTCGCAGGAGACGTATGGGGTGGCTCTCGTTTTGACGGAAATGGCGACGGCGGTGGCTACGTGGTGTTTTCTTCTGTGGTTGTGGTCTCTCGGCTCTTTTCTGGCGTCGATGGTGCCTGCTGCGCTTAAGCTCAAGAAGAAATTTTTCACGTTTACTATCCTCTGCTCAGTGATCTACGCGCCGGTGTCCGTCGCGCTGTTCCAGAACATTGACCGAAAGTTGCTTATCGTCACATTCCCGCTGCATCTGTTCGGCGTGTTTTGCATGCTCTGCAACCTGTATTTCGTAGCGGAAGGCCTAGTCATCGCGGAGACCGGCGAGCGCGCTTCCTTCTTGGACTGTCTCGGACCGTTTCTTCTCCTGTTCTTTGCCGTTATCGGCGTGTGGTTTATTCAGCCGCGGATCAATCGGCTGTACGCGGAAAAACGGATTGCGGAAGCGGCGGCTGAGGCGTCGGCTATCTAAACTGGTCTGTTTGCGTCATACGCTGTAAAGGTGGAAAATACCTGCCGCTATTGGGAGGCTTCGAAATGAATGCAATGGGGAAGATGCGCGCAGCCGCGATTGTGGGGCTGGGATTCGCGCTGGGATTGGGCGGGGTGTTGAGCGCGGCGCCGGGCGAGGAGCAGGCCGCGAGCACTGGCGTGACGGTGCCGAAGCTGGAATTTCGCGACGTAAAGCTGGAGAACGGATTGCGCGTGATCCTGGTGCCGGATCATTCGGCGCCGGTTTACGGGATTGACGTCTGCTACAACGTGGGCAGCCGCAATGAGCGGCCGGGACGCACCGGGTTCGCGCATTTGTTCGAGCACATGATGTTTGAAGGCTCGGAAAATGTGGCCAAGGGCGAGCATTACGTGCTGGTGTTTAACAACGGCGGCAACATGAACGGGACGACCAATGAAGACCGCACCACGTATTTCGAAGAGCTGCCGAAGAACCAGCTGGATTTGGGATTGTTTCTGGAATCGGACCGCATGCGCGCGCTGACTGTGACGCAAGAGAAGCTGGACAACCAGCGGAATGCGGTGCAGGAAGAGCGGCGGCAGGGAATTGACAATCAGCCGTACGGACGAGCGCAGCTGGATGTGGACAATCTTTCCTACGACAATTTCGCGTACAAACATTCGACCATCGGTTCGATGACGGATTTGAACGCGGCGAGCCTGGACGACGTGAAAGATTTTTTCCGGATTTACTACGCGCCGAATAATGCGGTGCTGACGTTGGTGGGCGATTTCGATCCGGACGAGGCGCTGGCGAAAGTAAAAAAATATTTCGGAACGATTCCGGCGCAGCCTGCGCCGCCAAAAGTGGATTTGAACGAGGACCCGCATTACGGCGAGCGCCGCGAAGTGATTTACGATCCGCTGGCGCGGTTGCCGGAAATTGACATGGCGTACCACATTCCGGCGGGTAACACGCCGGAGAATTACGCTGCGCAACAGCTGACGTACGTGCTGGGACAGGGAGAGAGCTCGCGTTTCTACCAGCGGCTGGTGAAGGAGAAGCAGCTCGCCTCCCAGGTGAGCGTACAGGCGGACACGCGTATCGGCACGAGCCAGCTTTATATTTCGGCGAACCCGCGGCCGGGCGTGAAAGTGGAAGACCTGGAGAAAGCGATTGATGAGGAAATCGCTACCGTGGTGAAAGGCGGAGTTACGCCGGAGGAGCTGGCGAAGGCGAAATCGCAGCTGTTGCGGCAATTCATCGAGCGGCGGCGGTCGGCTTTGTTCACGGCGATATTAATTGGGAATTACACGGTGTATTTCAACGATCCAAACCTGATCAATACGATTGTGGATAAGGAGCACGCGGTGACAGTGGAAGAGGTGAATGCGGTGGCGAAAAAATATCTGGTGACGGACCAGCGCGCGGTGGTGATCACTTATCCGGCAGCTGATGAGAAAGCGTCGTCGAAGGGGGCGCAATGAGAAGGAGTGCGATGAAGAGGTCCGCAGTGATCTTGCAAGCGTCACGAGCAGCGGTCGTGACATCAGCGTTGGTAGCTTTCGCCGGATTATTGTTGTCGGGAGCGGCGTTCGCGCAGGGGCAGGACAAGAGCGCGCCGGCGAGCTCGGTGAAGAAGCTGGGCAGGGCGCCGGTGAACAAGGAAGTATTGCGCGTGCAACTGCCGCGACCGACGGTGGTGAAGCTGAAGAACGGATTGACGCTCGTGCTGGAAGAGGATCACAAGCTGCCGACGATTGCGTTCACGATGTGGATTCGCCCGGGACAACTGGCGGATCCGAGCGATCTGCCGGGGTTGGCGTCGTTCACGGCGGGGATGTTGCGCGAAGGGACGGAGAAGCGGACGAGCGAGCAGATTGCGCGCGAAGTGGATTCGCTGGGAGCGACGCTGGACGCGACTTCGCGGTTTGGCGTGAGCTATACGTCGGTGAACGCTTCCGGATTGATCACCGACACGGCGAAAATTCTGGATTTGATGAGCGACGTGGTGCTGCATCCGAATTTTCCGGCGGGCGAACTGGCCAAGTTCAAACGGAGTGAAGGAGCGAGCCTGGAACAGCGGCTTTCGAATCCGCAGTTTCTGGCGCAGCAGGGATTCAAGCGCGTGATATATGGCGATACGCCGATGGCGCTGGCATCCGCCACGAAGGAATCGATTGAAAAGATCAGCGCGGAGGATTTGAAGCAGTTTCACGAGAAACATTACGTGCCGGGGAACGCAATTTTGGGCGTGACCGGGGATTTCTCGGCTGGTGAGATGCGCGCGACGATCGAAAAATATTTCGGGGCGTGGACGGGCGCTGCGGAAGCTCCGGAAACATTTTCGGCGGCGGTGACGCCACAGGCGACGAAAATTACCTTGGTGGATCGTCCGGCGTCGGTACAGACGTACATAATTGCCGGCGACCGAGCCATTCGCCGGACCGATCCGGAATATTACGGATTGCAGGTGATGAACCAGGTGCTGGGAGGCGGGCCGCAGGCGCGGCTGTTTTTGGACCTGCGTGAAGAGCACAGCTTGACTTATGGATCGTACAGCCGGTTCAACGCGGAGATTTATCCGGGCGACTGGCTGGCGTTTGCGCCGGTGCGCACGCAGGTGACGGGCGACGCGATGGACCGGTTCCTGTACGAGTTTAAGAAAATCAACAACGAGCCGGTGCCGCAAGACGAAATGGACGATGCGCACCGGGCAATCATCGCGAGTTTTGCGCTTTCGCTGGAGCAGCCGAGCCAGATTCTGAACGATTGGCTGACCGTGCAGTATTACGGGTTGGCGGCGGATTATTGGGACAAGTATCCGGACCACATTGCGAGGAATTGACGCGGCTGAAGTGCAGGCTTCGGCGAAGAAATTCGTGGACCTGGACCACTTGCAGTGGATTTGCGTGGGGGACCGCAAGGAGGTTGAAAGCGTGCTGAAAAAATATGGCACGGTTAGCGTGGTGGACGTCACGGGAAAGGCCGAGAACTAGCGCTGCGCTTGCCGCCGACACGCCATGGATGAAAGAGATGTGCGGAAATTTCTGGAGGCGGTGAAGCGCGGGACTCTGCCGGTGGAACGCGCGGTGGAACAGCTGCGCCAATGGCCTTATGAGGATCTGGGGTTCGCGAAGATTGACCACCATCGCGCTTTGCGGCAGGGATTTCCGGAAGTGATCTTCGCGCGGAAGAAAACGGCCAAGCAGGTGGCGGAGATCGCGCGGGGAATGCTGCGCGCGAAGGCGTCGCACAATATTTTGATCACACATGGGAACCGGAAAATTTTTGCGGCGGTGAAGAAGGTGGCGCGGACGGCGCGATTTCACGAGCTTTCGGGCGCGATCACTATTTCACGGAGCGAGGCGAATCACGGGAAGGGTTTGATATTGGTGGTGACTGCGGGAACAAGCGACATTCCAGTGGCGGAAGAAGCGCTGGTGACGGCGCAGATTATGGGGAATCGCGCGGAAGCGATTTATGACGTGGGCGTCGCGGGCTTGCACCGTTTGCTGGAGCACCGGAAAAAATTGGCGGCGGCGCGGGTGATTATCTGCGTGGCGGGAATGGAAGGGGCGCTGCCTAGCGTGGTGGCGGGGCTGGTGGCGGCTCCGGTGATTGCGGTGCCGACGAGTACCGGTTATGGATCGAGTTTTGGTGGGTTGACGGCGCTGCTGGCAATGTTGAATAGCTGCGCTTCGAATGTGAGCGTGGTGAATATTGATAATGGGTTTGGGGCTGGGTGCGTGGCTAGCGTGATTAACAGGCTTTAGTTGATAACCGAAGGCGAAAAGAATTAACTCAGAGGTCGCAGAGTTGGGAGCGCAGAGGTCGCAGAGAAAACCGGAGTCCTCTTTAAGCGAGCGCGGCTTCTAGCGCGGAGGCGATTTCGTTTTCTTCTTCGGGATTGACTGTACGGAGGTCGAGAATTACGTGATCGGCTTCGATGCGAGCGATCACTGGCGTTGCCGCGGGTGATGCTGCACTCGCTGAGTTGCTGGTTCGTGGTTTGCGCAGACGATCTTCTAGTTGTGCGGCGGTGTGGCGCGGCGTCGAGATGGCGATCAGCATGGTGGGAAGTTGCTGATCGGGAGTGGAGCCGCCGCCGATTACTGAAAAACCTGGATGGGTTTCCAGCTTTACATCGGCTGGTAGCGCCGGCCGGAATTTTTGGCAGAAATTTTGCGCGCGATTGGCGATCTCTTCGTGGGATAGACGGATCATGCGCAGCGTGGGAATTTCGTCGAGCGCGCCGCGCAGGTATGATTGCAGCGTGGCTTCCAGAGCCGCGATGGTGAGCTTGTCCACACGGAGCGCGCGGAAAAGCGGATTGGCGCGGATGCGCTCCACGATTTCTTTTTTGCCCGCGATGATTCCCGCCTGAGGGCCGCCCAGCAATTTATCTCCGCTGAAAGTGATGACTGAGGCGCCCGCTTCGCTACTGGCGCGCGCGATGGGCTCCGCGATTCCGCTCGCTGAGAGGTCGGCGATGCAACCGGAGCCGAGATCTTCGTAAACCGGGAGATGGAAGCGTTCGCCTAACGCGACTAGCTCTGGGAGCGAAGGGCGCTCGGTGAATCCGGTGATGCGGAAATTCGAAGGATGCACTCGCAGGAGCAGGCGGGTGCGCTCGGTGATGGCGCGCTCGTAATCGCGGAGGCGGGTGCGATTGGTGGTGCCGACTTCGCGGAGCAGCGCGCCGCTTTCGGCCATGATGTCCGGAATGCGAAAGCCGTCGCCGATTTCGATCAGCTCGCCGCGAGAAACGATGACCTCGGCGGCTTTCGCGAGCGTGTTGAGGACGAGAAATACGGCGGCGGCGTTGTTGTTGACGACGATGGCGGCTTCGGCGCCCACCAGCTCGGCGAGCAGGCGGCTGGTATGGACATCGCGCTTGCCGCGTTCACCGCGTACGAGATCGTATTCGAGATTTGAGTAGCCGGCAGCGGTGGCGGTGATTTGCGCGACGGCGGCTTGGGAGAGCGGGGCGCGGCCTAGGTTGGTGTGAAGGATTACGCCGGTGGCGTTGATGACGCGGCTGAGAGATGACGCGAGGGTAGCCTCGACTTTCTGAACGACTGCGGCGACGATCTCGGCTGAGTCGAAGATTTCCGGATTTGGACCAGCGGATTGCGATGGCTCGTTTTTCAGGCGCGCGCGGAAGTCGGCGAGGACTTGGCGGACGGAGTGGGTGACCAGCGCACGGCCGGATTTTTCGGCCAGGGCTGAGAGGCGCGGCTGGAGAAGCAGTTCGTCCACCGAAGGGATGGCGCGGAGGCGGGCGGCTGAATCCTTCTGCAATTTGGCCGCGGATTCCGGAACGGGGCTCATCGCTAAGGCATTTGAACACAGTGTGATAGGGGCTGGCAATCGAAGGCTTTCCGGGAGGCATTTCCCTTTGCGACATAGGGGCGGAGGGTCACATTGACGCCGCCGATTGCGCATTCTAGGCTGGAGATACGGACAACTGAGAGATGGACGCCGGGCGGGCTGCGGCAGGCTTGTGCCGGGGCAGGTGAAGTGCGCCACGTCTCGGCTCGGCCTGAAAAATTATGGCGACTATTGACGAAGAACTCGGACAAATCGAGCGGGACATCCGCACGCTGAAGATTGAATTTGAGCAATACTTCGGAGGCGGGCGTTCGCGGCCTCCAACGGATACACAGTGGCGGCTGGAGACGAATTTGAAACGCTACTCGGACCGTGCGGGAGAGCTTTCTTCGGGGCAACGATTTCGCTACAGCAATTTGGCTTCAACGTACGCGAAGTATCAGGACATGTGGCGGAAGAAGCTGATCCAGAAGGAATCTGGAACGACGCAACATCATTACGGCGCGGCGGCGAAGGCCATCGAAGGTGAACGACAGCGCAAGGCTGCCGAAGACGCGATGCGCACGCGGGTCGCGGCGGAAACTGCTGTGAAAACCGCAACGGAGGAGGCGGCGGTTGCCGTTTCTTCAGCGACGGTCATTGCGCACGCGGCGGCGGATGCGGCTGCACGAGCGGCCGAGGTACGGCACGCTGCTGATTTTGCTTTGGCCCTTACTGATCCGGAACACGAAACGGAAAAGGTGGAGAAGCTTTATCAACGATTGGTGGAAGCGCGGACGGAGACTGGCGAGAAGGCTGGAGTGCCTAGCCTGAAGGATTTCGAGCGGTTCGTGCGGCAGAAGACAAAGGATCTGAAGGAAAAGGGTGGACGCGAGATTGAATACACCGTCAGTATTGAGGGCGGGCACGTGAAATTGAAGGCACGGGTTTCGAGTTAAGAGCTTTCCCCGTATTTCGGACGTTGCGCGAGACATTCCGCAAATCAGGCCGACTTAATCCTCACAGCAGCGAATTCCGCTAGAAAGTTTGTGCCTGATGCGTCCGCTGCGTAGCTCGTTTCAAAAAGATTCTCTTCCGCGGAACCGTGCCCTTCCGAATTTTTGCGCGAACGCTTACACTGGCGGGGCTTTCTTGACTGGAGGAATTATCGTGGCGGGAGAACGTGGGGCGGAACGTGGGGTCGCGCGGGCGCTGATCAGCGTGTTCGACAAGACTGGGGTGGTGGAATTTGCGCGGGAGCTGGCGTCGCTGGGAGTGGAGATTGTTTCGACCGGAGGCACGGCGCGATTGCTGCGCGAGGGCGGCGTTTCGGTGCGCGACGTGGCGGAGTTGACTGGCTGGCCGGAGATGCTGGGCGGGCGGGTGAAGACGCTGCATCCGAAAGTGCATGGCGGAATTTTATTTCAGCGGGCGAAGGCGGAGGATCGCAAGCAGGTGGGCGAGCACGGGATCGTGCCGATTGACCTGGTGGTGGTGAATTTGTATCCATTTTCTGCAACGGCGGCGACGCCGGGAGTGACGCCGGAGGAATTGATCGAGAACATTGATATAGGCGGGCCGGCGATGGTGAGGTCGGCAGCGAAAAATTTCCAGAGCGTGGGAGTAGTGACTGATCCGGGGGATTATGCGGCGGTTGCCGCGGAGTTGCGCGATAAGGGCCAGTTGAGCCTGGGGACCCGGCTGAATCTGGCGCGGAAGGCTTACGCGCGAACGGCTCGTTACGACGGCGAAATTGCCACGGAGCTGGAGCGGCTGAGCGTGAGCGAAGAAGCGGCGAGTGGGACTGGCATTGTGATCGGCGTGCTGGAGAAATTGCCGCAGCGGATGCACATCGCGCTGGAGCGGCGGCAGGCCATGCGCTACGGAGAGAACCCGCACCAGGCCGCAGCGCTGTATATCCCGGCGGGATATCCGGCGGCTGGCCTCGCGGGCGCGAAGCAACTGCAGGGCAAGGAGCTTTCGTACAACAACCTGGTGGATCTGGATTCGGCGTGGGCGCTGGCGAAGGAATTTCACCGGCCGGCGGTGGCGATCATAAAGCACAACAATCCGTGCGGGGCGGCGGAGCAGGTGTCGTTGGTGGAAGCGTACGTGAAGGCGCTGGCGTGCGATCCGGTGTCGGCATTTGGCGGGGTGCTGGCGTTCAATCGGGCCCTGGATGCGGCGACGGCGGAGGAAGTGGCGAAATTATTTGTGGAGTGCATCGTGGCGCCGGGATATGCGGCGGCGGCGCTGGAAAAGCTGAGCGCGAAGAAAAATCTGCGTTTGCTGGAAATGCAGAGCGGCGAAGCGGTGGAGGAGCTCGATCTGAAACGCATTTCGGGCGGCGTGCTGGCGCAGGAGGCGGACCGGCACGAATTGGCCGAGGCGGATCTGAAAGTGGTGACGGAGCGCGCGCCGACGCCGGCGGAAACGCGCGCGTTGCTGTTTGGCTGGAAAGTTTGCAAGCACGTGAAATCGAATGCGATTGTGTTTGTGCGCGAGGGGCAGACGGTGGGCGTGGGCGCGGGGCAGATGAGCCGCGTGGATTCAGTGAAGATTGCGGTGATCAAGGCAGCGACGAATGGAATGGAGCTGAAGGGCAGCGTGGTGGCTTCGGATGCATTTTTTCCATTTCCAGATGGAGTGGAGGAGGCAGGAAGAGCGGGTGCGACCGCGGTGATACAGCCGGGAGGATCCATGCGCGACGCGGACGTGATTGCGGCGGCGATCAAGATGGGGATGGCGATGGTTTTTTCGGGAGTGCGGCATTTCCGGCATTAGAACCCACCTCACAAACATTCAGCGGATTTGGAAAAGCGAAGCTTCAGGGGCTAAGGCCTCCCGTTCGTGCGGATTTACGACGGGCTTGAGAGCTTGTGTGAGAACCGCAAATGCGGAACTTCAGCGGCGAAAGCCACGACCCACAAGGATTCCCGGGTTCTCACACACGGCCTTCCGGTTCAACCGGTTCTGAGATGACTTCTCGAGGACCTGCGAAAATTTTAGCCATTCCGTCGCAATTGGAGAAAGGCTATTTTTTCTTGGGGTGCGCGCCAGAGCCGGAATTGGGCGCGACCGCGGCTCGCGACTGGCGATGGTAAGTGATTTCGATCACCTGAGGATCGCCGGTTTCCGGAATTATTTCGGAGCGCAGGATATAGGTGTCCGCGTCAATGCGGGTGAAGATGGCGCGCTTGGGTTTGCCGTTTGTGGCATTTTCGAAATCAAACCTCTTCGCGTCAGCTGTGGCAAGCTTCAGGAGCGTCCCGTCTGATTTTTCCCAAGGCACGAGTTCGGGCGTGAAGTGCCGGAAATAGAAAATGATGCCGCCGGATTTTTCGACGAGGGTGAAAAGTTCGATCACCAACACCTTGTCGCTCTCGATGACCCGAAAATCACCCAGCATCATGCCGGCCTTAGGCGCCATCCAGACCTGTTCGGCAATTCGTGGCCCCCAGTCGGCGCGCCAGCGGCCTTCGAGCCAAGCGAGGTCCGAGAGCTTGGGGCTGGGAATCAGTTGCGACGGAATTGGCGCGGTGGCAGCATCGGGCCCAGCGGACGAAGCCGATTTCGATTGCGAGTCTGCCGCGGCGGATTGTTGCGCGGAATTCGCTGGCCAAGAAGCTGCGAAAGCAAGTGCTGCGCCAAATGCGAATAGGGAAAGCACGCCGATTGTGATGCGCAACACCCTAAGCCTCCGAGCGATACCAAGGTAAGATTTTCCCACAGGATGCGCACCGGCGTTATTTAGTTTTGCGGCGATTCGGGTCATTTCCGTGGAAACTCTATCACGGAGGTATCCTAACCCGGCTAGCCTGCGTCCAAAGAATGTGCGCTAACGGGAAGAACGGGCGCCGCGTATTACTTTGACCGATGTGGGCCGGTGTACGATAATGGAGTTTTGCGACGGACGCATGAAAACAACAATAGGAATCGCACTTTCATCACTGATCTGGCTTATCGCGGCGGCACCATCGGCGCGCGCGCAGAATGCCTCGCCTGCAACGCCCACGTCTAGCGCACCCAAAACCGCGGATTCCAGCAGCGATGCTAGTGGAACGCGAGCGAACCCGGGAGACCAGGGAACGCGCGGCGATGTCTATTACTACTTCACGTTGGGTCATGTGGACGAGCAGCAGTATGAGCTGACCGGCCGCGCGGAGCTGGCGACGCAGGCAATCGAAGCTTATAAAAAGGCGCTGGAACTGGCGCCCGATTCACCGGTGATCCGGGAACGGCTGGCGGAGATTTACGCCAAATCGCAGCGCATGCGCGATGCCGTGGAGCAGGCGCAAGCGACGCTGAAGGCCGATCCGAATAATGTGGATGCGCACCGGTTGCTGGCGCGCATTTACGTGCGGGAGCTGGGCGATTTGAGCGCCGGGGACGTGCAGAAAGAAACGTTGGAAAAGGCAATCGATCAGTTCCAGCAAATTCTGAAAATTCAGCCGGATGACGTTTATTCCGGGTTGTGGCTGGCTCGGCTGTATCGCTTTGAAAACAAGCACAGCGAAGCGGAAACCGTGCTGCGCGGATTGCTGGCGCGCGATGCGAGCAACGGTCCGGCGCTGGAACAATTGAGCCAGCTGCTGATGGATGAAGGCCGTTCGCAGGAGGCGGTGAAACTGCTGTCGGACGCGGCCGGGGAATCTTCTTCGCCCGAAGTTTACGATCTGCTGGGCGACGCTTATTCGCAGGCAAAAGATTATTCGAAGGCCGAGGATGCGTACCGCAAAGCCGTGGAAGAGGATCCGGACGATCCGGGGCATTTGCATGGGCTGGCGCAGGCGTTGATGGCGCAAGATAAGTACGCGGACGCGCTGGAGCAGTTCAAGCGGCTGACGGAAATCGAGCCAAGCACTTCGGAAAATTTTTTGCGGATGGCGCAGTTGTACCGGCGGCTGGGGAAATTCGATCAGGCCGAGGCGAGCCTGCTGCGAGCGAAGCAGCTGGCTCCGGGCAGCCTGGAAGTTCTCTATAACGAAGCGCTGCTGTACGAGGACCAGGGGCGTTACGACGACGCGGTGAAAGTGCTGAGCGACGCGATCGCCGGGATGAAGAGCCAATCGAGCAGCGCGCGGAATTCGACCGGGGCTGCTGGTGAGGAAGGCGCGGAAAATCCAGCGGGCGGGGAGTCGAGTCCGAACGCGCTGGCGATTCTCTACGAGCAACTGGGGCACGCTTATCGCGAAGAGGAGGATTACCCGGCGGCGATTCAGACTTATCAGGACATGGGCAAGTTGAGCGCTGACGCGCAAAAGCGTGCGGAAATGCTGCTGATTGATACTTACCGGGAAAGCCGCGACCTGGACCATGCGATTGCCGAGACCAAGAAGGCTCTGGAGGCCGCGCCGAATGATCCGAGCCTGACGGTGACGCTGGCGATGCTGTACGGCGAGAAATCGGACGCGGATGCGGCGACGAAGCTGCTGGACAGTTTGCTGCGGGGAAACGACAGCGACCAGGAGATTTATTTGAATTTGGCGCAGGTGCAGGAGCGCGGCAGGAAGTATGCGGATGCGGAGCAATCGGCACAGAAGGCCGAGCAGATGGCGCGCGGGAATGACGATAAAGAAACGGCGTGGTTCATGCTGGGCGCGATTTACGAACGACAGAAGAAATTCGATCAGGCGGAGCAGGAATTCCGCAAAGCGCTGGAAGTGAGCCCGGGCAATGCTTCGGTGCTGAATTATTACGGCTACATGCTGGCGGACCGCGGAGTGCGACTGGAAGAAGCAACGGCAATGATCAAGCAGGCGGTGACGCAGGAGCCGAGCAACGGGGCTTATCTGGATAGCCTGGGCTGGGCCTATTACAAGCAGAACAAGCTGACCGAAGCAGAAGAGAATTTGCGCAAGGCGTCCGAACGCCAGAAGCACGACCCGACGATTCTGGGGCATTTGGGCGACGTGTATGCGAAGCTGGGACAGAGCGACCAGGCTGCGATTTATTGGGAACGCGCACTGGCAGAATGGCAGAAGGCCGTGCCCGCGGACTACGAGACGGATAAAGTGAACGAGCTGGACGCACAGTTGAAGAATCTGAAACGGCGCACGGCACAAAAAACCAATCCGGATTCGGCGAAACCGCAGTAAGCTCCCCCGCATGACTCGCGCGAAAATCAGGAAAAAATCGGTGCGCCTGCCGGCGTTTGCCAAGATCAATTTGTGTTTGCACGTGGTGGGTAAGCGGCCGGACGGTTACCACGAATTGCGGACGATTTTTCAGACTATTTCTTTGCGGGATACGTTGGAACTCTCTATTGAACCCGGTTCGTCGGGTTTTCACTTCACTTTGACTTCGAACGATGCGGCGCTGTTGGGTCCGGAGAATCTTGTGGCGCGCGCGGTGTCGGCGATGCAGCGGGAAATCGGATTTCAAGGAAATGTTAGCGCGTACTTGGAAAAGAAGATTCCGGTGGCGCGCGGGATGGGTGGCGGGTCGAGTGACGCAGCCGCGGCGATGATCGGCATGCTGCGACTGACGGGAGCGGGGGTGCCGCTGGCGCGCCTGATGGAGATTGCGGCTGGTCTGGGCGCGGATGTACCGTTCTTTTTGTTTGGCGGACGGGCGCTAGCGGTAAACCGCGGGGACGAAATCTATCCGCTGCCGGATCCGCCGAAGCAGACAATTGTGGTGGTGTCGCCGCGCGATATCGGGGTGAGCACCAAGGACGCCTTCCAGTGGATTTCTGCGGAATTGACAAAACGCCCGGAACCCCCTAAAATTTGGGGGTTCTGCGCTCTGTGCTGGAGCCGGCAGGGGGCAGGCCTTTCGAATGATTTCGAGGGGCCGGTCTTCAGTCGTCATCCGCGCCTGGAAGAAATTCGGGACGGATTGCTCAAGCGAGGAGCCGCAGATGCCGCGCTGGCGGGTAGCGGGTCGGCGGTGTTCGGAATATTCCGAAACCCAGCGCGTGCGCGCCGAGCCGCTCGTGCGTTCCCGGAAGATTCGGTTTTCGTCGTTGAAACCCTATCCAGGGAAGACTATGGCCGTGCTTTGGGCTGGCGTGCGGATGCGCATGCGCGCCCGAGTGTGACCGGTTGAGGGAAGATTTTTGACCGACGATAAATTCAAAATATTTTGCGGCACTGCGAATCCCGCGCTGGCGAAAGCGATTTGCAAGTACGTGGGCGTGCCGCTGGGCGAAGCGGAGCACGGGCAGTTCAGCGACGGCGAGACGCGCTATCAGATATTGGAGAATGTGCGCGGCGCGGATGTGTTCGTGGTGCAGCCTTGCAGCACGCCGGTGAATTTCAATCTGATGCAGTTGCTGCTGATGATTGATGCGTTCAAGCGGGCTTCGGCGTGGCGCATTACGGCGGTGGTTCCTTATTACCCGTACGCGCGGCAGGATCGCAAAGACCGGCCGCGAGTGGCGATTTCGGCAAAGCTGGTTGCTGATTTGCTGGAAACCGCCGGGGCGAGCCGAGTACTGACGCTGGATTTGCACGCGCCGCAGATTCAGGGATATTTCAATATTCCCGTGGATCACCTTTTCGCGTCGCCGGTGTTGGTGGAACATTTTCAGAAGATGAATCTGGGAGCGATCACGGTGGTTTCGCCGGATGCGGGCGGAGTGGAGCGGGCGCGATTTTTCGCGAAGAGAATTGGCGCGCCGCTGGCGATTGTGGACAAGCGGCGCATTGACGTGAATGTGAGCGAAGTGATGCACCTGATTGGCGATGTGGCGGGCCGGCCGGCGCTGGTGATTGACGACATTATTGACACGGCGGGAACGCTGGTGAAAACAGCAGAGGCACTGCTGCAACACGGCGCGACGAGAGTTTTTGCGGCGTGCACACATGCGGTGCTGTCCGGGCCGGCGGTGGAGCGGATTGCGAAGTCGAAGATCGAGGCGGTGGTGGTATCGGATTCGGTTCCGCTGAGCGAAGCGGCGCAGAAGCTGGGCAAGATCACGGCGTTGAGCGTGGCGCCTTTGCTGGCGCGCGGGATTCAGTCCATTCACGAAGAGACTTCGATCAGCGAACTTTTTATTTAGGGGGCAGCACCGGCTTCGCGCCGGCGGAGTTTTGGGAATTCAAGATTGCCGGCGAGACGCAGCGAAGAGCAGCCGGCGCAACGAGGGAGTTATGGAGACTTTTACAATCGAAGGTCAGGTACGCGAAGGGCGCGGGAAGGGTCCGGCGCGGCGCACGCGGTTGAGCGGAATGGTCCCGGCGATTCTGTACGGCGGGAAGAAGGACTCGATATCCATTTCCGTGAACGCGAAGCAAGTGGCGCGCATTCTACGGTCGGAGACGGGACACAACACAATCTTTACGGTGCAAGTGGCGTCTGGCACAGCCGAAAAGGCGATGGTGAAGGATTGGCAGGTGGATCCGGTGAGCGGCAAATTGCTGCACGTGGATCTGTACCGCATCGCGATGGACGTGCGCATGCGCGTGATGGTGCCGGTGCATACGTTCGGCGAGCCGCAGGGCGTGAAAATGCAGGGCGGCGTGTTCGAGACGGTCACGCGCGAAGTGGAAATCGAATGTTTGCCTGCGGATATTCCGGAAGAATTCAGAGTGGACGTGACGGAAATGCTGATCGGCAAACAGTTGCGCGCGGCAGATCTGCCCTTTGATCCGGCGAAGATCAAATTGCTGACGGACCCGGTTCGCGTGATTGCGCACGTGGTAGTGCTGAAGAAGGAAGAGGAACCGGCTGCGGATGCGGCGGTGACGGCGGATGCGGCGCCAGCGGAACCGGAAGTGATGAAGAAGGGCAAGAAGGAAGTGGAAGGGGAAGAAGGCGAAGCAGCGGAAGCGCCGGCAGCGAAAGCCGAGAAGTCGGAGAAGAAGAAGTAGTTTTCCAGGCGCGCGGTTAGCGGCGGACGCTCAGGGCAAAAATGAGACTTATCGTCGGCCTCGGAAACCCTGGCCCGGAATACGAGTTCACGCCGCACAACATGGGTTTTCTGGCGGTGGATGCGCTGGGCGCGCGCGCGGGAATTCGAGTGACGCGGCCTGAAGCGAAATCGTACGTTGGGCTCGGGACCATCGCGGGAAATGAAGTGGTGCTGGCCAAGCCGCAGACGATGATGAATCTGAGCGGCGTGGCGGTGCGGATGTTGCTGGAGCGGTACGAGTGCAAGGCCGCTGAAATGATCGTGTTGAGCGATGAGGCGGCAATACCGTGGGGCATGCTGCGGATTCGGGAACGAGGCAGCGCCGGCGGGCACAACGGGTTGAAGTCGATCATTGCGTCGGTTGGGTCGAACGAATTTATTCGCGTGCGGCTGGGAGTTAAGCCGGAATATCCGCTGGAAGACATGGCGGAATACGTTCTGGGCACGATGCGGAAGCCGGAGCGCGAGATCGCGGCGCAGATGGTGGTGGATGCTGCTGAAGCCGTGGAATTGATTGTGACTGAGGGCGCGGGGAAGGCGATGGCGAAGTTCAACCGGCGCGTCGAGGTGGACGAAGAGGGCGAGGAGTAGCGGCTGCGCCAGGATGAGTAAGGCAGGGTTACCGCAGAGGGCGCAGAGAAAAGCGGAAGGCGCCCTGCGGTACAAATTAGAGTTTTGCAGTTGCAGCAGAAACGACGAAGGATCGAGGACATATGGAAGAGCGTCAGTACGACCTGATTTTTATTTGCCGGCCGGATACGCCGGAAGCGGACATTGACAAGGTGATTGCGACCTTGGAAACCACAGCGACAGATAAGGGCGCGAAGATCGAGTCGGTCGCCAAGTGGGGCCGCAAGCGCATGGCTTACCGCGTGCAGAAATTGCATGAGGGATACTTCGTGTACATGGTGATCAAGACCACGCACGGCGAAGTGGTGAAAGAGCTGGAGCGCAGGTTGAAGGTGGCGGATCCGGTGATCAAGTACTTGACCGTGCGGCTGGACGAGGAATTGAAGCGGCAGGAGAAGTTGAAGCGGCACCGCGAGCGTCGCGCGGCACGGCGTCCTCGTAAGGCGGTGACTGCACCGGCGGCGCCTGTTGCGCCGATTCCGCCGCCGAGCGAGCAGTCTGCGCCGACGGCATAGGCGGCAAATGAATTTTGATTCGAGGGGCGGGTCTGAGACCCGCCCCTACAGCAATTAGTGACATACGATCGAACGGAAATTAGTCAGGAGACTTGAATGGCAGAAGAAAACGCACCACAGCAGCAATCGCACGGCCCCTCGTCGGGAGGGATGCGGTCTTCGGGACCGGGTGGCGGCGGACCTGGTGGCCCAGGCGGAGGACGGCCTGGCGGACCAGCGAAGCGCGGGAAGCGCAATTTCGTGCGCAAGAAGAAGGTTTGCCGGTTCTGCGTGGACAAGGCCGACTTCATTGATTACAAGAAGGCGGAGATTCTGGCGCCGTTCATTCAGGAGCGCGGGAAGATCTTGCCGCGGCGCATGACGGGGACTTGTTCGCGGCATCAGCGGTGGCTGACCGTGGCGATCAAGCGGGCGCAGAACATTGCGTTGCTGCCGTTCGCGGCGGAATTGTAGTTCGTGAAAGAGTCAAAGACGGGCGGGTCTGAGACCCGCCCCTACAGTAAACACTCGTTGCAGTAGTTGTGGTAAGAGGGCGAAAAACAAAGATGCCGGCGAGACGCCGGCGCAACGTTAAGAGGATTCGAGGTCCGCATACAATGCAAATCATTCTGCAGGAAGATGTGGAAAAGTTGGGAAACCGCGGCGAGTTGGTGGAAGTTGCGGAGGGTTACGCGCGCAATTTTTTGCTGCCGCGGAAGCTGGGGCTGGAAGCTACTGCCGGGAATTTGAAGCGGCTGGAGCGTATGCGGGCGCACTTCGCGAAGAAGGAAGCCACCGAGAAGGACGCGGCGCAGAAGCAGGGCGAGCAGCTGGCGGTGGTGTCCTTGGAATTCACGCGCAAGGCTGGCGAGAACGACCAGCTGTTCGGGTCGGTGACCTCGCTGGATGTGGCCGAAGCGCTGGCCGGCAAGGGATTTGAGATTGACCGGAAGAAGATTGTGCTGGCCGAGCCGATCAAGGTGATGGGCGAGTACGAAGTGCCGGTAAAGTTGCACCGCGAAGTGATTGTAAATGTGAAGGTCGCGGTGAAGAAGGAAGAGTAAGGCGGCTATCGTCTTACGCGGGTGCATTTGCTGGCGGATGGATTTTAGGATTCGCAAGATAACAGGGCGTCTCGAAGTTCGGGACGCCTTTTTTTGTGCCGAGGCTTTTCCACTTTTCCGATTTATTGCACAGGGTGGTACGGTTGACCTGCGCATCCTGAATGCGCACAATCCTGCCTGTTCGTTGAACGAATATTTTTTCCACGCGGCGAGTGCGCGCGAGTTGTCGCGGACTGCAAGCGAGCGTAAGATTGCAATCGTGAGTTTGCAACGGTAACTCTGCAACCGTAACATCGAGCACAAACACAGACCATGCCAGGCGACGCCACACTGGAACGGCCTTTACCGCACAATCTGGAGGCGGAGCGCAGCATCCTGGGTGCGATTCTGCTGGATAACCACGCCTTGAATGCTGCGATCGAGAAGGTGCGCTCGGACGATTTTTTCCTGCCGCAGCATCGGCAGATTTTCGAGCGCATGGTGCAGCTGGGAGAAAAGCAGCAGGCGATTGATATCGTCACGCTGATGGAAGACCTGTCGCGGCGCGGCGAGCTGGAAGCTGCGGGCGGGATTGCTTATCTATCGCAGCTGGCAGACGGGCTGCCGCGCATCACGAATGTGGAGCATTACGCGCGGATCGTCAAAGAAAAATCGGTGCTGCGCAACTTGATTTTTTCGGCTTCGGCGATTCAGGAGCAGGCGCTCGCGGCGGGCGATGATGCCGACGTGATTCTGGACCGCGCGGAGTCGGTGATATTTCAGCTGGCGGAAGACCGGGTAAAGGCAGGGCTGATCGGCGTCAAAGAACTGGTTCGCGATAATTTCGAGCGGCTGGAAAAAATATTCAGCGAAGGGCGGCGGATCACCGGCCTCGCAACCGGTTACGCCAACCTTGATAACGAAACTGCCGGCCTGCAGCCTTCGGAGCTGATTATTCTGGCGGCGCGGCCCTCGATGGGGAAAACGGCGCTGGCACTGAACATTGCGGAAAATGTAGCGGTGCGGCATCGCGAGCCGGTGGCGATCTTCAGCCTGGAAATGTCGAAGGAGTCGCTGCTGCTGCGCTTACTGGCATCCGAAGCGCGCGTGGACGCGCACAAATTTCGCACCGGGCACATGAACCGCGACGACTGGGGGAAAGTGACCGGAGCGCTGACGAACCTGGCGGAAGCGCCGCTGTGGATTGATGATTCGGCTTCTTCGACAGTGATGGAGATGGGCGCGAAGGCGCGGCGACTGAAACGCGACCGCGGGCTTTCGCTGATCATCGTGGATTATTTGCAACTGGTGGTGCCGACGAATATGGGGCGGCAGAGCAACCGTCAGGAAGAAGTTTCGGGAATGTCGCGGGCGCTGAAAGGCTTGGCGAAGGAATTGAAGGTGCCGATCGTGGTGTTGAGCCAGTTGACGCGGGCGCCGGAACGCGAGGAGCGCAAGCCGCAATTGGCGGACCTGCGCGAATCGGGCGCGATTGAGCAGGACGCGGACGTGGTGCTGTTTATCAACCGGCCGAATTTTTACAAGACCGATTTGCCGGATGAAGATCGCGCGAAGGCGGAACTGATCATCGCCAAACAGCGCAATGGGCCGACGGGGAATTTGAATTTTGTTTTTCTGGCGCGGCATACGCGATTTGAAGAGGCGGCGCCGGATGCGTGGAGCGCGGGGGGCGAGCCGGAGGAGTAACGGTCGGTTGGATCGTGCGCGCGGACCCACGCACGTGTCGGAATGGCTGCAAATTTTGAGGTGTGACCCTGCTGAGAAGCCCTTCTGCGTAGTGCGAACCTCCCCGTAACCCTACTCTAATCTGCTGCTTACGGTGAATGCGGTCGCGGGGCCGATGCGCGCATGCCGATGGCAAACGTCCTGCAAGAATCCAATCTGGATGTTTACCTAAACGGCGCGAAGCGAATTGCGGAAGGCAAATTCGTTCGCGCACGCGGCGAGGAGTCTGGCATTCTAAACGACGATGACAAAAACAATAAAGTTTGCAGGGCGCCCGGTGTGGGCGGAAATTTCGCTGCAAGCCATCCTGCACAACCTGCGCGCGATTCGCAAACAGGTAGGCTCACAACGAAAAATTCTGGCGGTGGTGAAGTCGAACGCTTACGGGCTGGGCGCGGTGCCGGTGGCGAAGGCGCTGCAGAAAGCCGGAACGGAGTGGTTCGGCGTAACTTGTGCGAACGAAGGCGTGGAGCTGCGCGAGGCGGGCATCCGCAGACGGATTTTGATTCTGACGGGCTTCTGGCCGGGGGAAGAAAAGCGGCTGATCCAAAATAATCTGACGCCGACGGTGACGCGTGTGGATGATCTGGATCATCTGGAGCGCAGCGCGAAGGCGGCGGGCGGAAAATCGCGGGTGCGATTTCATCTGAAAATTAATACGGGCATGAACCGGCTGGGGATTGGCGCAGATGAAGTGGAATCTTTCGCGCGAGCGCTGGCCGCGTGCAAGCATATCGAGCTGGAAGGAACTTTCACGCATTTCGCTTCCGCCGAAGATTTCACGGCGCAGCAGACGAACGAGCAGGAGAAAGTTTTTCTGGCGTGCCTGGCGCGGTTGCGCGCGCTGGGCGTTTCGCCCGGGATTGTGCACATGGCGAACAGCGGCGCGATTTGCGCGCGGCCGAGCACGTGGGCGGATATGGTTCGTCCCGGAGCGATACTTTACGGCTATTACCAGTCGTTTGACCCGCCACAAAAAAAACAGGAAGTGATGGGCCAGGTGGCGCTGCAGCCGTGCCTTTCGCTGCGGGCGCGCGTCATTTCATTGCGTAATGTGCCGGTGGGAGAGGGAGTGGGCTATGCGGCGCGGTTCGTAACTAAGCGGCCGTCGCGCATTGCAGTGATCAATGCAGGATACGCCGATGGCGTGGTGCGGGCGCGTACAAACCGCGGATGGGCGCTCGTGCGTGGGAAGCGCGTGCCGCTGGTGGGAACGATTTCCATGGATTTGACGACGCTGGATTTGACCGACGTGCCGGAGGCCGTGCTGGGCGATGTGGTGACTATTTACGGAAAGGATGGCGACGCGGCGATAGAAGCATCCGAAGTGGCGCATGAGATCGGGACGGTGACGTCCGATTTGCTGTGCGCGCTGGGACGGCGCGTGCCGAAGTTCTACGTCTGAATCCCCCGGGCCTTCAGTCCCCACCGCTCGAATACTCTGTCGCGCCAACCCGCTCGGCTCGTTGACTGCGGCTTACGGCGCGGTGCTATACTAGTGATTCATAAGGATTTTATAAAGCAGGTCTGATTATTCCGGCGGGTCGCTCTAAGATTTCATAGGCCGGGAAAATAGCTCGAGACGAACCGACTGGGCGCGATTCGTCTTCTTCATATTTATAAGGTGGAACCATGCAGAGGAATACTGGGACTCAGAACCGCCTTCCCGTCGTAGCAGCCTCTGAAACCTCAACCGGCAAAGCAGCACCGTCACCACGCGGCGGGCACGATCACGTCGGCACATTCTGGGACATGCTGGGTATTCGAACCGTGTTCATGGCGGTGTGCGTCGCGGCAGGATTTCATTTCCGGCCGTTCAGCGTGTCGCCGGTTTTGGGGGCGGCGACGGGATTTTTGTTCGGCCTGGCGGTCATTTTATTTGAGCTGAGGCTGCGGCACGCCAGTTTGCGGCGGTTGATCGGGGCGGCGATCGGGTCGATTTTGGGATTGCTGGGCGCTTACCTCACGTCGCTCATTTTGACGCATACGATCATGCCGGAAAGCACGCGGTCGTTTTTCAGCCTGGCAGCATTTTTGGTGATGGCTTATATCGGGTTGATTCTGGGCGCGAACAAGGGCGACATGCTCAATCTGCAGGCGCTGGGCGGGCTGTTCGGCAGCGAGAGGAGCTTGAAGCACTCGTTCAAGGTGTTGGATACCAGCGTGATAATTGATGGGCGCGTGGCGGATATTGCGGACGCGCAGTTTTTGGATGGCACGGTGATTATTCCGCAGTTTGTGCTGCACGAGTTGCAGTTGGTGGCTGATTCGGCGGATCCGTTGAAGCGGCAACGCGGGCGGCGAGGGTTGGAAGTGCTGCAACGGATTCAGAAGATGCCACACCTGGAAGTGCAGATCGCTGATGACGATTTTCTGCAGATTCCGGAAGTGGATTTGAAGCTCATCGAACTGGCGAAGCGCTACGACGCGAAGATCGTGACCAACGATTTCAATTTGAATAAGGTCGCGGCGCTGCAGGGGATCGAGATTTTGAATGTGAATCAGCTGGCGAATGCGCTGAAGCCGGTGGTGCTGCCGGGTGAGACCATGCGGGTATTTATTTTGCGCGAAGGGAAAGAGTACAACCAGGGCGTAGCTTATCTGGATGACGGAACGATGGTGGTGGTGGATGGCGCGCGCAAGATGATCAACAAGACGATTGATATCACCGTGACTTCGGTACATCAGACTACTGCGGGTAAAATGATTTTCGGTCGGTATGACGAGCGCGGCGAGCAGCAGATACCTCGCGGGTCGGGACAGAGTGCGCCGCATGCTGAACCTCCGTCGGCGGCTCGGGCGAATGAAGGGGCTACACCTGGAGGTGAGCGGCCTGCGCGGCCGTTGTACCCTGAAACTGGCAGGGGGTAGCCGGTGCGGATTTTAGATTACCGGTGATCCGCTATCTGTCGGCAATGGCACACTGAAGTGCGTCGCTGGAATTGCCTCCGCTCGCGTCGTTGCGCGAGTTTTTCCTGCCGTAGCTGAATTCCCCCTGTGAAAGCAAGAGTGGCTGTGCTGGGCCGCTTTATTGCGATAGACTGGCTTCCCTTTTATGGGCCAAGTCGCTGCCGTCATTCCCGCCGCAGGTCTGGGCACCCGCATGGGCGCCGAAATGCCGAAGCAATTTCTCGAGCTGGACGGAATGCCACTGGTGATTTTCACGTTGCGCCGGTTGGCCGCCTGCAGTGCCATCACTGATTTTTTTCTTTCGACACGCGCGGACGATGTGGTGTCTCTGCAGGACAAGGTTGCCAAGGCGGCGTTGGGCAGGCCGGCGCGGGTGGTGCACGGCGGCGACACGCGGCAGCAGTCTGTGGCGAACGCGCTCGCGCAGGTGGATCCCGCGACGGAAGTGGTGCTGGTGCACGACGCGGTGCGGCCATTTGTGACGCCGGAGCAGCTGGATCGGGTGATTGCGGAAGCGCGCAAGCGAGGCGCTGCAATTCTGGGAATTCCGGCGATTGATACCGTGAAAGAAGTGAAGCGCGCGACTTTGCCGGAAGATATGGCGCTGATCACGACAACCATTCCACGCGAACGAATCGTGCTGGCGCAGACGCCGCAGGCATTTTCCTACGCGCTGCTGCGGGATGCGTTTCGCAAGGCGCAGACGGATGGGGTGCTGGCGTCTGATGAATCGGCGCTGGTGGAACGGTTCGGGCACGAAGTGTTTGTGGTGCTGGGTTCGGAGCGGAATTTCAAGATTACGCGGCCGGCGGACATGGATTTGGCGCGATTTTATTTGGAGCAGGAACGTAAAGCGCCGCGGTGATGAATTCTTTCCGGAGTATTTCCAAAATTAGGATCAAGGAAGCTTAATGACACGTTCGGGAATTGGTTACGATTTGCACCGGCTCGCCATGGGGCGAAAGCTGGTGATTGGCGGGATTGAGGTGCCGTTCGATAAAGGCTCGGTGGGACATTCCGACGGCGATGTGTTGGCGCATGCTTTGTGTGACGCGCTGCTGGGGGCGGCGAGCCTGGGCGACATTGGGACGCATTTTCCGGATACCAATCCGAAGTGGAAGGGCGCGGCCAGTCTTTTATTTTTGGAACACACGCGGAAGCTGCTTGATGAACGCAAGCTACGGATCAGCCATCTGGACGCGGTGGTGATATGCGAGCGGCCTAAATTGGGGCCGCACTTCCCTGCCATGCGGGCGGCGCTGGCGAAATCGCTGGGGATTGCGGAAGAGCAGATCAATCTGAAAGCGAAGACGAATGAGGGCACGGGCGAGATCGGGCGCGGCGAGGCTATTGCGGCGCATACGATTGCGACGTTGGAAGGTTAGATTCACCGCAGAGACGCCCCGACTACGTCGGGGTAAACGCCGTTCGCTGAGAAAACACAGGGCATGGAATTTTATGGCCGTGACGCGTGCGCGGGCCAAAGACGAATGGGATGGCGATGAACTGGCTTACGGGATTTCATGCGGTGGAGGAGGCGCTGGCGGCGGGGCGGGCGCTGGACCGCATCGTTATCGCGCGCGGGCGCCACGGCGAGCGCGTGGAGGCCGTGGTGCAACTGGCGAAGGCCAAGGGCGTGCCGGTGCGGTTTGAAGATCGCGTGCAGATTGATCGTCTGGTGGGATCGCGAGAGCACCAGGGAGTGGCGGCGCTGGGCGCGGCGAAACCAGCGATGGGGCTGGAAGATTTGCTCGCCGCGCAGACTCCGCAGGGATTGCTGGTGCTGCTCGACGGCATCGAGGATCCGCACAACCTGGGCGCGATTGTGCGCACGGCGCTGGCGGCTGGGGCGAATGGCGTGGTGATTCCCGAGCGGCGGGCCGCGGGTTTGACTGATACGGTGGAGCGTGCGTCGGCGGGCGCGCTGGCGCATTTGCCGATTGCGCGGGTGAAGAACCTGGTGCGCGCGATGGAAGAGATGAAAGAGGCGGGCTATTGGCTGGTGGGGCTGGACGAGCGCGCCGATAAAAAATATACGGAAGTGGATCTGAAGGGTTCGATCGGAATTGTGTTGGGAAGTGAAGGCGAAGGATTGCACGAATTGACGCGCAAGCGCTGCGATTTTCTGGTTTCGCTGCCTACGGCTGGGCCGGTGCGGTCGCTCAACGTTTCGGTGGCGGCTGGGGTGATGTTGTTTGAGGTGGTGCGGCAGCGCGCGGGAAGACAAGTGAAAGGCACCGCCGACGGACACCGATAAACGCGGAACAAAAGGAAGGCCTTAAGCGAACCGCGTTTCGTTGGGCCTAGACTAATTCTCCATTGCCAAGCGTTTCGTGCAGAAGTGCATGGATTGTTCGAAGCGCGCTCGTCGCGTGATCTCCCCAATGACTATAGAAGCCGAAGCGCCAATCCCAGATCACTAGAAGGCATCTCATAAATACCTCAGGAGGATGACGGCACAAGCAAGCTGAACCATCCCGAGGAAATTCTCTGGGTAGTATTCCCAGCGAATGACGACGCGGCGAAAATTATGAAGCCACGCGAACAAGCGCTCGATTTTCCAACGACGCCGGTAACGCCGCAGGACGCGGCCGTCTTGCGTCGCGGCTTTGCTTCGCCTGGAATTGTGCGGCGCAATCAACTGCACTCCGAAGCGCTCGCGAATCTGCACATCCAGCGGGTCACTATCGTAAGCGCGGTCGCCGATCAAACGTTCGGGAGTTTCGGCCAGGAAGCGTCGTTCGATGGTGGATTCAACGAGCTTTGTTTCATGAGGCGAAGCGCTGGCCACGTGCACGGCGAGAGGAAGACCATGGCCGTCGCTGATCGCCATGATTTTGCTGCCTTTGCCGCGGCGAGTAGGGCCGACAGCAGAGCCCCTTTTTTCGCCGAACGGAAGGTCGCATCGATGAAGGACTCGCTCAAATCCAGCTTCCCTCGGTCGCGTAAGTCTTCGGCCAGTTTCTGGAGCAGTTGGGTAAGCAACCCGGACCGCTGCCACTGCTGGAAGCGGCGATGACAGGTTTGATAGGGAGGATAACGACGCGGCAGATCGTGCCAAGGAGCGCCGGTGCGCAAAACCCAAAAAACACCGTTCAGCACCGCTCGCGTATCTTGCCACGGCCGACCGTGTCCATCCTCCCGCCGTCTCGGACGGAACAGCGGTTCGAGAACAGCCCATTGGGCGTCGGTAAGGTCCATGCTCTCGATTTACGCCGTTTGTCATAAGTTTCAACCGTTCACGAGCTTGAATGTGTTTATGAGATAACTTCTAGACTCGGCGTGGATGCGCTCTCGCGGATTTCGACAAGCCCTCCTTTTAAGTCGCGATAAATATCGGCGATATCGTCGGATAAGGTTCCGTGAATGATCTCGTTGTCCTTCGTAGGATCAAATACTGTCCAATAAAGATCTGCATCACCGAGTTTCTTTTTCAGGAGATGATAAATGTCTTCCCACTCTTTTTCACCGATGCGCATCGGTGGCGCTGCTCGCGGTGACAGATCGTCCGTGCCGTCCTCTTTTTCGCGTTCGAACGGATCAGTATCCGGAAGAAGAATCGCTTCGCCTATCAATTCGGGGAGGATGCGATAAATCCGTAACAGTATTTGTTCTTTTTCGAGACGGGCCGCAGCGTCCACAATTCCGCAATATCGCCCGGCGACTCGGGCGAATCGCTTGGCAACGTTCGTGTAGTCGTCAGGCAGCAATTGAAAAGCCACTATAGGACGCTGCAATTCTATTTGTCATACTTCAGCAGCGAAAATACGTGGATGCCGGGGAGCTTGGCGCGGCCGTTGAGGAATGTTAGTTCGACGGCGAAGGCTGCGCCGGCCACTTTGCCGCCGAGTTGCTCGATTAGCTTGACGGTGGCAGCGGCGGTGCCGCCGGTGGCAAGGAGGTCGTCGCAAATCAGGACGGTTTGGCCGGGCTTGATCGCGTCCTGGTGCAATTCAAGTTGATCGGTGCCGTATTCGAGCTGGTAGGTGACGGAGCTAGTTTTTCCGGGCAGTTTTTTTGGTTTGCGCACCGGAACGAAACCGGCGCCTAGGCGATAGGCTAGCGCGGGGGCGAAAATGAATCCGCGAGCTTCGATGCCGGCGACGATGTCCACTTTGGTGCCATTGTATTGTTCGCACAGCTGATCAACCAGCGAATGGAAACCGGTCGGGTCCTTTAGCAGGGTGGTGAGGTCGTAGAACAGAATGCCCGGCTTGGGATAGTCGGGAATTTCGCGGATCAGCGCTTTCAGGTCGGTCATTCTGCTCCTTCGTTTCGTAATTCGATTTCGGGCTGATTCAGCAGATCATTCGCGCGAAGACGAGCGCTCGAGATCGCGCGTCAGTACTCAATCGAAAATCCCTTTGCGAAATCTGGATTTAGCGGTTCTTCTGCTTCGGCTACAGCTGCGACCGAAGCGCCCTGTGGGCCGCGTTCCAGGTCCGTGCGAAATTCGGCAAGTTTCGAAGCGCCGCCGGCTGCGTAAACCTCCACGCGGCCGTCGGGCAAGTTGCGCGCATAGCCGGCAAGACCGAGGCGTTGCGCCGCGCGCATGGCGAAATATCTGTAGCCGACGCCCTGCACGAGTCCGCTAACGAAATAGCGCCTGGATTCGCGGGGTTGCGGCGTATCTAGCATGGCCGATGCGGAAGCATAATCCGCAAACGCGTGATTTTAGCAGAGGCGCAGCAGGCGCAGGACATGATTTTCGCGCCGGTTGCCTGTCCGCCGATGCCGCTGCTGTATTTGCCGGGACCGCGATAAAATGTTCCCGAGGGATGGCGAGAAGTATATTTGGCAGCGTTCGTGAAGTACGGTAGACGTCAGACGCAGGGCTCCTGACTTGCATCCAAAGATAGATGATGGAACTTCCCAAAACGCAGCGAACTTTTGACTTGCTGGCGCGAGGTCAGACGAGCCGGTTGGCGCTAATTGGTATGACGGCGCTGTTGTTCGCCGCGACGACCGTTCACGCGCAAGATCCGGGGCCGCAAGCCCCGCCACCGACGTTCAAGGTGGAGCGCATTCCAGCTGAGCCGCATCCGGGGCCGCCGCCGCTGCCAGTGGAAGAGATCATTCACAGATTCGCGGCGAATGAAGACGTGATGAAGAAGGCGTATGACACATACGATTTCACGCAGTCCATCCGCCTGGACGAGCTAAGTGATCCGGGCGGCAAGTTCAGCGTGACGGGCGAAGTCTATACGAAGCCGGACGGGCTGCGTTATATGCGGGTGACGAAACCGGCTGAATCGACGCTAAAGCTGATGCATTTTTCGTTGGAAGACGTGCGGGTGATCGCCAGCATGCCGGAATTTCCGTTGACGGCGGAGGAAATCGAGAATTACAACTTTAAATATGCGGGGCAAGAAAAGCTGGATCAGCTGAACACGTATATTTTCCAGGTGAAGCCGAAGATTTTGAGCCGCAAGAAACGGTATTTCGAAGGCGTGATCTGGATTGACGATCACGATTTCGCGATCGTGAAGAGCTACGGAAAATTCGTGAGCGAGCTCGAAGGCAACGGCACGGCGCTGCCGTTCACGATGTTCGAAACCTACCGGGAAAATTTCCAGAGTAAATATTGGCTGCCGACTTACACGCGGTCCGATGATTATTTCAAGAGCGAAGGGAACGAAGACATGCCGTTGCGGCTGGTCGTTCATTCGACTGATTTCAAGGTGCGCGCGGCGGCGGCTGGGACTGGCGGAACTGCCACGGCGCCGCCTGCGGCAGATGCAGGCTCGTCGTCCAGCGTTCCGCTCGTTTCTCCTCAACGATAACGTCTGCGCCATCAAGCACACACAATCTGACAGGGCGCTGCACACCGGAGCACCGGGTGGCTTTACGACATGGTACGCAAATACTGAGGGAGTTCCTGGACCGAATTCAGCAGGAGGTCGGGTTTGGCGGCGCGCAGGCGAGCTGCCGTGGGAAATGGGCCGAGAACACCGATGGCGCGCACGCCGGCGCGGCGGGCCATCTCGATATCTTCAGCTGTATCGCCAACGTACACGCAATGCTCTGGATCGCGGCGGAGCCGTTTGAGCGCCAGTTGCAGCGGGGCGGGATGCGGTTTGCGCTGCGAGGCGTCTTCGCTGCAAACACATGCGGAAAAATAGTTGACGAGCCGAAGTTCGCGAAGCTGGCGGCGAACGCGCGGACGGTTTCCGCTGGTGACGATGCCGAGATGGAATTTTTGGGAGAGTACGCGGACGACGCGGCGCGCGCCGGCGAGCAGCGGAGGGTTTTCCAGTTTGTAGGCGCGAGTCCAGAGGCGGTCGGCATCGAGCCATTTGGAACGCGGAAGCTGAGCGGCGCGATAAACGCGGAGCCAATTAGGGGAATAGTGCAGCGCGAGCTCGCGCTCCGTCCAATTGATGCCCAGAGCATGAAACATCGAGAGATAGGCGCGGAGGTCAGCTTCGTAGGAATTCAGGAGCGTGCCGTCCCAATCGAAGAGGACCGCGCGGATGGGAAACTGTGCGTTTTTCACAGCGAGGGAATCGTATCAGACCTACGTGAACAGGAAAAATGATGAAGCATGATTGTGACCCAGGGGTGATGCGCGAGAAATTTGCGCCGGCTCGCGCGAAAGCAGATTGCATCCTCGACGGGCGCTGGAAAGACGTGAACTCTTTATGCGGCGTTAGTGGCTGCGATAGCGCAGCGGGACGATGTCGTCGCGGCGCAAGGCGAAGTCGTCGAACGTGGCGGCGTAACCGCGCCAGCCGGGCATATCCACTTCTTCGGCGCGCACGATGTGGGCTGCGGTGCACATTTGCACGCTGCCCTGGCCGAGCGGGCGCTCGATGAGCGCGACTTCCAGTTCGATGGCCGTGCCCGGCTCAAAATCGCGCGGAGCAAGGAAATAAACGCCACTCGAGCTGATATTGCGGGTTACGAGCGTGACGGGAATGGGTTCGAGGTGATCGCCGACGCGCGTGAGACGGAGCGGCAGCGAGAGCGATGCGCGTGGATTGTTGCGGCGTTCGCGCGCGACGCCAATGGCGTGTGTGGGAACTCGCGCAAAACGCTGTGGCCCAGGCTTCCCATTTGGAGATGCAACGCTTACAGTGTGGCTTTCAACTTCACGCAGCGGCGACACAACCGACCGCGGCCCCATCCAATCCGGAGCAGCCCCCATGTACTATCCCCCAAGAACAGCCTAAACTTCCCCCAAGCAAGTATAGCGAATATGCGCGGAGTCTGGAACCGCGTCAAGAGAAGTGATGGGGACGTGCCGTAAGATGCAATACCCCTGGGGGCACAGAACCCTATGATACTGCGGGAGTTGCGGCGGCCGGCCGGACGTAAGCCTGGGATTTCGGGTTTGTTCTTTGTTCGCTGAGCGCGAAGGACAAACGAAAGCGAAAGGACGTTCGCCTTCGGCACAGCGAGGATCGTGGTTGCGGATGAGGGAAAATTCGCGTTGAATTCGCGCGCGAAAAACGGATAGCGGCTTTAGTTGAGTTTCGCTAGTTTGGAGATGCGGGCGAGGCTTACGATGATTGAACTGATGGCGAGAACATCTAATTCGAAACTGGCCGCTGTGCACACGCTGCGGCCCAACGAAAAACGTTGGCATGCAGTGCAGAGGCGCGATCGTAGCGCGGATGGCGCGTTCGTGTACGCTGTGCGGTCCACGGGAATTTATTGCCGGCCGTCTTGCCCTTCACGCAAGCCGCGGCGCGAGCAAATTGAATTTTTTTCACTGCCGCAAGCGGCGGAGCAGCGGGGATTCCGCGCTTGTCTGAGGTGTCGGCCACGATTGGCACGTTTGCGCGACCCGCGGGCCGCGCTGGTGGCGAGAGTGTGCCGGGAGATCGAAGCGCAGATTGACGCGGATGGCGGAAAGGTTGCGGACGGCGATGGGCGCGAGATACGGATGACGCTGGGAACACTGAGTTCGGCTGCGGGAATCAGCGCACATCAATTGGAACGCGCGTTTCGCGGCGTGATGGGAATTTCACCGCGGCAGTACGCCGATGCACGGCGGATGCGGCGGCTGAAATCCAGCTTGAAAAAAGGAGACGACGTGACCACTGCACTATACGACGCAGGGTTTGGATCGAGCAGCCGATTGTACGAACGCGCCCCGGCGCAATTGGGAATGACGCCCGCGACCTACAGGCGGGGCGGCGCCGGAATGAAAATTCATTACACCATCGTGAGTTCGCCGCTCGGGCGATTGCTCGTAGGTGCGACGGACCGCGGTATCAGCGCGCTGTATCTTGGGAAAGATGACGGGCCGCTGGAGAGCTCGCTGCGCAAGGAATATCCACGCGCGGAGATTCAGCGGGACAGGAACGGGCTGGAAGGCTGGGTGGGAAAAATACTGGAGCACTTGCGCGGGCGCGAACCGAATCTCGATCTGCCGACCGACGTGCAGGCAACCGCATTTCAGCGGCGCGTGTGGGAGGAATTGCGGAAGATTCCCTACGGCGCGACGCGAACGTACAGCCAGGTGGCGCGGGCGATTGGCAAACCGACGGCGATTCGAGCGGTGGCGCGGGCGTGCGCTACGAATCCTGTCTCCGTGGTGGTGCCGTGCCATCGCGTGGTGCGCGAAGACGGGAATCTGGCCGGCTATCGCTGGGGACTGGAGCGCAAGCTCGCGCTACTGCAACATGAATCAGCTGGGGAAGACGAAAAGAAACAGCGGAAAGCAGTGAAATAGGCGCTAGCCCTGCGGTTTGACCTTTTCGGTGCCTTTGGGCCAGTGCGGTTTGAAGTGCGCGTCACCGAGATCGGGATTACGGACGATTTTGGAATAGCGGATGACGAAGTAATCTCCGGAACCGGTCTCATTGAATTGCTGTTGCACCGGAAGCCACGAAGACTCATCGAACCAGATTTGAATTTTGGAGATTTGATTGCGAGCTTCCTGAGACTTTGGAGTCAGTTCCAGCTCGACCGTTTTTTTATCGTCCAGCGTAGGTTCACCGAGCAGCGTCACCCGGTACGACTTCTGCAGTTCCTTCCCTTGTGTTCCGAAACCAAGCAGCAAGTATTGATCCACCTGGGCGCGATGCTGCGCGAGATTGTATTCCTCGACGCGCTTCAGGCCCGGGTTGTAAATGTAGAGGTTGTCGCCGGTGCGCAGAATTGTGCGGGCGTCGGGCGGCTTCATTTCCAAAAGCATTTTATCGTCGTGAACCAGGATGGTGCCCGTTTCTGTGGAGCGATCGTTAACCACGACGGTAACCTTGGTGCGCTCGACATCGGCCGAGAGGCTGTGAAAACCCTTCGCGGAGCGATCGAGTTCTCTGAGAGTGCTGTCCAGTGTAGCAGGGCTGTGGTTTTGACCAGGAGCAGGAAACGCCCTAAGGCACGCGGCGAAAACGAGAGCGCTAAGCGCAAATGCCAGTACGAAACGTTTTACGGTCAAATCATTTCCCCCGCTGCATGGCTGGTGCGTTAACGCGGCGTTCATAATACTACAGGTGATTAGACGCGGGAGGTAGGTTGGCCGGTTCCAAATTGGTTCCGGAGCGGGGAGAAAACGTTACATCAGGGGTGAAGGGTGTACGGTGACATCGTAGTAGAGAATCGAACCGTCCTGGGCGGGGACCGGTTCGATATGCACCACCTGGAAAGTTTGGTCTTTTAGCTCGTCAACGGTGCGGGCGAGGATATCGTGAGTTTCGCGCTCGAGTTCAGGAGTGGCGCGAGCTGCGCGCTTTTCCGGCGGAAGGGCGGTGGCGTCCAGGCGATAGGTATGGGTTTGACTAGCAAGGTCTTGCGATTGAAGCTGGACTTTGGAAGCAAACGCGGCGGTAGATTGTGGCTGGTCGTGGAACCAGCGCGTAGGAGTGACCAGCACGAAAAGGACGATGAGAATTACGGCGAGATCGTAGGGCCAACTGCCGCGTTCATAGGACCAGAAAATGGTGCGGACAATGCCTCGCCATAAAGTGCGCATGTCAGTGAACCGAGGAGCCGTCCACAACCTCGCCGTCGCGCATGTGCAGGACGCGATGTCCGTAGGCGGCAGCTTCGGGATTGTGCGTGATCATCACGATCGTTTGGCCGAGGTCTTGATTCAGCTGGCGGAGAAGGCCGAGAACGGCCTCGGAGTTTTTGGTATCGAGGTTGCCGGTGGGTTCATCTGCCAAGACGATTTTCGGTTCGCTGACGATGGCGCGAGCGAGCGCCACGCGCTGTTGTTCGCCGCCCGAAAGTTCCGAAGGCTTGTGTTTCAGACGATCGCTCAAGCCCAGAAGGTCGGCAACGACCTGGAAGCGGTGTGGATCGAATCCATTTCCGTGAATGTGCTGGGCCAGAGTGATGTTGTGGTACGCGTCGAGAGTGGGGAGTAGATTAAAGCGTTGAAAGACGAAGCCGACTTTGTGGCGGCGAAGCAGAGTGCGCGCGGAATCGCTCATGGTGGTGAGGTCGTTGCCATCGAGGAGCACGCGCCCGGAGGTAGCCTGCGCGAGGCCGCCAATCACGTGCAGCATGGTTGATTTACCGCATCCCGATGGGCCCATGATGGAGACGAATTCGCCGGGAAAGATATCAATGCTGACGCCGCGCAGAGCGGGCACTTCCACTTTCCCTTGGCGATAGACTTTCCAAAGATTTTCAGTCTGAAGTATGGGCTCCAACAGCCGCTCCCCTGCAAGCGTTGGCGAATTCGAGGACGGAAATATTCTAGTCGGCTTTAGCATTTCTGCCTAGCGCGGACAGGCGGGCGCAGATTGCCCCGGACGCCCGAATCGCAGCGGAAGAGTGAGATCGGGTTACTCGTAAGCCAGAGCCTCGACGGGATCTTTGCGGCTGGCCATCCATGCAGGATAGGCGGCGCCGAGCAGACCACCGGTGATGGCAATCAGGCCGGCGCGCAAAATCCAGAGCGGCGTAATTAGGATCGTGAGCGTCGGAAAAAGCTTGATGAAAATTGCGCTCATAAGGTAGCTGAGTCCAACGCCGGCCACAGCGCCGCCGATGCAGAGCAAGGTCGTTTCGCTAAGAACGATGCGAACGATGTAGCCCTTGGACGCGCCCAGGGCTTTCAGGACGCCGATTTCGCGGGTACGCTCGATGATGGTGGTGTACATGGAGAGGAAAATCACCAGGAAGCCGATGACCACTGCGATTCCGATCATGACGTTGATGAACGCGGCGAGACCTGGGAGGTTCGAGGAAGTCATCAGTGACATGAGATCCCTAAGCGCGCGAACCTCATAGCGAGGCAGAAGGTCCTTGATTTCGTCGGTCACTGCGGGAGTGTGATCGGTGCGATCACATTTAATGAAAAAGACAGAAGCCTTATCGTGGGAGCCCCCGATTTCCTGTAGCGTGGAAAGGAAGACGAAGAGGCGCGCGCCTTTGCCATGCTCGACGATACCGACTACGTGAAAATCGTGATCGAAAAGACGCACGTCCTGGCCGAGCTTTATTTTCTTTGATTTGGCATAGACGTCGTCCACGAGGATGTCGTTCGGCCCTTGCAAATCATGGCCTTCGTGAAAAACGAATCCGCCGGTAACAGCGTGAAAGCTTACCTGGTCAATGCCATAAACGATTTCGATGCCGCTTGTATTGAACTGCGTCAGCACCGGGGCGACCGCCTGCACGTATTCGAGCTGCGCGAGCTTAGCTCCGATAGCCATGGGCATGGGCGCGCCGCTAAAGGCCATCAGGTAAGAAGCCTGAGGCGGCTGAACCATAATGTCCGCGCCGACCCCTTCTATGCGTTTGGCCGATTCCGAGAGCAGGCCGCTGGTAAGGCCCACGACGATAATGACGAGAGTGACTTCGACGGCTACGGCCAGCACGGTGATGAACGTGCGCAGCGGCCGGTGCAGAACGTTTTGGGTGATCATGTAACGAATCATAAATTTTTGGTGCGCTTAGGAAATTGTAAACACACTAGTGTTGCGGCTCCTTGGTACTTTGCCCGGAGCCTTTGCGAGTATCTCCCCCAGGATTTTCGCCGAGATTGATCAAATCCGTGCCGGGCGGTTGCGGCAGTGAGAAGCGGTTCGTGGCGATCGGCTCGTTCACAGTAAGCTTCTTGATTGTAATCTGCAATTGATAGTCATCGCTGGGTCGAGTTACGTCGATCTGCCACGGATAGCTGGTGGCACCCGTGGTTTGCCAGTTTGCGTACGTCACGTCCGAAGCCACCTTACCACCTGAACCAAAATTCTCAATCCTTGAGACACGCAGATTCGCGCGATCGAACCATATTTTCCGCGCGATTTCCCAATTAGACGCTGGCCGCTGGGAACTTGATTGTTGGTTCGAAGCGACGCTGCCGGCATCGCCAGGGAGGGCTGCTGATGGCGCCGTTTCCGTCTTGACCACTGTTAAAACGTAAAATTGCGATGCGCCTTCGCTCCCTTCCTCGAATAAGACCGGTGTGCCTTCCGTGATCGGCGGCCAAAAGAGCGCGTCTACCAGATGTTGCGGCCGGAGATTTTCGATTGGCTTCTCCGCGCGCCGCTCCAGATTAGCTGGGCCGACGATAAATTTATTCCTCGACGGTATATAAATAGTGAAAGTCGAACCGTCACTGACCATGTCGAAAATATTCTTGCCGACTACCGGGGCTTGGCCGATCACGCGAATGTCGGCGGGCCTGGCTGCCAGAATAAAACCGCTCACTTCATGGTATTGCTCGATTACCCCGGAATACGCAGATCCCGCCGCGAGCTTCATAGTCACGCCAGCGTTTAACGACTGGATTGCTTGTGCCTGGCGATTGTAGGCGTAGAGCAACTGCTCTTTCGTCGCAGCCAATTGCGGAACGGAGGCTTGCGGCGGCTTCACGACGGTCTTGTGGCTGACGGCGCAACCGACGGCAGATGTAAGCATCACTGCCAGGGAAGTCATCCAGACAACGCGTCGAACGATTATACCGACAATTATATTGGGCTGGCCTCTGAACACAAAGTATGCAATCTAACAGCGGCTCACATGGGTGTCAACGAGACAGGGAGCTGGGGGATAGAAGGGGTCGAGACTGCCGTTTTGGCCGTGCCATTGACGATGGCCCGCAAGAATTTGACGTCAAAATACTCCCACGAAGTTCTTTGGCTAAGCTCATCTGGAACGGTTACAGTAGATTTCCGGGACGTGCAAGGAAAGAATGAACGTGAGGGGAACTCCCTAATGATGGAGAATCACCACAGTGAGAATTGCCGCAGGTGACGAGAATGAAGCTGCGCGTTTCTCACAATTCTTTCGGGCAGCCAGTGGCACTCAGATGACGATGCGGCGATATGTCTTGCTTTCGGGTATCTTTTTGGCGTCTGCGGCTGTTTCCTGCACCCAGACAATTCAAACAATCACCGTCAATTGGTCGAGCGCCCGGCAGACAATTGATGGTTTCGGCGCGGCGGGAGCCGGCCAGCTCCAAACCCTGACTCCCGCGCAAATGAATTTTTTCTACAGCTCTTCTGGGATAGGCCTTCAATGGTACAGGATGCAAATATATCCCGACCTGACGGATTGCCGGACCGATCAAGCACCAGTTCCAAACGGAAACGGGAGCTGCGTCACCGTATCTTCCGGACCGACAATTGCGAATTCGGACCTTGTAATGGCTCAAGCCGCAGTCGCGAGGGGAGCCAGGGTGTTCGCAAGTGAGTGGAGCCCTCCAGGCTCTATGAAGGACAACGCAGCGTTTCAGACAGGCGGTAATATGATTGGCACTTCCAAGAATTACAGGAACCTAGCCAAGATTCAGGCTGCCTTTGTGACGTTGATGAAAGGAACTTACAACGTCTCAATTTACGCGATCAGTCCGCAGAACGAACCGGAAGAGAGCAGTCATTATCCGAGCTGCGTGTGGACCACGACGCAACTGCACGATTATATTCCCTACCTACGTTCAGCTCTCAATACGGCCGGTCATTCCGGCGTGAAGATCATGGTCGCTGAGGACACGCCTTGGACAATGAACATTGCGGCAGGTCCCATGGACGATGCCACAACCGCAGCGGACGTTGCCATCGTCGCCTCCCACGGGTATGCGGTCCCGCAGCCCAGCGGTCCACTAGCCTTTAAGAATAATACCGGGCAGCACGTGTGGCAGACCGAGGTCGGGGATTCCAATCCTTACGATGGGACTATCACGAGCGCCCTCAACTACGCATCGCAGATTCACTATTATTTGACCAACGCGCAGGTCAATTACTGGGGGTACTGGCTACTCGATGCCAATGGTGACTTTGACGACAATGAGGCACTCACGGATAAGAACAGCAATATCGCCAAGCGGGCTTTCGCAATCGGCAATTGGAGCAGGTTTGTCCTACCCGGCTGGCACATGGTGTCGGTCAAGAACCCCACGTCTCTCCTGGTCACAGCTTTCACAAACCCCGCAGGAAATTCTCGCACCGTGGTGGCGGTGAACGGCGGCAGAGGCCCCGTGCCGGTTACGTTCTCGGTGGGGACAACTACGGGTTCAAGCGTGACTCCGTATCTTACGTCGAGCAGTGCAAGTCTCGCCGAGCAATCAGCAATAACTGTCTCTTCCGGCTCGTTTTCTGCAACCGTGCCACCCTATTCCATTGAAACGTTCACAAACTCGAGCGCGAGCGGAAAGCCGAACTAGGTTGCGAATTCTTCCTACCCAAACATTTTCATTTCTTTCTCAACTCCTCCCGGGCAGTTCTACAAAAGGAGTCAAAGAGAAAAAACTTCTGGTTTAGCTGGATTTCTTGTTGCACTCCGGCTCGCCCGTTGAAGCAGGACTTATGGTTGCACAGCGCGTTTGGTTTTCACCAGCAGCGGTTTCCGTGACTTTTGCGCGACGAAGCGGGACTGTTCGCAGACCTATAAGCAGTGCGGTAGTCAGGTGCCAACCAAGGTTCAATTGGGGACTCGTCGCCCAAAGCTTTTTTGAGGTGCCCGACGGGGACCAGGGTCGCGTCGCGTGAGAAACCCGGAGAGCCCACGGCACGCCGTGCCCATTTTACCAGCTGAGACTCGCCCTTGAATCCGGCATGCTGCTGCGGGCGGGCGACCGGCCGAGATGCTAGAATCTCGGATTTGCGTGGAGCACTGTAATGTTTAAGAAAGTCCTGATCGCTAATCGCGGAGAGATTGCGGTACGCATCGCGCGCGCGTGCCGGGAGATGGGTGTATGCACCGTCGCAGTATATAGCGATGTGGATCGGGCATCACTTCACGTACGGCTGGCGGACGAGGCGTACCCGATTGGACCGGCGCCCTCACGCGAGAGTTATTTGGTGATTGAGAAGATTCTCGGAGTTGCGCGATATGCGGGATGCGACGCGATTCATCCCGGCTACGGTTTTCTGGCGGAAAATCCGGCGCTCGCCCGTGCTTGCGCGGACGCGGGCGTCACTTTCATCGGCCCGTCAGCTTCTGCGATGGAGCAGCTGGGCTCAAAAACCGCTGCCCGGCATATCGCGCGGGATGTGGGCGCGCCCACCGTGCCCGGCACGCTGGACCCAATCGACAACGCGGACGAGGCGGAGAAAATCGCGCGGCAGATTGGTTTTCCGGTGATTCTGAAAGCGGTGGCGGGCGGCGGGGGCAAAGGAATGCGCAGCGTCGCGAGCGAGAGTGAACTCGCTTCGGCGTGGCGCGACGCGGCGTCCGAAGCACAGAACGCGTTCGGCGACGCGCGGCTGTACATGGAAAGATATCTGGAACGCCCGCGCCACATCGAGATTCAAGTGCTGGCGGATCATCATGGGCATTTTGTCTATTTGGGTGAGCGCGAATGCTCCGTGCAGCGACGGCACCAGAAAGTGATCGAGGAGGCGCCGTCCCCGTTTATGACGCCGGAATTGCGGAAAGCTATGGGTGAAGCGGCGGTGAAACTGGCGCGCGCCGGGAATTACACGAATGCGGGCACGGTGGAATTCCTGGTGGACACGGAGCGGAATTTTTATTTTCTGGAGATGAACACGCGGCTACAGGTAGAACATCCCGTGACGGAGATGGTGACGTCGCTGGACCTGGTGAAGTTGCAGCTGCGCATTGCCGCCGGCGAGGCATTGCCGTTTCGCCAGGAAGAAATTGCATTGCGCGGACATGCCATCGAGTGCCGCATCTACGCCGAAGATCCGGACAACAATTTTTTTCCGTCGCCAGGAAAAATCGTGGATTGCGGAGTTCCCACGGGCCCTGGGATTCGATTGGACGAGGGCATTTATGCCGGCTGGACGGTGCCGAACGAGTATGACCCGATGTTGGGCAAGTTGATTGCCTGGGGCGGCGATCGGGAGGAAGCGATGGCGCGGATGGGGCGGGCTCTGCGGGAATATTATGCGAGCGGGATAAAAACCAATGTCTCGCTTTTTCGCCGCATCCTGTGCAGCGGTGATTTTCGGACGGGCGCGATTTACACGCGCTGGCTGGACGATTTTCTGAGCGCCGAACCGGCTATGAAAATTCGCGACCGCGGCGCAGAAGATGCCCAAGCCGAGCAAGCTGCAGCGATAGCCGCATTTCTTTGGCATACATCGCAATTGAGTGGTGCGAATGCTTCCGCGACGGCCGCCATTGCAGAACCGCGGTGGAAATCAGAAAGCCGTCGGGAACAAGTGAATCGCGAGCCACAGCTGTGACAGCGTCGCGTGAGTCTAAGCGGAGCCATCGTGAAATTGCAGATTGAGATTGATGGGAAAAAACGCCGCGCGGAGATGACGCAACCAGGCGAGCGTCCTGTTTGGACGATTGACGGCCAACGTCTGGAAGCTGATGCGACGGAGGTGTCGCCTGGCATCTATTCGATACTGATAAGCGGAAAATCGTTCGAAGTGCGCATGGAGCGCTCTGGTGCAGGGTTGCGGGCGATCGCCGGCAGCCGGGAATTTAGGATCGTGGTTGCGGACGAACGTGAATGGCGACGCGATCGTGGCAGCGCTGCGGAAGCGGAGGGGCGCCAAAAAATCTTGGCTCCGATGCCGGGCAAAATCGTGCGCGTGCTGGTGAAGACGGGCGATGCGGTTCAGGCTGGACAAGGGTTGCTGGTGGTGGAAGCGATGAAGATGCAGAACGAGATTCGCTCACCGAAAACCGGAACCGTTGACCGATTGGCGGTGGTAGAAGGCCAGACCGTGAATGCTGGAGAGGTGGTGGTGATCGTCAGCTGAGCGACGATTTGAGATTCGTTACTAGTAACCCTTAAGTTCGCTTTTGTTTTTCGCGCCTTTGTCCGCCCGCTTCGTCCGGTGAAAATCATTGCAATCCGGGCAGGGGTCCCGAATCTAGAAACACGGGCAAACTTGGGGGATTCGGAATGTTTTCACACGTGCATTTTGCTACGGCCGCCGCGTGGCTGCTATTTGGGATCGTTGGCCTGGTATGGACGATGGCCTGCGCGCTGACGGCGGCGAAGATGGAGAAGGAAGGGTTCGCGTTCTGGAAAGGATTCGTTGCGGTCCTGCTGCTGAGCCCCTTGGCAGGACTGATCGCAATTTTCATCGGCCGGATGGTTCGTCCCGGGCGGCCTCTTGCGCCCACCGTTAGCCGCGGTTAGACTTCAGCGAACGCCGCACAGCCTGAATCGCGCATTCGTGGATTTTCGTTACGATTTACGGCTTATTTTGAGGCGGGAAGCTTTCCTGCAGACTCCAGAATTTGCCGAGCCAGATAATTAGTGACACGCGAATCGTCGCGCGCTTCGATCATGTACGCTGAGCGTATGAGTTGCTCTTTACGATTTCGCAGCATGTCGCGGATGGACTGCTGCACCTGCGGATCGGAAAGCTCGCGCTGACCGGCGGGCTCTTTCGCGATTAGCTTGAGGATGCGGTATCCCCCGTTTTTCACTCCGATTGGTTGGGTGACGTCGCCCGGCCTCATCGCCAGAACCGTTTTCTTCAGAAGCGGGTCGGATTGATTCAATGCTGATTCCGGCACAAAGCCCAGATCGCCGCCCGTCGCTGCCGTGGAATCCTCGGAATAATCCATTGCGAGCTGGGAAAAATCAGCGCCGCTTGCAAGTTTTTGCTCGATGAGGCTGATTTTTCGCTTGGCCTCAGGCTCGCTGGTGGCTTTGTCGTTCTTGCGATTGTGCACCGCAGCGTCGGGATGGGGCGTCACGACAATCTGCGCGATGTGAAACTGCAGTTCGGCCACGTTGAATTGCGCGCGATTCTTGTTGTAGAAGTCCAGGACGTCCTGGTCTGTGATCGAAATCTTCGCGACCACTTCGCGATTCAGGAGTTTCTGCACGGAGAGCTGCCGCCGGATGTCTCCCTTCAGATCGTCCACCGTAAGTTCGGAATCCTTCAGCTTTTTCTGGAATTCTTCCTCGGTGTAAGGGCTCTTGGATTCGGTGAATTTGTCTTCGACTTCCGCATCGCTGGCGACCAGGTTCAATTTGTTGGCGCGTTCGAGCAGGATTTCGTTGTTCACAAGCTCATCGAGGATATTTAACTTCAGCGAGAGCGCTTCTTCCTGAGATGGAGCCGGGCCTTCCGCGTTGACGCGCGTGCGGAAATATTTCTCTACCTCGGCGCGTTGGATCTCCTTGCCGTTCACGACTGCCCAGACGTCCGGCCCCGGCGCGGTTTCCTTCTTGCAACCGACCACGCACACACTCGCGGCTAGTAGTGCGAGTGCCAAGATTCGTCGTGACAAGCAGGACTCCTTCCGGGGGAGGGCCGACTTCACGCGGCCTTTTGAACGCGGCCAGAACGGATGCAGGAGGTGCAGACGCGGATGTGTTTACGAGCGCCTTTAACCACGGCCTTGACGCGCCGCAGATTGGGATTCCAGCGGCGCCGTGTAACGTTGTGGGCGTGGCTGATCGCGTTGCCATACAGCGGCTTCTTGCCGCACATTTCACATGCTAGTGCCATTGTTGCGTCGCTCCAGACAGATTCAATTGTCGAGTTACTTGCGCATGTATGTTAGCAGAGTCTTCGCCTAGCCGGAAGAGTTTTGGCCAGCAAGCGAAGTGGAGACGCGCATGAGAAATAGACCGATTAATACGCATCGTGGGCCGATATCGGCGCATCGAGCTCGCTAGAAAAGTGCGGGAACGATGGTACTTTCGTAACATTGACCGCACACAATCCCAACGGCTAGTTTGAGGAGCACGATCTGGAAAGGCTCGAAAACAGCCAAGAGGGAGGGGTGTGTACCGTTTAGGCACACGCCCTGAAAATTTACCTCTTGACGGCAGCTAAACACTAATAGACTCCGCCGCGTAGTATCCCTACTCGGAGGGGTCCATGAGTAAGTGGTTAGTTGCTACGGTTTTGGCCATGATGGTATTGGCCAGCGCCGTCGGTCTGAAGGGCATTACCGTCGCGAGTACGTCGGCTCCTGTGCCGCCAACTCCCTGGGCGAGTACGTCGGCTCCTGTGCCGCCAACTCCTTGGGCGAGTACGTCGGCTCCCGTGCCGCCGACTCCTTGGATGAGTACGTCGGCCCCGGTGCCACCCACGCCCTGGAACTAGCGTCTGGGAACTCCCGATAGCTGGGAGTTGAGTGGCCAAGCACCGGAAGCGAACCGAAAATGCTTGGACCACTCGATTATCTGATATGGCTTGTAGGTTTCCTCGCGGAAATTGGCGTGGTAGTGTATCTAGTCTCCCGCAAGCAAGCTTTTCGCTACTTCCCCATTGCTTTCTACATGTTATGCGATGCCTTCGTAACCTGCGGCCTATATTATTGCGTCCACCATTTTGGTTTCGATTCCACGACCTACATTTATTTTTACTACTACACTGACAGCTTGCTGAACGTCTTGATGTTCTGGGTAATCATCAAGTTTTATCAGGAAACGTTCGCAGAAATGGGCGTGAGCAAATACATCCGCAGTGCTGCGGTGATGCTAATACTACTGACCGCGATGTTCTCGTATGCGGTAGTCCATCAAAATCGGACGCACCTGACGAGTCATTTCGTCGTCGAGATAGGCCAGAATTTCTATTTCGTGGGAGTGGTGCTCACGTACCTGCTGTGGGGCGCGATTTTGAAATTGCGCGAGACCAGAACGCGACTGATCCAATTGGTTCTGGCACTCGGAATCTATTTCAGCGCCGACGCTTGCACCTACGCGCTGCGTAATCTTTTTCCCGGCCTCGAACCGAACTTCCTGCGCTGGTTCCCGCCTCTAGTGGGAGTGTGGCTGCCGCTGGCATGGACCTATACGTTCATACACATTCAGGAAGACGCCCGGCTAGAGCCGGCGCGGTTGTTGGTGAGGGCGCGATGATCGCGGCACTCATCTGCGTCATCTCGATTGCGGCGTTTCTGCAATTTTTTGTATCGTATTGCCGCTCGATCCTAGCTTCCAGCAAGAATATCGTGCTTTCGGATCGTGTACGCGAAGTGACCGGCATTGCCAATCAAGAAGTCGGGGCCGATGATTTCAATCGCCTGCTGCAATTGGTGCGATTGTGTCCGGAGCGAGGCGACGACCAGTCCGAGATTCGCGCCGTGGGAACTTATTACGGCTTGCTGGCGGTGCTGAATCGCGTATCGCGCCCGGTGGCTCCGCGATTTGCGACTTGGCTCGAGCAGGAGCGTCAGAGCTGCTCTTACTTCGCTGCGGTGGCGCTTGATCGGCGCATTTCCTACAGTCGAGATTTATTCACGCAGCAGATCACCGACCGTCTGTAGTCGTGCGGCGCCGGCGCGAGGGATTCTCTTCTTCTCGCAGTCGGACCGCTCTCGACCCTGACCAATCCCACTGTTACCATGGTTATATCCTGACCCCGAGGGTGCGAGGGAACCGGCCGATGCGAGTCCCGCTGGAGCAATCCGTCTTTGCAACCATTCAAAGGTCGCGAATATTGGGTGCGGGGAATCGTGTGGGCGTAGCGGTTTCAGGGGGCGCCGATTCAGTGGCGCTATTGCTGCTGCTCCATCGTTTGCGCGACGCACTGGGCATCACGCTGCTGGTTGTGCATTTCAACCACGCTCTGCGCGGGGCCGAATCCGAGGCAGACGCCTCCTTCGTCGCGGAGCTTGCCAGTGCTCGGCAATTGGAATTCGTGAGTGCGCGCGAGGATGTGGGAGGGGAAGCTGAGCGTCAGGGATCGAACGTGGAAGACGCTGCGCGACGGCTACGCTACGGGTTTTTCAACCGGGTGATCAACGAGGGGAAGGCCACACAGATCGCGGTGGCGCATACGGCGGACGATCAGGCGGAGACGCTGCTGGCACATCTGATGCGCGGAACCGGCCCCACAGGCCTGGCAGGAATTTATCCAGTGGCAGGAGCGATCGTTCGGCCATTGCTCGGCACACGCCGCGAAAGCTTGCGTGAATATCTGAGCGAGAACGGCCAGACATGGCGGGAGGACTCGACGAATCGAGATATCCGTCGGACGCGCGCGCACATTCGCGAACGGCTACTGCCGGTGATCGAGCGGGATTTCTCCCCTGCAATTGTCGGCCACCTCGGCGAGCTGGCACGATTGGCGCGCGAAGAAGAAGACTTCTGGGACGTGCTGGTGGAGGATCGCTTCCAAACCCTGGCACGCAAGGACGGCGATGAAGTACGCATCGCAGTGTGCGATGTGATGGCGCCGCTGGACCTGAAAAGCGGCAAGGACAAAAATCGCACGTCGCAGAAGTTCAATAAATACGCGCCGTTGCGCGTGCTTACGGAACGATTGATTCGCCGTCTTTATGAAGAGGCGAGGGGTGACCGCCGGGAATTGGGCGCAAACCACGTCGAACAAGTAATGCACCTCGCTAGTGAATCCAGTAGTGGGCATCACGTGGAACTGCCCGGCGCAATTATGGTGCGACGCAATTTTGCCGAAATAATTTTCTCGGGTGAGGACACCGCTCGAAAACCAATCGGCGATGGAACCGCAAGACAAGAGAACGCGTATGAGTACATCGTAAGCCTGCCGTTGCACGGGACGGCCACTGTTTCCATTCCGGAACTCGGAAAATGCTTCCGCCTGAAAGTGATTGACTGGCCTGTAACAGAGAGCGACACTAAGAGGGACGCCAACGCCCTCGATGCAGACCTCCTGCGCTCTCCTTTGATTCTGCGGAATTGGAGGCCTGGCGATGCCTATCGGCCACATGGCCGGCGCCATGAACGGAAGCTGAAAAGCATGTTCCTGGCCGGGCGGATTCCAAGTGGCGAGCGTGCAGCATGGCCCGTGCTGGAAAGCAGCGGGCAAGTGATTTGGGCTCAGGGGATGCCGGCTGCCGAAGACTTCCGCGCGAGAGAGAACACGCGGATGGGATTTGTGATCGAGGAAGAAGCAGACCCCTAGAGCGGCCGAGTAAGTTGCATACCTCTTGTGGGTCTAAGCATCTAAGATAGTCAAGGCGCGGTGAGAACTTTTTTGGAGCACTTTTGGTTAGGTTGCAACAGGTGAGGTTAATAAGGTGAATTCCACAGTCCGAACGATTTTATTCTGGCTCCTAATGATTTTGCTCGCGGTAGTGCTGTGGAGGATGGCCTCGACCGGGGGGCAGTCCGCGCACGACGACGAGCCCAACTACACGAATTTCCTGGCGAAGGTGCAGAACAACAGCGTCAAGGACGTGACGATTTACCTTTCGCCGAATAGCGCCGAATTGCAGGGCGAGTACCGTGAAGGCGGAAAATTCCGCGGCGTGACGGTGGCCAATACGGCCATTCCGGACATCACCAAGGCGCTGCAGGATCACAACGTTCTTTATAACTACAAGGAAGTGAAGAACGCGGACTGGCTGACATTCCTGGTGAATTTTGGCCCGCTACTGCTGCTGGTTCTGTTCTGGGTTTTCATGATGAAGCAGATGCAGGCGGGCGGGAACAAGGCGCTCAGCTTTGGGAAGTCCCGCGCACGTTTGCTGACGGCGCAGCAGAAGAAAGCGACGTTCAAGGACGTGGCGGGAATTGACGAACCGAAGGAAGAGCTGTACGAAATTATTGATTTCCTGAAGGACCCGCAGAAATTCCAGAAGCTTGGCGGACGCATTCCGAAGGGCGTGCTGCTGGTGGGACCTCCGGGAACCGGCAAGACTTTGCTGGCGCGGGCGATAGCGGGCGAAGCGAATGTGCCGTTCTTTTCGATTTCGGGTTCGGATTTCGTTGAGATGTTCGTGGGCGTGGGCGCGAGCCGCGTGCGAGATCTATTTGAACAGGGCAAGAAGAATGCGCCTTGCATCATTTTCATAGATGAAATTGACGCAGTCGGGCGGCATCGCGGAGCTGGACTCGGCGGCGGTCACGACGAACGCGAGCAGACTTTGAACGCGCTGCTGGTGGAGATGGACGGGTTTGAATCGAACGAAGGCGTGATCTTGATTGCGGCCACGAACCGTCCTGACGTGCTGGACCCGGCGCTGTTGCGGCCCGGCCGTTTCGACCGGCGCGTGGTGGTGCCGCGACCTGACGTGAAAGGCCGCGAGGAAATACTTCGCGTGCACACGCGGAAAGTGCCTCTGTCCGAGGACGTGGATCTTTCGGTGATTGCCCGCGGGACGCCAGGATTTTCCGGCGCTGATCTGGCGAATCTGGTGAACGAATCCGCGCTGTGGGCGGCGCGGCAAAACCGCAAATTCGTCGCGATGGTGGATTTCGAGATGTCCAAGGACAAAGTCCTGATGGGCGTCGAGCGAAGATCCATGATTTTGTCGGACGAAGAAAAGCGCAACACGGCATATCACGAGGCCGGGCACGCGCTGGTGGCGGCGATGACGCCGGGCGCCGATCCGCTGCACAAAGTGACGATTATTCCGCGCGGCATGGCGCTGGGCGTCACCATGCAGTTGCCGATTGACGACAAGCACACCTACACCAAGGAATTCCTCGAAGCGCAACTCGCCGTATTGATGGGCGGACGCGCAGCCGAAGAAATTTTCCTGCACCACATCACCACCGGCGCGGGAAACGATATCGAACGCGCAACCGAAATCGCGCGGCAGATGGTGTGCGAATGGGGCATGAGCGTTCTGGGGCCGCTTACTTTCGGCAAGAAGGAAGAAGCGATTTTCCTGGGACGCGAGATCGCGCAGCACCGCGATTATTCGGAAGACACGGCGATCAAGATTGACGGAGAAGTTCGCAGCATCGTCACGAACGGATACAGCAAGGCGCGCAATATTCTGGAGACGCAACGCGATAAGCTCGAGCGCATTGCTCAGGCTTTGCTGGACCGCGAAGTTTTGGACGCCGTGGAATTGAAGCTCTTGATGGAAGGCAAGCCGCTTCCGGAGAAGATACCGCCTCCTCCACCGGCTGCGCCGCCTGTGCCGACGAAGGAACCGCAACTTTCACTGCGGCCTGAACCGCGGCCGATTCCGGGCCTGGCCAAGGGCGAAAAACCAGCTCCGGCCTAAATTCATTTCAACATCGATGGATTTTGGGAACCTCGTCTCGAAAGGGACGAGGTTCTTTTTTTTGGGGGCTGAGGAGATCGCGCAGGGCTTCGAACGTACGCAGCTAGGACGTGCGCACGAAGGCGGACACGTTGAAACGCGCGCTATAGACCGAGCAGAGCGCCGGCGGCGCCGCAACGAGGTGGATGGCGCTGCGAACGCGTTCGGGCCTGCACGGGATCGTCATGCAAACAACGGCGCCGATCTGATGGCTGGTGGCGTAATCTGACGGCAAAGCGGAACTGGTGAGAAGAATCACGGGGATGTGCTGCAAGCGCGGGCAAGTTTTCACAATCGCGCACAGGTCCTTGCCAGAGATCTCCTGGCCCTGGCATTCTGCCTCAGCGAGAATTACGTCAGGAACCTCGCTGCTGAGAATCTCAAGCGCCTCTTTTGCCGTGGTGACCGCCACGACATGGTAACCATCCTTTTCCAGTATGGCGCAGAGCGCGCGTGAGGCAGCGGAATCCGATTCGACGCAAAGCACACGCACCTGATTCGGATAGGGTGAAGCCGAAACATTCCAAGAACCCTCCTCACAAATTCCTGGCATAAATTGCAGAGCCAGAGCGTAGGTGTAGTTTGGCAGAAGCACGTTGCGAACTACCTGAGCATTGCGCGGCACATTAATCGCGGTGGGTGCACACCAGTAAGGGCAGGATACGTGCAGCTTTTGACCGACTGAATATCCGCCTCGCGCAGTGGACAACAGCAGGCCATCACGCGAGACGTCTAGGCTGGTGACGAGATCTTCAAACACCTCAAGTGTTCCAACTCCGCCGCGAATCTGTACCGGAACGGAAAACATGCCGCGTTTGCGCTTGCGACGATCGGGCCCCGATTTGAGGGGAACTTTCTGAGACATCTCTAGCGCGGTAACGAGCTTGATTTGTGCGATCAATGTGGGTTCACTCGCCTAGTTACAGGACAGCGTCTGGAATCGAGAGCAAGAAAGTGACGTGCAGGAAGTTCCGTGCCAGTTGCGAACAACCGATAGTGAACCGCCGGCTTCCTGCGTCCACCACCCTTCACACGGTTCGCTACTTGTACGTAGTCTATACATCGGCCGGTAAGCAGGAAGCTTTAGCACGGAGGCGGCCATGACACCGGAATGGGAGTTTCACCCGGAATGTCTGATAGACCAAAATGGGCGTAAAATGCGCTTATGACTCAGAGGCCATTGGACACGTTTACGGTTAGTTGCCCGTGCTGCCAGGCGAAACTCACGGTTGACCGCGAGATCGGCGCGGTGCTTTCGCACGTTGCTCCGCCGAAGCCGCCGCCCTCCGTGGATTTGGACGACACAGCGGCCCTGCTGCGGAAACAGGTGGACGCCGTCGAGGCGAAATTCCGCGCCTCCGTGGAAGCGGAGAAATCGAAGGAAGACGTGCTGGCGCGAAAATTCGCTGAGGGCTTGAAGAAAGCGAAAGACGGTCCGATCGAAAAACCATTGCGCGATTTCGACCTCGACTAGACGCGCGATGGGACTGATCCGGATTGTTCGCGAGCGCCTCGCGCATCGACGGGTTCATCGCTCTGCGGCGCGCGGTGTTGCGCTGATCTTGGCGCTGGTGACTTCTCCAATCGTCCTTCCAGGGATTTCCCCGCAGGGCTCAGCAAAAACCAAAATTGCCGCGGCCGCGGCGCCTTGACGAGGACGTTACCTGGAAACGCGACCCAGTAACCGGTGAGTTAAAGGCGATTCCGGCAGGCAACTTGACGAACGGAGCTGGCGGAAACGGTGCGGCGAGCGGCGCAACCTCCGCTGATTTGCACGCGATCTCGGTGGTCACGCAGATTGTTCCGGTGACATGCAGCGTGATCGGCGCGGACGGCGTGGCGGTGCGCGGATTGCAGATTGGGGATTTCCGCGTATTTGACGACGGCGTGCAACAGCGGCTCACGTATTTTGACGCTTCCGCCGAGTCAGCCAGCGTTGCAATCGTTATTGACGCGAGCCCCAGTGTTCTGCGCGAGTCCGATGAAATGCGAAATGCGGCGCGCGCGCTGGTGGACGCGCTGTCGCCTGCGGATCGAACCGCGATCGTGGATTTTTCGGCGCACACCTACCTGCAGCTTCCGTTTTCCGGAGATTGGGGCTTAATCCGCAAGGCGGTTGCGCGTGTGGACGCGCGCTCGTTGCTCGAAGATACTGGCGGTTCGAATATTTACCGGGCGGTGTTTTTGACCGCGCGCGAGCTGTTTGCAGGGCGCACCGGGCGCAAAGCGATCGTATTGCTGACGGACGGACAGGACAGCGGGCTGGGCCTGACGCTCGATCCTAAATCTGCGGGACCACGCCCAGGATGGCCCGCCGACCAGCTAACGTTTGACGACGTGACGCGAGCACTGGCTGCGGAAAATATTGAAGTGTTTGCGGTGTCCACCGAAAGCCGTCCGAAAATCATGACGCCAGCATGGGTGCAACTTCATGCGAGCCAAACGCTGTTGACCTACGCGGCGGAAAGATCCGGCATTCCTGCCTATACGCTATACCTTGCGGAGCTGGCGCGACGATCCGGCGGCCAGTTATACTTTCTGCGCGAAGCGGAGACACTCGCCGATACATTCCGGCAGATTGCGCTGAAGATTCGTGCGGAATACACGCTCGGGTTCGCTCCTGCCAACAACGCCAGCGCGCCACCGCATCCAGGCTGGCACCAGTTGCGCGTGGAAGTGATTGATCATGGCGATCCGACGGTGGTAAATCGGTCCGCGTATTACGTCGCCGCGGCGCCTTAGTTGCCGCTTTCGTTGTGACCCCTTAATTCCGATCCCTTCTGATGCACGCGTGCCTTAGGCTTTTGCGAAAACCGTGATTCAATAGCGGACGATGTTTCATCGCCGACAATTTGAATTGCGGTTGCCTGCGCGCGCGCTGACACTTGGTAAGCGCACGCTGGTGATGGGCGTGCTGAACGTGACGCCTGACAGTTTCTCCGACGGCGGATTATTTTTGACTCCTGACGCGGCGGTGGCGCATGCGGTGGCGATGGAGGCCGCCGGCGCGGACATCATTGACGTGGGCGGCGAATCCACTCGGCCAGGGTCGCTGGGCGTTTCCGCGGAAACGGAATTGCAACGGGTATTACCTGTGATTGAAAAGCTGCGCGGCAAAATTCGAATTCCCATTTCGGTGGATACCACCAAATCAGAAGTGGCGGAAGCGGCGGCGGGCGCGGGCGCCGAGATTGTGAATGATGTGACGGCGCTGCGCCACGATCCACGGATCGCGGAAGTGGCGCGACGCCGGAAGATGGCGCTCATTCTGATGCACATGCGAGGAACGCCGCGCACCATGCAGAAAACACCGTTTGCGCGCGATGTGCTGTGCGACGTTGCGAAGGGCTTGCGGCATGCGGTGACTCTGGCGCGGCGAGCGGGAGTGGCGAAATCGCAAATCGTGCTGGACCCGGGAATTGGCTTCGGCAAAAGCTTCGAGCAGAATTGCGAGCTGCTGGCGCGTTTGCCGGAACTTGCGCGTCTGGGCTATCCGCTGCTGGTCGGCACATCGCGAAAGAGTTTCATAGGCAAGGCACTTGAGCAGAGCGAATTGCGCGCTGGCACCGGAAGGGACCGAATCTGGGGCACGGCAGCGACGGTTGCGGCGAGCATTCTGCAGGGAGCGCATATTGTTCGGGTGCACGATGTGGCGGAAATGGCGCAGGTAGCACGAGTGTCCGACGCGCTCGCGTCTCCAAGCTCGATGCGGCGTCCCTGAGCGCGCAAGATTGCCGGTGCGATAAGAACACGATTGACCTGGTGCCAGGGAGCAAACCATCGAGTTTCTAGGCCATTTCCGACGCCTGACCACAGTGCAGCGCAGCACCTTCATTGCCTGTTTTCTCGGATGGTCGTTGGATGCCTTCGATTTTTTCATTCTGACTTTCTGCGTAAGCGCGATTGCCACGGAATTTCACGCGCAGGTGTCCGCCGTATTCGAAGCAGTTTTCCTGACGCTCGCGATGCGGCCGGTGGGCGCGTTTCTCTTCGGAACGATCGCCGATCGCTACGGCCGGCGCCCGGCACTGATGATCGACATCATCGCGTTTTCAGTGTTCGAGCTGGCCTCCGCGTTCGCGCCATCGCTGCATATTTTTCTGATCACGCGGGCGCTGTTCGGCGTTGCGATGGGCGGGGAATGGGGCGTGGGCGCCGCGCTGGCATTCGAAACCCTTCCGGCAGGAAATCGCGGATTCTTTTCCGGCGTGCTGCAGGAAGGATACGTGGTGGGCTACTTGCTGGCGGCGCTGCTATACGGCACGCTATTTCACTTTATTGGTTGGCGTGGAATGTTTGTGGTCGGCGCGCTACCGGCTTTTCTGGTGATTTACATTCGCACGAAAGTGGAAGAATCGCCCGCATGGCGGCACGGCCGCGGCATGAGCGTCGGATTGCAGCGAAACCTGGGGAAAGATATTGTGAAGTACCTGGGCACATTCATTTTCCTGATGGTGCTGATGTTTGCGTTCAACAGCTACAGCCACGGCACGCAGGATGTTTATCCCACGTTTCTGCAGCGGAATCGCGGCTTCTCGCCGGCGACCGTGGGACTGGTCGCGATTGTGTACAACCTCGGCGCGTTGCTGGGCGGGATCTGTTTCGGCTCGTGGTCGGAACGGCTGGGGCGGCGGAAGGCAATTGTAATCGCCGCGGTGCTAACAATTCCGATGATCCCGCTGTGGGTTTACCCGCACACCGCGCCGATGCTCGCGTTCGGCAGCTTCCTGATGCAGTTTATGGTGCAGGGAGCGTGGGGAGTGATTCCGGCACACCTGAATGAGCTTTCCCCACCCGCTGTGCGCGGCACGTTTCCCGGACTTGCGTATCAGCTGGGGAATTTACTTGCGTCGCGAAATTCCGTGGTTCAGTCCAAGCTCGCGGAAAATTACTTTGGCGGGAATTTCGCGCCGGTGTTGGCGTGGACAGCGGTGCTGGTGTCGGCGCTAGTTGTGATCGTGACTATCAGTGGGCACGAGGCGAAAGGCGCGAACCTTTCGGACACCGGTTAGCGGAAGCAACGCCACTTCTCAGACCTTCTTTGCACCGCGCGACGACGCTGGCACAGTGGCGAGCTGATGCGCAGCCCTTCGATCCCGCACTGCGAGATCTCAGGATGAATCGCGCTGCAGCGCGATTCACAAGCAGCGCCCCTACCCTTGCGTCAACAGGAACTCGCGAACGCGATCTACGACTTCGCTAGTTCTTGCGTTTGGAACGGGAGTCGCCTCAAGCGCTTGCCCGTCGCGGCAAAAATCGCGTTGGCGACCGCGGGCGCGGTGGAAGGTACGCCCGGCTCGCCGATTCCTCCGGGCGATTCATGGCTGGGCACCAGGTGGACTTCGACCTTGGGCATGTCGGCAATGCGCAGCATCGGATAATTATCGAAATTGGTTTGCTGCACCTGGCCGTTCTGGATGGTGATTTCGTCGTAGAGCGCCGAAGTGAGGCCGAAGACTACGCCACCTTCGATTTGCGCGGCCACCAAGTCTGGATTGATGACCTGGCCGCAATCCACCGCGACGACGACCCGGTCCACGTGCAGCGTTCCGTCTTTTGCGACTGTCACTTCCGCGACGTGTGCCACGTAACTGCCGAAACCATAGAGGCCGGCGATGCCGCGGCCGCGCCCTGCTGGTAAAGGCTTTCCCCATTCTGATTTTTCCGCGACGAGGTTCAGGACGCCGTGCAGCCGGTCAACATTGACGGGCGCGTCCCCTTCGTTGTCGGTCTGGCCGGCGGGTTTCTGTTTGGTAGCGATCAATTGGCGCCGCAGCGCGAGCGGATCTTTGCCCGTGGCTGCGGCAATTTCGTCAATGAAGCTTTGAACCGCGAAGTGATTCCAATTCATGTCCACGGCGCGCCAGTAGCCGCGCGGGACAGCAGTGTGTAGGAAGCTCTGCTGCAGCAAGTAATTTGGCACTGTCCCGTTAGGAAGGCCGGTGCCGGCAATTTCGGTGCCGCCGGTATCGGGAACTTCGCCGCCGACGAATGTGCTGTCTGTAGAAGGAGCAGCGATGTGGTGCAGCCATGAAGTGACTTGGCCCTGCGCATCCAAACCGGCGCGAAGGCGATGGTGAGAGATGGGGCGATAGTAATCGTGGCGAATGTCGTCGTCGCGGGTCCAGATGACTTTCACGGGCGCGCCGGCCGAGCGTGAGACTAAGGCCGCTTCAACGCCGTAATCAATGCACAGACGGCGTCCGAAGCCGCCGCCGATCAGAGTGATGTGAATGGTGAGAGCCGACTGCGGCAGATTTAGCACGCTAGCCAGCGCAGTGGCCATGCCGTTTGGATTCTGCGTCGGCGCCCAAACCTCGCATTTGCCGTCGCGGACGGAAGCGGTGCAGTTCACTGGCTCCATGGTCATGTGCGCGAGAAAGGGAGTTTCGTAATCCGCTTCCACGGTTTTTGCGGCGGAGGCAGCTGCTGAATTCGGATCGCCGATTTTTTTCAGTTCCTTGCCGGGAGTTTTCAGAAGTTCCGTGAGCGTGGCGCGTTGTTTTTCGGTGGATTCTTCGGCGCCGGGACCGTTATCCCAGTCAATCGCAAGCGCGCGACGGCCAGCGATGGCTTGCCAGGTGGAATCGGCGACGACAGCCACGCCGCCCCACAGATAATGCTGGTGGCCGGAATCGGGCTTGCGGTCTTCACCAAATAGCGGCGGCATTTCTACGGCCGGGACTTCGAAAACCTTCCGCACGCCCGGAACAGCCAGCGCGCGCGTGGCATCGAATTTTTTTACTTTGCCGCCGAACACCGCAGGGCGCGCGACGACAGCATAGAGCATGCCGGGAACCTTGGTATCAATGCCGTAGTGCGCTTCGCCGATTACGATGTGCTGGCCATCCACGCGGGCGCGCTTGGTCCCGACGATGCGATAGTCCTTGGGATCCTTCAACGGGACTTCTTTGGGTACCGGTACGGAGGCGGCTTTGATCGCGAGCTGGCCATAAGTCAATTTTCGCGCGGTCTTTTTGTGCTCGATCACGCTGCCGCCGGCGGCGCTACATTCAGCTTTCGGCACACTCCAAGTCTCGGCGGCGGCGGTAAGCAGCATGTCCCGCGCGGAAGCTCCCGCTTTGCGCAACGGATCCCAGGTGCTGCGGATGCTCATGCTGCCGCCGGTGGTCATATCGCCGTATTGTGGATCGCAATCGCCTTGTTCGATTTTCACGCGCGACCAATCCGCGTCGAGCTCTTCGGCAAGGATCATGGCGAGTGCGGTGCGCACGCCCTGGCCCATCTCCGAGCGGGTTACGACCAGGCGAATGTCACCCTGCGGATTGATGAAGATGTAAGCATTGGGATTGAACAATTGCTCGGATGCGTCTGCCGACGCAGCAATCGCGGGCAAATAAAACGCGAGCAGCAGGCCGGCGCCGCCTGCCGCACTGGATTTCAGAAATTCACGGCGCGATGGGTTGGTTACTGTGTGCATCATGCTCACCGGGCGCCTCCCGTTGCGGCGGGAGCGGGTGCGGCAGTTCCCGCGGTCGCGTGTTTTTCAGCGGCTTGATGTACTGCGTGGCGGATGCGTTGATAGGTGCCGCAGCGGCAAATGTGGCCGCCGAGAGCTTCATCAATGTCCGCGTCGGTAGGCGCGGCATTTTTCGCGAGCAGCGCGGCGGTGGTCATGATCATGCCGACCTGGCAATAACCACACTGCGGCACTTGGTCCGCGAGCCACGCCTGCTGCACGGGATGCTGGCCGTCGGCAGAAAGTCCTTCGATGGTGGTAATGCTGTGTCCGGCGACAGTGGAAATGCGCGTAGTGCAGGAGCGCGTGGCTTCGCCGTCCACGTGGACCGTGCAGGCGCCGCACAACGCCTGCCCGCAGCCGAATTTTGTGCCGGTGAGTCCTAAAGTGTCGCGCAGAACCCACAGCAACGGCGTGTCCGGCGAAACTTCCACGGAATGTTGCTGCCCATTTACGGTGATCGAAATCGCGTTCATGCGGTTCTCCCCTGGCGTGCGCGGCGTGAAACGAGACTCTACGTTTAGAGCGGGCGAAATGCAAATTGTGTGCGCCGATTGGGTGAGCGTGGGCATCAAAAATTACAGTTTCGCCAGATTCAGCCGAAAAGGGTAAAATCAATTGGAATTATGAAGGGATAAAGGAGCTGTCATGAGCGCGCCATCTTCCGCGGGACCTTCCGCCGCCACTGTTAGCGCCGTACAGGCAAAAGCCAAGCTGCTGAGCATTTATTCGATGATGGCCACAACGGCCGCGGGCTCGGGGCACCCGACTTCGTGCATGTCGGCCGCCGAACTGGTTGCCGGCGTGTTTTTCCATGCGATGAAGTTCGATCCCAAGAATGCGAATTCGAACGACGATGACCGCTTCGTGCTTTCCAAGGGCCATGCCGCGCCGCTGCTCTACGCTGCGCTGGCGGAAGCCGGAGTGTTTCCCGTGTCGCGGGTGATGACGCTGCGGCAATTCTCGAGCGAGCTCGAAGGCCACCCCACACCGCGGATTCATGGTGTGGATGCCGCCACCGGATCACTCGGACAAGGTCTTTCGGTGGGCGCGGGCCTGGCGATTGGCGCGCGGATGGACAAGAGTCCTACGCGCGTGTACGTGCTTACCGGCGACGGCGAATTGGCGGAAGGCCAGATTTGGGAAGCCGCGGCGTTCGCGGCGCACTACAACCTGGATAATCTGACGGTGATCGCGGACATCAATCGTCTGGGACAAAGCGAACCGACCATGTACCAGCACGACATGGAGCGCTACCGGCTGAAATTCGAGTCGGAAGGGTTCGATACGCAAGTCGTTGACGGACATAACGTGGCCGAGGTGCTGGCGGCTCTGGACCGCGCCAAGACGGTGAAGGGAAAGCCGCAAGCGATCGTCGCGCGGACGATCAAGGGTCACGGATTTAGCTTGGTTGCCGACAAACTCAACTGGCACGGCAAGCCGTTTTCGAAGGAACAGCTTGCGGCGGCGATTCAGGAGATGGGCGGCGGACCTACGGTCCCGCCGGATCCGGGAAAGTCTTACGAGCGCACTTCTCTGCCGAAGCCGCCGGATTTTCCCGCGCCGGCAGCCCCGGACTATGCAGCGGACGCCAAGGTGGCCACGCGCGAAGCGTACGGATTCGCGCTGAAGCGGCTGGGCGCGGTGAACCCGCACGTCGTTGCAATATCGGGCGACGTGAAAAACTCGACGTTTTCGGAAATATTTGGCGACGCGTATCCGGATCATTTCTGGCAGGGCTATATCGCGGAGCAAAATCTGGTGAGCGTCGCGGTGGGGCTGCAGGCGCGCGGTAAAGTTCCCTTTGCCGACACGTTCGCGTGCTTCCTTTCGCGCGCATACGACAACGTGCGCATGGCGGCTATCAGCCGCGCGAACATCAATTTATGCGGCTCGCACTGCGGAGTGTCCATTGGCGAAGATGGGCCGTCGCAGATGGCGCTGGAAGATATCGCGATGTTCCGCGCGGTTCATGGTTCGGCTGTGTTTTATCCGAGCGACGCTGTCTCAACGGAACGTATCACCGAGATCATGGCGCGGCGACCGGGAATCAACTACCTGCGTACTTCGCGGCCCAAGATGCCGATTCTGTACTCGAAGGACGAGAAATTCCCCGTTCCGGGTTTCAAGGTGCTGCGGAAGAGCGCGGACGACAAGGTGACCGTGATTGGAGCGGGCGTGACGCTGCATGAAGCGCTCAAAGCGGCGGATCAGTTGCAGGCAGCGGGAACTGCGGTTCGCGTGATTGATCTGTATTGCGTGAAGCCGCTGGATGGCAAGGCACTCGCCGCCGAAGTCGCTGCGACGGGTGGGCGTCTGGTAACTGCGGAGGATCACTGGCCGGAAGGCGGGCTCGGAGAGGGTGTGCTGCACGCTTTGGCCGCTGCCGGCGCTCCGCCGGCAAAGTTCAAGCTGGTCGCGGTGAATGGGATGCCTCATTCGGGCAAGCCGGAAGAGCTGGTGGATGCGTTTGGAATTTCAGCGCGCGATATCGTTGAAGCCATCAAGGGCGTGCTGTGAGCACTATGTTCCACGGGAAACTGAATCGAGGATAAATTGACGGAGAAGCGCGTTCTAGTGGGAGTGTTGCCGGAAGTGGTAGTGCTCGATCAGGGCGATCAGGCGGAGTGGATCTCGAATGCAGGGAACATCAAGATTGAGTTCGACTCGCAGCGCTGTCCGTTCTCTTCAAATGTGTTCCAGGCGCCGCCGGGAGTGCGGCTGGTGAGTGGGCCGTTACGCCCGGGCCTGAACCCGGGCTCTTATAAGTACAGGCTGTCGCTAAATGACGTAGATTTTGGCGCAGGGAGAAGTGCTGGTCCGCGAGAAATAGAGCTGCGTCCCGCAATGATCTAGGAATTCTGGCGTTTTAGTCGCCTGCCGCAGCTGAAACTGCCCGCTCGCGCTCTTGAGAAACTGAATCCGCGAGGACGCGACGAACGGGCGCAAGCACCGACGCCGGTACCGGCCGCTCGCGCGCCACGCTCATTTCCGCGACTTTGCGGGGGAATTCGCGGCGGCGATCCAGCCACAAGCCGGATTCCTGCAACAGGTCTCCGGCCAGATTCGGATCGTCGCTGCGCTCCACGCCCCAAAACCGCAGGCGTTCTTCACTTTTCTGCAAAAGCTGCAGCGATTCTTCGAGTTTCTTCATCCCGGCATTAAAGGATGACGCGAGGAAATAGACGGACAAGGCCCATCCGCCGCGTTCGAATTGCACCCGGATTCGGATGTTGTACTTGCCATTCTGATTCCTTTCCATGGCACAGTGGTACACGTTTCCAGACATGCTGCTCCTGGTGGACATCATGCTCCTCAACTTCCCGTTCCCGCCCGATCCGGCAAATGCGGCTGATCCTGCCGAATGACGTCCGCGCTTTGAATCCAAAGCCGCCGCTGCCGACCTGCCTGCACTAGAGTTTCGCTGCGCCATAGAGATGCTCCTTAGTTACGGCTTCTTATTGAACACCAGGCGACATTGGGCTGGAAGGCATCTGCCCAGGATCCCCGAGTGATCAGGGAAGGGAACCCCGCTGGCTACGGGGCAGGCTCTGCGGATGGAAATAGTCTAGCGAAGAGGGTAGCGGACGGCAAGAGGAGAGTGATATTTATTTAAGCTGTTTATTTTTATATATTTACGAGGAGGTTGAGCCTGTTAGCCGCTTCATCGCGTCGGCATTTATCACCAGCTTTCCTTCCTTTCTCAGCCGATCCTCGAGAGCCAAACGGAATGCGTCAAACGCCGCACTCTGCTTGGATTGGAGCAATTGCTGGCGGATTTGCTCGGCTTGCAGCACCACTGCGGCGTCGTTGACAGGCTCGTGAGCGGCAACGCGATACACGAGCCAGGAGCCCGCCACGTCTTTGGGATCGCTGACTTGGCCAACAGGCATCGTGAACGCGGCTTCGATCAACTGACCGGAACCGACGTCTGGAATCGAACCGGTGCGCGAAAGGGATTCCGAGGTCTTAGCATCAAGATTGAGGGATTTAGCCGCCTTGTCGAAGGCTTCGCCGCCCTTCGCCTGTTTCGCGAGTTCCTCGGCCTTGGATTTGGCGAGCTCCACTGATTTTTCTTGCCGATAGTCGGCGAGAACGCGGTCGCGGACTTCCGCGAAGGTACCCTGATGGCCGGCTTGGACGTCTTTGGGAGTAACAATCACGATGCCCTGCGGAGTCTGGATGGGCTGGCTCAATTCACCCGGACGGAGTTCGAAAATAGCCGTGCGCACATCCTGAGAATTCGCGAATGCTGTGGGCGGATCTGTGGCCGAAGCGAGAGGCAGTTCGACAATAGTCAGATTGAACTTCTTCGCCAGGTCGTCGAGTGGCTGATGATTGGACTGGCGGATGGCCGCGGCAATTTTCTCGGCGACATCGTTGGCTTTAGCGCTCACCGCTTCGTCAAGCACGGTCGGCTCGATAGTGCTGCGGACTTCTTCGAACGATTTGGTATGCGCTTGCTCGTGATCCAGCACCTTGATGATGTGAAAACCGTATTGCGTCTTCACCAAATCCGAGATGGAACCCTTCGGCAGCGTAAACGCGGCCTGCTGAAATTCCGGTACCGTCTGGCCTTCAACGATCCACCCCAGATCGCCACCCTTGGGTTTCGTGCCATCATCCTCGGAATACTTCTTGGCGAGGTCTTCAAAATTGGCGCCGCTCTTGGCTTGTTTCAGGACGCCTTCGGCCTTCTGGCGTATTTCGGCGATTTCGGCGTCCGTCTTACCGACGGTCTTGAACAGGATGTGCTCGACGTGAACGCGATTCTCGACTTTGTATTCGTCAATATGGGCATCGTAGTAAGCGCGCAGAGCATCGTCACTGACGGTCGTTGTGGCGCGCAGCTTCGCCAGATCCAGCAGCGCGTAGCGCGCCGAGCGCTTCTCCGGAACCTGATATAGCCCTACGTGCTTGGTGTAATACGCCGTTAGCTCAGCATCAGTCGGTTGAATCGAGGACGCGAGGTCTGCCGGCTTTACCAGCACATATTCGATTTGCACCTTCTCATTGCGACGGTGGTATTCGGCCTGTATTTCGGCGGGGCTCACCGTGATCGCGTCTGTCACCAGCTGCCGAAATTTCTCCTGCAGCATCTGATCGCGCAGAAAATCTTCAAATTCCGGAATGGACATGCCGGTACGAGTCTGGACCTCGGTGGTATAGCGGTCTTTCAGCCAAGTGTCGCCGTTCCATGCAGCCGGGAGAATCTGCTTAATTCGATCGGAGAGTTCCTGATCGGTGACGCGGATGCCGAGGCGCTGCGCTTCGAGGGTGAGCGCTTGTTTCAGAATCATCTGATCCAAAACTTGTTTGGCGTAGAGGCCCTTCAGAACGTCCGGGACCGACTGCCCGTGGAGCGCGGTATTCAGCTGGCGTTGCACGTCCGTGGCAGTGATGCTCTGTCCACCCACAGTGGCGACGGAATCGGGAGCATTGGTAAATGCGGCGCTGCCCATCCCAGGGATCAAGTAGGTCAGCATGCTCAAGCAGATGACCCCCAGCAGCACGCTCATCCCAATTTTGACCCAGCGGTTTCGTTCCAGGTCCCGTTGCTGAATGCTTTTCAACATAACTGTCTGTGGCTCCCTCTACCTTGGCAAATCATGCAATTATAATGGAGTTCGCCATCGCCGCTCAACGAGATTCCAACGCAATCGGCCGGAATGCTCGAGCGTCATGGTTGAATCTAGGGTAGCGCGTGCGCGCGAGCCACCGGAAGTCGTCGCGGATGCGACCGTTACAAAAGTCGTCGTCCGATTTCCTTGGTTTAGACGATTTGGCGCGACCGGAATACCTGGCGGCATTGATTCTACGGACGATAGACAGTTCGTTTTGCAATTTTTATTTTCCCGAGATCGCAAACGGCCCTTGCCATCCGATGGAATAATCAACACCTTGGCGCAACGCTGGTCGCGGCTGGTATGTGCGCGCTTTCCAAGTCCAGCCACAACGCAGCTCCGGCGAATCCGTTACTTCGAAAGCGACGCGACGCTCTGCGGGGTAGATACATTCCGGCTGGTCTAAAACCTCCGCCGATCGAAGTCGACCTTGAGCAGGGCCGATACGCGTCCCTTCGGCATCCAGCGGAGGATACATCTACTTTCAAGGGTGGCAGGATTGGTTCCTTCCCGCACCCGGTGACGCAGGAAACACAGCTTGCGGCCGCGGAGAACGCCGGCGCGGAAATGCGCCGCGGAGTCAGCGTTGAAAACAAAAGCCAAAATCGCTTGCTGGGGTTAGACCATCCGGAGCGCTGCTCAGGCTGGGTTTTGACCGAGTACAGCCGAACAGATACTTCTCCCGCAGAAGCGTTGCCGAATCAATGTACTAGATGGTGTTGCATCGACCGGTTGAGCTGGCACGCGCAACCGGAAGCTTGGAAATTCACATGTACGATTTCTGCATTATTCGGGCGCGTAGATTGTTTTTGAGCACGCCGTGATCGCAGCTCAATTCAAGGGATCAGTGCGGCGTGGCGATACTTGGTGTTCACGCGCCAGTTTCCACATGAAAAGTGAGCCAAGTGAGGTGCAATCGACTCAAGCGCGACCTCTCGCTCTGCGATTCACCGGTGCGCAACGACGATACGATCGAGACCGATTTCCGGCGCCGCAAGCTCCACTCGCACGAACCCGGCAGCTTTCGAAATGTTCTCAAGCTCAGCGAAAGTGTAAGCATCGCCAGAGGGCGTAGTGACCAACATCATCATGCTAAAGGCGGCCGCGGTGGGTGGTGAAACGCGATCAGGATTGGGAACGAGTTCAGCAATTGCGGCGCGGCCTCCCGGCTTGAGCGCGGCATGCACCTTGCGCATAAAGGTGGTGCAGGTCGACGGATCGAAATGGTGCAGGAAATTGGGGATCAACACCAGGTCATAGCCGCCACCAAAATCACTTTCAAAGGCGTTGCCAGGAATCAGGTGGTAGCGATCGGAAACTCCCATCGCCTGCGCATTCTTCGCTGCGACTTCGAGTACGTTCTTCCAATCGGCTGCATAAATGTGCGCGCCGGGATTCTGTTTCGCCACAGCGATTCCGAAGATACCGTGACTAGCGGCAATATCCAGCACTTTGTGCGCCTCGCCGCCCTTGTGGAGCTCAGCAGCCATTATCTCGGCGGGAAAGTGCATCAGCGGCATCATGGCCTGGGCAAACTTCACCCAGTCGGGATTCTCGGGCTCCAGGGTTCCTTCGCCCAGTGCGGTACCTCCCAGCCGAACGGCCTCTGTAAGGCGCGCGTGCCCCTCTCGCACGCGCGAGGTGAGCAGAAACTCAATAGCTGCGCCGAGGTATGCCGGCGAATGCCGGTTGAGGAATAAAGCTGAATCCGGGACGAGACCGTACTGCGCGCCCTCCTTGGTCAAGAAGTCATGGATGGTTAAGAAATCGCACAAGATGCGTACGCCGCGTTCCGCCGCCTTGCAGCGCTCGGCAATCGTTGCTGCGGTCGCGTTGCCTTCGGCAATTGCTGTGAAGATTTCCAGCTCAATGGCAGACTTGATGGCCTCGGTCTGCTCATACGCGTTTATGGCGTCGAAGAAGCGCTCCGGAGTGGGCTGGTGATCTGGGGCTGTGGTGGCCATGTATTCCTCCTGTCGGTCAGAGCCTCGGAAGTGTAATGCAATTGGTGTTTTTCAATATGATGTATTTCGTAGGGCAAAGGAGAGCGGGAACTGCGTCTTGAGCGCTCGCGAGCAGCGAAACGAGCTACGCTGCCCGCGAGTTCCAAACTGCAAGTTGCGAGGACTATTTTGCCGCGATCACGTATTTCACTTTCTTCGAAGTCCCGCCACCTTGCGGCGGGTTGAATACCGTGACTGCCACGGTTCCCGCAGCGGCCACGTCCGACGCCGGAATATCAGCGATCAAGACGCTGTCGCTTTGGAAGATCGTGGTGCGGTCCGCTCCGTTCCAGCGCACGACTGCGCCCGGAACAAACCCGCTGCCCTCCACCGTCAATTGGAAATTCCCATTCCCAGCTTTAACTGCGGGAATGGCTGACGTAGCCACCGGAATCGGATTTGGACCCACTGAAGGCTGAGTCTGGCTGCTGCGCAGCAAAACCAAATCGTTCGTGTTGGTCTGGTAGTTCTGGTAGAGCAGCGCGAAACCATCGGCGCCCCAGCGCAACAGCGCGGTTGCAGTTGTGATGTTCGACGGCAGCGGGATCGAACCCACCTGAGCAAACGTGTTCTGGTCAAACACCAGGATGCCGCCCGCTCCGTATCCAAGGCCGTAGCTGAGTCCGACGGCCGAGTCAGGAAGAACGTCATAGAAAAAGCCTCCCTGCGGGAACATGTAGGTTCCGATCGTCTGATTTGCGACCGGATCAAACACCAACCCTGACGAGGTGTAGATGTACTTGCCGTCGCAGTTGAACTGGCTGGCAAAACCCTGGGGCGCGGACGAATCTACGTTCACTTCCAAATATGTTTTTTCCTGAATAACCATCCTCAAAAGCTGTTGGCCGTTCGAGCCGTAAAAGGTTTTGGGATCGGAGAGGAAGCAGAGACTCGAGACGTTTACTTGAATTGGGTATTGCCCCAGCGTCGACACGAGGCTTCCGCTTTCCACCAAACCCACGCCGGCCTGACCGTACTGCGTACTCAGGCCCATGACATACTGCTGCGGCTTTCCGAGCACTACGTCGATGAAAGACGCGGTCTCCGGATACCCGGGTGATATCGACGCCAGCGATACGGACGTGCCCAGTTTGCCGCTGGGGATTTTGATTTGCTGAACGGTATTGGCTTGATCCAACCCGGCGTACAGCAGCGTGCCGTTGCTGGAAAGACCCAAATGGCTAGGTCCGCCGCCGACGGCGATCGGTGTGCCCATCGCCTGCGTTACCGGATCGATGCTGACGATGGTGTTGGGATTTACCGTTGCGTACGAGCCAATCGAAGCATAGAGCTGCTGAGTGTAGGGTTCGTAGACCAAGCCGTTGGCATTGATCGGCAGGTCCTGATACACCGAAATCGGCGTGCTGTTCGAAATTCCGCCGCCCGGCGCCGACGTGACTACCTGAACGAGAAGTTCCCCCAGGTTTTTCAGCATGCCAACTGGAACCTTGGCGGATAGCGCCGTTTCACCAAGATAGGTCGTCGCGAGTTGCGTGCCCTGAACGCTGATCCGCGAGGTCTGGAAGAACCCGGTACCGAAGACCGTGATGGCTTGTGCCGGAGATCCTTGGAGAATCGCATTCGGGCTGACTCCGGTCGTCGAGGGAACCGGATAGGCGGTGAGGCCGTTGCCCATGACGGTCACGGTCTCCGGACTATCCAGCGCGTTGTCGGTGAAGGTTAAGGTTCCAGTAATCGGTCCGGCGACGGTAGGGTGGAAAGTGACGTAGATGACGCACGCTTGTTGCGGTTGTACAGCGGCATTGCAACCTTTCTTGTTCACCGTGAAATCTGCCGTGTCGCTGATCGTTACCGAGGAAATCTGCAACAGATAATCTCCCTGATTAAAAATGATTTCCGCAGCGGGGAGACCGGTCTGGCCCACCAGTTGGTCGTCGACCTGCAGCGGATTATTCTCGAACTGCACCACCGGTGCGACCGCTTGTCCGGACAGTTGCAAGACCAGGGGCGAAATCGGCGCGTTGTCCGAAATGGTCAGAGTTCCGGTGAAGGTGCCTCGCGCCGTACCCCGGAAAACAACACTCACGGTGCACGAGAGCCCCGGCGCAACCGCAGTCTGGCAGGTATTCGTTTGCTTGAATGGGCCAGTGACGGCGAGATGCATAACATTTAGCGGTGCATTCCCGCAGTTCGTCAGCGTAATAACCGACGGCGGAGAATTCTTGTTCGCTTCGGAGTAGAAGAAGAGCGAAGATGGACTCGCGCAGGCTCCGGGCGCCGCCACGCTCAGATCGAACTTGGTAACAAACGCGTGTCCGATTTCGTTGTACGGCGGTGGCGGCGTAACAGAGGTCTGAAAAGCGCCTTTGGTAGTCGGGAGATCAACGTCGTAACTCGTCCCCGTAATGTAAATGTCGCTCGGAGTTGCGGGATTCACCGCGACTCCGGCAGCCTGAGTCGCGATCGATCCGGAGAACAGCGTGGAGAATAGCAGCGCCGTTCCGGTCGAATTGAATTCAGTTACGTAGGTTGAACTACCATTCCCGTATTGTCCGGGCGCAATCGTGCTCTGCAGCGGATTCAACAGCGGAAATCCTGAGCTGGCCGTGTAGCCGGTCACCACCGCGTTCCCCGCACCATCGAGGGCTATGCCTCTCGCGTAGGTTTGGTATTGGTAAGTTGGGGCGCCTAAAAATGTGGAGTAGACCAGCGCGGTTCCGGTTGGATTCATTTCCGTTACGAAAGTCTGGCCGCTGGGTTGAGTGCCTGGAAAAGTCGTGGCGAACGCGCCCGGCGTGGTGGGAAAGTCGGGCGAATAAGTATTGCCGGTCATGAAGAGGTTCCGGTTGGAATCGAGCACCAATCCCGTCACCTGATCCCCCTGAGATCCCCCGAGATACGTGGAAAATATCAGCGCTGAACCATCGGGTTTCAATTCGAGTGCAAAACCCATGGTGCACCCTCCGCAACCCGCTGCGGGCCCGATGTAAGTGGTTTGATACGCGCCAGGCGTGAGCAGTAGGCCCAAACTCGCGCCGCCGGCGAGGTACACATCACCAGCCGAATCGACCGCGATGGCATTCTCCGAGAAGTCGGGCCCAAATCCCCCGAGCTGCGCTTGAGGATCGGCACCGATGGTGGTGGCGAAGGCCAGTGCGCCAGCGGGAGTAAATTTGGCAACGAAGAAAGCTTGATTCGGATACGACGTAGGAGTTCCGATTACGTTCGTGGCGGGCGTGACCGGGAAATCGACCGAGTCGGTTGTTCCGGAGGCGTAAACGTTATTCGCCGAATCCGTGGTCACGTTGGTCAGATAGGCGCCGCCCTCACCACCCAAATACGTCGAGAAATTCAGCGCCGAACCGTCCGGTGAAAGCGAAGTCACGAAACCGTCTTGCTCTTGAGGCAAGAGCTTCTGGATAGAATTCTTGACAGGAAAATCGGGAGAAGAAGTCACGCCGCCGACGATCGCATCGCCCAGGGCGTCGATCGCAATGGAGTTCCCTTGGTCGTAAGCCGACCCACCCAGAAAGGTCGAATAGACCAGAGCAGCGCCGGTAGCGTCCAGCTTGGTCACAAACACATCCGGGCCATTGCCACAGTTGTCGCACGCCGCCTGATAGGCGTTCGCCGTCGGGAAATCGGTGGAGAAGGTATAGCCGGTGATGTAGGCGTTGCCCGCCGAATCGAGCGCGATGCCGGCGGCAGCATCGGTCGAGCTTCCAGCCACGTAAGTCGAATAACTGAGCACCGGGTCGATGATCAGCGGAAGCTTTTTGTCATAGGGACCGACGTTAAAGGCCAGCTCGTTTTTCTTTAGCCGGTAACCGCCGCTGACGTCGATATCCTGGCCGTCGCGGACTTGATAAATTCGCGGGGCCGAAAAACGCACGGTACCGCTGCCGCTGAGAACTTCAATGATTACGCTGCCGTCGGCATTCTTGCGGATTTTCCGGCTGCCGCTGATGTCCAGCGCGATGGCACGATAGTCCGCTCCCGGTTGCACGATGAAATCGTGTTCGAGCATGCGCTGGTTGCCGTAGAAAAGTAGATCGACGCCCGGGTACAAAGATTTGTAGCGAACCTGCGAGTAGTTCTCGACGTTCGTCCGCCATTTCGCGGGATCGTTGCCCAGAAAATAGTTACTCTTGCCCGGCTGAATATCGAGCGGAAGGATTTCCGCGGTCGGATTGGCGTTCGCATAGCGAATCTTGAGTTCGTCGGATCGCTGGCCGGCGGGATTCTTGCCATCCTTCGCGCGCGGCTTGGCCACCACGCGCAGCACCGCTTGATTTTGCTCCAGCAGGAGCAACTGGCCGGTCGAGTGTGATAGGAACTGAACCGGATCGCCGGCCTGTCCGCGATTTGGTTCGAAAGCCAGAGGCAGATCACCATAGTGCTGGGCTGCGGACGGCTTGGTCAGCGGCGACGCTGGTGCCGTTGGCGCAGAAGCGCTATCGGACGATTGGGCCCGTGAGCAAGTTGCCGCAGCAAAAAACAGTACGACCGCGCAGGCGTGTGCCAGCAAAATACGGTTCAAGGTGCGCACGGGACTCTCCCTGTACGACTTTGGGTGTAGGCGTGAGAGCAGGAGCGCCGCCCAAGCCGCGGCCGGCGGCTCCTTATCGCGGCATAAACTAGCCGCTAGGTAAAGTTTTGTCAAGTATCAAAACTGAGACGAAATATAATCGTTTAGGTACTAGACCGTAACTACCAGGCTCCGCGCCAGGCTTTGCTTTCGGGCGGATCGATTTCGAGGCTGGGTCGCGGGTCCAGGTGCGGGCATCGATCCGAGCACCGTTGGGGTGAACACCGAACAGTCTACTCGGGCCGTAGCGAGGCCGACGTCGTAATGGCATCAATCAGGAGTTGACCCACCGTGAGACCGTTTATTGTTTTCGCTTCGCGATGACAACGCATCGAGGGCGACGCCGGATGAAATGCATGGCCTCGAGGCTCGAATTTACAACTATCGGAGTGGTTCGCCATTCCTGGTTGCTAGTCGCGTGCTCTGCATTGGGTTGTTGAGTGGCGGTTGGCTAATTGGGATTCGGCGACGGATGGTTGCGCAGGAATTTGCTGAGATCCGGGAGGTCCTGATTCGGAGTCGCGGCCGCGCCCGAATGGATCTTATCCATCGGTGGATGCGCAAATTGGCCCGCGTTGCTGGGCTGGTTGCGAACGACGAGCCACCCGCCGCCATGGCGTTCCAGGAAGTAGGTGATGAGCATTGAAGTTCCACCTTGCTTCAGGTGGAATTCGGTGTCGGCTTGGGCCTGATCGCCGGTCACGGTTATCTTCCCGACACTCATGTCCATCACGGACATGTTGATGCCCTTGTTGTCGCGGAGATGCTGATCGATTGCCGCTTTGATTGCGTCCGTGTCATTTAGCGGAGCCGTCGGCGAAGCATTTGAGTTAATCGAGTTAGTCGCGGCAGCAACTGGAGCGTTTGACGCGCTGGGAGAATTGCCGCAGCCACACGCCAGTGGAATCAGAATGAACGCGAAGCACGTTTTCGAAACGAGTCTCATACACAATTCCTTTTTCGCCGGAGTTATTAGCAACTGCTGTCGAGAAATGACTCGCTCATGCTTACCTTAACGTGAGTTCATGGCTGGCGCGCGAAGTTTCCTCTCTCGCGAGTATAACGTTTTTCGCTTCGTTACTGCCCTCGGAGGTCATGTCGCGCATTCCGACTCCGACGCCAATCTTATCCAAAAAGGCCTTGGGCGGCTCACCGCCGGCAAAGATCCACACATAATCATTCGGAATTTCTTGCAGTTTTTCATTGAGGTTAAGAACCACTGACCCGGGCTTAAACTCCACGGGAGTTGAATTGAAAAGCACTTTCAGCTTCCCCTTGCGGATGCACTCTGCAATCCTCTGTGAATTGCGCTCCTTGATGCGAGTGAAGCTATCCTTGCGATACGAAAGGGTTACCTCATTGCCGGCTTGGTGTGCCAGTCCCATGGCGGCCTCGACGGCGCTGTCACCGCCGCCGACCACCAGGAGCCTCTTGTTTACGTAATGATCGGCTTCGATGAGGCGGTACATCACGTTCGGCAATTCCTCGCCTGCGACGCCTAGTTTTCGAGGACTACCGGTTCGTCCGATGGCCAACGCGACGGCGTGAGAGCGGTATTGAGTCTTGGAGCTCACGACGGTGAAGAGGCCGTCCGGGCCTTTGGTGATATCGTCGACTTTTTCGCCGGCGCGGAAGTTGAAGTCGGTACGCGCCAGAACCTTATTCCAAAAAGCCAGCAGCTCTTCCTTGGAGAGTTCCGTCTTCTTGAATTTTCCATACAATGGAAATTCGACAGGGCTGGTCATGACCAGTTTTTGGCGAGGGTACTTAGCAACCGTGCCGCCCAATTCACCCTCATCGAGAGTAATGTAACGGAGTTTGCGTTCGGCAGCGCGCAACGAGGCGCTGATGCCGGCCGGTCCCGCGCCGACAATGACAAGGTCGTGCACCTCTGGAGCGGAAGCCCTGGAGCGCAGGCCGGCAATTCTGGCGGCGACGGTATCTACGCAGTCGCGTCCTTGAGAAATCGCGTTTTTGATCAACGCTAATCCGCCAAGTTCCCCGACGATAAATAAATTTTGAATGGTGGACTCGTGCTGAGAAGTAAGGCGCGGCATGTCCGCACCCATGCTCGGATTGGCCAGCACCATGGTGATCGCGCCGACCGGACAAGCCTCCGCGCAGAGGCCGTGCCCGATGCACTTGTAGCCGTTGACGATGACTGCTTTACCGCCAATCATCGCCAGTACATCCCCTTCCGGACACACCGAAGTGCACGCTCCGCAACCAATGCAATGGGTAGCCTCGATATGCGGGTGCTGCGCTTGCGGACCGTCCGAGCGAAGCGACCCCTTTTCGGTCGCCTGGCGCGCTAATTCCTCTTTTTTTTCAGGTCCTTGAGGTATCGGCTCACGAAGAAATAAAGGACCACGGCAGAGATTAGAAATGCGCCCAGGTTATCCATGGAAGTATCCCAGCAGCATGGCGGTGGCGATGTGCAGCAGCGCCAGCACCACAAAACCATAGCTAAATGGACGGTGTATCACATGCCAAAGCTGAAAAACCTGGCGAGTGCGGGAAAGGAAAATCATTTGCTTCGAAAGCGCCGCTTGTTTCCGCGCAATTCGAATAACGCTCTCCAGCTCGCTGTTTGCGCTGCGAAAAATGCCACCCAGACTGAGCACTGCGCCGCCAAACCCTAGCGCGCGGCGCCGCAGGGAGGCCACGCGAAAAGGGCGCGCCAGATCCAGCACAAACATCCATAGAAAGGCTCCGAGGGCTGATTTGTGCCTGACCATTTCCACATCCGGGACGTGAAACGCCGCGGCCAGTTCGCCCGGCGAGAAAAGTTTCTGCGTGCCTAGCAACTGCGTGAGTTCGAGCTGCTGGTTCTGGAGTTCCTGCCAAGAGAGTTCCGCTGCGTCGAGGCGGCGTGGAATCTGGGCGTAGAGATAGCGGCCCACAACGCCGCTGATGGCCACTGCCAACATGATCCAGAACGCCATGCCGGCAATTCCGCGAAACTTGAACGCGGCGTGAAAGGCGACAATGACGGGCGATGTGACGCCCAGCACAATGTGAAAATCCAGCCATTGCTTGGTGGTTCCGACACTATTGAGCCAGCCCCAGCGTTTTCGGAAGTAATAGAGGTAGATGATCAGAAACATTGCGACGCCGAGCATCCCGAGCTTGATGCCGATGCTGCCGCTGGGCCGCAACAAAACGTGCTTGGGAGAAAAGGGACGGTCCGCGGAACTGAGCGTGTAGTAATCAAAACCGTATACGCCCACTACCAAAATGAGGGCGAGAGCAGCGGCCCAGGCGGAGGCTAAGCGCACGCTGTGCGCGTTTCCGGTGTTTGCGGCCGGAGCTGCGATATTTGAAAACGCGGCGTTTGTGGTCATTGCTCTGTGGCTCCTGGCATGTTCATAGTGACGCGATATTTTCTGTAATCCACGAAACGATGGATGTTGCGCCAGTGTTGGCGCGCCGTCTCCAGGTCTATCGTTGCGGTCGCGGGGAACAAGCGCGGCTCGGTCTCCCCTTGCAGTGTGACGGGCGCGTAGGTTAATCCAGCGCGAATTGTCTTGAGCGGCAAGTCATTCGATTCGACGGTAAGCGTGGCCTCGATGCGCTGGATCGCACCGCTGGGTTGATCAACCCAGGCTGTTCCGGTGAGCCCCAGCGGTTTATCCGCGCCAATCATTTGATAAAGAACCGGAGAGGGCCGGCCGGGAGTATGTTCGAAATGGATGCGCGCCACGACTCTTCCCTCGAGTGAATCGTCTTCCATGCGAGTGAAACGAAAGCTCGATTCGTAGTACGGGTGAAAAATCATCGCCATCGTCGAGAATCCGTAGGTGCTCAGTAAGGGGCGCGCTTCCACGTGGCGGGGGATTTTTTCCATTACTCTCTGCTCGTCCACATATAGCTGGCCGTCTTCGCAATGCACGCGGGTAATGGAATCGAAGACGGTTTCCTGCTTGTAGGCGACTTTCTCGTGCTCGTTCAGTTTTTCCTGGACGATGTCTTCCTCGTAACGAATATAGGAGAAGTCGTCGACGAACTTCTCCACGGTCGCGCGGGTTTTTTTCAGAAGCGCAGACAGGGGATCGGCGTCGCCTGCGCGTGTGATCGGCGTTGAGCACGTGAGGCAAGAGGCCAAAATTGCCAGCAGCGTGACGCTAGCGGCGGAGCGCAGAGCTGCCCGGTGACGGTCCGGATTCATGGTCGCGCGCCTCCGAATCTTTTGCCTACCGTAAATTGAAATTGATCGTAGTTCATGGTGCCGCCGCGCTGCCAGGTATAGCCCGCCTGAAAGAACATAAGTTTGCCGGCGGAAATGTTGAGATACGTGCTGATAAAATGTGTTCGCGAGGTGGTAGTGAGAGTGGAATTCAGATTTTGCGCGCCGCCGATCAATTGCCATTCCATGCGGTCACCCAGCGAGCGCGATAGCGAGATTGCCTTGTAGTCTCCACTGCCGAACGAACTGTTATATTTCGTGTAGCGCAGGTCCGCATGAACGCCGGTTCGCCAGATCTCTCCGAACGTGATGCCGTACATTTGATTCCAAGATCCCTGAGCATCACCGCTCGCGGAGCTCTGTCCAAGGTCTGTATAGACGCTCACCTTTTCCGGAAGATTCACGCGTACACCGCCGCTCAATCCTTGAAACAGGTAGCGGTCCAGCAGGCCGGTCGCGATCAATTGAGGATCGAACGTCGGGAAATCGCGGTAATACGTGTCATTCAGGTCGAATTCCACGTGAGCATTGGGCTGATAGCGTAGCGTGATGTAGCTGCGGTTCAGACCGCCCGTACTAGTGCTCGTCGTCGAGGGCGGGGTGCTGCCACCAGTTGTCGGAGTTATTACCGCTGTGTGCGGCAGATCAATCTCCATCGCGTCGTAAATGGAGAATGTGTGTTTGTAGGAGATGGACGTTTCCAGGAAACCGAAATCGCGTGTGGCGTGCCATCCGATGGCGCCTAATGCAAAGCCCACCGTCGTAGAATAATGCCAATTCTCAAACGACCCTCCGGATACGTTTGTGAATACTCCCGCGATTTTTCCGTTGGGATTGTAATCGTACGAAGTTGGATCAGGGGTTGAGCCGCCGAAAACACCCACGATCGTGCGGTCGGTTACTTTGCGTCCAAAATAGCCGCCATCCATAGTATCCAGGCTGGTGGCCCACGGCAGGTAGAGGCGGCCCACGCCTGCGACATAGCGCGATTCAGGATTGTTGTAAGTCAAACTAAGCGTGTAGGTTCGATTGATCAGATCGCTGATCGTCGCGGGCGCGGCTGGACCGGAAATCGTGCTGAAACGCCCATGTCCGTAGCCGTTGAAATCCCAGTACGTGCCACCGATCCGGGTCATCTGCACGCGTGCCACCAGCCCAATTTCGGAACTGGTGCTGCCGGGATCATTGCGCGTGATGATTGAGCTGTACTCAATTCCCATCCACCCACGCATCGCGTTTATGTCTGGCGAAGGCGGCCTGGGAACGGCAGCGCGCGCTTCCTCGATCACGGGGTCAGCTCCCGTAAAGGTGATGAGCTGCGGATATTCGCGCCCGCCGGCCAATCGCTGCTGCTGAGCTTGCGCTTGCTCCTCTTTCACGACTTCGCGAGCAAGGTGCGCTTCGTCTCCAATCTGCGGCTCTTCCGTCGAAGCGACGATTTCGCATACGGCCGACGATGCGGCCACGGAAATTACTTGAAGTGTTGCGACGATACCCGAAGGTGGCGCCGGAGACTCTTGCGAATTGGCAGCAGGTTGCGCTACGGCGCGTTCGACGATCAGTTTCTGCCCTTCCTTCAGGCCGGCGGCGCGACCGCCATCCAGGTACACCGCGCCCTGGGCGATGTACTTGACGCGGAACGTGGCTTTTTGACTCGCGAGCTGCGCCCACACCGGCGCAGGGAACATCGCGGCGATTGTCCAGAGCATTCCTATGAGAGAGAACAGCGTGCGGTGGGTCATCCTCCACCACCATTTTTGTGGCACTGGTAGCAGTTAATGCTGTTGTAGACGTAGCCCGATATGCCCGAGTGCTTCGGATTCGTCTGCGCGGCGGTGTGGCAGTTCGTACACTGAAAGACCGAATAATCGTTGGGGTTGGTGTGGCAAGTCGCGCAGACGCCGTTCGCATTGCCGTGATTCGCGGGGAACCATGTGTGGTTGAATGTAGCTCCGGACCAGCTCGTGGTGGTATGGCAAGTCGCGCAGGTTGTTGGGAATCCAGCCGCGGCGTGATTTGGATTGGTCGTTCCGGTGTAATCCGCCTTATGGCAGGAATAGCAATCCGTCGGAGTTCCGGCGAAAACTCCTCCGATGTGGCACGAATTGCAGGGCACGCTCACGTGCGCGCCGGTCAATGGGAACGGCGTGTTGTTGTGATTAAAGGTAGCGTTGAGCCAAGTTGAGGTCGTGTGGCAAACCGTGCAGTCTTGGGGAAATCCGGCGGTCACATGATTGGGAACGCTGTTCATGGTCGCGGTGTTGTTGTAGTCGTTGACGTGGCAACCGTAACAGTTCGTTGGCAGAGTGCCGGCATAGTTGTCCGTGTGGCAAGTGGCGCACGGCACTGTGGTGTGGGCGCCGGTCAGTGGGAAGGCCGTGGTGTTGTGGTTGAAAGTGGCGTTCAACCACGACGAAGTGGAATGGCACAGCGTGCAATCCTGAGGGAAATTGGCGGTAACGTGATTGGGCACGCCCGCGATCGTGGCGGTGTTGCTGTAATCTTTGGCGTGGCAACCGTAGCAGTTTGTGGGCAACGTTCCGGCGAAGTTGTCCGTGTGGCAAGTGGCGCATGGCACCGTGGTGTGGGCGCCGGTGAGTGGGAACGAAGTGGCGTTGTGATTGAACGTCGCATTCAACCAGGTAGCGGTGGTGTGGCACTGCGTGCAATCTTGTGAAAAGCCGGCATTGGCATGATTGGGAACGCCTGCGATGTTGGCCGTGCCGGCATAATCCTTGGCATGGCAACCGTAGCAATTCGTCGGCAGCGTACCGGCGAAGTTGTCGGTGTGGCAGGTGCCGCAGGCTACGCTGGTATGTGCGCCGGTCAAGGGAAACGAGGTCTTGCTGTGGTCGAACGTAGCGGGTTGCCATGCGGTGGTGCTATGGCAGATCTGGCATTGCTGCGAGATACCCGACTGCACATGATTTGGGGCGGTCGTTTTGTTGAAGTCTTGTGCGTGGCAACCGTAGCAATCGGTCGGCGCGTTTGCGAACTGCCCATTGATGTGGCACAGATTGCAGGCAACGTTCACATGGGCGCCGGTTAGAGGAAACACAGTCTTGCTGTGGTCGAACGTGGCGGGAATCCAGGCGGCAGTCGTGTGGCAAGTCTGGCATTGTTGCGAAAAACCAGCCTGAGCGTGATTTGGGTTTGTGGTGCCGTTGTAATCGTTGGCATGGCAGCCGTAGCAATTCGCGGGCGTGCCAGCAAATTGTCCGTTGAGATGGCAGGCGGTGCAGGGCAGCGTGGCATGCGCGCCGGTGAGGGCGAAACCGGTAAATTTAAGGTGGTCGAACTTGGCGTCAAACCAGGTGTCCACGCTGTGGCAGGATTCGCAGGTCGTGGGAAAATTCAGCGCTTGGTGGTTGGGATCGAGGGCCTTTTGAAAGTCGGAGTTATGGCAGGAAATGCAGCTGGTTGGCAATCCCACGAACTGGCCGACGGCTTCGCCTTTGTGGCAATCAATGCAATCCAGCATGGCATGGGCGCCGAGGAGCGGGAAGCGATTGGTGTGATCTTTTACTTGTTGCCGAAGCGCCTCCCAGCCTTTGACCGTGTGGCACTGCGCGCAATTGGAGCCGAATTGGCCGCGGTGAATGTCGGCGTGGCAATCCGCGCACTGCGTTCCAACATTGGTAAACACTAAGCTGGTGTGGCACAGCGTGCATGCCACCTTCTCGTGCATGCCGAGCAGTGGGTAATGAGCGTCGTTGTGATTAAACTCCGGAACGCCGCGGATTGGGTTCCAACTGGTGCTGGTATGGCAGTTTTCGCAGGGGATGGCGATGGGGCCGTGCGGATTGTGGCGAGAGGGTTTGTTATTCGTTTGGGCGAACGTCACCGTCAGGCTGGCGAGGCAGACGATCAGGGTAAACCCAACAAGTTTAGCCATGCGCTCGTGGAGCTGGGCACAACTCTGCGAACCTAGAAAGGCTACCGTTGGAGGCGTGGGCCGACAACTGGACTTCAGTCTAGGTTTGGTGCAGGTCCGATCACCCGTACCACGGAGGGTCGGTCGTTAATTGTGGCAATCCACGCATTGCCGCGGGGTGGGCTTATAGAAAATCACTCGTTGCCCTTCGATGTATCGCGCACCGCTATGGCAACTGGCGCACGGTACGCTTGCATGCGCGCCTTTCAGGGAGAAATCCGTTTGCGTCTCGTGGTTGAAAACGGAGGGCTTCCATTGTTCCGAGGTGTGGCAAACGTCACACTTTTGCGGCTTGCCCGCTTTGATGAATTGCCCGGCGTGAATGTCGGTGTGGCAAGCCGAACACGCCGTCGGCGCGGATTTGAAAGTGGCTTCAGTGAGCTTGCCGCCGGATTGTTCGGGCTTGTGACATTCTTCGCACTGCACTTTTGCGTGAGCGCCGATCAGCGGGAAGGAAGTTTTGGAATGATCGAAGCTTGGCAGGTCGGTCCAGGACTTCACATTGTGGCACGCTTCGCATCCCTTTACCGCGCCGTCCGGTCGTCGCTCGGCCATCTGTTGATTGAATTCCCCGTGGTGCGGATCTTTGTGGCAGCCAATGCAGGATCGATCGTTGAAATGGAACGGCGCAACGTTCGCGTCAGCTTCTTTGCTGACCCCTGTGTGACATTCCGAGCACGTCACCGCGAGATGCGCTCCCGCAAGCGGATAGCGGCTCTTCTCATGATTCGCGATTGTGTAGGTGGACGGGTGGAATCCTTTCACTGTGTGGCACTTCTCACACTGGTTGTCGTAGGGAGCCGCTGCGAACTGGCCGGCGTGCGCGTCATGATGACAATCTAGGCATTTCGCGTAGGCGATTTTGTAGCGTGTCGCTGCGCCCGCGAGCACGTGGCACTTGTCGCACGCTACGCTCGCGTGTTTGCCTTCCAGCGGGAAGGGGCTGACCGAGTGCTCTCTGACGCCGAACAAAGAAGGTCTCCAGCCATCCACTGTGTGACACGCTGAACATTCTCCCTTGTCCTTGCGCTCCGCGAATTGTCCGCCGTGCGGGTCCGGAGTGTGGCAATCGGAACAACGCGCGAACGCGACAGCCTTCTTGAAGTTCCCGCCAGCGTGGCATTGCGTACACTCAACCTGGCGGTGTTTTCCGAGCAGCGGATATCGCGTATTGGAATGATTGAACTGCTGACTGGCCGGGATTTTTTTCCAACTTGCGGTGGTGTGGCAGGTTTCGCAGGATTGTGGAAAGGCTCCGTGATGCGGATCGGAATGGCAGTCGCTGCATCTTGCGAATGGGATTTCGGTGAAGCGTGGCTGGCCGCCCTGCGCGGCTGCCGTGTGACATTTTTGGCAACTCACCTGCGAGTGCAGCCCCGTGAGAGGGAAGTTCGTCTTGTTGTGATCGAATTTTGTGGCGGCCTTCCAATCGACAAAATTGTGACACTGCGAGCAGGCCTGCCCCAGTTGGCCGCGGTGCGGGTCCTGGTGACACGTCACGCAATCGGGGGACAAGCCAAGAAACGAAAGGTTCGAGTCCCTCATCTTGATCAGCGGGCGAACAGCAGCGCTGATGTGCGCCGAGTTGTGGCACTTGCTGCAGGCAATGCCGGCGTGCTTGCCCTGCAGCGTATATCCGGTTTGGTTGTGGTCGAAGCTTTCTTTCGACGGAATCCAGTGGATCAGATGAAAATCCTCGCCATTGTGCTCCGAATGACATTTCGCGCAGTCTTCCCGGTTAGCGAACTTCGCGTGCAGACCGCTGCCAGCTGTAATCTCTCGAGCAATTTCTGCGTGGCACCCCTGACAATTCAGTACCGCCGAGCCCTTACCCACGACGTGGCAGCTCGTGCATTGCGTGGAACCGCTGAGAGACTGATGAGCCTTGGAAAGTGGCCCAGGAGAAATCTGGGCGTTGAGCGAGGGGACGCCCACGAGCGTGAGGAACAGCGCCAAACAGAAAGGGATATGTGTGGACTTTAAGATGCGCATGTCCCAGCGCGATGGGAGCCATCCCATCGGATCGTGGATTGAGCGGCTGCACCGGATCGTGGCCTGTAAGCTAGCCTTGCACAAGACGGGACCGTTTTTCGGGTCGTTCGTCGCCGCAAGTCTGTTTGACCGCTCGCGTTAATTCGCTCGCTTGGCTGAAGCTGGGTGACCTCACGCTAACACGGGATCAACAACACAAACACTGCAATCTGGCGGCCGTGTGTGCTTTCAATCCACAGTGGGTTTGAAAAAAATCGGCCCTAAAAGAAAAGGCTCTATCGAACTGGCACTCGCGACCGGAAAGCAGAGTGGTTATCGATTTGCATTAGCACCCGGAAAAGTGGACGCTCATGGAGCCACCGAGATCTACATGATCGGTGCTCGTCCCCTAAAGATGCCAATTCCTGGGTAACAAATTATTATCACCGACGAGACGGGGAGAATAGTTACGACTGCGGAAAGCAGAGCAACAACGCCATCGGATGCGCCCATTCAATGACAGTTATCCGCTGTCTCGCTTAGCGCCTGATAAGTTCGGTGATCTCAATGGGTCGATGCAACACTAAGCTAGAACTCGACTGGCATCGAAAACAAAACCCAAAATCGCTTGCTGGGGTTAGACCATCCGGAACGGTGCTCTGGCTGGGTTTTGACCGTGTACGGGCAAACAGATGGCCCCGCCGCTCACCTAAAGCAAATCGCGGGATTGCTCAACGTAACTATTGGGGATGTGGAATATCACAAACATCACATCATGGACGCCTTCAACCTTCGCAGCAATGCCGACATGGTCCTATTTGCAGTGAAGCATGGATTGATCTCGATCTCGCCATGACGGTCTAGCACGACCGCACCATTACCCACATGTCGAGTCGGAGAGCCGCGCCGATACGCGCTACGCGCACTAAGTCCCGGTTAGTTCTAAAAAAAAGTCAAGGAGAAGTCTTTTCTCCTCGATTCCTTTTATAGATGCGGGTTACCAGGGTCGACGCAACACTTGCGCGAAGTTCACTCGCAGGAGTCTGAAATCCCAAAGTTTTTCGCGGACGTTGATTTAGACGTAGCGCGATCTTGTCGAGTCGGGCATCGTCCGACTTGCAACCCACGAGGTCAACTAACCCCCATATTGCCAGGGAGAACCAGTAACCGTTAGCGGCACGACTTCTCTGCGCAGCACCGCGTTCAAGACTTCGAATACCACGATGGCGTGGTCGCCGTGTTTTTCGAGAATTTCCAGAGCCTTACATTCCAAATACGCGCCCAGATTTTCCAGAACCGGCGCGCCTATCGTTCCTTCGGAGTACGGCTCGCCGTTCAACAGTCCTGGGATTCCTCGGTCGCCGCGAAAAATTTCTGTGCGATGTCTTGTTGGCCGCTGTCCAGCACGTGCAGCACGGCAGTGCGGCTTTCGACGACGCACTGAAACGCGCTGCCATCTTTCCGTAATGCGACCATCAACAATGGCGGCTTGAAGGAAGCCTGCGATACCCAAGTGATGGTGGCGGCGCCAAAGCGTTTGGCGCTGCGGGAGGTGAGGATATACATGCCGTTGGTCAGCAGCCGCAGGACTTTTTGCTTGATTTTGGGATCCATGATGGCGAGCGCATTTTACTTCAGTGGACGAATCAGGAGAGCCACTATTTGGCGCGGAGGTTTGTTCTCGCGGAGTGTGGTCGCGCGAGGTCTCGATTCTGGAAATCACGGCGGAGAAGCGGAAAGCTTCGCGAGAGCCGCCAAGCCGACTGGATCGATTTTCCACGCGCTTCAGTTATTCCAAGCGGGCTATTGCGCGAGGATTTTCTTGATTTCGCCAGCCTGGCTGTAGTTCGGACTGATTTGCAGCGTGTACTGCAGCTGTTTTTTGGCCATGTCGAAATTGTTGGACTTCAGATAAGCCATGCCGAGGTGATAGTGATACGTGGGATTTTCTGGATCGCCCTTGACCGACGTCCTGCGCCTTGATGGCTTCCTGGAACAGATCAATAGCCGCGTTATATACACCCTGCTGGTAGTAGGCCCAACCGAGAGTGTCGGCGGAATTCGGCGAATCAGGCATTCCTTTGCGGCCGATTTGCGCCAAGGAAAGCGCGACGTTGACGTTGCCGCCATGTTCCAGCATCAGGTAAGCCAAATTGTTAGCCGCCAGAGCATAATCTGGCTGAATTTCCAGCGCTTTTTTATACAGATCCTCGGCCTCTTGCCATTGATTGCGCGTTTCGAGCAGGCTGCCCAGCGCGACGTAGATACGAATGTCGCGCGGATTGGACTGCAGAGCGCTGCGGTAGCCCGCGATGGCCTGGTCCACCGAGCCACGGGAAATCTGCACGCTGGAAAGCATCAGGAACGCGTTGACGTTGTTCTTGTCGAGGTCCGCCGCTTTCTGGAAGGCCTGCTCGGCTTTGGCGGAATCCTGATTGCGAAGCTCGACTTGACCAAGCAGGACGTAGAGGCCGCTATTATCGGGAACTTTCGCAATTTGATCCTGCACGATGCGCAACGCAATCGCCGGCTGTTTCTGCTCGAGAGCGACATTTACCAAGCCCGTCAGCGCGTCAACAGCGGATGGATTTCGCTGCAACGCTTCGGAATAATATTTCTGGGCTTCGTCGAATTTTTTTTGAGCCGCGCGCAAATCGCCCATCCGGGCATAGCCGACGGCATTGTCCGGAGCGACGCTGATCGCTCTCTTCAGATCCGCTTCGGCGCCCGCCTGATCCTTTTTCATCAATAGGGCGTGACCATGCAAGACGTAGCCTTCCGGAGAACGCGGTTCCAGCATCATCAGCTTTCCGCCGGTTTCTTCGAGCAACGACTCGTCGCCGCGGCGCATCGCAACGGCTGCGAGGGCACGGAGTGGTTCCACCATCCCGGGCTGGAGTTTCGAAGCCTGCCGCCATTCAGATTCGGCTTGGCCCATATTTTGCGTGGCGGCATATGCCATTCCCAATTGAAAATGAGCTGCGGCGTTGTCGGGAGAATTCTTCACGACTTGTTCCAAGACGTGAACGGCATCGGTAGCTTTTCCCTGACGAATCAAAATCTGACCCCGCAGTGTTAATGCTCCGGGGTCGGAAGGTGCGTTTTTCAGCAGCGCGTCTGTAACCTTGGACGCGTCATCCAAGCGATTTTGCTGGAGCAGGAGCTCGGCGTACATTTTGGCGACGATCGGATCTTTGGGATGCTCGGAGTAAAGAGGGCTAGTTCCGCAAGCGCTTTGTCCCACTGCTTCTGCCCTAAATACAATTCCGCGAGCATGCGGTAACCCGCGGGATTGTCCGCGAGAGCGCTTTTGGCATCCTGCAACGATTTCTCTGCAGCATCCGGCTTCCCTTCATTTAAATATAGCCCGGCCAAGGACGCGCGCGGTGACGCGCTTTTCGGATCCAGAGCGATCGCGGCTTGAAACTGCTTTTCTGCATCCGACCAGCGCTTTTGGCGCTGGTAGAAAGTTCCCAGAGAGAGCAGGGCGGGCAAGGATTGCGGGTTCAGCGAGACGGCTTTCAGATAGCTTTGTTCCGCGCCTTTCACATCCTTGGATTTCTCCTGGATGACCGCAAGATTCAGAAAGGTCTCCGAGCGAGTCTGGATCCATCTGGACCGCGGCTTGCGCTTCACTTACGGCCTTGGTGAGATCTCCTTGCGCCGCGTCCGCGCGGGAAATGATGGTTTGTGCTTGAGCGTTTTGCGGTTCGCTCTGCAATACGATTGCGGCGTGGCTTGCGAGCGTCGGGAATCTTGCCCGCTGCCAGCAACAAATCAGCCAGGTCGAGCTGGGCTTTCAGATTGTTGGGATTAATTTCGACAGTCTTCACCAATTCCTGATACGCGTGCAGCCAGTCGGCCTGTTTCAAATATGTCTGCGCGAGTTCGTAATGTGCTTCAGCGTATTTGGGATCGATCTGGATCGCATTCTGAAACTCGATGGCGGCTTCGCGGTATTGGGCGCGTTGAAAATAGGATTCACCCCTGGCGAAATGTTTCTGTTTTAGGACGTTGGGGTCACGGGTACATCCGGCGAGAATGGTCGCCGCAATCAGTGCGGCAAACCAAATGGAACGGTTTTTGGTGAGGTTCATCGAACGCTCGCTCGGTGGAAAACGCCTTTAACAACCCGCAAATCGTACACCTTTGAGGAGGAGCAATCCATAGCCCTGAGGTTTGTTGGTATTACCGGATATGGAACGACCTTAAATCATTACAAGAAGCCATCTTAGCGCGTTCTCGCGGAAAGTTGGTGATTTCGCGCACGGTACGACTCCGCTCTGCGAAGGAGTCGGAACTTGATATCAATTGCATGCGGCTCGAGATTTCTATTTAACTCGTTTATTATGAATCAACATATATGATTTTTGATGAAGATCGATCGATTGCGTTTGCTGACAGGAAGAACGCTCCGCACAGGGAACAAAGGGAAAGTATTTTGCTCATTCGTGGAACATCGATGGGATTTCTATAATAGAGAAGCTGAAAAACAAGGCGAGCTCCACCGATGAGAGTCCGTTTATTTGCTGAAAATAAAACACTTAGTGAATTAATCGGCAAACCTGATGGCCGCCATGCGAGGTGGCAACCGCATTGCAGTCCTAGCTAAAGCATCCGGGAGTACTATCGGCCCGAGCGGCAAATTAGCGAAAGATAGGCTATCAATCGATGACTACCAACGGGACTGCGGGCGTACTGGTAAGCGAGGATTGGGGTTTCGTCACGGGAATGTGCCCGGCGATGCAAACGCTGGAAGGCGTGGTGTCTGAGATTGCGCCCACCAACATTCCAGTTTTATTTCTGGGCGAAAGTGGAACCGGGAAAGCGATGTTCGCCCAACGGCTGCACCGTCTTTCCGCGCGCTGCGAAGAACCGGTGGTTACGGTTTCATGTGCAGCGATGGATCCAGCGCAACTTTCTGCCGAACTGCGAATGGGCGCCGACCGCAGCAAAAATTCGAGTTTGGGAGCTGCGGGCAGCGTGATCTTCGATGAAATCAGCGAGTTGGACTCCGCTTGCCAACGAAATCTTTTGTACGCGCTGCCAGATGGACATGCCGATTCGCAACGCGGAGTGCTCGGCGCGCGCGTGATCTCCACTACCCGCCGAAACCTGGACGATGAAATGCGCGCGGGACGTTTTCGCACCGAGCTCTACTACCGCATCAATGGGGTCTGTTTGCGCCTTCCGGCGCTGCGCGAGCGCCGCGAAGATATTCCCATACTCGTGGAATCCTTTTTGAGCAAGCATGCGGCACAGTTTGGACGGCAGCGCCCCTCTTTGAGCCCGCGGACTCTGCGAATGTTGCTGGACCATGATTGGCCAGGGAATATTCGCGAACTTGAGAATGTAGTGAAAAAGATTGTTGCTCTCGGCGATGAACAGCTTGCCATCGCGGAACTGGCCGCGGCTCCGGAGCCACCGGCGCTGGAAGTTCCTGAACAACGAGGTTATTCGCTGAAGGCCGCAGCCAGAGCCGCTTCCCGCGAAGCGGAACGTGAGCTGATTCTGAAGGCTCTCGGACACACCCGCTGGAATCGCAAGCGAGCGGCGCAGGAATTGCAGATTAGCTACAAGTCGTTGCTTTATAAACTGAAGCAAATCGGCGTGCAGGATTCTGAAGCCGATTAGCTACGCAGGAGACGAGATGTTCAAAGGAAGGCAATTTTATTTGGCGGTTTTTCTGGTGCTGGCTGTTGTGCCAGCGAAAGGTCAGGAGCCGTCCGGTTCCCATCAGACGGCGCAATCAGCCGTCCCGGCCATGCCCGACGACACCGTTAGAAAATCGGCAACAGCCGATCCTAATTACGTGATCGGCGCGCAAGACGTGCTGGACATCAACGTATGGAAAGAACCGGACGTTTCAAGAATCGTGCCGGTGCGGCCTGACGGAAAGATTTCGCTCCCGTTGCTGAATGACGTGCAAGCCGCAGGGCTTACACCGGCGCAATTGGCCGCACAAATAACGGAGAGCTTGAAGAAGTATGTGACCAACCCGCAGGTGACGGTAATCGTAACGACGATCAATAGCCAGCGAGTGTACATTCTGGGCGAAGTTACGCGTCCCGGAGCTTTCCCGCTGATCCCTGGCATGTCGGTGCTGCAAGCCCTATCGAGCGCTGGTGGATTCACGCAGTTCGCGAAGGTGAAGAGCATTTTTGTGCGCCGGCTCGAAAATGGGAAGGAAACCAAATTCCCGTTTAATTACAAGGACGTGATCAGCGGCAAGAAACCCGAGCAAGATATTTTGCTGAAAGCCGGCGATACGATCGTGGTGCCGTAGAAAAACACATGAGTGCCATGAAACACATTTCGATTGGCGGGATTTGGCTCGTGCTGCTGAGTTGCGCTCCGGCACGTGCACAGCAGACCGGAGATACTCCGCAGAATCAGCAGGAAGGGCAGCAGCCGAGTCAGCCGATACCGGCAATTCGGTCTCCGCTAGCTTCCGGAGCGGATAACGGAGACGAAGACGAAGCGCCCAATCCGCAGCTCGTGCAACCCGACACGCGATCGCTCACAGGTGTCGAGGATCTGTCACTGGGAACGATGGCGCTCGAGCATAGCTACTGGCAGCCGCGCATGGCTTTGGCAGAAACTGTGGACTCCAACCCCGGATCTACCTCGACAGGAAATGGCTCTTGGGGCACGTGGACCTCGCTGTTAGGCGGAGTAGACATTCATAAAATCTCAGGGCAATCCGAGATGTTGCTCAGTTACACCGGCGGGGGCATGTTCTCCACCGGCAATAGCGGTGCAACAAATGGGGTTGTCCAAGAGCTCAACTTCAAAGATAAGTACTCGTTCCGCCGCTCAACCCTGTCCGTATTTGACCAACTGAGTTACTTGCCGGAGTCATCGTTCGGGTTCGCTGGCACGGCTGGGGCTGGATTGCCGGGCGTTGGTACCGGCGGCGGTGTAGGATCGGGCTTCACACCGGGGCAATCGATTCTCACGCCCGAAGGCCAGAATCTCGCAAACGCTTCCGCTGTCGAATTGGATACCAGGCTCACGTCCAGGACTTCACTGACGTTTGTAGGCGGGTATTCCCTGCTGCACTATTTCGACAACAACCTTTTGAATTACGGTGATGCGTCTTTTCAGGCGGGTTACAACTATCAAATCAGCCGGAAGAACACCGTCGCAGTCTCCTACAACTTCAGCGCGTTTCGGTATAGCAATGTCGATCAATCGTTGAATCTGAATACGATCCAGGGCTCCTACGCGCGGCGGGTTACAGGCAAACTGGCTTTTCAGATCTCTGCAGGCCCTCAATTCGCGTCATCTACCTTCCCCATTACCAGCTCGACGAGTTCGACGGCCACAGGAACGGCCTCGACATCGCAGCTATATTGGACTTTAAATACTTCGCTCCAGTACCAGCTTAAGCGCGGGCTAATCAGTGCTACGTACAATCACGGCGTCAGTGGCGGATCGGGCGTATTGGCGGGATCGGAAACCGACATAGCGACAGGCACATACAGCCAACGGGTTTCGCGAACGTTCAACGTCGACCTCAACGCGGGATATTCGCGCAATAAAGGGATTGCCGTCAGCTCGGGCTACGTCGGTAGCCCAGAGTTATTCTTACTGGTTTGCGGGAGTGAATGTAGCGCACACCATCGGACGCTCACTCGATATCTTTGCCAACTATCAGCTGCAGTATCAGAACGGCAACACGAGTGGATGCGTTGGCAGCACATGTTCAACGAACATAACTCGTAATCAGATCATGTTTGGTTTGAATTTGCACAAGCAACCGATCCCGTTTTGAGAAATGGTCATCGCGCCGAAACTCGGCGAAAGAGGCTGGAATGGCTACGCGTGAATTGACTCCTGCAGACTACATGGCGATGCTGCGGCGCCGCTGGGTTCTTATTGTGGTGCTGGCTCTGGTGGGAGGGCCACTCGCTTATGGAGTGTCTCGATTCCTTCCCAACAAGTTCAAGTCGCAGACGCTGGTGATCATCGAACAGCCGACCGTTCCGCAAAAGATTGTGGAATCGCTGGATACCTCGGACATCAATCAGCGGCTTTCCAGCATGCAACAGCAGATCCTGAGCCGTTCACGCCTGGAGCCGATCATCCGGCAATTCAATTTGTATCCGGAAGACGTCAACCGGATGTCCATGGACGATCTGGTTGCACGCCTGCAGAAAACGATCGATATAACACCGATCGCGCCGATGACGGAGACGCGCGCCGGGCAACTGCCAGGATTTTACGTTGCCGTCACGCTCGACGATCCACGCCACGCGCAGGAAGTTTGCACCGCGATCACTTCGATGTTCATCGAACAGAATCTCCGCCTGCGACAAGAGCACTCCGAAACGACGACGCAATTCTTGGCGACGGAGCTGACCAGCGCCAAGGCCAGTCTGGACGAGCAGGACGCCAAGCTTGCCGAATTTCAAAAGCCGGCACATCGGTGAACTGCCTGAGGACGAACAGACGAATCTGAACCTGCTTACCGGGCTAACGTCACAGCTGGATGCCTCGACGCAGGCGCTCGCGCGCGCGCAACAGGACAAGTCGTTCAACGAATCGCTGCTCTCGCAGCAAGAGTCGGCATGGATATCGTCGCAGACCGGACGCAATCCAGAGACACTGGAACAACAGCTCATCGCGTTGCAGGCGCACTTGACCACGTTGCAGTCCAGCTACACCGATGATTACCCCGATGTGATCAAAGCCAAGAACGACATTGCTGTTCTGCAGAAAAAAATCGCCGAGAGCGACGGCCCGAACAAAGCCAGCTCCCCAAACAAGGGCCTCAAGACATCTACGGAGCCAGCCCAGATCCAACAACTCCGCGCGCAACTTCACAACGATGACCTGATGATTGCCGCGAAGACAAAAGAGCAGGAACAAATCCGGAAACAGATCGATCTGTATCAGTCGCGCGTGCAATCAAGCCCGGCTGTCGAGCAGCAGTACAAGGAACTGACGCGCGGCTACCAGACGGCGCTAGATTCGTATAACGATCTGCAGAAAAAACTCACTGACTCGCAGCAGGCCGTGAACCTGGAACGCAAGCAGGAAGGTGAGCAGTTTGTCGTGCTAGATCCGGCGAACCTGCCAGACAAGCCGACGTTCCCCAATCGCCCTATGTTTGCTTTAGGAGGATTGGCTGGTGGCTTAGGTCTCGGCCTGGGGATTGCGTTTCTGCTGGAGATGAAGGATTCCTCATTCAAGACCGAGCGAGATGTGGAATTTGCGTTACATCTGCCGGTACTAGCGATGGTGCCAGAGATCACACCGGCTTCTGAAAAAAAGCACGAGATGACCGCGAATCGAAATTCAGCGGATTCGGAATTGGAAGTCGGGGCGAGGGCCTAAGGAAACATGTACCAGAAATTTTTTGGACTACGCGAAAGCCCGTTCAACGTCAATCCGGACCCGCGCTATCTGTTCCTGACGAAGCAAATTCAGGAAGCGCTGGCGGGTCTGACGTACGGAATTCAAAATCGCAAAGGGTTCATTCTGCTGACGGGCGAAGTTGGCACCGGGAAGACGACGCTTTTGAATCGGCTGCTGGACTGGCTGCACGGGCAACGCGTCAAAACGGCGTTTGTCTTCAATTCCCAGGTGAATGTGAGCCAGCTGTTCGACTTCATGATGGCGGATTTTGAAATTCCAGTCGAATCGCGGCACAAAAGCCAAGTGTTGTTGAAGCTGAATCACTGGCTGCTGGAGCGATATCGCGCGGGGGAGACTGCAGTCCTGATTGTTGACGAGGCCCAAAATCTCTCACTACAGGTGCTCGAGGAAATACGACTTCTAACGAACCTGGAGACCTCAACGGAGAAGCTGCTGCAGATTGTGCTGACGGGCCAGCCTGAATTGGAAGAAAAACTCAAGCTGCCGCAACTGCGCCAGCTGCGGCAGCGAATTACGCTGCGGTGCCGGACTTCTCCGCTTACCCTCGAGGAGACGTTCGGCTACATCGCCGAGAGATTGCGCATCGCGGGCGCCAACGGTGAGCCCATTTTCTCGAAAGAAGCAATCGAGACCGTGAATCTATATTCACGCGGCATTCCCCGAGTAGTGAACTTGCTGTGCGAGCATGCGTTGATCAACGCGTACGTGGATCATTTGCGCCCTGTTCCGGCTCATCTCGTCGAGGAAGTGGCGCGCGAATTCCAGCTCGATGAAATCGAACCTATCTTGGCGGCGCATGGCGCCAATGGGACCAGCCAAACTCTGGACGCGCAAGCACTGCTCCAGAATCTGGATGAATTGCTCGGTCGTCTGCGCGAGGCCAACATCGTGCCGTCTGCTACCACGCGCGAAAGGAAATCATGAGTCGCATCCACGAAGCTTTAAAAAAAGCTGAACAGGAAAGGGCCACTGTGCAAGCGGCCTCGGGCGGTGTGTTGACCGCAGCACTGACCGCGAGCCCAACGATGCCAACTGTCGCCAGGCCGGATAGCGAAGGACGGGATTCGCTTCCAACCGAAGAATTGATTGCGCATTCCGCCGGCTATCTGCGATTCGATGACCTGCGAAAACATTGCGCGCACCCGCAGTGGCATTTGGATCCCAGCGTGAATGTGTTCATCAATTCTGCGCTGACGGCGCACGGTTCAGAACAATTTCGCACACTCCGCTCGCGGCTGTATCAGATGCGGGCTTCTCAGACGTTGCGCACGCTGTTGGTCACCAGTTCCATTCCGTCCGAGGGAAAGACGTTTGTGACCAATAACCTTGCACAGGCGATCGTGCGCCAGCCTGACCGCAGGGCGCTAATCATTGACGCAGACCTGCGCTGCTCGCGATTGCACGTCCCGTTGGGTGCCCCTCCATCTCCCGGCCTGACCGATTATTTGCGGGGCGAAGTTGACGAGCTGGCGATTATTCAGCACGGCTTGGAAGGAAATCTTTGTTTCATTCCCGGCGGGAATCAAGTGACGAACCCTAGTGAGCTGCTCTCAAATGGCCGTTTGAGGACATTGCTCGATCGGGTGTCGCCTGTATTCGACTGGGTGATCCTGGACTCAGCGCCATTGTTGCCTGTTGCGGACTCCAGTCTCTTGGCGGATCTCGTTGATGGCGTTCTGCTTGTGGTTAGGGCGGGCCAGACGCCCGCGGAAACGGCGCAGCGAGCCTGCCAAGAGCTCCAGGGGCGAAACGTGGTCGGGGTGGTGCTGAATGCCGTCGGGCCGCAGCATGCCTATGGTGCTTATTATTCTTCGACTTACGGATATGGCTACGGCTACGGGCACAACGGAGAGCCCAAGACAGCGTCGTCCTGATTCAATGCGACGGACGAGCGAGCCCGAGTCGGAGGCTTCCCGATTTGCCGGGACAAAGGAGTTGGTCGTTTGTCTAATTAAAGCTTGTGTTTTTAATGCCTTACGGCTAGGAAAACAATTGCAACTCTGGGATAGCAATGTTCATAACTAGGAGACTCCGTACGGCGGCGTCTTGCAAGTTCCCAGAAAATACCACAAGTAAGGCGTTTCGGTTCATAGATTTAGGAATAACCTAAGACGTCGGTGCAGTGGCAACAGTCGTGCAAAACTCATATAGAAGCGTGGGAGTCAGAATGTGACTCTCATGGCGGTAGCGCATCTTGACGATGGACAAAGCAATCCAACTCGAGCCTCAGCCTTCCAGCCCAAAGAACGAGCAGGCGGGCGTTTTTCCTTGGTTTGCGCTTCAGGTGCGGACGAGGAACGAAGCCGGAGTCGCCGAGCAATTAGGCGGACAGGGATATGAGCGGTTTCTGCCGAAGTATAAGATGCGAAAACGGTGGTCCGACCGAATCAAGGAAGTTGACACGCCATTGTTCCCAGGTTACCTGTTCTGCCGCTTTAATCCGCAGGATCGCCTTCCGATATTGAAGACGCCGGGCGTGATGCAGATTGTGGGCTTCAAGAATGGTCCGGTTGCCGTTGATGAATCTGAAATCCAGGCGCTACAAACTATCGCCGCAGCGGGCGCACCGCAACAGCCTTGGCCGTTTTTGACGGCTGGCGATCGCGTAAGAATTGAATCCGGTCCTTTGCTTGGGCTGGAAGGCATTTTGACGGAAGTGCGGCGCAGCCATCGTCTGGTTCTGTCAGTCACACTCCTGCAGCGCTCTGTGGCAGTCGAAATCGATTCGGCCCTGGTCACTGCCATTACCTTGCCGAAGGCGCGAAAGTCACAAACGGCGAATTCGCTGGAACCACACGTGCCTGTTTCTGCTTGAGTTGATATTAAAGACAACGCACGAAACGAGCCGTCGTAGAAATTGCCGGCCAAAGAGGAACTCTCGTGAGTGATGCATCAAGCGTAAAATCCAGAGCGGAATCGGAAGCGAAGAAACAAGCTGTGACGTTTGAAAACGGCTCGAATGCGCTGGTAGGTTTCCTTTCCGAAGCGCATTTTCGCAAGACTCTGAGCCGGGAACGCAAGCGTTCAGAGCGGTCGCGCAAGCATCTGGTGCTGATGCTCATTGACAGCAAGAGCATGAAAAGCAAGAAGACGGATGCTCTGCTGGAGCAGATTGCCGTGGTGCTGGGAGCGAGCGTTCGCGAGACGGACGTGGCTGGATGGTTCGAAGACAATGCCGTACTTGGCGTGATCTTTACCGAGTTTGGCGATTGCGCAGTCAGCACCGCTGTAAAAATCATTGAAGCGAAGATTACTGCGGAATTGCAACGGGCGTTTCGGGCGAGCCAGTTGAGCAGCTTTCAAATATCATTTTTCGCGTTTCCAGACGGCTGGGATGGCAATGGCCATGCGAAGCCCGTTGACACCGAACTGTACCCGGATCTCTTCGAGGTAGATAAGCGCAAGAAGCTATCATTGCTGATAAAGCGCGGAATGGATCTTGCAGGTGCGTCCTGTGCGCTGCTTATTTTGTCACCGGTGTTCGTGCTGCTCGCCATTCTGGTGAAGCTCACATCCAAAGGCCCTATATTTTTCCGCCAAGAACGCGTCGGCCGGTACGGCGTACCGTTCCAGTTTCTAAAGTTCCGTTCGATGTACGCCTCGACGGACGCAGCAATTCACAAGGAATACGTGAAGAAGTTTATCGCCGGCAAGGCCACGCCGGCCGGAAGCAATCGCGAAACGAAAGTGACTTACAAGCTTACCAACGATCCACGCGTCACCTGGATCGGGAAGATCATGCGGCGCACCAGCCTGGATGAAATTCCCCAGTTCTGGAACGTTCTGGAAGGCAAAATGTCTTTGGTCGGGCCGCGGCCTCCCATTCCTTATGAGCTGGAGACTTACGACGTCTGGCACCGGCGCCGCCTGCTGGAGTCGCGGCCTGGGATTACCGGATTGTGGCAAGTGCACGGGCGAAGCAAGACGACGTTTGATGAGATGGTCCGGCTGGATTTGAAGTATTCCAGAATATGGTCCCCGATGCTCGATGTGAAGATCCTGCTGCAAACGCCCCGCGCGGTTTTTTCTGGCGATGGCGCCTACTAGAGCAGTCAAGCCGCAAGAGCCCTGGCAAGTGTTTCGTTACCGCTGCCAGATGGAATGGCTGGCATCGGGGCTTTTGTGAATGCTAATGCGCGGGCTTGACTGGCTTCCTTCAGCAACATTAGTGCGTTCCTCTCGATTATTAACTCTCAAGGCGGAGAAAAATGGCGATTAGCTTAAGCGACGAGTCTGTGACGAAGAGTCCGAGCCAGCATAAATCTTCTGAGAGCGTGCTGAAAATCGGTGTGATCGGGTACGGCTACTGGGGCCCGAACATCGTGCGGAACTTTCATGGACAGGAACGTTCGCGCGTCGTGGCGGTGTGCGACAAGAGCCCAAAGTCTCTGCAGCGGGTGCGGATGGCATTTCCCGACATGCCCACCACCAGTGACTTTAGCGAATTGCTGACTTCGCCCGAAATCGATGCCATAGCGGTAGTGACGCCTGTGTGGACACACTTCGAGTTGGCCAAGACAGCTCTGGAAAATGGCAAGCATGTGTTTGTCGAGAAGCCATTCACCTGCACCACGGCGCAAGCCGAAGAACTGATTGAGCTGGCCGACCGCAAGCACCTAAAAATCATGGTGGACCATACGTTCTTGTTCACCGGCGCCGTAAAGCGCATGAAGGAACTGATCGACGATGGAACGCTCGGCGAGCTGTACTACTACGATTCGACGCGCGTTAACCTGGGGCTGTTCCAGCACGACGTGAATGTGCTGTGGGATTTGGCTCCGCACGACCTTTCCATCATGGATTACTTGATCAAGGAAAAGCCGGAAGCGGTGGTGGCTACCGGTGAGCGCCATCTGAACGGCGTTGCGGACATTGCCTTCATGACGCTCTATTACCCGAACAACATGATTGGGCACATCAACGTCAACTGGCTTTCACCCGTGAAAGTGCGCACCACCTTGATCGGCGGCGAGAAGAAAATGATGGTTTGGAACGATCTGGAAGCCGACGAAAAATTGAAGGTGTACGACAAAGGCGTGCAGATGAGCGGTGACGGTGTGTACGAACTGCTGGTCAGCTACCGCTCAGGCGACATGTGGGCTCCCCGCGTGGAACAAGTTGAAGCGCTGAAGATGGAGGCGGCATATTTCGTAGATTGCATTATGAACGACAAAACACCGTTCAATGACGGAGTGGCCGGCTTGCATGTCGTGCGGATGCTTGAAGCAGCCGACCAGTCGCTCCAACAGAAGGGGAAAATCATCCAGCTATGAACGAATTCGTGTCAATTGCTCCAGACGTCAAGCTTGGACAAAACGTCAAGCTGTCGAAGTTCATTAATCTGTACGGATGCACGGTGGGCGACGACACCAAGATCGGAGCGTTCGTGGAAATTCAAAAGAACGCCACGGTCGGCAACAACTGCAAGGTCTCCAGTCACACGTTCATCTGTGAGGGCGTGACCATCGAAGATGGCGTGTTCCTGGGCCACAGCGTGACTTTCATCAATGATTCCTATCCGCGGGCGACGGCTGCTGATGGCCAATTGCAGACCGAAGCGGACTGGAAAGTCGAAAAGACCACTGTAAAGAAGGGAGCTTCCATCGGATCGGGTTCAACGATCCTGGCAAACGTCACGATCGGCGAGAACGCGATCGTCGGCGCCGGAAGCGTAGTGACCAAGGATGTGCCGGCGAACGCAATCGTCGCAGGAAATCCCGCAAAGCTGTTGCGGTACGTTACCGAAAAGTCGAGGATCGCATAATGTCTCTTACCGAGAAGATTCCTTTTCTAGATCTAATCACCCCGCACCAGCAGCTGGAGCCGGAACTCACGGCCGTTTTTCATAAAGTTCTGCAGACCGCGGGATTCGTCGGCGGCCCGATGGTGGAGAATTTCGAAAACGAATTCGCGGCGTTCTGCGATGCGAAGTATTGCGTGGGCGTGGCGAACGGCACGGACGCCGTACGGTTTGCTTTGATGGCGGCTGGCGTGCAACCCGGCGACATCGTCGTCACGGTTCCACACACCTTCATCGCTACAACGGAAGCGATCAGCCAGGCGGGCGCGAGGCCCGACTTCGTTGACATCGACGAGCAGACTTATTCGATGGACGTCGCGATGCTGCGCGAATATCTGGAGCGAGAGTGCTATCTGGACCGCGAGACCGGCAAGCCCTATCACAGAAAGTATCGCGCGCCCGTCACCGCTGTTGTGCCGGTGCACATCTACGGGCAGTGCGCGGATATGGATCCCATCCTGGAATTGGCTCGTCGCTACAACTTGATTGTGGTGGAGGATGCTTGCCAAGCACACGGCGCTGAGTATTTCTCGCAGAAGGAAAACCGCTGGAAGAAAGCGGGATCGATGGGCCACGCGGCCGCTTTCAGTTTTTACCCCGGTAAGAACCTTGGGGCGTGCGGCGAAGCCGGCGCTATCACGACGAATAGCGAAGAAATTGCGCGCAAAGTACGCATGTTGCGCGAACACGGCCAGACGAAGAAGTACTATCACAAAATCGAGGGCTACAACGGCCGGCTGGATTCCCTGCAAGCGGGAATGCTCAGCGTGAAGCTCCGCCATCTGGCGGAGTGGAATCGCCAGCGCCAGGAGGCGGCGGCACGATATGACCAGATGCTGTCATCGGCGGATCGCGTAGTCACGCCGCACTGCCCGTCATGGTCGCGTCCTGTCCATCACCTGTATGTCGTGCGAGTGGGAGACCGCGAGGGACTTCAGAAACACCTCGCAGAGGCAAAGATCGACACTGGCATCCACTACCCGATTCCCCTCCATCTGCAAGAAGCCTACGAAGCATTCGGCTTCAAGAACGGCGACTTCCCGGTCGCCGAAAAAGTTGCTTCGGAGATTCTCTCGCTTCCGATGTACCCGCAGCTTCAGGCCGAAGCGCAGTCGCGCGTCGTCCAGAAGATCCAGGAATTTGCCGCCGTGGGCGCCCTTCGCTAGAGATGTTTTTCCAAGCCTAAGCAGTGTTTATCGGTTCTGAGGCTTCGCCGGAGCGAGGTCAAGGGCGCGAGCCCACTTAGCGCACGGCAGTACCATTACCGTCTTCGCCGCTCGAGTGGCTGGGTCCGCAGCATCTTAGTTTTTCGATCGCACCCTTGCATGGCGTCCTGTCCCGATTTTTACAGGGGGTGCGGGATGCGCTCACATCCCGCTCGTCCTCTCCGTTTCGCGACCCATCCCGTTGTAAACTTGCAGACGCATGCGCCAGTCGTAGCCACGAGCTTCGGCATTACTTCAAGGAGGGCGGTCAGTGAAGGAACAAAATAGCGTGATCGTCGTCGGGCTCGGAGAGGTCGGTAAGCCCCTGCTGCAGCTTCTCTCCAAGCATTACAAGACGATCGGCGTGGACATCGTGCCGCCGGACCGGCCTGTGGGAAAAGTGGACGTCCTGCATGTCTGCTACCCCTTCGAGATCAAAGATTTTATCGGCGAAACGGCCCGCTACATCGAACTTTTCAAGCCTCGGCTGACGGTGATTAATAGCACCGTCGCCGTTGGAACCACGCGAGCGGTGGCGCAGCGAACCGGCGCCGCACTGGCACACAGCCCCGTGCGCGGCAAGCACGTCCGGATGCTGGAGGAACTGCAGAGCTACGTGAAATTTATCGGCCCGACGGATGCTGACAGCGGCAAGTTCGCCGCCGAGCATTTCGAGGGCGCGGGTTTAAAGACCAAGAATTTTGTCGGCTCCTGAAGCGACCGAGATCGCCAAGTTGAGCGAGACGACGTATTTCGGGCTGCTGATCGCCTGGGCGCAGGAAGTTGAAAGGTACTGTGATCAAGCGGGCCAGAGCTTTGAAGAAGCCTGCGCATTCTATGAAGAAATCCCGTTTTTTCCAAAGCACGAAATACTTCCCGGGAGTCATCGGCGGCCATTGTGTGATGCCGAATATTGAAATTCTGCGAAAGTTTGATGATTCCGCGCTTTTGCAGGCCATCCGGGCCTCCAATAGTGCGAAAATTGAACGGGAAGCGCGTAAGAAGCAGGGCGATCCGAAAGTAGAAGCGACTCGATCTAGGGGATGAACTCACTGTTTCGGCCTTCGATTCTTTTAATACCGCCGTGCGCGGTTCTGGATGCGCACCGATAATGACTAGTTCACTGACAGCCCAACCGGTCGAATCGGTTTCAAGAGGCCCGTCTGCGATGAACACCAGCAGCAAGCGGCTCGTGGGGCGGCGCGTCGCGATGGTGACTTTTTCACCTTACCCGTTCGATCCGCGGCCGCGTCGCTGTGTGGATGCGCTGGTAGGCGAAGGCGCCACCGTAGATCTGATTTGCCTTGCCCACGGCAATGATGCCAGACGTGAAACCCTCAACGGCGTAAACGTACTTCGAATTCCGCTGACACATCCTCGTCGCGGGAAGCTTGAGTATGGACTGCGCTATGGCGCCTTCATCTTTATCACATCTCTGATCTTCGCAGTGCGCTCGCTGGGTCGCCGCTATGATTTAGTCTACGTGCACAATATGCCCGACATACTTGTGCTGAGCGCATTGATACCTAGGGTGCTGGGAGCGAAAGTAGTTCTCGATTTGCACGATCCGATGCCCGAACTCATGATGACGATTTTTGGCGTCCCCGAAGCGAATCGCAGCGTTCAACTGCTGAAAAGTATTGAGAAGTGGAGCATCGCGCGGACAGATTTGGCGGTTACGGTGAATATCGCGTGCAAACGAATATTTTCGTCGCGTAGCTGTCCGGCGGAGAAGATTGCGGTAGTCATGAACGCACCGGATCACGAGATTTTCCCGTTCCACGTACCACAGCCTGGCAGCCAGGCGAAACGAGCCGCTGATAGACCCTTCGTAATGATGTACCACGGATCCTTGGTTGAGCGGAATGGGCTGGACGTGGCTGTCGATGCGCTCGCGAGAGTAAGGAAGACGATCCCCGGGGCGGAACTCCGGATTTTCGGCACATCCAATCCGTACCTGCAGCGCGTCATGGAGAGGGCCCGGACCGCCGGCTTGCAGGACGCGATTCATTATCTGGGGCGAAAGCAACTCGAGGATCTGATTCCGGAAATCGAGAAGTGCGATGTGGGTGTGATACCGAACTACCGAAATGCTTTCACGGAAATTAATACGCCCACTCGCGTGTTTGAGTATCTGGCCTTGGGAAAACCGGTGATCGCACCGTCCACACAGGGCATACGCGATTATTTCAGCAAGGATTCCCTATTGTTTTTCGAGCCCGGAAACGCCTACGACCTGGCCCAGCAGATCGAGTATGCATTCTTCCATCCCCGCGAGATTATGGAGATCGTGCTGCAAGGTCAAAAAGTCTTTCTTGAGCATACTTGGGAGAGAGAGAAAGAGACGTTGCTTGGCCGCGTGAGTGGAATCCTCAACGAGGCATAGACTCTGCGCGAATCCGCGCCGACGCCGCCGAGTGCGGGCGCGACGCCTCCCGCACTTAATCTGGCCGCCGCACCACCGCAAGTTCAGGATTTGACGATTCCAATGACAAAGACAGCAGTGGTAACAGGAGCAGAGGGATTTATCGGCTCCCACATGATCCGATTTCTGCAGGCCAAGGGCTGGGAGGTGATCGGATTACATCTACAGGACGCTCCTGCTTCCCTTCCGAAGCTGCCGAATCTAAGATTCGCGCAATGTGATTTGCGGAACGGCCAACGCGTTACGCAAGTTTTGGAAAAGTATCAGCCGACCCACATATTTCACTTCGCGGCGCAGAGCCTGCCCACATTGTCATGGTCGAATCCGGTCCAGACTTTTGAGTCGAACATCATGGGCTCTCTGTACCTGTTTGAGGCCGTGCGTCATCTCAAGCGGCATCCGGTAGTCGTCTCAGCGTGTTCGAGCGCCGAATACGGCCATGTGCCGGCGTCGGCTATTCCGGTGACGGAAGAGCAGCCGCTGCAGCCATTGCATCCGTACGGGATCAGCAAGGTTTGCCTGGACCTGCTGGCGCGCGAATATTTCCTAGACTACGGAATCCCAGCGGTTAATTTGCGGCTCTTCAATACGACAGGCCCGGGCAAGACCAGCGATGCGCCTTCGGATTTTGTGCGCCAGCTGATTCGAATCAAGAAGGGCCAGCAGCAGCCGGTGATTGAAGTAGGCAATCTGAAACCGCGGCGTGCGTTCCTGGATGTCAACGACACGGTGCGCGGCTTTTATCTCGCGGCTCTCAAAGGAAAGCCCGGCGAGGCCTATAACCTATGCGCAACCGAGACGCACGAAATCGGTGATCTGTTGCGTACTGCGATCCGGCTGTCTGGTGTGAAAGCGGAGGTCCGGCCGGTCCGGCGTTTGATGCGTCCCTCTGACGAAAGAATTATCTTCGGCAGCACGCGGAAGATTCGTAAGGACACGGGCTGGAAACCGGTGAATTCGATCGAGCACACGCTGGAGTCCATGTTGCGATATTGGGACGCAGCCCTTTGAATTCAAAAGCTGGCGACGTGATTATCGCGGAATCTAAAGTGAATTGCGAAGCAAACGTGATGGCTGAAACGAATACTTCCGAGCGATTGGAAACGGCGCAACAAGACACGCCCGCCTTTCTGCTTGTGGGCGGACTCGGGACACGCTTGCAATCGGTGCTGCCGTCAACACCCAAGCCGCTGGCGCGCGTTGGGAACATGCCCTTCCTTGAGCTGCTCGTTCTCCAGCTGCGCTCTCAGGGTATCCGTCGCATCGTGATGTGTACCGGTCATCTTGCCAACCAGATTGAGGAAGAATTCGGTGACGGCAAGAAATGGAATGTTGCGATTAGCTATTCGCGGGAATTGCAACCGCTGGGAACAGCGGGAGCGGTGAAACTTGCGGAAGGGCACGTAAAGCAAGCGTCCGAATTTCTGGTGATGAACGGCGACTCATTTCTGGAGCTCGATTTACGCCAGTTGCTTCAATTTCATCGGGAACACGGTGGATTGGTCAGCTTGGCCGTACGCAAAGTTCCGGATGCGGCGCGATACGGAACCGTTCATATGGACGCTAACCATCGTGTCGTGGCTTTCGGCGAAAAAACCGGCGCCACCGTTCCCGGCATCGTAAATGGCGGCGTGTATGTATTCAATCGCGCTGTACTTGACCAGGTGCCGCAAGGCCCAGCGAGCTTTGAAAAGGACGTGTTTCCGCGGGTGCTCGAACAGGGCGTGTACGCGCTCGAGCAGTACGGCATGTTCATCGACATTGGCACACCCGAGGATTATGCTCGGGCGCAGACGCTCTGCCAGAGTCTTTATCAGGCGGCTTCGCCAAATTCGTGATTGGAGGTATTGCGCGTTGAGCCGAGCGGTCTTCTTGGATCGGGACGGGGTCATCAATCAAAGCCCCCCGGAGGGCGATTACATAACCCGCTGGGAAGATTTTCATATTCTTCCCGGAGTCGCCGAAGGCATCGCGCTTTTAAACCGCGCAGGGGTTTCGGTCATCGTCGTTACCAATCAGCGCGGCGTCGCTAAAGGGCTGATGACGGAGGCGGACCTCCAGCAGATGCATGAACGAATGAGCGGCGGACTGGCCCGGGCCGGAGCCAAGATTGATGCAACGTTTTACTGTCCGCACGACATCGAGCCTCGCTGCGATTGCCGGAAACCCGCACCAGGCATGTTGCTCAGCGCTGCGCGCTTGCATGGCATTGACCTGCGAGCATCGTGGATGATCGGCGATTCCGATAACGATGTGGAGGCTGGTCGTAACGCTGGATGTAAGACGGCTCGAGTGATTGCGACAGATGTGACTTCCAGCGAGAGAGCACGCATCTCCGAAGCCCCGATGACCGCTGATATCACTGCGTCATCGCTTCTCGATGCGATTCGCCAGATATTGAAGCGGGAAGGGATCGCCATTGACTCCTTTTCGACAGCGCCTGCGGCCAGCTAAGAGCGCCGCACCGGCCCCGATCATCCAGCAGACAAAAAGGAAACGAAGCACATGATAACTACTCGCACTCCGCTCCGCATATCGTTCTTTGGCGGCGGCACCGACTATCCGATCTGGTACCGTGAGTTCGGCGGTGCCGTGCTATCCACCGCGATCGACAAATGCTGCTACATCACTTGCCGGCGATTACCGCCATTTTTCGAATATCACAGCCGCGTCTCGTATTCGCGGATTGAAAATGTTACCCAAAACGATGCGTTCGAGCATCCATCCGTGCGGGCGTGCCTGAAGTATATGGGAGTGGATGAAGGGGTGGAGATTCACCACGTTGCTGATTTGCCCGCGCGGACTGGTTTGGGAACGAGCTCGGCGTTTACGGTAGGGCTGCTGCTGGCTCTTTATGCGCTCAAAGACCAGATGCGCAATAAGCACGCGCTCGCTACCGATGCTCTCCAGGTAGAGCAGGAAGTAATTCGAGAGGCAGTCGGCTCACAGGATCAGATTAGCGCTGCGTATGGAGGCTTCAACCGTATCAACTTCAATATAGACGGCAGTTTCGAGGTTAAGCCGGTCCTGACGTCGCCAGACCGATTGGCGGCGCTGCAGCAACACTGCGCGCTCTACTTCACAGGATTTTCCCGAATGGCCTCGGAGATTGCGCAAGAGCAGATAAGAACGACTCCGCAGCGCAAGCGTGAGCTGGACCTGATGTATCAGATGGTAGGCGAAGCCGAGGCCATCGTCACAAATCCGAATCGATCGCTGGACGAATTTGGGCATTTGCTGCACGAAAGCTGGCAGCTAAAGAGAACCCTGACGCAAAAAATCACCAACACAAACCTCGACGAAATTTATGAGGCAGGACGCAGCGCCGGTGCGCTGGGAGGCAAGCTTCTCGGAGCCGGTGGCGGCGGTTTCATGCTGTTCTTCGTGCCGCCTGAACGGCGTAACGAATTGCGGATGCGGCTCAAGAATCTGCTCTGCGTACCGATGAAGTTCTCGAATCGTGGCAGCCACGTCGTCGTGTACGAACCGGAAGAGGTATATGACGAGTCGCTCACCGCGGAGCGCTCAGAAGTGTACGCACAACAGCCACGCAGGGGTTAACTAGCACGCGGAGAAATTCGAAGCGCAGACCGCACCCCGGATTTCCCAGGAATAGACTAGGTCAGCGGCAGACGTCCCGATTGCCTGCGCCGTTCTCGGCGGCATGGCGGTTGGAAGTATGAGTGAGGATAAAATGAATCAACGGGTTTCCCTCCCGCCTTATGTTCTGGTTACCCCTGCTCGAAACGAAGAGGCATTCATCGCGAAGACGATCGAGTCGGTAATTCGTCAGACGGTCCTGCCGGTGAAATGGGTGATCGTGAACGACGGTTCCACGGACGCGACCGGGAGCATTGCCGAGAAGTATGCCGCCAGCCACAGTTGGATTGAGGTCGTTAATCGTCCGGTACGCAAAGAGCGAGATTTTGCGGCGAAAGTTCATGCATTCAATGCCGGGCAGGAAAGGCTGAAGAACGTTCAGTATGAAATCATCGGCAACTTGGATTCAGACGTCGGGTTGGACGAGGATCATTTTGAGTTTCTCTTGAACAAGTTCAAAGAAGATCCTCGCCTGGGAGTCGCCGGGACAATTTTCAGAGAGGAAGGCGGCTACAGTTCGGAAACGAGCAGTTTTGAAGGACAAAACCACGTTTCCGGCCAGTGCCAGGTGTTCCGGCGCCAATGCTTCGAGGAAATTGGCGGATATTTTGCGAATAAGGCCGGAGGCATCGATTGGATTGCGGTCACCACGGCCCGTATGATGGGTTGGACGACGCGATCCTATCGCGAAAAGTCATTTTTCCATTACAGGCATTTGGGCACCGCCGAGCGCGGCATACTGGCCTCGTCTTTTTCGTACGGAGAGAAGGATTACTACCTGGGCGGTCATCCGCTCTGGGAGTTATTTCGCGTCACTTACCGCCTGTCCAAACCTCCTTATATTGTGGACGGACTGGCTCTCGGGCTGGGTTACGGCTGGGCGATGCTGCGCCGGGTGAACAGACCCGTTTCCAAGCAGCTCATTGCGTTTCATCGTAAGGAGCAGATGCAAAAGCTTTCCGTCATTCTGAAATCTCTGCTGACGTTTAAACCGATCGATAAGTTCAAAGTTCTTCCGGAATAGGTGTTTCTTTGCTCGTTGAACACGCCAGCATCGTGAACGAAACTCAAATTGCGCAAGTGCAGGCGGACGTTCTCCGCTTTACGAAGTGGCTCGATCGCTTCGGCGAGACTTCCTACGATCATCAGAGTTTTTTCGCAAGTGATTTAGCGCGCGCCGCGAAGTCGCTGTATTACAGGAAGCCGCTTCTGGGAACGATCGCGGTTTCTCCCATGATCTTCAGCGAGGCTTTTTTACCATCGGCGCGCAAACTCTTCTGGAAACGGCAGAGGTTCCCCATCGCAGATGCTCACTATGCGATGGGTTTTGCATTCCTCTCCCGCGCACTCGGGCAGCGGCAATACTACGAGCGGGCGGTGCATTTTCTGGAAGTTCTCAAGGAAACCCGGTCGGCCGGCTTTGAGCACTACTGCTGGGGATATCCTTTCAATTGGGAAACTAAACGCGGGACGATGTGGCAGGCGACTCCGCTGATAACCACGGTGCCTTACGTGTATGAAGCCTTTCGCGAGGTCTATCAGATCGATACAGGACCCGCAATGGCTGGAAATAATGCGCTCGATCGCGCAGCACGCAGTTCTGGACTACAACGAAGTTGAAACTTCTGCGCATGCTTCTTCCGTTTACTACAAGCCTGGACCCGAAAATTCCAGTGGCGTCATAAACGCGAGCGCATACCGCGCATTTCTGCTGACGGCGGCCTCCGTTGACTTCTCGGACGAAAGCTACCGCAAGATCGCGGACAGGAATCTCGCGTTTGTTCTAGAAGCTCAAAATTCGGACGGGTCGTGGCCTTACTCGACGGACGAAGATCGCCTTTTTATCGACCACTTCCATACCTGCTTTGTTCTGAAAGCTCTTGCAAAGATCGAAGCCATTACCGGAAATCCGCACTGCACCAAGGCAATCGAACGCGGCGTCGATTACTACGTCAAAAATCTGTTTGATGAGCAAGGATTACCCAAGCCCTTCTCGCGCCGGCCCCGAATGACCGTGTACAAACGGGAACTGTATGATTATGCGGAGTGCATCAACGTAGGAGTCCTGTTGGAAGGCCGGTTTCCCGCTCTCGACAAGATTATGTCGAAGGTCATAAATCTGGAAGGATGGCACAAGGCCGACGGCTCCTTTCGCAGCCGGCAGCTCCTTCTCGGTTGGGACGATGTACCGATGCATCGCTGGGCGCAGTCGCAGCTGTTTCGCAGCCTTTGCTTCCTGCTGTATCGGAACACTCAAAACTCCGAATCTAAGTCTGTAGGACGGAACTAGCCAAGCTTATGTGCGGGATCTGCGGACAATTTAACTTTGGAAGCCGGGCTCCGGTGCTCCGCCAAGATTTAGAGCGGATGACTAGGAGTATCAGCCATCGTGGGCCAGACGACGAAGGTTACTACGTCGCGGGACCACTCGGGTTCGGGTTTCGCAGACTTTCAATCATCGATCTTGCAGGCGGACATCAGCCCATGTCCGATCGAGAAGAATCCGTTTGGGTGATTTTCAACGGTGAGATCTACAACTTTCCAGAGCTGAAGCGCGAGCTGGAAGGGCTGGGGCACGTATTCCGAACCAAATCCGACACGGAAGTCATTATCCACGGGTACAAGCAGTGGGGCGACGACGTACTTAACCACCTCAATGGGATGTTCGGACTGGCGATTTGGGATGTGCACAAACAGCGGATGGTTATTGCCCGGGATCCGTTCGGAATCAAGCTGATCTATTACAAGATTGATAGAGACCGTGTCTCCTTCGGCTCGGAAATTCGTGCTGTAGTCGCGGCGACGAACGAAAAAGCTGAAGTCGATCCGGTTTCGTTGAATCTTTTCCTGCGGTATCGCTACACGCCGTCACCTTTCACGATTTTTAATGGCATTCGAAAACTGGCCGCGGGAACCATGCTGGTCTTCGAAAACGGCAGCTACAGTCTGCGCCGCTGGTATCAATATGAGCCAAAGCCGTTTTCACCATTGAAATCGGTTGACGAAGCCAGAGAAGAGCTGCTGGAACTCTACAAGCAATCGGTGAAACGACAACTGCTCAGCGACGTGCCGCTCGGGCTCTTGCTCAGCGGCGGCGTTGATTCTGGCTTGCTGCTCGCCCTCATGAATCTTTACGGGAAATCGTGGCACACCTATACGGTTGGCTACGGTTCGAGCTACACGGACGACGAGTTGAAAGATGCGGCCGAAACCGCAGCAATTTTTGGCTCAAAACATACGGCGGTAATGCTGGACAGAGCGACCTTTGAGGACGCCCTCCCGAATATAGTCGCCAGCTTGGAAGAGCCCATTGCGTCTTCCTCCATTGTCCCGATGTATTTTGTGTGTAAGCGGGCACGGGAGGACGTCAAGGTCGCGCTGGTTGGCCAGGGGCCTGATGAATTATTCGGCGGTTACCGCCGCCACATCGGAGTGCGGTACGGCGCGTTGTGGGGAGGATTGCCGGGACCGGTGCGCTCCGCCGTTGGCTCCGTCATATCCGCGCTGCCGCGCAATGAAATGCTGAAAAGAGGTCTACATTCGCTGGACGTTCCGGACCGGATGAAGAGGTATCAGAACGTATTATCGCTTCTGCCGGAGAACGAAATCGATGGACTGTTTCAGGACGGAATCCTTCCTCCTGCGCCGGGCGACAAAATTCTCGCTGCCTGGGAAGATCTGGCGCCGCTCATGAATGAGACGGATGAACTTGGGGGCTTTCAGTTCTTGGAACTGCGATCCACGCTTCCCGATGAGCTCCTCATGTACGCGGACAAACTTTCCATGGCTCACAGCCTCGAAGTACGCGTGCCATTTCTCGATAAAGAGATCGTGGAATATGCCGAACGGTTGCCGTCGAACTTGAAAGTCCGCAATGGCTCAGGAAAATGGCTGCATCGGCAGGTCTGCCAAGCGTTTCTTCCCGCCACGATCCTGAAGCGGAAAAAGAGAGGATTTGGCGTGAACGTCGTGGATGATTGGTTTCGCGGTACGGCGCGAAAGAAGATGGAAGAGATTCTGTTGGATGGAGACAGCCAGATATATCGTTACCTGCGCCCCTCCGCGGTGAAGCAAATTTACGAAGAACATCGCTCCGGTCAAAACGACAATCATAAAATCCTTTTCAGTCTCGTCGTATTTGAGGAATGGCTGCGGGCGCATGCGGAACCTGTAGCGGCGTTGAGCTAGGAGTACATGGGTTGATAGGTGTAATCGCAGATTCTGCCGATCATGATGTCGCCCGGGAGTTCTTTGAGCTGTTCAAAACTCCGTGGGAGTTTTATCGCAGCGATCGGCACTACGACGTTGTGCTTAGTGCAGGAGAAGGTCAACTCGACCCAGCTGCGGAACTTGTTCTGCACTACGCCGGTCGAAGGTTGCACATTGACGATGCACAGATAATCCACGATGGCCGCAAGGGTAGGGCTGACTGCAGCTTTTCGTACCAGGGAAACCGAATTCCAATCTATGGTGACGAATCACGTTTCCTGAAAAAGGAAACAGTCGCCTGACGGATGAGGATTCTCAGGAGTCCGCGGCATACTTGGAGAACTCGGGAAACAAAGTGCTGGCGCGAATCGGCTATGACTTATTTGGCGAGGTTCGTACATTGCTGACAGTAGGCCAGCCGCCCGTCAACGCCAGTGTCCCGGCGCTCGAGCTGCACATCGCGTTGCTGAGGGATCTGATCGTCGAGTGTGGAATTCCGCTGGCTGAGATTCCACCAGTTCCGGATGGTTATCAATTCGTGGCTTGCCTGACGCACGATGTTGACCATCCTGCGATCCGCCAGCACAAATGGGATCACACCACATTCGGTTTTCTGTATCGCGCGACGCTGGGATCTTTGTTGAAGCTCATTTGCGGACACATGACTGTTCAAAATCTGTTCAGGAACTGGGCGGCGGCTTTAAAACTTCCGTTTATTCACCTGGGTGTCGCGAAAGATTTCTGGCGCGAGTTCGATGATCGTTATCTGGAAATGGAAAAGGGCCTGCACTCAACCTTTTTTGTGATTCCGTTCAGCGGCCAACCGGGACGTAAATCCGATGGCGCGGCGCCCGCGATGCGTGCCGCCCGCTACGGAGCTCAGGATATCGCCGATGCGATCCGGAAACTCGCAGCTGCGGGTTGCGAAGTTGGGTTGCACGGCATCGATGCTTGGCTCGATAGCGCCAAAGGGCGGCAGGAACTGCAAGAGATTCGAAATATTACGTCCAGCTCTGAAGTCGGCGTGCGCATGCACTGGCTCTACTTTGACCAACAATCGCCATTGGTGCTGGAGCAAGCTGGCGCGGCCTACGACTCAACGGTCGGCTACAACGAAACGGTGGGATATCGCGCCGGCACAACGCAGGTATATAAGCCGCTCGGAGTGACTCGGCTGCTCGAATTGCCGCTCCACGTGATGGACACGGCTTTGTTCTACCCCAGTCATCTCGCACTTTCTCCACGGCAAGCGAAGGCGCTCCTTGCCCCGATGTTGGAAAATGCCGTCCGATTTGGAGGCACTCTTACGGTCAACTGGCACGATCGCAGCCTCGCCCCGGAAAGATTGTGGGGCGAATTTTATCGTGACTTGATCCAGGAGCTCCAGACTCGCGGCGCATGGTTTGCCACCGCGGGTCAGGCTACCTCGTGGTTTCGCAACCGTCGAGCTGCGGGATTTGAAATTGACCCGATGGAACCGCGAACCGTCCGAGTCAAGCTCGCGGTTGATCAGTGCGATAATCTTCCTGAAATGCGATTGCGCGTCCATAACGCGCGAAAGTCGGATCCAGGGAGCATGCAACGTTCGACGGATTTTGTTGACATGAAAATTGACCACGGCGTTGAAAACAGTGTTCCCTCCGAGGCTCGGAGATGAATGCGTCCGCAACCCCGAACGTAAACCAAGACCTGGGGTCGCCTGTCAATGGTGGGTTCATAGTCGGCCCGGACGACCGGATCCTGATAACCGGCGCGGCCGGTTTTATAGGGGCCCGGGTGCTAGAGTCCCTGCTGGATCGCGGATTTCGCAATGTTGTCTGTTTTGTTCGACCGACGAGCGACCTGTCTGGGATTGAAGAAATTATCGAGCGTCAACCGCCGGCGGTGCGAGTCGAACTGATAACCGGCAATCTTTTGTCACGCCAGGATTGTGAAGCAGCCAGCAAGGATGTGGCCGTCATCTATCATTTGGCCGCTGGGACCGGAGAGAAGTCCTTCCCGGATGCGTTCTTGAATTCCGTCGTAGCAACCCGAAATCTTCTGGACGGCTGTCTGCGCAGCACCCATCTGCGACGATTTGTACTCGTCAGTTCGTTCGCCGTGTATTCCAATTGCGAGAAGCCAAACGGAAGGCTCCTGGACGAATCGTGCCCGGTCGAAGAACATCCGGAACTCCGTGGCGAGGCATATTGCTTCGCGAAGGTTAAACAAGAGCAGATCGTCACCGAGTACGGCAAGAATCATGGAATCCGTTACGTCCTGGTTCGACCTGGTAGCGTGTACGGCGCGGCCAAGAGTGACATCACGGGACGGGTTGGTATCAGTGCTTTCGGACCCTACATGCATCTCGGTGGTTCCAACACGATCCCCTTTACATTCGTTGATAACTGCGCAGAGGCGATTGTGCTGGCTGGTTTGGTCAAAGGAGTGGACGGCGAGGCGTTCAACGTCGTGGACGACGATCTGCCCTCCAGCCGGCAGTTTTTGCGCCGCTACAAGAAGAACGCCAGGCACTTCAAGTCGATATATGTTCCTCACATGATTAGTTATGCGCTCTGCTATTTATGGGAGAAATATTCGAAATGGTCAGAAGGGCAATTGCCACCGGTCTTTAATCGGAAGCGCTGGCACGCGGAATGGAAGAAGACGCGCTATAGCAACCAGAAGCTGAAGAGCCGGTTGGGATGGAAGCCCAGAGTGTCAACTGCGGAGGGACTGCGACGGTACGTGGAAGCCTGTGGACGGAATGGACGGCATGCTTAAGGTCGCTATTGTGGGATGCGGCAAGATTGCGGATTCCCACGCCTCGCAAATTCGTAGGATAGAAGGATGCGAGATCGTTGGAGTGTGTGACCGTGAGCCGCTGATGGCCAAGCAGCTCTGCGAGCGTTTTCCAGTTCGAGCCTACTTCACCGATCTGGCAGAACTTGTGGAGAAAGCCCGACCGGATGTGGTTCACATCACAACGCCGGCAGAAAGTCACTTCGATGTTGCCAAATTTTGCCTGGAGCACCGCTGTCACGTATATGTTGAGAAACCATTTACGCTCTATGCGGAGCAAGCGCAACATCTCGTGGCCTTGGCGGAAAGACAGGGAGTCAAGCTAACGGTAGGACACAACGACCAATTCAGCCATGTTGCGCGCCGCATGCGAGCTTTGGTACAGAGCGGCTATTTGGGCGGCCCTGCCGTCCATATGGAGAGTTACTACTCTTACGATCTTGGCGATCCCAGCTACGCCCACGCGCTGTTTGGAGACAAGAACCATTGGGTACGGAGATTACCGGGAAAGTTGCTCCAGAATGTGATCAGCCACGGGGTCGCCAGAATCGCAGAATTTCTGACTGGCGATGCCCCTCACGTGATCGCGCACGGCTTTGTGAGCCCTGCTTCTGAAACAAGCAGGCGAAAGCGAAATCGTGGATGAACTCCGCGTCATCATCAGCGAGGAAGCAGGAACAACAGCGTATTTCACGTTTTCGTCGCAAATAAGGCCTGCCATCCACGAGCTTCGGGTCTATGGTCCGAAGAATGGCCTCATTCTTGACCAGGACCACGAAATCTTAATCAAGCTTCGCGGCCAGAAGTTCAAGAGCTACGCAGATCATTTCATTCCCCCTGTACTTTTTGCGAAGCAGCATTTGGGCAACTTTTTTAACAACGCGCGGCTTTTTTTGGGCAGCGACTTTCACATGGATTCGGGGATGAAGTATCTCATTGAGTCCTTCTACCGTTCGATCCGCGAAGACGCTCCCGTGCCCATTCCTTATCGTGAAATTTTACTTACAGCCAGAATCATGGACTCGATTTTTGAACAGCTCAGCAGCAGCCGATCTGGGGATCGGGTCACTTTTTACGCGGATCGAGTTCCCGCCGGAAAAATGGCGACTGGGATCGATTCGTGATGAACTCGTCGATTGGAGTCACGGCAGGCTTTCCGAAGCTGGAATCCGAGGAGATCGCCAACCAGCCAGACTCACCAATTCTAGCGGACCTACGCGCCGATCTCCGGTCCCCCTGCCGGCGAGCGGTGCATGCTGGCCCGCGAAATCAGCGAACCATGCATGAAGTGAGACGATGCCTCCCTTCCTAGCGCTGATCCTTTGGTTCGTCCTTCTTGTCGCGCTGTTTTGGTGGGACCCCGGCAAGGAATCTGGCGTTTCCGCAGCGTTATGGGTGCCTTTGATTTGGATGTTCATCATGGGGTCGCGCCTGCCTTCCCAATGGCTGGGTGTTCAGGTGGGGTCGCAGGTCCAAGCAATGGAGGAAGGGAATCCCATAGATCGCACTATCTTTTTCGGCTTAATGTTAGCCGCGCTTGGCATCCTGATGTCGCGATCCTTCAAATGGGATACCTTCTTTGCGCGCAACCTTGCGTTGACGGCGTTTCTTCTTTTCGCCCTGATCAGCGTCGTCTGGTCTGACTTCCCACTCGTCGCCTTGAAGCGGTGGTTTCGAGATCTCGGCGTCTATTTTGCGGTTCTAGTCGTATTGTCCGATCCGCGACCGTTGGATGCCCTGCGTACGGTGCTTCGACGCCTAGCTTACCTGCTGATCCCACTTTCCATTGTGCTCGACAAGTATTTTCCCGGAGTTAGTAGAATTTTCGACCCTTGGACAGGTATCGGTATGTACGCGGGAGCTACGACAGGGAAAAATTTGCTAGGCCTCGACGCCCTGCTTGCCGGACTCTTTTTTTTCTGGGATACGGTCACGCGATGGCCCGATCGAAGAGACCCTCGTACGAAGCGGATTATTCGGTTGAACATAGGATTCTTTGCCCTGT